>CAYZXL010000019.1:0-71248 GCA_964482435.1 uncultured Verrucomicrobiota bacterium
CGCTCCACGCACAATAGCTTGTCCGCACGGGCGGCCGCCATCTCTTCCGCCCGACACGGATTGCGCCGCAGGATGTAGCGAACCCCTCCGTCCTGCGCCTCACAAAGTTCCTCATCGAACATGTCCATCTGGATCACCCCTCGATTTGCCAACGCCTCAATCTGCGGCTTGGTGATAGCCGTGATGTAGTGGAAGCCCTCCCGAGACAATTGCTCGATCTGCCCGCTCCTGATCATCCCCCGGTCCCCCACGAACGTCACCCTTCGGCAACCGAAACGCTCCGCAGCCTTTCGCACCTGGGAGGCAAACGTAGTGGCATCAGTCCCGCCTTTGGCGGGATTGCCCCGGAGAACCTCCGTGGAGACCGGCTCCCCCTCCTCGTCACACAACAACCCCACCACGATCTGCTTCTTCCCCTTTTTCCCGTCACGCGAATGCCCGTAATCCCCAAAAGCGTTCTTTTCCCCCTCCAGGTACGTGCTCGTCACATCGTAAAGAAACAACTGAGGCGCTCGCCCCCCATTTCGCCTCCGAAACAGACAATCCTCGATCTTCACCTGCCGCCGCACACGGTACGACTCTCGCAGATAGGCGGTCTTGTACACCTTTCGGTTTTTCGATGGCCAGCTTCCTCTCGCTAAATACATGCCTACCCAATACCACGACCGCTGAATCATGTCAAGTGAAAAATTGGAAAAAATGTCCACCGAGTTGCACGCCTACACAAACCGCCCCTGAAAGCCCACTAACCCCTCTGATACCAATGCATTAAGTACGCATCAGTGAGGTGAACTTCCGCTGCGAATGGGAGGTGCCGGCGGGGTATTCCCCACCCGCCGAAGGAGGTGCTTACGAGGAACGATGGGGCGCGAGAAAAAGACGCCGACTGCGAACAAGACGGCTGCCACGTAGAAAGGCGCTGCGTCACAGGGAGGAGATCTCATGCTGGGCGGGAGCTAAGCTTCCTTATCCTGAGGAGGGCAACAATGGCGGCTGCGAGGCACAGGATGATGAATATCCAGGAGCCCACGCTGAAAATCCCCTCCCCGGGGTCCAAATACTGCGAACCGTGCGCATGCAGGAGCCTGCGTCGCTCGAGCAATCGGACGGGCAAAGCGACGGGCTTGAGCTCATCAGTTTCCCCCGACATCCGGACAAAGGCGTTGGAGTTGAAGTTCCTTTTTTCGGATGCTGGGCCGGCAATCCGGGAGATTTGTTTCTGAAGCCTTGTGTCCGCGGGATGTGTGGTCTGGGGCGAGTCGTTCAGTCTGGCTGGCTCGAGGGAAGCTTTTGGAAGCGGCAGCGGTTGCTGAGTGCCAGTTTGCCTGTCGCCTTTGGGTGCATCCTGCGAGAGAACGGCTTCCTCCTCGGTTGGCGCTGGTTCGTCCTGCTTTTCCGGGGACGCCACGAACATCGCCTCCGCTGGCGTGGAGAGGACGCCGAGGACAACGGCCGCTGCACCGCACAGAAGGGCCGTGGCCAGAATCGCCAGGGAGCGGCCCGCAAAAAAACCGAACAGGTAAGGTTTGCTGGTCAGTCTGCTTCGAGCACCCATCGCCACGTCATCTCCCTCAATACTCGTAGGCAAGTTGATAGTCCGGAGTGACTTCTCTCCAGGAGATAATCTTCAGCGGTCTCTTGACTCTCGGAAGAAGAAGTCCGAATTCTTCTCCACCCCCGGTGAACCTCTCGTCATGAATCCATTCAGCACTTCCATCGTTCCTCAAGATGATTGCCTCGACCCGGGAGACTATTCCGCCCAGAAGTTGAATCTTTGTCGAGTTCCTTCCCCAATTGGCGACGGTGGCGTGGTTGGTGTACATCATCGCATCAATGTGGTCGAGGCAATCGCCCCCGGCGGGGTTGAGGAACTTGGAGAACGCGATTGTACCGCTCTGCCAGTTGAGTTCTGGGGGCGTATATCCACCCCAACAGTCCTTGTGCAGGTTGGGATAGTTGGGGTCATTGAAATTGAAGTCTGCCAAAGCGATTCTCGGGTCCTGTGAGCCGTCGCCATCTATGTCCTCGCCGGACCCGGGGACGGGGTCTCCGACATTCTTGCCGGGGGGGATCAGTCCTTCTTCAAGGTCCTCCTGGGTATAACGGTCAACGGTCCACTGACCATCTTTCTCTCCCTGGTCGCTGGTGTTGGGCATATGGTCAAGGCCATTGACGGCTTCGGCGCTTTCGTTAGAGGTGTTGTTGAGCCATGTACTGACGCTGCTCCTCCAGGTGGAACTCTGGAAGTCTCCTATGACCACGCTTTCCCGGGCAAACAGCCCGAGGCCGTCCTTGTCTGCGTTTGCCTGCCGCCACTCAGTGGCAGCCTGCATCCATGTCTCGTAGCGTACGAGGGGGTCGGTATAGGCGAAATAATCCCAGTTCGGCTTCCCTACGGGATGGTTGACGTAGGTCAGGTTGTCCGAGATGTAAGCGTTCCTCTGGACATAGAGCGAACCTTTCCCCTTGACGCAGCCTTTTATGAGCAGGTCGCCTCGCACCACGACCGGGCCGTCAACAATGATTGGGTTTTGCGCTGTCCCCCAGAGGACGAGATTTGACTTCTCGCCGGGTTCATCCCCGTAAACCGCATTGGAGACCACCAGGTCCCCACCTCCCTCTCCTGCGCCCTGGATTTTGATGCTGCTGCCCTGTCCTCCATTCCACCCCTTGGCGTGGTCCTCATACAAATTCATGTCCGTGAGGTTCGGCATTTCCACGTGTTCAGGGCGGGTCAGCATCTGGTCCTGATTGTGGTCTTCTCCGGGGTCGAGGACGCCGTTCTTGTTTGAGTCCTCGTTCATATGCTGGTTGACGTCGAGCCGTCCCATCCCGTTCAGCGACGAGGCACCCGTTATGCTGAATCCGGAGTAGATGCCCCCGGGGTCCTTGTACTGCTTCACGCCCCTGACCCACTTGGATTCGGGATTTCCGTTCTCGTAGAGACTGCTGCTTGAGAAGGAAAAATGGCCGTTGGCGCGGACGTTGCCGTTCATCTTGAACTTGCTGGGTATTCCCTCCGTCCAGCCCCAATGGTTCAAAAAGTACGTGTAATCGAAAACCCGCGATGGCGCCAGCTCAAGGCTCAACGTCGCCGCGACGGTCCGGCTTTCCCCTGCGTATGTTCCGGTGGACTTCACAGTAACTTCCCGGGCGTCCCTGTAGGGTGTCGAAACCCCGATTATCTCAACGTTGAAAGTACCCTCCTCCGGCATCCCCGTTCGCAGAGCCATTTCAGCGGGCAAAGTTGTGATGGTTTCGTAATCAACGAAATAGAATGGGCGCAAAAAGGTCGCCAGTTGCCAACCACGCAAAATCTGATTCTGGGCGTAGTTGATGCCAGCTTCCGCATAATAGAAGGCGCGGAGCGAGGCGAGGCTTCTTCTGACCTGCACAACCTCCGTAGAGGTGTGGGACAGGAACGCCGCTGCTCCTATCACTAACGCCACTGCCAGAATCAGCGCTGCTGGCAGAACTGTCCCTCGTTCATATCGCCGACTGACTGGTCCACTCATCGTATTTGCATCTCCGTTGCATGGGTTTGCCCGCTTCGATTAGCTCCCAGCGTTATCTCACGTCTGAGTGTCAGGGTCCTCCGATTTTCTGAGGAATGCTTTAGTTCGAAACCTCACGTGAGAGGAATGAGTCGTCTGAGAAGTCTCTGTCATCGAAAGGTCTATGCTGACGGCCTTTCCGCTCAGTTGAAATTGCACATCCTCGACCCGCCCGAAGGAGACAAGGGGCACCTCGTTCCCGGATATGGAGGTTGATGGGTCGTACATCATCTGGTTGTCCTGAAAGTACACTCTGCTTTCGACGTCGTCTCCCCCGTAGTATGTTGGGGGATTGTTCCGGTCCACACGAAAACGTATCCCTTTACCGCCGGTCTCGACAGTCACGTCTCCGTCCGCTGATTCTGCCAGGCCAAAACGGCCGCCCGGTCCCCGTATGATTTTCTCAAGGATAAGTCGCCCGCTACTCTGGAGGGCGAGGTCTCTCGTTCCTTCCTTCCAGGCAAGCATGGACATGGTGAACACCGTCATTAACCCCGCGATGATGATGACGAAGATAAGAAGCGCCACCATCGTCTCGCCCAGGGTGAAACCGTCAGGGGCCCTCCAGGAGTCTCCCGCCCCGGTGCGCTTGCAGGGTCTCAGCATCGGGCGGTCGGTCAGGCACGAGTTTCTATTCCTTGACCGCTTCATCTATCCGAAATCCTTGTAGGAGCAACAATGGTGTAGAGGCTTTCCGAGTAGTTGCGATTGGCTGACATGACTCTCTCCTGCCAGGTCACTGTCACGGCGATCTCAAGGGCAGCGTCTCCGTCGTTGTCCGTGACGACGGTGGTGCGGGTGCATAACAGGTCATCATTCGGCAATAGCTCGTCCTGCCCTGTGTCCAGCACAAGATTTGTCTCGACACAAGGATTGGGGGAGAATGTGTTCAAGAAGTCGTAGCCGTTAGCTTTCAACTCCTCCAGTCTCGCTCGGAGGAGGTTGGCCGCGTGGATTCGGTGGCGGGAGACCGCGGTATGAACCCGGCCCATGAGGAACGAGGTCAAGAGGCCCATGACTGTGATGGCGACTATCAGAATCGGTATTACGACCTCAATTAGAGTCAGACCCCTTGAGATGTTTCTTTCCATTGCACCCTGCAAATGACGCTTACGGCACATCGGCGGAACCATGCTTTGCGGGACGATGGTGGGAACCGTGCAAGGATAGCTTGACATCCTTCCCATCAACCCACAGCGACTCGTTGTCCGTGAAGTTTCCTTACCTCCCAATGCATCCTGTCAGAAAGAATGGACCCTCCCGTCGCCAGGCGTTGCCTGTGCGGCAACGGGGTCAGGGGCAGACGAGAAAGCTTTGTGGGAAAAGCCCCATTTGTGGACAAAATTACTCACTCTGGGGATGGTGTTATGCGGCGTCCGCTCCCTCCTTCTCGTCGAGGCCCCCCGAAAGCGCCGTCCAGAGACAGAATTTGGCGAGTGTAGAAAAGCATTTACCTTGCCACATCGGCGGGCATGCGCGACAGAAAAATCGTGGACGGGCTCCACCGGCCCGGCGCGACTCCTCTCGACGGTGCTTTATGACAGGGCGGCAGCAGTGGCCCGAGGTGAAGCTTCGACTCCCCGGGAGCCCGGGAAGCTCCGACTTTCTCATTGATAAGAAAACAGCCCGGCGGCGTCTCAACTTCGAGAAAATGCCGGGTATCCCCGTTTCCAGACAGTCCCTCCGAGGCAACGCCAGGAGGTAGTCTGTCCCTTCCCTCTCCCCTGGCCGCTGGCAGGGAAAAACTCGACGATCTCTTCCCAAACAATCCCCGGCTCCCCAACGGGCACAAGCTGCCCCAACTCAAAACGGTCCTCGAGGTTCCTGGCTGCCTCTTTGACGGTCGTGAACCCGTCCGCGTCCGGCGCTCTTGCCATTCAGCAACGCCGAAAACGAGCCCCAGCCGCACAGGAAACCCCGTATTGCGAAGTCACCAATCAAGGGGTGAGGCGCGGGCTTCGTACGCTGCGCGCGGGTGAGGAAGCGCACACGTTTAACGCGCACAGCCGACCGGCCGTTTTCTTGCCTTCTCTGAGCGCCGACGTCGTCGGCCGAGCTTTCCTATTCTTTCGTCAGGACGGCGACGCCATAGGGAGGAAATTCCGCCTCTTTTGAGAACCTTTCCCCGGTCAGAAGCTCGAGATACTCTGCCGGGAGGGAAACCTTTTTTGGCTCGTCCTGGAAATTCAGGAGAAACAGGAGGTCGCCTTTCTGGCCGGTCCGCGTGCAGACTTCTATCCCATCGGGGACACTGAAGAGTCCGTCGAAACCAGCCGCAGGAAGCAGCCAATCATGGAGGCGGTCGTAGAATTCGCCCCGGACGTTGGTGCCTACATAAACCGCCCGTCCTTTGCCGACTGTGTTGACGGAGACCGCGTGGTATCCCTCGTGCCAGCCGCGCGAGTAAGTTGCGAGAGAGACGGCTGTTTGGAGCGTAATCAAATCGGCGAAGAGGGAGGTCTCGTACTCGTTCCTACCGAGAGCGCCGCTCGTGCGGAGCTGATCAGAGGCTCCCTCGGTCAATGTATCCCAGGCGTGGATGGTGATGCCGAAGAGCTTTGCCAATTCGCCCGGGAGGACTTTGTCTGTCATGTTGTTGTGGCGGTCTTTGATTCCGCAGCGGAAGGAAGCAACGAGAATCCCACCGCTCTCGACGAAGCGCTGCAAATTGGCAGCGATGTTTCCGTCAACGATGTAGAGCAACGGGGCAACTGCCAGCTTGTAAGGAGTCAGGTCGTCGGTGGGCCGGACGAAATCAACGCCGATTCCTCTTCGGCGCAACCCGTCGTAGAACTGCCCCACGACGTCGAGATATGGGAAAAGCTCCTGGTTCATGTACGACCTGTTCGACCAGAGACTGTCGTAATCAATGGCGATGGCTGCTCGGGATTTCACCACGGAGCCTTCGAGGTAAGGACTGAGCTTGCGAAGGTCTTTTGCGAACTGTCCGGCTTCCCAGTAGCTGATCGAGTTTTCCGTGCCGTCGTGCTGGAGAATCCCGGAATGGAATTGCTCGACTCCTGAAAGCGCTGCTCGCCAGCGAAAATAGACGATTGCGTCGGCGCCGTGGGCCAACGACTGAAAACTGAACAGCCTCATGACGCCCGGTGGGAACGTCGGGGTGATTGTCTCCCGCGTCAGATAGCTGCACTGCTGTTCCATTATCCAGAAGTTCTTTTTCTTGATGCCGCGAGTGAAGTCGAGGTCCATGGCCGAAGGGCGGTAGTTGGCAGGGGTTCTCGGATATGAATCGTAGGAGATGAAGTCGTATTTTTCTCCCAGCCTGAAGTAGTCAACCTGCTGGTCCGAAAGGCCCATGGTGTTGTGCGTGACAAAATGAGCTGGCGCGATAGACTTGATTGTTTCTATCTGCATGTCGCTGTAACGGACGACCATCTCAGAATGGAAACGGCAGAAGTCGAGGAAGAACGCAGGGTTGGAAGCGGCGTGCCAGGGCATCGGAATCTGCTCCCAGCTCGTGCAGTCGTGGCTCCAGAAGGCGTTTCCCCATGCGCGGTTCAGGGCATCGAGGGACCGGTGCTTCTTTCGGAGCCACCGCTGGAATTCCTTCCGGCATCCATCGCAATAGCATTTCGGCCCGCCAAACTCGTTGTCCACCTGCCAGCCGATGACGTTCGGGTTGTTGGCGAAATGGCGGGCCATCTCGCCGACGATCCTTCTCGAGTAGTAATAGTAGTGATGGTTGGTGATGCAGTAGTGTCGCCTCGTGCCAAACTCCATCCTCTCATTTCGGTGTCCTTGAGCGCTTGTGTTTTGCACGGGGAGAATGTCCGGGTGGCGAGTGATAAGCCAGGCGGGCGGGGCAGCGGTGGGCGTTCCAAGCACAACCTTGATGCCCTTTTCCGCAAGAATCCCTATGACCCGATCGAGCCAGTCGAATCGAAACTCCCCGTCGTCAGGCTCCAGCCTGCTCCAGGCGAACTCGGCCATTCGGACGACGCTCAGCCCACACCTCTGCATCATCTGGGCGTCAACGGCCCACCTCTTCTCATCCCACTGCTCGGGGTAGTAGTCGGCTCCGACGTGCATCTTTTCTCCTTGACATCTGGTTGAGTCGAGAGTTTGCCAACTCAGAAGGATTGATATCCGCAATAGCCCCCGCCGAAGAAATTCCAGCCGCCATTGTAAAGGATTCCCGGTGAAATGGGATAAAGTATCTTTGGTGCGCGGGCGCGATACGGCGGGAGGTGGGCCTGGCCTCCGCTGGCTCGCCCTGCTCGCCCCGTCGGAGAGCTTCACGCTAAGAAAGAAGAGAGGCGCTTCGCGGTTGACAGATGGTGGATATCGTAATAGAGTAGGCGGCATTCCGAGTGGAAAGGGGTGGTGTCCGAGAAAGAGAGGGGAAGTACGAATGGGCGAATTCTCGGCCTTCAGGAAGCATCTCGTCGAACTGATAAGGCGAACCTCGACGGACCTGTCTGACGATGTTGTAGGTGCGATTCAAAAAGCTCGCCGAAAAGAAGAAGCTGGCTCGATGGCGCGGACTATTCTCGACCAGATTCTCCGAAACATCGAGCTGGCGAGGGAGAAGTCTGTGCCGGTCTGCCAGGACACGGGCACTCTGATCTTCTATGTTGATCATCCCGCAGGCACACCTGCGGCCCCGATACGCGCAGCAATTATCGCTGCCGTGAGAGAAGCCACGCGAAAATGCTACCTCCGCCCCAACTCCGTCGAGACGCTCTCCGGAGCGAACACGGGCGACAACGTCGGAATCGGACATCCTTCGATTCACTTTCACGAGTGGGCGAGCAAGGCGATTCGATTCCGGCTGATGCTGAAGGGGGGAGGGAGCGAGAACGTCGGGGCTCAGTATAGTTTGCCAGATGCCTGTCTGTCGGCGGGAAGGGACTTAGAAGGGGTGGAGAAATGCGTCATTGACGCGGTCTTCAAGGCTCAAGGGACGGGCTGCCCGCCGGGCATCATCGGCGTGGGAATCGGTGGAGACCGAGGCTCATCCTACATTCTGTCAAAGGAGCAGTTTTTCCGTCGGCTGGACGATGAAAATCCGAACCCGACCCTGAGGAAAATGGAGGAGCGATTGGTCGAGAAGCTGAACTCACTGGGGATTGGTCCCATGGGACTGGGCGGAAAGACGACGGTGCTTGGCGTCAAAATCGGAGTCGCGAACCGCGTTCCCGCGTCCTATTTTGTGGCGGTCTCGTACATGTGCTGGGCGTATCGGCGGCGGTCTATGATCGTGAAAGGCGGAAAGGCAACGTATGATCAGGATTAGTCTTCCTGCTTCGGAAGAAGAGGTCAGAAATCTGCGGGTGGGGGACGAGGTGGTCCTCTCCGGCCGGATAGTCACGGCGAGAGATATGGCGCACAAGTATATGGTCGAGAAGAAACCGGCTCAACTGCGAGAATTACTGAGCGGCTCGGTTATCTACCACTGCGGACCCGTCGTCGAGAAGGAGAAGGGGAAGTACCGGATTGTTGCCGCCGGGCCGACGACGAGCATCCGCGAGGAGCCGTACGAAAGCGAAGTGATTGGGTCGTACGGAGTCAGGGGGATCATCGGAAAGGGAGGGATGGGGCCGCGAACTCAGGAAGCTCTACGGAAATATGGTGCGGTTTACTTCAGCGCCACGGGAGGGTTGGCGGTCGTTCTTGCCGACGCGGTGAAGGAAGTTGAGAACGTTTTGATGCTGGAGGAATTCGGGGTGCCAGAGGCGATGTGGGTTTTGAAGGTGGAAGACATGCCGGTCCTCGTTACAATGGACTCACACGGGAGAAGCCTCCATGACGAGGTGCTCAAGGAGTCGCGCGCAACCTTCGAAAAGCTCATGTCAAAGTAACCGCCGTCCTTTCTTTTCACCCACCCAGTTTTCTTATCTCGTCGCGAAGTCTGGCTGCGTCCTCAAACCTTTCCTCGCTGACAGCCCTGGAGAGTTCCTTTCTGAGGGCATCCATCTTCGTCGGCGGCTGCTTTGCCCGGAGCTCCTTCAGCATCCCCTTGAGAATGGAGAGAGAACGATTCTTCTCGAAAAGGAAGGTGGGGTTGTCCATGTGGGGAAGGTTTTCGATTTTCTCGATGGCTTCCTTGACGTGCTTGGTGCCTGAATCAAACCTGCGGGCCTGGGCGTCTCTCAGGGCGCGAGCGGAGGCGTTGATTCGAATCACGTAGGGTCTGTACTGCTCGAGTTCCACAACGTCCTTTTTGTCCTGGGCGTGCTTAAAAACCAGGTCGAAGAGGCGCGTGTTTCGCTCGGTGTCCCTTATCGTTCGCTCGTAATCTCCCAGCTCAAAGAAGAGGACGTACCGATGATAGTAAAGCAAAGCCTCCTGTCGCAGCTCTTCACATGCTTCGCTGTCGAGGACGAAGCTTTCTTCGGTTCCCTGCTGGGAGACGTGCTCCCGAAGCTGCGACTCGTAATAGTCAAGCAAGGAGGGCATTCCGTAGGGTCTTTTGCCGTCGGGCCTGCCGTCCACCTCCATCTGAAGAAGACCGAGCTCAACCCTCACCTGGATTTTCTCTCTTCCGTCGTCGCCGGTGATCTTCCGGACGTGGTTGAAGGGGTCGTAGTCCCACTCGTTGAGAAGTCTGGTTATATCGTCGCTCATACTGCGCGATGACCTCAGCTTTGCCTCGAGCTACTCTGCCGCTGGCGCGGCCTTTCCTCAGTCTAATACACTGTGAAGCTCCACTTCCCTGGTTTGCGAATCAACGATAGCGTAATTTCCGACTTTCAGCGAGCCGGGATTCAGTACCAGGCTGCTGCCGATTTCTTCTCTGCCGCGGCTATGGTGGGCGTGGCCGCAGAAAACCAGCGAGGGCTTGTACTTCTCAATCATGTCGTTAACGGCGCGACTTCCTTTGTGGTTCCCTTTGTCGAGGTCGAGCGTGCCAATGGGCGGCGTATGGAACAGAAGGATTTTCGGCTGCGGGGACTCCCGCAAGAAGCCCAGCGAATATTCGACCTCCCATCGTGCCATCCGCAACACAAAAAAGTCCTCACGGCTGTCTTCCGTGATTTCGCCTCCGACGGCGGAGACCAAGAACTCGCGAAAAAAGGCCGACGAACCGTGCACGCATCTTATCCTATCACTGCCGGCCGTGCTCCGCAAGACCCACTGCAAGTACCTCAATGGCTCCTGGCACAGGTCCTGTCTCTGGAGCACCCCCTGCCCGAGCACAATAGCACTGTCAACAGGGAGAATCGGGTGGAAACGTCCCACTGCCCATGGGGGCGATTCCAGGCGGACCGCCGCAAAGGGGCATTTCAGGGCCGACTGGCTCGGGAGACTTAAAGCGTTTGCTCTCTTCGCCAGTCGGCGCGGGCGAGGAAAAGGGCGAGAATGAGGAATGGAATCAGGGTCACGGCATGAGGAACTTCCGGCATCCATCTTGGAACAAGGTTGACTTTGGCGCACACGAAGCCAGCCAGCACGACGGCGAGGAACGCGTCTCCCGCGATCAAGCCGGAAGCGAGGAGGATGCCGCGAGTGGTCTCGATTCCGGCGAATGGTTTCGCGGACTTGCGCTGCACGAGGAGCCAGTAAAGAACGCCGCCGACCATAATTGGAGTTGAAAGATGTATCTGCAAATAGAGTCCGATGCAGAAAGGAAGCGAGTGGATGCCGAGAAGCTCGACGACGATAGCCGCGGCCATTCCGATGAAGACGAGGTTCCACGGAAGGTTCGCCTCCATGACCCCCTTGATGACCAGGGACATGATGGTAGCCTGAGGAGCGCCGAGTTCTTTGCTTCCCAAGACAAAAGCCTTGTGCAACAACAGTAGGACGACGCCGGCGACAAGCACGCTTGGAACAATGGCAATCAGTTCGCCAACCTGCTGCCGCCAGGGGGTTGCACGCACCAAGAAGCCCGTCTTGAGGTCCTGGGAGGTGTCGCTGGCCATGGAGGTTGCGATGCAAACGATGGCGCCGATGGAAATTGCCGTTGCCATGCCGACTTCACCGCGATAGCCCGCTGCTCGCAAGACCACCGTGCATACCAGCAAGGTGGCAATGGTCATCCCTGAGATAGGGCAGGAGGAACTTCCGACGATGCCGACAATCCTCGAAACGACTGCAACGAAGAAGAAACCGAAGATGGCGATGAGGGCTGCTCCGAGGAATCCGACGGGGATCATCGGCAGGACAGCCATGATTGCAATAAGCAGCAGGACGCCTCCCAGGACGATTCTCAGGTCCATGTCCCTTTCCTCGGCAGGAACCTGTCCTTCATGAAGCGCGGTCGAGAACCTCGGGAGCATCGCGCGAATGGAACGGACAATCATCGGCACGGACCGCAGGAGGCTGATCAGCCCGCCAACCGCGACTCCCCCGGCACCAATGTAGCGGACATATTTCTCCCATATGTCGCCGGGCGACATCTCGGAGATGAGCTTCGTGGCGGGATAAATGGGCTGCGTCAGGTGACTGCCGAGAGTGCTGATGAGCGGTATGAAGACCAACCAGCCAAGGACTCCCCCGGCGAAGATAAGCGAAGCGATTCGGATGCCGATGATGTATCCGACTCCGAGGAGGGACGGGAGCGCATCCATCCCGATCATTGCGCCGGGATAGAATGGCAATTTCGATTCGATGGTTGATGGAAAGGCTTTCAGCCCATCGGCGAGAAACTTGTAAAGGGCACCCAGCCCGAACCCCTGAAAGACTGTGCGGGCATGGACTCCGCCGCGCTCGCCGGCTTTCAGGACTTCAGCGCAAGCGGTGCCTTCGGGGAAGGGCAGTGTCTGGTGCTCCTCAACGATGAGAAGCCGGCGGAGTGGAATCATCATAAGGATGCCGAGGAAACCGCCCAGCAAAGAGAGCAGATAGATCTGAAAGAGGGTGAAATCCAGGTCGAGAAGAATGAACACGGGAATCGTGAAAACCACGCCTGCGGCGAGGGCTTCCCCCGAAGAGCCGATGGTCTGGACCATGTTGTTTTCGAGGAGGGCGTTTCGTCGGCGGAGTGCGCGGAGAACGGCCATGGAAATAACCGCCGCGGGGATGGAAGCGCTGACGGTCATCCCGACACGAAGTCCGAGATAGGCGTTCGCGGCGCCGAAGACGATTGCTATTGCGACACCAAGCCCGATGGCGAGCCACGATAGCTCCCTCGGGTTTCCTCCTGGCGACTGCGGACGCGATTTATTGTTCATAGGTTTCGACTGCCTGTACGCGGCGAGTGCCGCTTGGTTTTACCCTCGCAGGCTCCCGCTCGCTCAGTGTTTGTGTCGCTGCGTTGCTCCTCCTACCGCTTTGATGGGGACGAACGCGGAAGAACATTCGTCGCCGCTGCGACGATGTTCGCGTGTCGCAATTCCTGCGTGCCAAAGCAAACCCGCACACGCCATCTAATTGATATGGCGTTCGAGCGGATTTTCGCATAACATCCAAAAAGGCCGACGGCATTTTATCCGGCGTGCCCGCCCTTTTCAATGATATATCAACTCGTCCAGTGAAGTTTCCTCGGTTTGAGAACCGAAAGGAGGAGAAGAATGGCAGCCAACGAGAGGTTTTCTCGTCGTGGTTTCTTGAAGGTTATGGCAGCATCGTCCGTTTTATCGGCGGCTGTGGGCAGCGGCCTGGGCGAGGTGCCTCCGGCGCGAACTTCGAGAGCCGGAAAGATGAAGGTCGGCTGCGTCTCGTGGAATTTCCGGGGAATAGGGGCCGAGCCTCTCATGGAGGAGCCGATTCAGGTCGTCGGAGAGATGGGATTCGATGGGATTGAATTGATTGTCTCCCGACCGGAAGAATTGGACACGTATTGGAAGGAGCCGGTTTTGTCTCGGCTCAGAAAGAACCTGGACAAGTACCATCTGGAGGTGTCGCAGTTCGTTCTGTTTCAGCAGGCGGTGGCGGGCTTGTCCAGCCTCAAGGACGACGAGAGGAATGGCAGCCTGAAGGTTTTTGAGAAAGGCTGCAAGGTTGCTTCCACGCTGCACGCTCCGATGATAGACATTGTGTCCCCGTGGGCGAGAGAGCTGAAAGGGCCGCGCGAGTACCTTCCCAGATACTTTGCGGTGACGGAAGGCGACCCGGGTGTCAAGTACCATGTTGACATCGCTGAAGGATTTGACTTCGCGGCCGTCTGGGAGAGGTTTGTCCGGACGATGAAGGAAGCGACGGAGATGGCGAAAGCGCAGGGCATCCGGTTTTCCGTCGAGAATCACACGCACACGCTGCTCCCCGACGCCGTGGCTTTCCGATCTCTGTGGGAGAGAATCAAAGACCCGGCTCTCGGAATGAACCTCGACATCGGCTGGCTTCAGCTCCAGCGGGAGTTTCCTGCGGTTGCCGTATGTCAGGCCGGCGAGCATCTTTTCAACGTGCACATCCGCGACATTGACGGCGTCGGGCTGAGGTTTGTCGGGATTGGCGAGGGCGTGATGGATTTTCCAGGTGTCATTAAAGCTCTGAAAGACATTGGGTATTCCGGATACTTGACTTTCGAGCAGGACGGCGTGCCGGATATGAAGGGCGTTCTCGCTCGCGGACTTGACATGTTGAGAAAATTGATTGGTTAGGCGAGCGATAAGCTGACCACAGCTCAGAGGAGCAACAACTATGGTTGATTATGTCAGAATCATCCCATGTCTCGACATGAAAGGCGGACGAGTTGTCAAGGGAGTTCATTTCGTAAACCTGATGGACGCGGGGGATCCCGTCGAGAACGCCGTGTTCTACGAAAACGAAGGCGCCGATGAAATTGCCATGCTTGACATCACCGCAACGGTGGAGGGGCGAAAGACTCACATGGAGGTTGTGAGAAAAGTCGTGGCGGCGGTAAGCCTTCCGGTGACGGTCGGGGGAGGCATCTCGTCGCTGGAGGACGTCGCCCGGTTGATGGACGCAGGCGCTTCGGCCGTTTCTATATCGAGTGCCGCCTTTCGGAACCCGAGTTTGATCTCCGAGGCGTCAAAAAGTTTCGGCTCGCAAAGAATCATCGTGGCAATTGACGTTGATCGAAACCGGAAGCTTCCGTCGGGTTACGAGGTCTGGATTGACGGGGGCAGAACTGCCACTGGGGCAGACGCTCTGGATTTCGCGCGGAGAGCGAAAGAGCTCGGCGCCGGGCAATTGCTGCCGACGAGCAAAGCCACAGACGGAACGAAGGCGGGGTATGACCTTACCATCACGCGAGCCATGGCTGAAGCCACCGAATTGCCAGTCATCGCTTCCGGAGGAGCGGGGACGATGGAGCACATGTTTCTGGGCGTCGTCGAAGGGAAAGCTTCCGGCTTGCTTGCGGCATCGGTCTTCCATTTCAGAGAGATTGCGATCCCCGAGTTGAAGAAATACCTTTTGGAACGAGGGGTGAAAGTGTCCCAACGCTGAAGGATTCCAAAGCGCACGCCGATCGGATCGGTGCACCGCTTCGGGGCGGAGAACTCACTCAGGAAACCTTGCTGCCCTTGGCATTGTTGCGTTCGACAAAGGGGTTTTTGGCGCTCCGGTTTTTCTGTAGAATTACGCCGACCGTAAGTCGTTTACTGCATCGCTCAGATCGTGCGCAGCGCGGGTGGGCGAATCAAGAACACAAGCAAGGAGTCTCATGGAGTCTGATTTTGCCAGAAGTGCGAAGCTTCCGATTTCGGCATGCGTGATCACATACAACGAGCAGGACAACATCCGGGAGTGCCTGGAGAGTCTTAGTTTCTGCGATGAGATTGTGGTGGTGGACTCCTTCAGCAGCGACCGCACGCTTGACATATGCCGTGAGTACACTCCGAAAATCTACAAGAACAGGTACGAGGGAAACATCGCCCAGAAGAACTTCGCCCTGGGGAAGGTCAAGAACCAATGGGTTCTCTCCCTCGATGCAGATGAAAGAGTGTCGCCGGAGCTGCGAAGAGAGATTTTCAGTGAATTTTCGAAGGGGTTTGACGACTGCTCCGGCTACCGCATGAAGAGACACGTCTATTATCTCGGAAAGTGGATCAACCACTGCGGCTGGTATCCCGACTATAAGCTGCGCCTGTTCAACAAAAATCATGGGCACTTTGGCGGCTCCGAGCCGCACGACATGTTCCTGACAAAGGACAAAGTCAAAAGATTGCGCAGCGAGATTCATCATTTTCCGTGCGGGAGTCTGTCGAAACACATCGGGACGATTGACAAATACTCCGGCATCACGGCGGCGAACTTATCGTCTTGTTCGACGAGCAAGGCAGTAGCGATGCTTATCCTTGCACCGGTTGTCAAGTTCGTAGAGATGTACATCGTGAAAAGAGGATTTCTCGACGGAGTACAGGGGTTGATAATCTGCGCGGTTTCGTCTTTTTCGAGATTTTTGAGGTACGCAAAAGCTATTGAACCGAACCTTTCGAAGAAGAATCGGAAGCAATGAAAAAGCGATTCAGTCGTCACTTTCGAACACTCGTCGCGATAGTCCTGGTATGCGTCCTCGGCTCATGCGCCGCACAGAACCTGCAACTGGACGTCAAGGAGCACATCTTCCCCAACGGGTTGAAGCTGCTGATTCTGGAGAGGCATCGTGCGCCGATCTTCTCCGCGTACATTTACTATCGCGTTGGCTCCGTGGAGGAGACGGCTGGCATCACGGGGATTTCTCACTTCATCGAGCACCTGATGTGGAAGGGCACGAGAATGCTCGGTGCTAAGGATTTCGCCGCAGAGGAGGAGCTGATGCGACAGGAAGACGAAGTGATGAGTCAGCTCGACGAGGAAATGCGGCGGAGGGATAAACGCCAGAAGGTCATCGAGGAACTGCAAAAGCGCTTCCGGGAGCTCGACGAGAAGCACAGAGGACTCGTCGTCAGCAACGAGATTGACAAAATATACGCCGAAAATGGCGCAACGTACGTCAATGCGTCAACTTCTCTCGACTGGACGAATTACTTCTTGAGCCTTCCGAGCAACCGGTTTGAGCTGTGGTGCGCCATCGAATCGGACATAATGCGGTGTCCGGTCTTCCGGGAGTTCTATCAAGAGAGGAGCGTCCTGCAGGAAGAGAGGAGGTTGAGTTGCGAGACGAACCCGGGCGGCGCGCTATACGAGCAGTTGATGGGAGCTGCGTACATTGCCCATCCGTACGGGAGGCTGGTAATCGGGGCGATGTCTGATATACAGAGCTATAGCCGGAGTGGGGTGCAGGATTACTATCGGCTGCATTACACACCGAACAGAGCGGTCGTCTGCATCGTCGGGGATGTTTACGCTGACAAGGCGATACCGATGATTGAGAAATATTTCGGGACCGTTCCTCGCCAGCCCGATCCGCCTCCGATGGTGACGGTGGAACCGGAACAGCGAGGCGAGAGAAGGGTTGCCGTGGAATTCGATGCGAACCCGGAGCTTGGCATCGCCTTTCACAAGGTGGCTATGACGCACCCGGACCAACCGGCCTTCGACGTTCTGGCGCAAATTCTTTCGTCGGGGAGGACTTCACGGCTTTACAGGAAGCTCGTCGAGGAGCTTCAGATTGCCGTGGAAGTCTGGTCAGGGGATGCCGAAAGCAAGTACCCGGGCCTGTACTATGTTTTCGCCACACCGAGAGCGCCCCACACGACCGAGGAAGTCGAGAAGGCCATTTATGCGGAGCTGGATCGGCTGAAGGAGGAGCCCGTCCCCGACCGGGAAATGGAGAAAGCCAAGAACCGCCTCGAGGCGGATTTCATCTCGGAACTCGAGTCGAACAACGGACTAGCGAGGAAGATCGGCCTGTACGATGTGCTTGATAATTGGCGCTCCATCAACACCGCCCTCGACAAGTGGAAGACAGTCTCCGCCGATGACATCATGAGAATTGCCAGAAGCTACCTCACCAAAACCAACCGCACCGTCGCCTTTATCGAGAAACCAAGCGCTGGCAAATAGAAGTGCGACCTGCGCGGGCTACCTCCTCCGCCCACACCTTGTTCATGCCGGACCCGCAAGAGGACATGTCCCCGAACTGACATGCTTGTCCCAACGGGCTGGGACGGACAGAGCACGCTCACAGCTTTGCAGCGCGGGTTGGCCAGTGGATAGAAGCGACCGGCGACTGCTACAGGCGGACGGGAATGTGGCGGTCGTGGAGGTAATGCTTGGCCTGGGCGATGGAGTATTCGCCGTAGTGGAAGATAGATGCAGCGAGCGCTGCATCGGCTTTGCCAAGAGCGAAGGCTTCGTAGACGTGCTGGAGGTTTCCGGCTCCGCCGGAGGCGATGACGGGGACGCTTACGGCTTCGGAAATCGCGCGAGTCAAGTCGAGGTCGTACCCGTTTTTTGTTCCGTCGGCGTCCATGCTGGTGAGAAGAATTTCTCCGGCGCCAAGTCCCTCGGCTTCTTTCGCCCACTCGATGGCGTCGAGGTTTGTGGCCTTCCTTCCTCCGTAGGTATAGACAATCCATTTCCCTGAAGAGATGCGCTTGGCGTCAATGGCGACGACGATGCACTGGTTGCCGAACGCTCTAGAGGATTCGGTGACGAGGTGAGGGGTCTCGACTGCAGCGGTATTGAGGGAGACCTTGTCCGCACCGGACTTGAGGAGGAGCCTTATGTCCTCCAGGGTTCGGATTCCGCCGCCGACCGTCAGGGGAATGAAAACCTGCTCCGCGGTTTTTCGGACAACCTCAAGGATGGTGCGGCGTCGCTCGACGCTCGCGGTGATGTCAAGGAAGACGACCTCGTCGGCGCCCGCCCGGCTGTACGCTGCGGCAATCTCGACCGGGTCACCGGCGTCGCGGAGGTTGACGAAATTAACACCCTTGACGACACGAGCATCCTTGACGTCGAGACAGGGAATAATCCTTTTAGCCAACATACTTGACGAAATTCTCCAGGACTTTTAGCCCGAGGTCTCCGCTTTTTTCGGGGTGAAACTGGACGCCAAAGAGGTTGTCTCTGGCGACGGCGGAGGCGAACTCGACGCCGTATTCCGTTGTTGCGGCGACGATGCTTTTATCGTCGGGCACTACGTAATACGAGTGCACGAAATAGAAGAATGACTCGTCCGGGATGCCGTTGAAGAGATGGGCTGCCGAGGACCGCCTCACAGGTCTGATGGTGTTCCAACCCATGTGGGGGATTTTGAGGTCGCCGACGAATTTCACGACCCTGCCACTGATGGCGTTCAGCCCATCGTGCAGCCCGTGTTCTTCGCTCACTGTGAAGAGCAACTGCAATCCCAGACAGATTCCGAGGAGGGGCTTCCCGTCGGCGATTCGCTGGTTGACTGCCGGGATGAGCCCCAGAGACTGAAGGTTTTCCATGCCAGCGGAGAACGCCCCGACGCCGGGAAGGACAACCCCCTTCGCAGAGACTACCCTTTCGGGATCGCTGGAAAGCTCTGCTTTCGCGCCGACAGCCTCCAGGGCTTTCGTTACGCTTCGGAGATTGCCCAGTCCGTAATCAATGACGACGATCTCGGGTTTATCAGCCGCGCGAACGGCGGGATTCGCTGGGTTCCTCAAGATGCCCGGTTGTCTCGGTTCAGTCATATTCGTGAAGGTTTGCGACAGCTTGACGTCAAAATCGGCGCGTCAGCGCCTTCTATCCATGATTTCGTTTTCAGTTTCGTAAGTGGAGTAGAAATATGGTGTGTAAGCTTCGAACTCAGCAGCGCAGGTGTCCACGAGCTTGTATGCGGGGATGACTCCTCTCTCCCGTCGAAACTTGAAGACAGAGACCTCGTCGGTTCCCAGAAGTCTCGCCAGCTGGATGTCCGAGAAACCATACTCCTTGGCTCTTCTCAGAAGCTCTGACGGTATGGTTTGCCAGCCTCGTTCCCGATAGTCGCGAATCTCCCTTTCAAGCTTGACAATATGCTTGATGTTGTGCAGAAACCATCTATCAATGCGAGTAAGCTCGTGGATTTCCTCGACGCTTAGTCCCTTCTGGAGCGCGTGCTTGATGTAAAAAACTCGCTCGGCGTTGGGCGTTCTGAGCCTCTCTCGCAGCCTTTCCAGAGGCACGTCCCGTCTCAAATCATCGAGGCCACCGGCGCCGGTCTCGAGGGAACGCAGCCCCTTCTGAAGTGCCTCCTTGAAGGTTCTGCCGATGGCCATGGCTTCCCCGACGGATTTCATCGAGGTGGTTAGAGTCGCATCCGCTTCGGGGAACTTCTCAAAGGCAAAACGCGGAATCTTCACCACGCAGTAGTCTATGGTCGGCTCAAAACAAGCAGGGGTCTCTTTTGTGATGTCGTTGGGGATCTCGTCGAGGGTGTAGCCGACCGCGAGCTTCGCAGCGATTTTTGCGATGGGGAAGCCCGTCGCCTTGGAGGCAAGAGCGGAACTTCGGGAGACGCGAGGGTTCATCTCGATAATGACCATCCGCCCGTCCTCGGGATTGATGGCGAACTGAATGTTAGAGCCGCCGGTTTCAACGCCGATTTCCCGGATGCAGGCGATGGCGCCGTCGCGCATTCGCTGGTATTCCTTGTCAGTGAGCGTCTGGGCGGGGGCGACGGTTATGCTATCGCCGGTGTGAATTCCCATGGGGTCGAAGTTCTCGATGGAGCAGATGATGACGACGTTGTCCTTGAGGTCCCGCATCACTTCCAGCTCGTATTCTTTCCAACCGATGACGGATTCCTCGATGAGAATCTGGCGGATCATGCTCAGCTCCAGGCCGCGGAAGGCGAGCTCTTCGAACTCCTCGACGTTGTAGGCAATGCCGCCACCAGTGCCGCCGAGGGTGAACGCCGGGCGGATGACGACCGGGAAGCCGATTTCCCTGGCAACCTGGCGTGCTTCCTCCATCGAGTGCGCCTCGGCGCTTCGCGGCACCCCCAGGTTGATCCGCTCCATAGCTTCCTTGAAAAGTACACGGTCTTCGGCTTTTCGAATAGCTTCGATGCGAGCTCCGATGGTCTCTACGCCGTATTTCTCGAGCACCCCCTTATCGGCGAGAGCAACTGCGATGTTCAGGGCGGTCTGCCCACCGAGAGTGGGCAATAGAACATCGGGTTTTTCCCTTTCGATGACGCGCTCGACGACCTCCGGGGTGATTGGTTCAATGTACGTGCGGTCCGCCATGACGGGGTCGGTCATGATGGTTGCTGGATTGGAATTGACGAGGATGACCTGAAAACCCTCCTGCTTGAGAACCTTGCAGGCCTGTGTGCCGGAATAGTCAAATTCGCACGCCTGGCTAATGATTATGGGGCCAGAGCCGATGATGAGAATTTTGTTTATGTCATCCCTTCGCGGCACGGCGTTCCTCCAGCGTCTTTATGAAGTCGTCGAAGAGGTAACCGGCATCGTGCGGTCCTGCCGACGCTTCCGGATGAAATTGCACGGAAAATATCGGGAGCTTTCTATGCCGCATCCCCTCGAGTGTCCGGTCGTTGAGGTTGACGTGCGTTATCTCGACCTCGTCTGAGCGAAGGGTACTGGCGTCAACGCAGAAGCCGTGATTCTGGACTGTAATGCAAATCCGCCCGTTTCTCAAATCCTTGACCGGGTGATTGGCGCCGCGATGCCCGAATTTCAATTTATACGTCTTTCCCCCGAAAGCCAGCCCAAGCATTTGGTGGCCGAGGCAAATCCCGAAAATGGGCATCCTGTCGAGGAGGACCTGCACCGTCTCTACCACGTAGGGAACTCCGGCCGGGTCCCCGGGTCCGTTCGAGAGAACAAGCCCGTCGGGCCTCATCTCGAGAATCTGTTCCGCATTTGCGTCCGCCGGCATGACGATGACACGGCAGCCGCGCGATGCGAGGTTTCGGAGAATGTTGTACTTGACGCCGCAATCGAGGACGACGACGGAGTATTTGCCGGTTTCGCTCCAGAGCCACGGTTTCGGACAGGCGACTTCTTTGACGAGGTCCCGTCCAATGAACCCGGGGGACTCTCTGGCTTTTGTAACGAGACTGTCATCGTCGAGGTCTTCGGTGGAAATCACGGCTTTCATTACGCCGGCAACTCTGAGATGCTTGGTGAGGGCCCTGGTGTCAATTCCCTGGATTGCGATGACACGGTTTTCCCTCAGGTAAGCGTCGAGGGTTTTCTCGGCTCGCCAGTTGCTCGCGATTTCGCTGCATTCCTTGACGGCGAAGCCCTCGACGAAGGGCCTTGCAGACTCGACATCTTCGGAATTGACGCCGTAATTTCCTATCAGGGGATAGGTCATGGTCACGATCTGCCCCTTGTAGGAGGGGTCGGTGAGGATTTCCTGATAGCCAGTCATGCTCGTGTTGAAAACGGCTTCCCCGAAGGTCTCGCCTGTGGCGCCGATGGAGAACCCGCGCAGGACTGTCCCGTCCTCAAGCGCTATTTTGGCTTCGATTTTCTGCATTTTTCGCTCTGCCGTTGAGACCTGAAACCCGTGCAACGCCGGGCGCGGGTAAGGGCGCGAGCGCCTCCTTTGCAAGCAGGCTTCGCCTCTGGCAACTGCCCCGGCGCACAGAAATACTCCAAAAGTTCAACTCGGTTTTTAGGCGCGACGTTCCTGAGAAGTGAATTCGGCTACCCCCGCCGACCGGTGTGGAAAGATAACACTGCGGCAGGAACTCGTCAATCGAAATTGTTTTCGTCTTGTCACGGCTCAGTTATGGGAGAAATTCACCGAAGGAACACAGACGGAACCTGCGTATCGCTTTGAGCTTGTGCGTCCCGGCTTCCGACGGGATCAGAGCGCGAGGGCAAAGGCCTCCTGGGAGGATTTTCGTTCTCACGCCAGGACAGAACGGACGACAAGCGGAGTGCGGGCGCCGGGAAAAACGTTGGGAGTATGCGGTGAGCGCGGAGATCGAGTTTATTTATTCTTTTCCCCTTTTTTCTCGAAGGAGCTGAGAGCCTCCTCGTATTGGCTCTCGCCCTTCAAGACCCGCTTCGCGGAGAGGGGAGACATCTGGGCGGTGAAAATCTCATCCACAGTGGGGCTTACTTTCCTCACTTCATTGAAAAAGGCCGCTCCAATGCGGGAATCCTTGCCAATTTTCTCGTTGATGATTGGATTTGCTATGAGAACCAGGACAATCAGGCACAGGGCCATGAACACGCCTCCTCGGAGGGCCCCAACGACGATTCCACCAATCGCGTCGAGGGCGGGCGGCACCCTTTTGGTCAGGAGCTTCGAAAAGAAGCCCTGAACGAAATAGGCCACAAGCGAAATGACAAAACATATCCCGACGTATGCCACTAACGCCGAGTAAGTGGATGGCAAAGGAACAAGTGGCTTCAGCGGCTTGCTGAGAAGCTCGCCGAAGAAGATGCACAGCAACAAGACAGACGCGAAACCCACAAGCCCGAGGAGGCTGGTCATCAACCCCCTGCGGTATCCCTCGTAAAGAGAACCGAAAATGACTACTGCTATGGTGCTATCAACGAGAACTTCAGCCATTGCCATCGTGCCCCTTTGATGTTTTGCGCAAAATCCCGCTTGTGGGGAATTCTGCCCACCCGTTCGTACACTATTCTCACCCGCCGGTCTGCCAAGTATCGCAAGCCTCACACCGCAGGTTGCCAATTTTGCCCGCTTACATCCTGGCCCTGCCCCTTGTGCGGCAGACGACATGTGCGGAAAAAGGCCCACTTTCGAATCTGCGAGATTTCCTGCGGCCCTGCTAAAGCAAGCTTTGTTCCAACGCGGAGTCCCCAGCCCAACAGTTGAGACACGGCGTGGCTCGAGTTGCTCGGGCAGGAGGTATCGCTGACGCTGACAACCCTTGCGGCTGAATGCGCAAGCGGTAAAAGGTCGGAGACGAAGCGGCCGAGCCGCCCTGCGAGACTTGACCCGACGTTCAGACGGCGCCGCGAAACCTCCGAATTTCGGTCGCCTGCAATTCGGAATCAGATACACGAAGTGCGTAGCGAGGGCTTGGCGTGTACGAAAGAGGGCTGACAGCCGGTCTCTTCTTGCGCTACCCCCACAGCACGCAGTCGAAGCCGCAGTTAGCGCCCAGACCAGTGTTCCGTTGGTTGTGGTGAAAAAGCCGAGCAAGTAAGCTTTCAGCCATGAGCAGGCATGGGGCCTGGTGACAGTCCCCAACACCGTGCACACCACAGCATGGCATCCCGCCCTGCGTTCCGCGGGTGACATTGAGTCGCAGCCGTGAAAGGGCGAAATACGCCCACTGAAGCGCAACCACACGTCCTTGACGGGGCGGATTGTGGAGCTTTTGGGAATTTGGTACGATGCAAAAAGCGGTCGGCGAGGAAGGCTGGAACGGAGGGGTTCAGCGCCGGAACCGTCGGGTTTGGGCGGCCCCGTTCGAGATTCTTCAAGAACGACGGTTCTGAAGGGCGCTCGGACGCAATAAGCCCGCGCGCGGGCTTAGGATATGACGAAGGAGGTGCGGAAAATCGTCGGGCCCTGAGCTCCAGCTATGGCGCAGTTGAGCCGTCCGGGCGATTGCTGCCAAAAGGTGGTTTTCCTTTTCGTTTGAGGCGCCCGCCATGAGGCGAGACAAGGTGGTGGAAGGGAATCTCCGACCATGCTGAAGGTTTTGACCGAGACAATCAGGAGCACGTTCAGCATAAGCGTTTTCGTCTTCGTGATGATGCTTCTGGTTGACTATGTGAACGTGCTGACGAAAGGGAGCTTTTCGGCGGTCGTGAAAAAAGGGCGATTCCGTCAGTACGTTCTGGCGTCATTCTTAGGTGTGATGCCAGGTTGTCTGGGCGGGTTCATGAACGTATCGTTTTATGCTCACGGGGTGATCTCCTTTGGCGCCATGTTTGCGTCCATGGTCTCGGATTGCGGCGATGAAGAGTTCGTCATGCTTGCCTCATTCCCTGGTCGTGCGCTTCTCCTTTTCGGCATTCTTTTCTTGATGGGTGTGGTCTTCGGATGGCTTGCCGATGCGATCGCTCCGTTGATGGGCCCGCGCTATGGCAAAGGATGCAAGCTGGGCGTTGTCCATGACGAGGACGAATGCTATTGCTTCGACAGAGCACAGATTTGGCGGCAGCTAAAACGCGTGAGCACGGAAAGGGCGCTTCTTGTCATCGCCTTCGGGGGTGCGATTTTCGCGGGCGCGGGCGGACTGCTTGAGGGGGGCTGGGAGAAAATTACGATTATCATCCTCGCAGCAGGCGGAGTCGCCATCGTGGGGACAGCGCCTGACCATTACCTGAAAACGCACATCGTGGCTCACATAGTCAGACGGCACCTCGTCAGAATTATGCTATGGACGTTCCTCACCCTTCTTGTGATCGGCATCGGGCTGAAGTACTGGGACTTCGAATCTTTTGTCAGGAAGCATGAGGTGCTGGTGTTTCTCCTTGCGGGGCTCATTGGGCTTATTCCGGAGTCGGGCCCGCATCTGATTTTCGTGAACATGTTCGCGAAGGGGGTCATTCCCTTTTCAGTGCTCTTGACCAACTCTATCATTCAGGATGGTCACACCCTTCTTCCCCTCCTCTCTTGCTCGGTCAGGGACGCACTGACCGTCAAAGGCATGAAGCTGATCATCGGGCTTGCGGCAGGCATCGCGGTTCACGCGCTTGGCTGGTGAGGCGCAACCGCGGAGAGACGTAATGGCTCAGTTATTGGTCGAATTGTGCGCGCGGCTCAACACCCTGGCAGAAATGCCAACCCCGCCGAAGGCGGGGCGGAACGCGGCGCGGGATGCCACGCCGCGGCGTGCTCGGCGCTGAGGTTTCTCCACGCGCTTCTGCCCACCGATGGTTGAGGCGTCAGATTCTGGCCAGACTTTTCCTTTACAAAAGCGGCGGAGAAAGTAAAATTGCGGCACGCTGGTTACAGAGAAATCAGTGGAGGCCCGGAGAAGGGGCGGATTACAGGACTGTATGCTGGTCCGCCGCTCCAAAGGCCGGAGAGGTGAGGCTGAATTAAGGCGCGGGCCTTCACGTCTTTTCCGTCCTTGGGCGCGGGAACCAGCCCTTCGGGCGCCACAAACGTATCTCTAATGAACGAAGTCCGTCTGCCTGCAAACACTGACAGAGAAACGCAAGGCATCCCTGTGCAGGTCTGTCTGCCAAGAAACGAACCCGTCTGACTCGGAGGTGGAGACGATGCCCAACGATATGGTTCTCATCTACATCATGGGGAAGCTGTATCACGTCCCGGCGACGCTGACAATCATGAAGGCGATGGAATATGCCGGGTACAAATTCATTCGCGGATGCGGATGCCGGGGAGGAGTGTGCGGGGCGTGCGCGACGGTTTACAGACTGAGCGACAGCTACAAGATTCAGCCGGGATTGGCCTGTCAAACGGTCGTCGAACCGAACATGTCCCTCACGCAGATTCCCTTTTTTCCGGCGAACAAGGCGATTTACTGCGTCGAGGAACTCAAGCCGGGACCGCAAACGATTTTGAGTTTGTACCCGGAGATTGCGCGGTGCGTCTGCTGCAATTCGTGCACGAAGATTTGCCCCCAGGACCTCGAGGTCATGGACTACGTCCAGGCGGCCCTCCGGGGGGATATCGAGAAGGCTGCGAAGTTGTCTTTCGAGTGCATTATGTGCGGGCTGTGTGCCACACGCTGCCAGGGTGAGATCGTGCAGTATCACGTCGGTCTTCTTGCGAGGCGCTTGTATGCAAAATATGTGGCGCCGAGGGCTCAGCATCTGGCGGCGCGTGTGCAGGAAATCGAGCAGGGCAAATTCGACAGGGACCTGGAAGAATTGCGCGGAATGGAAAAGGCTTCGCTGAAGAAGCTGTATGGAGAGCGAGTCATCGAAGAGCAATAGTTGGGAGATGATAAGCCATGGCATATGAACCTTACATGAAGGAGCTTATTAAGAAGGTCGAGGCGAACCGCCGTGAACGGGTCCAGCAGGTGAAAGAAGGGAAACATTTTCCCTCCCTCTCGCCGGACGACGGGATGAAACTCATGAAGGAGTTTCACCCGGATTACAAGGAGGGGGCGAAGCGGCAGCTCGCCGTCGGCGTCAGCAAAGGGAGCATCGTCCCGAATGAGCTTGCGGACATTCTGGAGGCACGAAGCACCCTTGACTCGGAGGCGATTGACCTGTCGAAGGTGAATTACGACGTGGACGTGCTGGTCATCGGCGGAGGAGGGGCCGGGTCGGCAGCGGCTCTCATCGCTCAGGAGAACGGCGCGAACGTTTTGATTGCGACAAAGCTGCGCCACGGCGACTCCAACACGATGATGGCCGAAGGAGGAATCCAGGCCGCCGACAAACCCGACGATTCGCCGGCAATCCACTTCCTCGACGCGATTGGCGGCGGGCATTTCACGAACGACCCGCAGCTCGTCGCGACCCTCACGCGGAATGCTCCCTCGGTGATTCAGTGGCTGGAGAGCCTCGGAGTCACGTTTGACAAGGACCCCGACGGAACCATGCGCACTCTTCACGGAGCGGGCACCTCCAGAAAACGGATGCATTCCGCGGGAGATATGACCGGCGCCGAGATCATGCGAACGCTGCGCGACGAAGTGAGAAACCGCGCGGACATCGAGGTGATTGAGTTTTCGCCCGCCGTCGAACTCGTCCTCGACCACGAGGGAAAGTGCGCCGGGGCAGTTCTGCACAACTTCGAGACGGGGAACTATATGGTCGCCCGAGCCAGGACAACGATTCTCGCCACCGGTGGGATCGGCCGGCTGCACATCCAGGGTTTCCCGACGACGAATCATTACGGAGCGACCGCCGACGGAGTCGTGGTTGGCTATCGAGCGGGAGCATCCTTGCGGTTCCTCGAGGCAACGCAGTTTCACCCGACGGGAGTGATTTTCCCCGAGCAGAACATTGGCTTGCTTATAACAGAAAAGGTCAGGGGAGCGGGTGCTCAACTCCTCAATGCAGATGGCGAGCAGTTCGTTTATCCCCTCGAGACGCGGGATGTCGAGTCCGCGGCAATCATCCGGGAGTGCTCCGTGAAAGGCAAGGGAATCAGGACTCCAACGGGCAGACTCGGCGTGTGGCTCGATTCCCCGATGATTGACATGCTGAAAGGGCCGGGGACAGTCGCTCGCGATTTTCCGGCGAAGTACCGGCAGTTCATGCGGCACCAGATTGACATATCGAAAGAGCCGATGCTCGTCTATCCGACGCTGCATTACCAGAACGGGGGCCTGAGAATCAACAAGGAGTGCGAGACGGACGTCCCGAACCTCTACGCGGCGGGCGAGGTCTCCGGCGGAATTCACGGCATAAACAGGCTGATGGGGAATTCGCTTCTGGACATCACGGTCTTCGGGCGAATCGCTGGCCGAAACGCCGCCCTCAAGGCTAAGACCACGGAACTCGGTGAGTTGACGTTGCGCCACGTCACGAAGTTTCACGAAGAGCTTGAGGGAGAGGGAGTCGGCGACGGCAGAGTCTCTCCGATCCTCCTGCCAGACTACGTTGGGAAGATAGGGTAGGAGCCCGTGGTCCCGGTCCCTTGCCACCGAGGGCTGCTTTTCCAGGCTTTTTCAGGAAATTCACGCGGCGGGGCGGAATCGGGATGCTCAGGCTCAGCGAGCTTGATTAACCATCCTACCCTGGGGGATTTCCCTGCCATGAACGGCGAGTCCCATGTCCGCTTTCATTGGGGTTGACCTCCTTTCCTGGTTTGGGGCGCATGACACAGCCGCTTGGGTTGGGGGCACCGCTCCTGGTCCTGGCTGGTGACTCTCTTAGCACGCACCGGATCGGAGCGCAGCCCGGGTTCATGATGACAGTCAATCTCCCCGCCTGTTTTGTCTTCGTTGAAAATCGGGGCGACGCGGAGAGCATTCGCATCGTCTCAGGGTGAACGGACTTCATGACAGACTGCTCTGAAAATCGGCGGCACAGGGTGAACGTTCTCGTGGTCTCCGAGTGAACGGAGTTCATGACAGACTGCGGTACGTCCCCCCGGGACGGAGCGTTTGCATCCGCCCAAAGAAATGCCTTGATTTTTGCCTCTGGGGTGTCGTATTTTTTGCGGGCAGGATCGCGCCGGACTCTGGCGGCGATCGCACGCCAAAGCTGTCTCCCGAAGAACCAACGAGGCATGACAGCGATGGGGGGACCGGTGCTCTTAACCAAGTATCGGATTGCAGAAAGGAGGGAAAGCATGAAAATCTCAAAAGGGGGGAGTTTCTGGGTTATCGCTTGCGCGGCAGCGCTGC
Source organism: uncultured Verrucomicrobiota bacterium (assembly GCA_964482435.1). Lineage (GTDB taxonomy): Bacteria > Auribacterota > JABMQX01 > JABMQX01 > JABMQX01 > CAYZXL01. The sequence continues at coordinate 28,513 of CAYZXL010000019.1, forward strand.
TGGCGACGCCTGCGGCATTCGGCGGTGGCGGCCAGCATTACCCCAACGGAGCCGAGGACGCTCTGTCCGGGGCTGCACCGCCGCCCGGCTGGCACGTGGTAAACTATTTTCTGTACTACGATGCCGATGAACTCGGCACGCCTGCCGGAGCGCTCGACATTGACCTGAAAGTGTGGGCGGACGTTCTGCGGGTCATCTATTCTTCCGACAAAAAGATTCTCGGCGGCAATTACCTTGCCCACCTTTTCGTCCCATACCTGGACGCGGACTTCGACACCTTCGGATACTCCGAGTCAGGCGTGGGGGACCCGATCATTGACCCGTTCATCATCGCCTGGCACGGGCCGACGTATCACGCGGTGGCAGGGCTCGACATCTACGTGCCAATTGGCGAGTATGACGAAAACAGCCCGCTCAATCTCATCGGAAAGAATTTCTGGACCTTTGAGCCAGCGGTGGCCGTAACTGGACTTTACAAGTCGGGCTTTAGCTGGTCCTTGAAACTGATGTATGCCATCAACACCAGGAACGATGAGTACTTCAATCCGGCCATCGGCGCCAAGAGTGAGCTGAGGCCGGGGGACGAGTTCCACGTTGACTACAGCTTCGACTACGGCCTGGCAAAGAATTTCAGGCTGGGGGCTTGCGGCTACTACTACAAGCAGTTGGACGACGACGAGATTGATGGCGTGGACGTGCCCCATGAGAGGGGCGAAGCATTCGCGGTCGGGCCGGTCCTCATGTACAGTGCTTCGCCGAAACTGCATTTCGTTGCGAAGGCGCAGTTTGAGGTCGAGACCGAAAACAGGCCCGAGGGGAATGCATACTGGTTCAAAGTCATTTTCTCGTTCTAACAAAAGGGGGGAAATATGGCAGAAAAGAGGATAATGCTCAGCTACAACGAGATGCCCAGGCAGTGGTACAACATCGCGGCGGACCTTCCCACTCCACTCAGCCCGCCGCTGCATCCGGGGACGCTCAAGCCCCTGGGACCGGAAGACCTGGCGCCGATTTTCCCGATGGCGCTGATCGAGCAGGAAGTCAGCACCCAGCGCTGGATTGACATTCCGGAAGAGGTGCTGGAGGTTTACAGCATATATCGTCCGACGCCGCTGGTGCGAGCGAGATTCTTAGAGCAGTATTTGGGAACGCCGGCTCGCCTCTATTTCAAGGATGAGAGCCACAGCCCGCCCGGAAGCCACAAGCCGAACACCGCCATCCCACAAGCCTACTACAACAAACGCGAAGGCGTGAAAAGGCTTTGCACCGAAACCGGCGCGGGGCAGTGGGGAAGCGCATTAGCTTTCGGGACGAATCGCTTCGGCCTGAAATGCACCGTGTATATGGTGCGAGTCAGCTACGAGCAGAAGCCGTACCGGAAATCTTTGATGCAAACGTGGGGAGCTGAAGTTTTCCCCAGCCCAACGGACCAAACCAACTCCGGGCGGTCAATCCGGGCTAAAGACCCCAACTCCCTCGGGAGCCTCGGCATAGCCATCAGCGAAGCTGTCGAGGACGCCGCCACGCACGCCGACGCGAAGTATTCACTCGGGAGCGTCCTGAATCACGTTCTCCTCCACCAGACCATCGTCGGTCTGGAGACCCACAAGCAGTTTGAAAAAATCGGCGAGTATCCGGACATCATCATCGGCTGTGTCGGAGGAGGGAGCAATTTCGGCGGGTTCATGATGCCCTTCATGCGAGACAAGATCGTTGACGGGAAGGACATCCGCATCATAGCAGCGGAGCCGACGGCTTGCCCGACTCTGACAAAGGGAGTTTACAGGTACGACTTCGGCGATACGGCGAAAATGACACCTCTTCTCCTGATGTACACACTCGGCCACACGTTCGTTCCTGCGGCGATTCATGCCGGCGGACTCAGGTATCACGGCGACGCTCCCCTCCTCTGCAAGCTCTTCAACGATGGTCTTGTGGAGGCAGTGGGTCTTCACCAGAACCCGGCCTTTGAGGCAGCAATGATTTTCGCCCGGACCGAAGGGATGATCCCCGCTCCGGAAACTGCACACGCCATCCGCGTAATGATTGACGAAGCCCTGAAATGCAAGAAGACCGGAGAGGAGAAGGTCATCGCCATCAACTACAGCGGGCACGGGTTCTTCGATCTCGCTGCCTACGATTCATACCTCGCTGGCAAGCTCCCGGACTACGAATATCCGGAAGAGAAGATTAAAGAAGCGATGAGGGAAATTCCCGTTGTCAACGTCTGAAGCTCGGCGCCGGAGGAAAGTCGGGCGGGATCCGTCGGAACAACGGGTTGGCTGCGAGTGCTCGGAGACGACGCTCGGCGCGGTCGACGGAGGGGCGGAGCATCTTCGCTGTGGCGCGTCACAAGCGCGTTCAGCATCCGCCGCGGTCAATTCAGCTCGTGGCCTTGGGGCTAAATGAGGTGTAGGACGGCCATGACGATTGCAAAGAAAAAACTGCTGGAGCTGATACACGACCTGCCGGAGGAAGTCGAGATAGATGAGATCATGTATCGGCTCTACCTGCGGCAGAAGCTCGAAGAAGCAGAGAAAGATGTTCACGCGGGCCGGCTCACCCCCCATGAGGAGGTGGTCAAGGAGACCTCCAGGTGGCCCGAGAAATAGTGTGGACCGCGGGAGCCCCGAGCGCTCGGGGCGAAGTGCTTTCAGCACTGAGATGTCTTTTCTCCTGCCGGGAACCTGCAGTGCGAAGGCGACGGGAGGACAATTATCCGGCCTCCCGTCGCCATCTTGAGCATTTGTGTAGGGGACCGGTGTCAAAGGGGTTCCGATGAAGAAGACTGCTTTTTCCATTGCAGGGTTTTGCCTGGCGCTGCTCCCACAGCTCCCCGGCTGGGGAGTCGTCCTGGACTTTGCCGGCCTCGCCGGAAAGCCAGTGCCCAACGATTACGGCGGATTCAACTGGGTTGACCCTTACATGGGCAATCAGTGGACGGTCCTGCCAAATTACCCGCCCCAAAACTCTACCCCGTGTGCCGTCTTCGACTCCGGCGACACCATGTTCGAGGTCAGCACTTCCTCCGCAACGCCAATCAACTTCAAGAGCATTGACTTCGCCGGACAGGGAGGCGACACCGTCCAGTTGTTCGGTCACGGGCCGGGTGGGGAATATACCTCCGTCAACATCGTCCTGCAAGCCGGCTCCCTTTTTCACTTTGAGGAGCAGTGGCTGGGGGTAACCTCCCTGACGATTTACTTCGACTCCCTCTACCCCGGTTCCACTTCCATAGACAATCTGACCTTTGAGCGGGCATACAAGCTCGCGACAATCTTCAAGGAGGACTTTCAGCTTTTCGACACCGACGACGACCTTCTCCAGGCCGGCTGGCAGGTCCGCCACGGACAGTATCCCGCGACCGACGGGGGAATATGGCACATCGAACGCAACACCCTCGACGGCCAGGGCGTCTTCGGCGTGTACGTCATCTCAAGCAGCGACAAGGAGGGGGAGTTCCCTTCGCCAAAGTATATGGACGAGTCTCTCATCTCCCCGGAAATAGACTGCACCGAGTTCACAGAAGTCCGCCTGGAATTTCGGCATCATGTCAGAGTCTATGCAGACAACGACTTTGGCGAGGTCTTCAACGTCCATGTCAGCAGCGACCCCTCCCACCAGAACTGGCAATCGAACAAAGTCCCTTTCCGAAACGAGGAAGACGGTGATAACCTATATCCGCAATCCATGGACCTCTCTAACCTCGCCGGCGGCAAGAAAATAAAAATCCGGTGGCGCTATACCGCCAACTTCGATTACTGGTGGGCAATTGATAACGTGAGGGTCGCCGGGCGGCCAGTCTTGAACGTCACCGGCCTTCAGGTCAATCCTGCCACCGGGGAGATGACCATTACATGGGACGCCCCGAACGGCCTTTTCGCCATAGAGGCGGACGGTGACCCTGCGTTTTCGGACCCCACGGAACTGGCGGCGGGAATTACTCAAAAACAGTGGACGGGCTACGACCCCTGGACGGGCGATGGCCGCCGTTTTTACCGCGTGAGGATGGACTGACTAAGCACGTGCTTTCATAAATGCCATGACGCGTGGGAACCCAGCGGTTGTTTTTGACACAGTCAACCCCGCATCGTCGGCAAAGGAGGTGTCTCGCAAAGGCGCCAAGACGCAAGGGGTCGCTGAGAATCGGACGGAGAGGATGCGTGGCGTCTTAGCGTCTTGGCGAGAGAAGACTGGTGACGCTCTGCAATAATACGCAACCGAATTTATGAATCGGAGCACTGAGGTGAAGAAAGTCGAGAGAGCACTTGTCAGCGTATCAAACAAGGAAGGAGTTGTGGAGTTCGCCCGGAAGCTCCATGAGATGGGCGTCGAGATTATCTCAACCGGCGGGACCGCCAAGCTTCTCCGGGAATCCGGCATCCCCGTTACGAACGTCTCGGACTACACCGGCTCCCCGGAAATCCTCGACGGGCGAGTGAAGAGCCTTCATCCGAAAATCCACGGCGCCCTCCTCGGACTGCGCGACAACCCGCTCCATCAGAGAGAGATGGAGGAACACGGAATCAAGCCCATTGATCTGGTTGTCGTGAATCTCTATCCGTTCGAGCAGACCGTCTCTCAGGAAGACGTTACCTTAGAGCAGGCCATCGAGAATATTGACATCGGCGGCCCTTCCATGATTCGCTCAGCCGCTAAGAACTACCAGGACGTGGCGGTGGTCGTTACCCCGGCACGCTATGGCGACGTGCTCGAGGACCTCCTCGCCAACGATGGCGCCATATCCAACGATTTGCGGCTGGCTCTCGCCGTCGAAGCTTTCGAGAGAACGGCCCACTACGACTCAATCATTTACACCTTTCTTGCCTCTCTTCAGAAGAAAAAGCAGCCCGCCGCCGTCAGCAAGCTCTCCCTCGAATATCTGAAGGTCATGGACCTTCGCTATGGCGAGAACCCGCACCAGAAAGCAGCCCTTTATCGAGAGAAAATCATCAGCGAGCCGTGTATCCCGGCGGCGGAACTGCTTCACGGGAAAGAGCTTTCCTTCAACAACATCCTCGACCTCGACGCCGCTTGCGAGTTAGTCAAGGAGTTCAGCGAGCCGACCGCTGTGATTATCAAGCATACTAACCCCTGCGGAGTCGCAATTGGCTCCTGCATCTTCGAGGCGTACAAAAAGGCGAGGGCGACCGACCCGGTTTCTGCGTTCGGGGGCGTCGTCGCCTTCAATAAGAGCATTGACCTCGAGACCGCCGACGAGCTCAACAAGACTTTCCTCGAGGCGATTCTCGCTCCCGGTTACAATTCGGATGCTCAGGAGCTCCTCAAGACAAAGACCCAGCGGCGCCTCGTCCTGTTAGAAGGGCTTGAGACCTGGCGCATGGTCGGGGGAACGACTCTTCCGGGCCGTGATTTGAGGAAAATCGTCGGCGGAATCCTCGCCCAGGACCGCGACCTTCTCACGGTCACCGAAAAGGATCTGCGGTGCGTGACAAAACGCGCGCCGACCGAGGAGGAGATGAAAGCCCTTCTCTTCGCCTGGAGGGTCGCCAAGCACGTCAAGTCCAATGCCATCGTCTATACGAACGTCACGGAGACCCTCGGAATCGGCGCCGGGCAGATGAGCCGGGTGGACTCGTCGCGCATCGCCGTCATGAAGGCTCAGAAGCCCCTGAAAGGAAGCGTCGTCGCATCCGACGCATTCTTCCCCTTCAGGGATGGAGTGGATGCCGCCGTGGAAGCGGGCGCGACAGCGATCATTCAGCCGGGCGGCTCGGTCCGCGACGAGGAATCCATCCAAGCCTGCGACGAGCACAACGTCGCCATGGTCTTCACCGGCATCCGCCATTTCCGGCATTAGCGCAGAAGGCATTGAACGCCCCGCACCATTCACAACTCTGCCCGCGCTCCCCGGCTTCCTGCTGGCACGACCTGTCGCCGCCTCATGCCCGAATATTATTCCGAGTAGCTCAGGATGTGGCCCGGAATCGAACACGTGGGGAGCTCGCCGGCATTTCCGTAAGTATATGTCCCTCCCGCCGGGCACTTCGGGCCGCCTCGCTTCATATACAAGTCCACCCCGCCCTTCTTGATCGCCTCCCCGTCTTGCTTTTTATGCTCAATCACCCACTGCTCCTTGGCGGCATCAATCCACGCAAGATTCGCGATGCATTGTTCGGCGTCCTGCTGTTCGCGCGAGAGCGCAGGAGAAGCCGACTTCTCCTGGCTCGCAATGATCGGCGGGGCCATTTCGCATCCGGTCTGAAGCAGAAGAGCGAAAAACAGGAGCCCCACGGTTGCAGGCAGCAGATGGATTTTGTACACTTTCATTGGCGCCTCCGAAGATAGAATTACCCCGCCTCCGTATCTTGGTGGCAGATGGCGGGCCTGGTTCGCGCAACGCCCGGTCGGACCCCGACGGTCTATATCCGTCCAGCAACGTTGCGTTGCGCAATTACCCCCAAGGGAAGTCAACCCGGCGTAACGGGAGGGGGAGAGCAACATTAGTGCCAAATGGTTTGCTGTCACGTCGCTCGGCTGAGGGCCTCCAGGGGCCTTTTGCCGGTCGGTGGCGCGCCAGAACTGGCCGCGAGTCGCGTGCACGCATCCGAAGAGGCAGTGGCGCCATCGTGACGCATCGGAGGAACAGGTGAGACTGCTTGTCGTCGGAACTGGAGGCAGAGAGCATACGCTTGTCTGGAAGATTGCTCAAAGCCCCCTCATCAAGAAAATCTTCTGTGCTCCGGGAAACGGCGGAATCCGAAAGCTGGCCGAATGCGTGAGCATTTCTGCATCGGACATTTCGGGCCTTGTCGATTTCGCCGGGAAGGAGCGAATTGACCTGACCGTCGTCGGCCCCGAGGCGCCGCTGGCTTCGGGAATCGCCAATGAGTTTCTCAAGCGCGGCCTGCAGGTTTTCGGGCCGACTCGGGCTGCCACGCGACTGGAAGCAAGCAAGGTCTTCGCCAAAGAAATGATGGTCAAGTACCGCGTGCCGACGGCCGCTCACGAAGTCTTCACGGATGCGGAGAAAGCGCTCGCTCACGTCCGAAAGCGAGAACCGCCTATGGTGGTAAAGGCGGATGGACTGGCAGCCGGGAAAGGGGCGATCGTCTGCCGGACGAGAGAAGAAGCGAAACGGGCGATTCACCTCATCATGGTTCAGAGAGAGTTCGGCGAATCCGGCGACCAGGTGATTGTCGAGGATTGCTTAGTCGGAGAAGAGGCTTCGCTCTTAGCTTTCACCGACGGACTTACCGTTCTCCCGATGGATTCCGCCCAGGACCACAAGCCCGTCTTCGATAACGACGAGGGGCCGAACACCGGCGGCATGGGCGCCTACTCGCCCGCCCCCGTCGTGACGCCCGACATTCATCGGCGGATCAATGACGAGATTTTGACTCCGACAATTAGAGGTCTCGCCGCTGAAGGAATTGAGTACAAAGGCGTCCTGTACGCAGGGCTTATGATAGACGACGACGGGCCAAAAGTCCTCGAGTTCAACGCGCGGTTCGGCGACCCCGAGACGCAAGCCACTTTGCCCCGCCTTGAAAACGACCTGGTTGAGGTGATGAACGCAGTCATTGACGGACGCCTCTCGGAAATCGAGTTGAAATGGGCTTCGGAATCCGCGGTGTGCGTTGTGATGGCTTCCGGGGGCTATCCGGGCGCGTATGAGAAGGGAAAAGTCATCAGCGGCCTGGATTCCGTAACGGACGCCTCCGTCGTAGTTTTTCATGCCGGGACGAAACTTCTCAACGATGGGCGAGTCGTTACCGACGGCGGAAGGGTGCTGGGAGTTACAGGTCTTGGCGAGACAATTTCCGAGGCGATGGAACGCACTTACGCGGCGGTCCGAAAAATCCATTTCGACGGCGTGCACTTCAGAAAAGACATCGGAGCAAAGGCTCTGCGCCGGTAGGAGCCAAACCGCATAGAGCGCAGAGGGCGCAGAGAAAGACCTTTTGTGACCAACATTTTCTTCGAGGAGAGGACACGTGGCTCATAAGGCAGTGGTGGGTTTTCTTGTCGGGAGCAAATCCGATCTGAAGTTCGTCGAGAAAGCAGTGCAGCTTCTTGAGGAGTTCGGGATACCGTACGACCTTCAGGTCATCTCCGCTCACAGGACTCCGGACCGAGCCGCTCAGTATGCTCAGGACGCTGAGGCTGCTGGCTTGAAGGTCATAATTGCCGCGGCTGGTGCTGCCGCTCACCTCGCCGGGGCCATCGCCTCTCGCACGACTTTGCCAGTCATCGGCGTGCCAATCCCATCCAGCGAGCTGAAAGGACTCGATTCATTGCTCTCGACAGTCCAGATGCCTTCCGGGATTCCCGTTGCGACAGTGGCAATTGGAGAATCCGGCGCCGTCAACGCCGCCGTCCTCACCGCAGAAATTCTCGCCCTTTCGGATTCGCTCTTGACCGACAGACTTCGTCAGTATCGCAAGCGACTGGCCGAAAAGGTCGCAAAAGACGCTCCTCCCGCACGCGAAGAATAGATCCAGCCGACGCGTTCCCCCCGCTGTCCCCGGTCTGCCCCATCGCTCGGTCGGTGCTTCTTCCACCTGACTCCGCGCAAATCCTCGTCGAAAAAAGAAAAGCCACACACGCTCACAATTGCGCGCGTGGCTCTCAAACCTCTGCCAGCGGGAAACTCCTCAGAAGCCATCCGTCGCCGAGCTTTTGAGCAACCGAACCGGCGACTACTTAATGTCTGCCATTGTGCCCAGCCCGTCGTCATCTAAGAGGATGACGCGAGTATATTCGGACATCTCCAAGACGTGTTGTTTCGCCTCATAGCAGCCGGAGGCAAAGATTCCCGTCGCCAGAAGAACCGCCAGAAGCAGTAACAGTTTCCGTATCATGAATTTCACTCCTTTTCAGCCCGTGAAATGTCCAAATCGAAGTTCGATGTTCGAGAACCCACAAGGTTTCCTGCGTGTCGCTCGCGGCCAATTCTTCCCGAAGCCGCGCCCGGGCGTTGATGCAGCCCGGCGCAAAACCATCTTCATCTTCTTAGATAAGTTAGACCATCCCGGCGGCAAATGCAAGCCCTTTTTGTGAGAAGGTGTGGCTACGCTCTCGAGGGCGGGTTTTGCGGGTCTTGGGCCATTGGTCCTGTGGCAGCCAGGAGGCTCAACGCCGCCCCGCGGAAGCCGGTCTGTCCTGAGGGCATAAGCCCGCTTGTGGCGACGATGGCGCCACTTGGCGAGAGCAAACGGAATTCCAACATAACTCCTCTCGCAAAGCCGCAGAGAATGGGGGCCTGCTGCCCCCTCGCGCGCATTCCTCTGTCGCCACGGGTCGCCGATCCGACGCCTCCCCACTGAGACGCATCCACACGCTCAGCAGGAGGTGGCTTGAAGTTCAAGGCTTGTCGAGGTATATTTGTGCGTTGGTAAGCCGGCTTTGGTCGCGGCTTTCAGAATGACAGCGATGGAGGAATCAAAGAATGGCGATGAATCAGACGAGACGCGAGTTTTTTCGACGAGGAGCCCTGGTAGCCGCAGGCACAGCGGCTGGTTTGGCTTCTGGAGGAGCACCGGGCATCGAGCCGATTGTCAGGAAAGGAGGCGGGCGGTTGAAGCTGAGTTGTTGCGCGTATTCGTACCGGCAGTTTCTTTCTGGAGAGAATAAGACGATGACGCTCGACGATTTCATTGACACAGCGACGGAGATGGGGCTGGATGGCGTGGAGCTTACGTCGTACTATTTCCCCCAGCCGGTAGCTGCTGAATATCTCAATCATCTGAAACGGAAATGCTTTGTCCTCGGGCTTGACATTTCGGGGACGGCCGTCGGCAATAATTTCTGTAGTCCCCCAGGAGAGCAGCGCGAGAAAAATGTCGCTCAGATAAAGGAGTGGGTGGACCATTCGGCGGCGCTCGGTGCGGCGTGCATGCGGGTTTTCGGAGGGAACGTTCCGAAAGAGTTTTCGCTGGAGGAGGCGCAGAAGTGGACCATCGAGTGCATTGAGGAATGCTGCGAGTATTCGGGAAAGCGGGGCGTGTTTCTGGCGATGGAAAATCACGGTGGGATAACGGCGACTCCGAAAGAGATGCTGCCGATTGTGCAGGGGGTGAAGTCGGAATGGTTTGGCGTGAATCTCGACACGGGAAATTTCCGGACGCCGGACCCATATGCGGATTTGGCGACGATGGCGCGATACGCGGTGACGACGCACGTCAAGACGCAGGTCGGCGGAAAGCCCGCGGATTACAAGCGAATTGTCGAGATTCTTCGGAATGCGGGTTATCGCGGATACCTGTCGTTAGAGTACGAGGACAAGGAGGACCCGAGGACGGCTGTCCCAAGGATAATGCGGATTCTGAGGGACGTGCTTGGCTGAGAGCGCTGCGGCCCGAAGGTGCCGCTTCTGAAAAGCGCGGAGGATTCACCCCAGCGCGGTTTGGTGGGTGAGCTTTGTTCGGTTGAGAGAGACGGCCGGAGTGGCAAGACGGCTCCGGCCATTCGGCGTTTTGGGAGGAAAAGAGATGGCGATGCTGATTTTCAAGAATGGTCCGAAGGCGGGGGAGACGTATCGGCTGGGTCGTGGCGTAATCACGGCTGGTCGAGCTCCCCATAACCCGATTCAGATTCTCGACTCAAAAGCCTCGAAGGTGCATTTTCAGATAAAGCAGGTGGGAGATGAGTACGAGGTTACTGACCTGAAAAGCACCAATGGGGTGTTCGTGAACGACGAGAAGGTGAGCTGCGTTTCGCTGAAGGACTGGGACGAAATTCGCGTCGGGGATACGGTCATGGCGTACCTTGGCTCCGACGTGAATCTCGACCATCTTCCCGATGGCTTTCCGAAGTACAAGATTGCGTCCATGCGGACACGCATCGAGGAGACGGTCTGGGAGAGACCAAAGAAAAAGCCCGAGACGCTGAGCGATTGGAAAAGGGATAAGGAGTGAATATCTCGACTCGGGGGGCGGGATGAACTCGCGGACGGAGTGCCCGAGCTTGAGATTCCAATCAGAGCAAGAACGCTTTGTGTTTTAGGCGAAAAAACAACCTGACAGTCCAATGAAAGGGGGCGGAAAGATGAAAAGAACGTTGTGTAGGCGCCAACTGTGGGTTTGCTGCGCGTTGACGGCAGTGCTTCTTGGGTTGAGCGTGCCGTGCGCGGGAGGCGAACTCAACAAGTTGTCGAAGGAAGAAATTGCGGAAGGATGGATTCTCCTTTTCGACGGCGAGACGCTCTACGGATGGGAGACGCACGGCGACTGCAAGTGGAAGGCGGTGGATGGCACGCTCATGTGCGACACCGGGACGGACGGCTGGCTCGGAACCACGACGGAATTTACCGATTTCATTCTCAAGCTCCAGTACCGTATCAGCGCCAACGGCAACAGCGGCATCTTCTTCCGGTCGGACAAGGGGCCGCAGCCGTGGGTGACCGGGTACGAGATGCAAATCTGGGATAAGGACGAAAACAATCCCACGGGCAGCATCTACAACGCTCTGAAAGCCCAGCACCCGGGAGGGAAGCTCGTTACCGACGTCGAGAAGTGGCAGGACGTCGAGATTGTGGCGGACGGGCAGCACCTGACTGTGACGCTCAACGGGACGAAGGTCGTTGACGGGAACGATACCAGGTGCCAGCGGGGCGTGATTGGCGTCCAGTATCATTATGCGAACATGAAGGTGGAGTTCCGGGACATCCGACTCAAGCCGCTTGGGCTGAAGCCCATCTTCAACGGAAAGGACCTCGCGGGCTGGAGCATCCTCCCCGACCATAAATCGGTCTTCAGCGTCACGCCGGAGGGATGGCTGAACATCAAGAACGGAAACGGGCAGATTGAGACCACCGACGTGTGGGATGATTTCGTCCTCCAGCTCGACATCATTTCCAACGGCAAGCAGCTCAACAGCGGCGTTTTCTTCCGCGGTGACAAAGGAGGATTCTGGACGGGATACGAAATCCAGATTCGAAACCAGTGGGAAGGAGAAGACCGGACCAAACCAGTGGATTTCGGGACGGGTGGCGTTTACTTCTATTGCCCGGCGAGGAAAGTTGTCCCGAGTGATAGGGAATGGTTCAAAGACACCATCGTCGCTCACGGAAATCACATGGCGGTCTGGGTCAACGGCTACATGGTGAGCCAGTTTACCGACACGCGACCCCTCGGGAAAAACGCCCGGCAGAACTGTCGGCTCGAAGCCGGGACGATAAGCCTCCAGGGACACGACCCGACGACGGACCTTTCGTTCCGGAACATCAAGATTGCGGGATATCCCGCGGCGAAGAAGGCGGAGTGAGTCAAGGGCGCAACGCGCCGTAGGATAGGTTTTGACATCGCGCAGGCTCGTGACGCGGAGCTTCGATGAGTTCTCGTCCCGAGCCCGCGAATTTTTTCAAGCGGTTGCGCAGTCCAGCAAAGCTTTCGGCGGCCGTTGCCAAGGGCGGATGCAGCACACAACTGGAACTCAGGCTACTGGTCTTCCGGTGGCTTCTCCGTCTGGAGCTTGAGGCGTTTGAAATCGAGGAGATAGCCGCCCTTGAAATAAACGATGCCGGTGTCGCCTTCTTCGACTTCCGCGAAGAGCATATCGCTGACCGGATACCGCTTCTTTCGCCCGTCGTCGGTTTGTATCGTCAGTAAGCACACCTCCTGTGAGTATCTGCCGCCGGACATTTTCTGCCCTTTCGTCAGCACGACACCCGGGACGCGCAATAAGGGGGAACGGATGAGCCTCGCCAGCCGCCAAGTCCCTCCCACCGCCATCGCCAATCCCCCTAACCCAACGATGCTCATGAAAACCTGAAAAATGGGGGCCGCGTCCCGCCTTCTTGTGGTGACGATGAAGAAGAAAATAGTAAGCCCTAACATGCCCAGACCGAAAATGACCATTAACACGAGGCGCGCGCCCGCTCCGCGCGCGGAGGGAGTGTGCTCAAGAAGCCTCTGCACCTCCTCCGAAGGTGAGTCAGAGGAAATGACCTCCCGCAGGGAACGGAAGTCGGCGGCCACGACCGTTTCCCCGCAGTGGGGACATCTCGCCTGCCCGGTGGGGACGGCTTTCCCACAAGAGCGACACTCCATAAGTCACCTCCTTCGCCGTGCCTGAACGGCTCGTCACAGCTCTACCTACCGATGGGCACCTCAGCTCGCTCCCGGTCTGACGGATTTGAAATCGAGGAGACACCCACCCTTCGTGTAAGCGATCCCCGCATCTCCTCTCTCACACTTGCTGAACAGCCTGCCGGGGACATGATACTCCTTCTCGCGCCCGTCATCCGTTTTGATGGTCAGGTAATAGGTCGTGCTGGTCGTCTCGGCGCTCCTGGAACGCTCCTCGCGCTTTCCCAGGATGACAGCCGGAAGGCGTATGAGAGGCGACGTGAGGAGGCGAACAAGACCTCGAAGCCCGCCAGCTATCATCACCAGGCCAACCAGAACGAAGATGAGAGGAAAAAGCTGAAAGATAAGCGGTGCGCCGGAACGTCTCGACGAGACGATGAAGAAAATGGCAAAGCCCGTGAAAGGAAGACCGAAAAGAGTCATCAAGGCAAACTCGACGACCTTGCGGGCGGCAGAGGGCGTGTGGCGGAGAAGCTCTTCCAGTTCAGCAGATTGCGCGGAGAGTTCAGGGGAGAGCGGTTCTTGAGCGCCGGAAGCGACGCTGAGTTGAGGAATGGTGTTGCCGCAGGAAGGGCAGCGGACATCCGCCGATTGGATAAGCGCTCCACAAAAGGGGCATTTCATAGAGGAAAAACGTTGCCGTTTGACACGTTTCTCGGTGACCGGTCGCCCCGGCCGACCATCTCCCCACGCCCGCGTTCCGGGTCACTGGCCCCCCGACCGCGTTGACTTCAAATGCGCCTGGAGCAGACTCATGCTGCTCGCGTCCCGCTTGACGAGTATATCGCCGACGTAGTACTCGATAACGTAACCGCCGAACCTCCTCCCGGTGGTCTTGGTGTCAGCGAGGAGCTTGGTCATGTCGGTGCTGGAATGAGAGCTCGCCATAATAGGTTCGGTTTCGACGACTTTCTTCTCAAGCGGCTTGAGTTCCTCGATGCTTAGCTCGCCTTTTCCCGATGCGATGAGCTTCTCGGCGCGCGGACCCATTCCGCGGGTCAAGACCATCCTGTTGCCCGTCGAGCGGTCAATCTGCAATTCGTAGAACTGGTAAGAAACCTTGATGTCCTTGAGGAGCTTGGGGGACACGTTGCGAACCTCGATTGACAGGAAAGCCTTTTCGGTGATGTCCCTCTCCACGGAGGTTCGGACGCCGACGTTGGAATATTTGTTTTCCCTTGTTCGGTCTCGTGAGCTCCTGACCTTGACGTCGGTTCTCAGGGCAGGCCTGCTCTGCGAGACGGGCACTGCCGCCTCAGCATGAAGTCCAACCAGAATCGCCAGCACGAAAATCCAGGTTTTCATCCCTCCCACCTCCCTATTGCTGCGTGTTCGGAATAAGCCCGGTGGCATCCAGCGCCGGTCAGCACGGTCCCAACCACCTTTGTTTCTATTATATCACACGTGCGGACCCGCGTGTACGACGACTTTACACATGGCGCACTCCGGGCCGATCGTCTGGACCGGTCGACGGGCAGGGGCGGGCTCTTCGGAAGACCCGGCGCGAAAGCCCTTCGGCAACTCAAAACGTCGTGCCCGACAGAGACGCGTAGCCGAGAAGGCGCATGTACTCCTTCATCATTTCTTTGACTGTGGGGAAGAAGATTTCGTTCCGCCGGTGGACTTCGGTCAAAAACTTCAGGCTCGGTTTGGCTGCCGGGCCGCCCTTGAAGAATTCGCCGAGCTTGCGTTCATTAACGAGGCAATCAATATCCTTTTGGGGAAGGATTCCGCGCAGGTTGTCAATCGTGTCTTTTGCGAGGCGCTGCCCGGCAGCTCTCTCAAACGTCGTCCAGATGTTCAATTTGACTATTCCGTCCTCCCCTACCCGCTTGATGTCGTCAGTTCTCAGGCTTGAGCTGCCATGCAAGACCATTTTGTGGCCGATGGCGTCTCGAATCGCCCGGGCGCGCTCCGCGTGATATTTTGCCTGGATGTACGTTGACTGGTGCTCCGTTCCGACGTTGGGGACGATGATGTCAACGCGCGTTTCGTCCACGTAGGCTTTTGCTTTTGCGGGGTCGGTCAAGATGAGAGCCTGCTCGCCGGACATCGCGATTTCGTCAACAATTGCTTCGATGAGATAGTCGTTGCGGTGCTCGCGTTTGAACCGTTTCGTTCGGGCGACATTTTCCTCGAGCGGCAACGTCGAGCAATCGTACATCACCGAGGAGATGAAGCCTTTTCCCAGCTCGAAGAGGTCTGTGTCGTCGTCGGGCTGCCCGTGGTCGAGGTGCGCGAAGACCATCACGTTCTCGAATTTGCCCCCTTTTCGGGCGAGCCTGAGCGCATCGTCCCGAAGCGCGAGAAAACCTTCTACAGGGTCGGAAAACGGTGTGTAGTTGATGAGTTGCTGCCGCTGGGGATACCTCGCCGTGAAAGAAAGAATCACCGGGACGTTTTTGATGTCGCACTCGCGTCCGATCTCGTCGGCGGCTGCAAAGATGGCGTGAGTGGTGGCGAGGTTCTCCGTGCAGAAACACGGCACCGCCATCTTTTTCTCTGCAAATATTTCGTAAATCTCTAACGATTTCTCAATGCTTGTTACAATTGGCATAGTCACTCCTCAACGTCGGCGGGGACAGTCTCACGAGAATCAGCGCTGAACGCAGTCCACAAAAGACAAGCCTTTTTCCATCTTCGGAGAGAAGCGCCACTTAGCTTCGATTCTACCGCCGTCGCCTTGCCGTCGCAACAAATTGCAGGCTCGTCCGGTTTGTCCTACGCCGAATCAGACGGCGACATCATTGAAAGGGCGAGGCCCAGGAGGATTCCCTCGTCGCTGACGCGGATGCTCTTGAAGCCCGTGACCTCAAGGAGCGCCAGGACAATGACGAGCCCGCCGACGATGATGTCCGCCCGTGCTACCTCAAGCCCTTTAACCTCGACCCTGTACCACAGGGACATCGTCATCAGCCGTAGAAGGACCGACTCCACCTGGTCTCTTGTGACGACGGTGTTGTGCACGCGGGAAGGATCGTACTTCTCCATCTCCATGAGGATCGGCGGAATCGTCGTGATGGTCCCTCCCAACCCGACCAATTCCTCCGCCCCCGAAGGGAGACAGCTATATGCCTCACATAAGCGGGACGAAGCATCCTCGAAAGCCGCCGACAATTCCATCGGCAGAGGCGGGTCGTGATGAATGAACGTTTCCGTGAGATAGACCGCGCCGACCGGAACCGAAGCCAGCACCGGCTCCTCGCCCCGCCGAGCGAAAATCAGCTCAGTGCTTCCCCCGCCGATGTCTGCCATCAACACCCTGTCGCTGTTGAGTTCCAGGTTGGCCAGCGCCCCTTTGCAGATAAACCTCGCCTCTTCCACTCCCGATATGATCCCGGTTTCCAGGGAAGTCAACTGCCGTATTCGTCCTGTCAGGGCATCCGAATTGCTCGCATCCCTGGCGGCACCGGTTGCGACAATCTTGAATTTTTCGGCGCCGAGATTCCTTGCCCTGACGACAATTTCCCTGACGGCATCTGTGGTTCGCTCAATCGGATGCTCGCCCAAAGCACCCGTCTTTTTCAGCATTTGACCGAGGCGGGTGATGCTTCCTTCCCGATGCACAACGTGGACTTGTGGGGATTGGTCCACGTCGGCGACGATGGCGCGGACGGAATTCGTCCCGATATCAATGGCGCAAACACGCATTCTTTGGTTTCTCGAACGACTTTCGGGGCAACAAGACTGGGACAGGGAGACTCTCGACGAGGACGAGAACAACTTCTTTACACCGTCGTTCCGGAAGCGATTTTTCCGGCCCTCAGCCCAACTGCTTCCGAGGAACATGCTCGATTTGCCGCCCCGGCGGGTCAATGTGTCATGGCGTAGATGATGGAGTTTATGCCGAGCTTGAAAGAATCGTCCATCTCGACGGCGACAGTGTGGGGATGGGGGATTCGCTCCCAGCCGCAGCCGAGGTCGTATTTGCTGTACACGACGACGAGCTTACCGTCGAGCTCGATTCCCTCGAGGCGCGGAGCGGTCAAGCCCGGCTCAATCGCCAAACTCCTCGGCGAGTAGCCAACGGAATCGAGCTTGTAATGAATTCCGCATATCTCGCTGTCGGGCGGGAGAGCCTCCAGCTTCTTGTCGGGGAATATCTTCGCCATCTCTTTTCGGAAAGATTGGTCGAAAGCCGCTCTGCCGCAGCAGGAGTCTGCGAGCAAGAACCCGCCTCTCGTCAAATACTCTCTCAAATTCGTCCGCTCGGCGTCCGTAAAGCTGAAGCTGTCGTGGCCGGACATGTAGAGGAACGGATAGGAAAACAGGTCGGACTTCAGCGGGTCAACGTCTGCGACTTTGAAATTGACTTTGACCTTCGTCTCTCTGTCGGCTTCGAGCATGAGGTTCTGGAGGCCGTCGAGGTCGGAATTCCAATCGCCTCCATGCTTGAGACGCCCAACAAAGAAATCGCTATCGGCGACGCCCTCCCCTTTCTCGTACTGGACGCGCTGGCTAAACATCAACCCCGACCTGTAATATGCGAGCGCGTATGCGACCATGTTCGTTCCGATGCACTGGGCATCTTCCACATCAACGCGTTCTCCCTCGTCGTGCGTGTGGCCATCCCAGCCGCAGCTCAAATCATAGGGCGTGAAGACAACCGCCGCCCTGCATCCGATATGCACCGCCTCAAGCCTGGGGACATCGGTGCGATAATCTTTGTCCTTTTTGTATCTGATTTCCGCGATCTGGTGGTAAATGGAGTATAGAGGGTGGTCGAGAGGAAGAACCGAAAGAGGATGGTCGGGGAAAATCAGCGACATCTCTCGACGGAAGGAATCCGAAAAAGGTTTTGCCCCGCAGCAGGCGTCCGCCCAGATGGTTCCTCCGAGGATTGCGTAGTCCCTCAACCTCTTGCGATGGGTGTCCGTAAAATGAACGGCTTCATGGCCCGTGAAGTGAACGATGGGGCTTTCCGTCGGGTCAAAGGTGAACTCATCGAGCGACATCTCTCTCATCGTATAGGGAAGCTCAAGGCGGCCTGACGTCAAATCGAGCAGGCGTTTCATGTCGCCGGGGTCTGTCGTCCAGTCTTCCGTCGAGCCGAGTTTGATTTTGATGACGAGCGTCGGCGGGGAGGGAGGACGCTTTTTCTCCGTGCGGCGGAGAGGAGTAACGGGGAGAGGAAGCGGCGGAAAACCTTCGCCTCCTTTGATTCGCTGGGGTGCAGCCGGGGGCGGTGGGCCGCAGCTTGCCCCGTCCGACGGCCGCGTCCACAGCGACACGGCGGCGACGACGAGAATTATTGCCCACGATATCGCTTTCCGTGCAATCATGGTCTTTCCTCCAAAAACCCCAGTCGGGGGCAGACAGACTCTCTTCGAGAAGCGCACTCCTATGAGCGTCTTGCTCGAAGCCTCAAACTGGCCCGGGCAAAAGCGCTCCTATCACCCACCCGACGGCTCCTTGACCGACTCCAGCAATTTGTCAATCACGTCGTCAACGCTCACGCCATCAGCATCGGCATTGAAGTTCGTGAAAATCCTGTGGCGAAGGACCGGCTTGGCAATCCTGCGGACGTCTTCGCAGGAGATGTTGACCTTGCCATTGAGGACGGCGTTACCCTTCACGCCGAGGATCAAGTACTGAGCGGCGCGAGGGCCTGCTCCCCATGTCACATAGTCTTTCACGAAGGGAAGGGCCGTATCGGAAGTCGGCCTCGACGCTCTCACGAGGTCTGTCGTGTATTCGATGACGTGGCGGGAAACCGGCATGCTCCTGACGACTTCCTGCACCCGCAAAACACCCGCCGAACCCATGACCCGCTCCATGCGATAATCAAGCCTTCCGGTAGTTGTCTTGACGATATTCATTTCCTCGTCTTTGTGGGGATAGTCTATGTGCAAGCTGAACATGAAGCGGTCTTGCTGCGCTTCCGGAAGCGGATACGTCCCTTCCTGCTCGATGGGGTTCTGGGTTGCGAGGACGAAGAAGGGTTTCTCGACGACGTATGTGGTGCCTGCAACTGTAATCTGGGTTTCCTGCATCACCTCAAGGAGGGCCGACTGGGTCTTAGGTGGCGTGCGGTTAATCTCGTCGGCCAGCACGATGTTCGCAAAAACGGGCCCCCTGATAAACTTCATCTTCTTGGAAACCGAAAGGTCCTCGATGAATTCGGTTCCGATAATGTCGGCGGGCATCAGGTCGGGGGTGAACTGAATCCGGCTGAAGGTCAGGTCGAAAACCTGAGCCATTGTTTTGATGATGAGCGTCTTGGCAAGCCCGGGAACGCCTATGATGAGGCAGTGGCCTCTGGCGAAAACCGACACCAGAATCTCTTCGATAACCCGGTCCTGGCCGACGATGACCTTGTGGATTTCGCGGAGAATCTGCTCCTTCTTCTCCCTGAACTGCTCAACGACTTCTATATCCTTCAAGCCTTCAAGCTCGACAACCATACGCGATTCTCAGCCTGCTCGGTCGTTCGACCCGGCCGGTCCTGATTTTGCGCAAAACTAAATCCTGCCCCCTTGACGATGGCGACTTCGGGGTGCAGGTTTTTCAGGGTTTTTGCGGGGTTAGGTCTCCCTGGCGACCTCCTCGACGGAGCTGATCCCGTCGAATATTTTCAGAATCCCCTCTTCTCTGAGGGTTCGCATCCCCTGTTCCCTGGCCTTTTCATGTATGAGAACCGTCGGCGATCTTTTCATGATAAGTTCGCGAATCGCGTCAGTGACAAGCAGCAACTCAAAGATTCCCGTCCGGCCGAGGTATCCGGTGTCGTTGCACTCGTGGCAACCTTTTCCGTAGTAGAGCTCCTTGCCTTCGACATCGTCGAGAGTCAGCCCCAACTCGTTAAGGACGAACTCAGAGGCCTTGTAAGCCGTTTTGCACCTCGGACAAATCATTCGGATGAGCCTTTGAGCGAGAATCGCCTCGAGAGTGGAAGTGATGAGGAACGGCTCTACCCCCATATCCACCATCCTCGTGATGGCGCCGGGGGCGTCGTTGGTGTGCAATGTCGTAAGCACAAGGTGCCCCGTGAGGGAAGCCTGAATGGACATTTCCGCTGTCTCCAGGTCACGAACCTCCCCGACCATGATTTTGTCCGGGTCCTGCCGCAGGATGTGCCGCAAGCACCTCCCGAAGGTAAGCCCTATCCTCGGATTGATCGCGACCTGCACAACTCCTTCCAGGTCATACTCCACAGGGTCCTCGGTGGTGATAAGCTTGTCCGTTATCCGGTTAATCTTTTTCAAGAAGGCGTACAGCGAGGTGGTCTTACCGCAGCCGGTTGGGCCGGTGACGATGATGATGCCGTGCGGCTTCTCAATCAGCTCACTCGCCGTCTTGAGCGTATCCTCTCTCATTCCCAGTTGCTCAATGTTCAGCCCAACGACCGTTCTATCGAGGACACGCATTACCACGCTCTCACCGAAAGCCGTCGGAAGGCACGAGACTCGAATATCAACATTTCGTCCCAGAACGCTGATCGCGATTCGACCGTCCTGGGGGAGTCTTCTTTCCGCGATGTTGAGGTTGGAGAGGACTTTGATGCGGCACGTCAGAGCTAAAGCGAGGTGCTTGGGCGGCGGAATCATTTCGTAAAGAATCCCGTCAACGCGGTAGCGAACCTTGAACTCGGCCTCAAAGGGCTCAAAGTGAATGTCGCTCGCCCTGTCCTTAATCGCTTGAATGAGAATCAGGTTGAGGAGCTTCACCACCGGCGCTTCGCTCGCCAGCTCCCGGAGAGTCACCACGTCGTCTTCGATTTTCTCCTCGTCGAACTTCTTCAGAGGAAGGTCGCCTTCAATCTCTTTCAGAAGGTCTTGAATGGATTCCCCCGCGCCGCCGTAGTACCTCTGCAACGCAGCGTCAATTTCCTCCTTGCTCGCCACCACGCCCCTGACTGGCGTGTCGAGCATGAACCGCAGGTCGTCCAGAATCGAGATGTTCAACGGGTCCGAAAGGGCAACTGTGATGGAGCCGTCGTCAACCTCGAGAGGGACGACCCCATACGCACGCGCCGTCGTGGGACCGATTTTCTTGATGATCTCGTCGGGAATGTCTTTGTTTTTGAGGCTGACAGTTCGCATTCCGAGGTGCTCGGCGAGGACGTTGACTATTTCCTCCTCCGAGACAAACCCGAATTCGACGAGGATGTGGCCGAGGACGTTGCCCGTCCGCTGCCGTTCCTCAATAGCCTCGTCGAGTTGCTCCTGAGTAATCAATCCCTTTTCGACCAACAAAGAGCCAACAAATTCCTGATCGTAAGTGCTAGCCACAACAACAGCCTCCTTACGCCGATTCCAACTTCAGTTTCGCAATGACGGAGTCCGGGTCCTGGGCCTTGGTTAGCAAGTCGCCGTAGGTTATCAAGCCCTTTCTGTACAATTCCAGCAGAGAAGCATCCAGAGTCTTCATCCCGTACTTCGCCCCGGTCTGGATGTCAGAGGTGATTCGGTACGTTTTCGCCTCGCGGATCAGGTTCTGAATGGAAGGGGTGCAAACCATGATCTCGAAGGCCGCGATGCGCCCCTTTCCCGACGCTCTGACGAGAAGAACCTGGGAGATGACCGCCAGGATGGATGATGCAAGCTGCGTACGAATCTGCTCTTGCTGGTTGGTCGGAAAAGCATCAATGATGCGGTCAACCGTCCTTGCAGAACCGGTCGTGTGCAGGGTTGCGAACACGATGTGTCCGGTTTCAGCAGCGGTGATGGCGGCTTCCATTGTCTCCAGGTCTCTCATTTCTCCGACAAGCATCACGTCGGGGTCCTGCCGCAAACCGCGTTTGAGGGCTTCCGCAAAGGACGGGACGTCCACCCCGAGTTCTCTCTGGGTGACGATGCTTTTCTTGTGGTCGTGGTAGTACTCTATGGGGTCTTCGATGGTGATGATGTGGCAATCGCGCTCCGTGTTGATGATGTCAATCATGGTTGCGAGAGTAGTGGTTTTTCCGCAGCCCGTCGGGCCCACGACGAGGATCAATCCTCGCGGCCGGAAAAGAAGGTCTTTCATACCCGGCGGAAGGCCAATCTCCTCGAAGGACATCAGCTTCGACGGAATAAGTCGCAGGGCAACCCCAAATCGTCCCTTTTCCTTGAAAACGCTCACTCGGAACCGACCCATATCTCCGAAGGCGAACCCGAAGTCCGTGCCTCCATGCTCCCTGACTCTCTGGATATGTTCCTCCGATGTGATACTTCGCATCAGCCGCTCGGTATCCTCGGGGGCGAGGGGGTCCGTCTCCAGGGGGCGAAGCCGCCCGTCTATTCTCAGACACGGAGGCTTCCCGACGGCGATGTGCAGGTCCGAAGCGTTTTCCTCGACGACCAACGTTAACAATTCGTCCATCTCAACCGTGGACATTTCGTCTCCTTTGTTTCCTGGGATCCCCCGTTCTCTCCGCTTTTAATCCACGTCTTTTACGGTGGTCTCCATGACCTCCGGGAAGGTGGTTGTTCCCGCGAGCACTTTCAACATTCCGTCCTCCCGGAGTGTTCTCATTCCGTACTGACGAGCCACCTTGCGAATTTCAGTCGCCGGCACGCGCTGGTAAATGAGCTTCTGGATGTCGTCGTTAACGGTCATCAGCTCAAAGATGCCGATTCTTCCCCGGAAACCTGTATTGTTGCACGCTCGACACCCGGCGCCTTTGCGGAGGTTCGCCTTCGCAACGTCCGCTCGCGTCATCCCCATCGCTTCCAGTTCGTAGTTAGGCGGATCATACGGCTGAGCGCATTCGGGACAGATTTTCCGCACCAATCTCTGCGCCATGACGGACTGAAGCGCCGACGCCACAAGGAAGGGCTTGACCCCAATATCAATAAGACGCGGTATGGCGCTGGGCGCGTCGTTGGTGTGCAGTGTGCTGAAAACCAGGTGGCCGGTGAGGGCTGCGTTCACGGCAATCTCCGCAGTCTCGAGGTCACGAATCTCACCAATCATGATTACGTTCGGCGCCTGACGCAGGATGGACCGAAGGGCTGCCGCGAATGTCAAGCCGATGTCGTCGTTGACCTGAACCTGGTTGATACCCGAAAGCATGTACTCGATGGGCTCTTCAACGGTGATGATTTTCCTGTCCGGGCGGTTGATGTAATTGAGGCATGCATAAAGCGTTGTAGTCTTGCCACTGCCGGTTGGTCCTGTGATCAGCAAAACGCCGTGGGGGAGCTGAATGAGGCGCTCGTAGCTCTTCTGGTCGTCGCTGCTGAAGCCAAGCTCCGCAAGGCCCAGGAGGAGTCCTTCCTTGTCGAGGATTCTCATCACGACACTCTCGCCGTGGCTGCCGGGAAGGGCAGAGACCCGAAGGTCAATCTCACGGCCGAGAACCTTGATCAGGATTCGCCCGTCCTGCGGAAGCCTTTTTTCGGCGATGTCCATTCCTGCCATAATCTTCACACGAGACAGGACAGAGCCCTGGAGCTTGCGCGGCGGCCCTTCCACCTCGTGGCAATAACCATCAATCCGATACCGTACGCGGAACTTCCGCCCCAGCGGCTCAAGGTGAATGTCGCTCGCCCGGTTGCGAAATGCTTCCATGATAAGCAAGCTCACCAGCTTGATTACTGGCGCTTCTTCGGCGTCCGCTTCCTGCTCCTGCTCCTCGGCAGTCACAGTCTTCCCGTCCTCGCGGATGAACTTGATGTCCCCGGATGAAATCTCCTCAAGCATCTTGGCTACCGCCTCTTCCTCTGCCCCGTAATGCCTTTCGATGGATTTCTGGATGTCGTCTGCGTCGGCTATGACCGGCTCGATGTTCAGCTTGAGCAGAAGCCGAAGGCTGTCAATGGAGTTGAGGTTAAGGGGGTCGGCTATGGCAACGACGAGCGTCTCGTCTTTCTTCTCGAGTGGAACAACCTTGTACCTCCTCGCCACGCTGTGAGGAATTAGCGACAGAACGTCTTTCCCGATGTCCACCGTCGCAAGGTCAATCGCACGCAGCCCAAAATGATCCGCCAGGACCTCCGAAATCCGGTTCCTGTCGGCGAAGCCGAGCTCTTTGACGGCGGTGGTCACGGCGACCCTTCTCTGGGCGGCAACCTCCTGTGCGGTCCTCGCCTGGTCCTCCGTGATTAACCCGGCATTGGTCATGATTTCTGCCAGGTAGCTTCCGTCCGTGCCAACCATGATTTGCCTCTCGTGAGTTCTACATCCAGTCTGTGGCTCGGCAAAGTCTGAGAATTAACGTATTGCCCCTTCGGTTCCCTGTCAATACCTTTTTTGTTCCTTGAAAATAGACCTCGCCCCCGCTTTCCCCTACCCCCATAAATATATCACGCCACCGGGAAAGCGTCAAGACACTTGCGCCCTTTGGCTGTGGCTTCGTTTCAGCAGCACGTCGTCTGGTGCCGTCTTCCGCCTATGGGCGCCACACAGGCACCAAATACCCGCCGTGGCCTGCGGCTGCCGGCTTTAGCTGGCGTCTCCCCAGACACGGGCTTTAGCCCGTGGTGACGGTCAGAACGTGAGGCTTCTCTCAGCCGGCTTTAGCCGGGCCTCACGGACAAAGGCTTCAGCCGAAACCCGCCACCAAGATGGAGCCGCATCCGCCACTTGGCGTTTTCAAAGCAATAACCGTGCCCGATTCACGTTTCCCCGCTCTGTTCTCCCTCCCTTTCCGAAACGCTTCCGACACGCCAGAGTGTTCCCGCTCAGCCGGCCTCCCCGGCGGATGCCCGTTTTTCTCCTTCCACTATGTTCCCATATGTGCTCTCCACCCCGACGAGCGCAAAGGTCAGGTAGCCGAAAGTGAGCTTTGTTTTGAGGAGGACTATGAGCTTCCGGTCGTCCGCGGTTATCCAGAGCCGCCCCTTTCCTTTGCTGAGAGTTCCGGCGTCGAAATTCACGTCCGAGACGAGGAGAAACGTGTCGTAACTCCCACCGCGGTAAATAGTTCGGTTAACACGCTCCTCCACCTCCACCGCCACGTCCATGATTTCTTCGTCCGCCATCGCTTTCAGGCTGAATTTCTCCCCCACGCGGTAGGAAAGAAACCGGCAGAAATAGAACACCGAAAGGCTGTCCTGGCACTTCTCCGGCAGCTCGTAGTCCTTCGTGTAGCCGCTTCGTTTGGAACAATAATGTCCGAGGTGGTTCTCCTGATCGAGAATCGTCTCTTCGTCGTGCTTGTAGTCGCCTTCCCGCAAGGACTTAGCGAATTTCCAGGGAATGAACTCCTGCACATCTATGAACGTCTCAACCCGGTCGTCAACGGAGAAGATTTTTGAAAATGCGGGTGAGGTCTTGCCAGTGAAAACAATATGATAGGTCTGCCGCCCGCAGACTTCCTCGATGCCCTGGACCGAAAGCACCGCCGTCCCCGCATGAATTAGCCCGTAATACACATCGTACGTCAGCCTCTCCCCCACGCTAAAAGGGATGGAAGCACCGAGAGTCTCGGGTTCCGGAACCGGCGGCGGGAGCACCGGCAACCTCGCCCTCGAAACGCACCCGCCCGAGGCTAAGGCGATCACGAGGCACGTGCTTAACTGCCAGACGGTCGTCCAGTTCCAGTTGGGGATACGCTTCTTTTGAGAGCCTTCCAAGACCACGCCGTACCCCTCCTCGCCGAACCTCCGTTCCCCATTCGGCTTTCGGTCTTCTGGCTTCTCCGCGCGCGTCCTACGCGCAGAGGCCCGCCCCACTTCCCGCCGCAACCCGGTGAACGCTTCGCTCATTGGGATTCGGTCGGTTGCTCCGCCGCCGTCTCGCCCCGTTCGCCAAGAACCTCATCCTTCAGGCGCAGGATTTGCATTTTCCTCTCTTGCCGGACCTTCGGGATTACGTAGATTTCATCGAGTATGTCCTTGAGCGCGGCGAGTATGACGCGCAGATGCTTCGAAGCCCAGCCGTCATAGGCGTTTTCGTGGACGTTGTCACTCGTAACCCGCTGAATCGTAGTCAAGATATCGAAGAAGGACGGATCCACGTCCGGCTTCAGCGCTTTGAGTGATTTGATCCGCTCATCATAGCTCTGCCCGCTGGCCCCCTCATGGACAGCGAGTTCGTATACGACTTTGCGAGCGCAGGCCGAGGCACCGGTAAGGAAATTGGATTTCAGGCAGCCTTCTGCTTCAGTGAAGATCTCGCGGAGCTTCCTCGGGATGCGGTCGTCGAGAGCGAAGAAGGAGGTCGGCACCGAATAGAAGAACAGCTCGTCCAGTTCCTGTCCCTGGGGGCAGAACTTCGTGATCCCGACCAAGGTGCCGGTTGGGATTTCCTGATAGGAGAGGTGCATGGACGTTTTTTCGCACGATCTGCAGGCCACCGTATAGACATAGCACTGCTTGTCGTTGCTCCAGTCGAAGCGCCAGCGGAGCTTTAGCTGGTAGGAGACGTGCCGGCGTTTGCAAAACGGACAGTTGTACACGTGCTCATTGATAAAGTACTTCCTGTCGAGGTGCGACTGGTCAGCTGGCGTCTTGCTCGTGTTTTTGGTGGCCGCCATATCCGTGTATCCTCCACAATATGCTCTTGCCGGGCAGCGCCCTGGCCTGGTTCCCTGGCTCCATAGAACACCGTCTGTTTCGGGTCGACGCTGGGGGCCACGCGCCGGCGGGCATGAGCCCAGGCCGAGAAAGTTGCCCCCCCGGCTCCGTCCGCTGCCAGCGCCCCTGCGCGCCGCCTGTTCAGACAGCAGGGCAACCTGCGCCTCCCGATAATATACCATTGGTGGGGCACCGGCTCAAGGGGCGTTCGAAGGCCGGTCTGGGTGTATTCGAGGGGTGAGCCTCGTGCGCATAACGCCGCCTCCCGGCGGCAGTCCTGAGGGCGTCCCGCCCTCACCTGTTTCACCCCCTGGGAGTCAAAGCGCGGGCAAGATGCCGGCGGTACAGGCAGTTCGGCTGCTGGCCTCGAGGCCCTCTCCCGGCAGGCCTCGCCGGGCCGACCCCTCGCAACTGAAACGCAGGCGCACGACCGCGCTTTGTTGACGCACCGTTCTTGAAAGGCTATGCTCAAGACTCGAAGACGGTCTGTGGGCTCCCTTCTGCAGCATGAGGTCACGGCATGAATTCACGTGAAAGGATAAGGGCGGCGATAAACCATGAGGAGGTGGACCGAGTCGCGATAGATTTTGGGGCGATGCGGTCAACCGGAATCATGGCGCTGGCCTATAACAGGTTGAAAAGGCATCTCGGCATGGAGTATCTGCCGAAGACGAAGGTCTATGACGTCATGCAGCAGCTCGCGGAGCCGGACCTGGAGGTGGTGGACTATCTCGGCGGGGACGTGGTGCAGGTTCACAGGCTGGCGCCGGCGTTCGGGCTGAAAATCAATCACTGGGGAGAGGGGATTCTTCCCGACGGCTCACGGTGCCTGTTCCCGGCTGGGTTTTGGCCTATCGTCCTGCCGGGCGGCGACAGGGTGATTACGGACGGCTTGCACGAAATAGCGCGGATGCCCGCGAATGGGGTCTTTTACGACCTGAGTTATCATCCCCTGAAGGACGCGCGGTTGACTTCCGATATTGACAAGATGATGTGGCCGGCGATTTCCCCGGAGGAGGACTCTTTTCTGAAGGAGCAGGCAGCGCGGCTTCGCGCGGAAACGGACAAGGCGATTTTAGGCGAGTTCGGGGGGAATATCTTAGAGAGCGGGCAGTCGCATTTCGGCTGGGGAGAATTCATGACGAGGCTGTGCACCGACCGGAACTTGGTCGAGTATTATCTCGACGAGCTCGTCGAGGTTCACCTGGCAAATCTGGGGATTTATCTTGAAGCCATCGGCGATACTATTGACATAATTCAGATGGGAGACGACCTCGGGACGCAGCATGGCCTCCAGATAAGTCCGGAGATGTATCGGCAAATCATCAAGCCGAGGCATCGGAAGCTCTACGAGTTCGTGCACAAGTACAGCGACGCAAAGGTTTTTCTGCATTCGTGCGGGAGCATCGTCGAGATTATTCCCGACCTGATCGAGATTGGCGTGGACATCCTCAATCCGGTGCAGACTACTGCGGCGGGAATGGACCCGGTGACGCTGAAGAAGAAGTTCGGGAAGGAGATTACTTTCTGGGGAGGCGGTTGCGATACGCAGCATGTGCTCCCCTTCGGGACAGTCGAGGATGTGAGACGCGACGTACAGGAGCGCCTGAAGATTTTCACCGATGGTTCCGGATACGTTTTCACGCAGATTCACAACATTCTCGCGGAGGTGGAGCCGGAGAAGGTCGTGGCAATGTACCTCACGGCGAAGGAATACGCTCTCACGTAACGGCGACTACTTCACGCTCACAGGAAATTATGCCCATAGAGATTAAGCCGGTCACGACCCGGAAGGACCTGAGGCGGTTTATTTATCTCCCGGCGCAAATTCATCGGAATCACGACAAATGGCTTCCGCCGATCTACGCGGATCAGTGGCACTTCTTTGACCCGAAGAAGAGTCCGGCATTCTCGCATTGCGACACGACGCTCGTTGTGGCGTACCGCGAGGGCGCGCCCGTCGGGCGAATCATGGGAATCATTAACAGACGGTACAACGAGCTTCAAAACGAGAACACGGCGCGCTTCGGGTACTTCGATTGCTTTGAAGACCGGGAGGTCGCGGATGCCCTGCTCGGCTATATCGAGGACTGGGCGAGAAACCATGGGATGAACAAGCTCGTCGGGCCCATGGGCTTCACCGACCAGGACCCCCTCGGTTTTCTCGTCGAGGGCTTCGAGGAAGAGCCGACGATTGTGTCAAACTACAACTTCCCATTCATCGTGCGGTTTCTCGAAGCGAGGGGCTACGAAAAGGAGGTGGATTACGTCGTCTATAAGGTGAATGTCCCTGAAGAGACGCCGGAAATCTACGACCGAATCGCCAAGCGGCTGTCAAAGCAGAGGGGGATTCTGCTTCGTGAGTTTACCAGGAAAAAAGAGGTGAAGCCTTACGCGCACGATGTTTTTCGCCTGGTGAACGAAACGTTTCACAATTTGTATGGTTACGTCCCCCTCGACGAGAAAGAGATGGATACGCTTGTGAAACGGTATCTGCCAATGCTTGACCCTCGATTCGCCAAGCTCATCACGAAAGACGACCAGGTGATCGCCTTTGTCGTGGGCATTCCACACATGAACGAAGGAATCCGCAAATCGAAAGGACACCTCTTCCCGTTCGGGGTATTTCACATCATCCGCTCTGCACGAAAAGCCAAGCAGCTCGATTTGCTCCTTGGGGCAATAAAGCAGGAGTTTCGGGGGCTTGGACTGGACGTTCTGTTAGGGGCGGCGATGATGCGGTCAGCGAGGGCTGCCCGATTCGAGTGCATGGACAGCAGCCACGAGCTTGAGACGAATACCAGGATGCGCGCAGAAATGGAGCGCGTCGGCGGACAGGTCTATAAGCGCTACCGCATTTTCCGGAAGGAGTTGTAAGGTCGCCAGAGCGCCCTTCGGCGTTCGTTTCGTACCGCTCAAAGATTATTCACCTTGACCGCAAAAGGCAAAACACCCCGTGGAGACGAAGCGCTTCATCTGCCCTCTCGTTGCCGTCATTTTTGTCTGGCTGCCTGCCCCCGGGTTGGCCGGGCGGCCGACCCTTTATGTATATGATGCAACTCGTTACTTGAGTGCTGACATGGGAAATCCAGAGCAGGTCAAGAGGGTGTGGGATGAGTGCCATTTCCTGTTCTCGCTTCAGGGAATTGTGAACAGGAATCGCCCACGGCTCTTTGTTCGGTATGTCAACCTTAGCGTGCGCGGGAAAACAATCAACCTCGACGATTACTGGCTCGAAAAGCTGAGGCAGCCGGGGGAGATGCTCGCGGACTATCGGCTTGAGCCTGTTGAAACCATCGAGGGTGTTGTACGGGTCTTCCGATTGCTCTTCCGCGGGGTCGTCTGTTACGACCCGAACGTCCCTGCGACATCGAACGTCGCTTCGACCATTGCGGGCGTCGAGGATTTGCCCTGCCTGCGCTACGACCCAAGCCCTGACTCGCTGTATGACCGCCTGGTGAACCGCAGACCGAAATTGCGGGTAGTGATGTGGCTGTGCCAGCGCGATGGGGCAAGCTTATTCGCGGGCCGCGACGTTATTCCGGGGACCAACATTCCTTCGACGGGGAGCGCAAAATGCGATGCTTACATCTGGGCAAAACAGCAATACCTCGACAAGGGCAAGTGCAATCCCACGAAGCTCGGTTACTACATAGACTCGTTCTGGCTTCAGAATCCGGCTGCCGGCGGCTCCATCACGAACAACACATTAAGCAACCACGACTACTTCATCAGCCAGCGAGCTTTTTTCTTCGACCTTTCGCCCTGGGATGACGAATCTCCGATTGATAGCCCTGAACAACCTCTCGGCGCCGACCAGAAAACCCTACAGGCCATTTTGCTCTCCGCCTGGAAAGCGACGGACGGCAAGAAGATGATTCACATCGGCGGCTTTGTCCCATGGGCGTCGAAATATACCAGGCATGCCGGGGGAAAGCACGACGACGTCGCGACGGAGTGGCGCTTCGTGCAGATTGCTTCTGCGTACAACGCCTACCTGGACGCGGACGCCCTTGACAAGAGCGCCCTTGTCAATGCCTCCGTTTACCAGCACATGAAGCTCGACGACAGGTATCCGCAGAAGAAGCCCACGCTGGACGAGCTCAGGGCAAAGGGCTTGATTAGCCAAAATGGCAGAGTCGCGGCGAAGCGGTACGTTTGCTTTTACGTTGGCGACTACGATTCTGCCGCGTGGCTTTACCAGATGGTTCCGACCGTCTGGGATGATCCTGCGCGAGGTACGATTCCCCTGGGCTGGGCGTTCAACCCGAACCTCGCCGACCGGATGCCTCCGGCGATGGTCTATACGAGAAGGACCGCAAGTCCGAATGATTTCTTCGTCGCTGGCGATTCCGGTGCCGGGTACATAAACCCGGGGATGCTTCAGTCGCCGCGCGAGTTCTCCAAGCTCCCAGACGCAATTGACATCTGGCACAAACATTGCCTCCGCCACTATCTCCAGTGGGACATTACGGTCACAGGCTTTATCATTGACGGGTACGCGCCCGCTCTTTCCGCGGAGAGCCTCCTCGCCTACTCGAGGTTCTCGCCGGACGGCATCATCGCCCAGAAAGTCCCCGACGGTAGCATCTATGAAAACATGCCAATCAAGCGAATGGACCTCGACGTTCTGCCAGACGACCCGAAACAAGCAGCGCAGACTATTTTGTCATTTGTCAAAGGCGAACCGCCGCAGTTCCTCTATTTCCGGTCCATCCTCCAAACACCCACCTGGCACAAAGCCGTCATTGCCGAGCTCTCATCGCTCCGCGACGACTTCTGCCTCCTCGATCCTCACTCCTTCTTCCTCCTCCTGCGCCTTCACCAGCGTCCTTGAACCCACTGCCATCATGAGACCCGTGCGGGGGGGGCCGATAATTCACGAGAGATCTCATTTCTCCAACCACCCAACCGCGGTTGCTGACCTGGGCAAACCGTCAGAGCCATTTCCCAATGAGACCCGACGACGGCTCCGAGTAAAACCCCGTCTGCGGCACGCGTGAAACCTGGTCGCGGGAACCCGGTGGAGCGGCCACGATACGACCCCCGCGCGCAGGTTCTATCTGGTCCGGACGAAGTGACAGCGCCTCCGGACGCCGACACCTCTCACAAAAAGAGCCGCGAGAGAGACCAAACGGTAATGCTTTGGTCACTTCGCGGCCCTTGTCTCAAGGCACCTCGCCCGCGACTGTCCGTCCTCGACGCCCCCCGATGACCGACCGTTGTCGGTGGCCGGGCTAAAATATGGACGGCTCGGTAGTGGAGCCGAGTTCCTCCCACTTGACGAGTCGCGGCTCGAATTTGCTTGTGTCGCGGTTGTAGAACGCCCTGCGGCCGAGGAGCGACATAAGGTTCGCAATTCGGCCGGTCTCCTGGTTGCTGCGGACGAGCTTCTTATCGTTCTTCCGAACAGCCTCGATGAACCCGACGAGCTCCTCATCCGTTCCCTTGTCCCAATCGGTTCCGCTTGGCTCGCCAACCTTCTGCTCGTTCCCATCGCGGTCGTAGAGCATTGCAGCCGGCAGGTCCACTCCGGCTTTTTCTCCGAAGACCCACAGCTTCTCCGCCTGGAAGTACGGCGGCAGGTAGAAGAGATGCGTGTAGGAATAGACGACGCCACCCGGGAACATGTACGAGACGGCGGACTTGTCCTCGGAAGTCGGCATGGGCGGGTTATCGTGCGGCGCCGTGATGGCGCCCATGGCGACGCAACATTCCGGGCGCTGTCCCTTCATGACCCACGCCATGACGTCCATGTGGTGGGAGGCCTGCTCGACAAGCTCACCGCCGGACATGTTCACGTCGAGAACCCAGCCGCCAACCTGCCACGGCCAATGCCATTGCCCCTGCATGAAGCTTACTTTGCCGATGGCGCCGGCGTGGATTTTCTCCATGGCGGTGATGAAACCGGGGTTGTATCTTCTCTGGAAGCCGACCTGGTAGATGCCTTTCGCTTTGCGGGCGGCACTCACGATGGCGTCCACTTTCTCGACGGTGCAATCCATCGGCTTTTCGCTGAAACAGTGGAAGCCCGCCTCCAGAACCGGGATGACGCACTTGGCGTGATTGCCCACTTCAGTTGCCACGACGATGGCGTCGAGCTTTTCCTTATCGAACATCTGACGAAAATCGAGATAGCCCTTCGGCTTGAACTTCTCGGCGACTCGCTCCGCCTGGCGGACGCGATACTCGATGAGGTCGCAGACTGCTCCGATGCGAACACCCGGGATGTTTATGATTTTGCGGAGGAGGTGCGTGCCTCTCCCGCCGACGCCTATGAAGCCCAGCACAACCTCATCCGCCGACGATTCCGCCCCGGCCCGAACCGAAGCGCCGAGAACAAGAGCCGAGGCGCCTATGGCAGTTTTCTGGAGGAATTCCCTCCGAGTCAAATCATTGCGAATCATGTTCACCTCCTTGGCTGGGGAAGCCGGACTGGCAAAACTCTCCGACGGGGTACCGTTGAGAACAGGACCGCCCCGTCGAGACAATTGCGGGTCCACCCCGCCTGCTTCGTTTGGTTTCACAGCGGTTAGACTCTTATTCCGAGCAATAATCCGCCGTTCCTGAGGCGATGTCAAGGAGGTTTGGAGAGAACGGTGCGGGAATAGGACGCCCTGGGCCTTCTGGTTTTTCCTTCGTCACATGTTGAGGGGGAACTCGACGGGCTTTCCGCTGCGCTTTGCTTGGCGCGCTATTTCGTAAGCGGCGGCGTACTGGTCTGCCACCACTTCCCAGGAGACGACCCTCTCGAGGTAATTTCGGAGGTTGTCGCTGAGGGTCTCGCGGAGTTCCTCATCACAGGCCAGCCGAACCACTTTTTCGCGGAGCATCTGTTTTGTGGTGAAGAGGAGACCTCCCTCGCTTTCGACCGTCTGGGAGGTCAAGCCCTCGACGGGAGCGGTCGTGATGAAAGGTTTTCGCAGCGCGATTGTTCGCGCGAGCGTGCCGGACTGCGTCTCGTCCACCGACGGCAGCACCACAAAATCGCACACAGCCATGACCTTGTAATAGAGGTCCCCTCTCGGAATGAATTCGTAAAAGTAAGCCAGACGTTTCCGCTGGAGGATATCCAGGTCCCGGCAATACTGCTCGTAGCAGCTCTTGTGCGCCGGGTCGCGCATGGCGCCTCCGGCGAGAAGATACCATTTCCGCCCGGTTCGCTGCTCGATTTCCACAGCCGTCTCCTCCCAGATGGAAGTCAACATGTCCCACCGCTTGTTCGGCTGAATCCAGCCCACCAGCCCGACAATGCCGTGAGGGCAGCCATCAGCATCCCGGAAGCCAATCTCCTTCTTGATCTCCGGTATTTCCTCCGGAGGCCAACCCTTATCGGGGCGCGCGCCGTGAGGAATGACCACGAGGTTGCGAGGTGTCTTCCAGCCGCGCTCCGAGAAATTCCAGTCGAGCCGCCAGGGATGGTAGTGGCATTTTACGATGACCACGTCCGCACGGTCGCAAAGCGCGCGAATGAACCCGAGTTCATCATCGCGCGGCCGCCCATGAACGGTGTGAGGCTCGACCACTGTCGGCCATTCGCGAATCATCTCCAGAAGCCGCAGGAAGCCAGCGTTGTGGTCGCTGCGATTGTTTTCGTCAACGTGGTTGTAAAGCCCGTATTCGTGCTGAATATGAACCGCAGCCGGCCTGAGCTCCTTGACCTTCTCCGCCACAGCGACGTACCAATCTTTTCGGGAAAGGTCTATGAGAGGATGAACGTTTTCCCCCTCGCCATCCGTGTGAGAGATGATGTGAATGGGATTGTTCGGAAGACGCCGCCGGATAAACTCCACCGCTTCCTCCGCAAATGTGCCGATGCCGCACAGACGCGGCGGCCAACTCGTTATCATTACGATCGGTCGAGCAGTCTTTCTCATAGAATTGTCTTCACGAAAATCGGTATGAACGGTGGATAGAATAATCCCTCTGCGCCCTCAGCCGCCCGAAGATGCCACGTTCCGAGCGGTAAACTCCCCCACGTGAGCATAGGCGGGGATAGCTGATGCAAAAACTGCACCAACCCTCTGCTATCGGCGCAATCAATTCTGCGTCAGCCTGATACGCCGAAGAGCCTCCCGGACGACGAATGAGGAGCTAAGTTTCCCAAAATCAACGCAAGATGGCAAGAAGAAACATCAGAAAAATGCATCCCCTCACTTACGGGCGGCAGACGCGGCAGAAAAGAAGCCATGATTTCGACAGGATAGCAGGATGGACTGGATAGTCCTGAAAATCCTGTTAATCTTGTCCGAAATCCCTCTGTGGTCTCTGTGTTCTCTGCGGTGAGTCCCCCGAGGACTGAGGCCACACGATCAAATACAGATTAGCCTTGAACCGCCGCAACAATGGTGGTAAGGTGGAGCGCGCATTCGGGAAAATGCACAGGCCGCGGGTATGCAGCGTCGGAAAGCGACGAACTCAGTCGTAGTTATTCCCGGGCTGCCCTGACAGGCAGTCCCGGTGGTAATAGATGATATAGTTAAATTTGGCAGTACGTCGAGGAGCGAAAACAAGCAGGAGGGGTAAAATGAGACAAATGAGAATGAACTGCGTTCTGGGCGCCGCATTTGTAAGTCTCGGATTGATTGTGGCTGTCGCACGCGCGGACATCAGTGGAGGTCTGGTCGGGCACTGGAAGTTTGACGAGGAACAGGGCACAATCGCTCAAGATAGCTCCGGCAACAACTACGACGCCACACTTTTTGGTGACCCGACGTGGGCGGAGGGCAAGGTACGCGGCGGGCTGGACCTGGACGGCACCAACGACTACGTGGGATTGCCCATCGGGTCGCTCCTCGCCTCCCTCACCAACTCCACTTTCGCCGGATGGGTGAACTTCTCGAATGCTGGCGGTGCCTGGCAGCGAATTTTCGACTTCGGCAGCGGCGAGACAATCAACATGTTCCTGACACCGCGCAGAGGTACGGCCGACTCAATGCGTTTCGCCATTACCATAGGGGGGTCCGGTGCTGAGCAGATGGCGACCGCGCCCGCGGTCCTGGCCAGCGGGTGGCACCATGTGGCTGTGACCATTGATGCCGACAACGATACCATCCGCCTGTACCTCGACGGTGTCGTCGTCGCTGAGAACACGGCTGCGACGCTGACTCCGAGCGACCTCGGCGAAACCACCCAGAACTGGCTCGGTAGGTCCCAGTATGTCGCTGATGGGTACCTTGACGGTGCTCTGGACGATTTCCGCATTTACAGCCGCGCCTTGAGCGGCGCGGACATCGTGGAGTTACTGAATTGGACCGGCGGGGCCAACGCGGGGAAAGACTTCAGGGCCTATGGCGGTGACAAAGTCACACTGAGAGGCAGCGGTCCTTCCGACGCGACGAGCGTCACATGGGCACAGAGCGCGGGGACACCCACGGTCACTCTTGAGACCACTGCCGATCGGTATGTGGTCCAGTTCGATGCTCCGACGCTCGAGATAGGGACCCTTTTGACATTCCGGCTGACGGTTGTCTCGCCGAGCGAGGGAACAACAAGTGACGACGTTAAGGTCATTGTGACCGCGGTCAACCCGCCGAAGGTGGCTCCAGGTGACTTGCGTGTGTATCCAGTTGACCGGGGGGCGCAGTTTGGGTTCAGGGTGGCATGGACTTCTGTGCTTGACGCTGAGAAATATCAAGGAGCACTGAAGATGGGGACTCAGTACATCTGGCTTTACAACACTACGGACACGTACATGGACTTTCTCGGCATGGGTGAGGGTCTGGAGCAGACTGTGGCTATTCGCGGCGAGAACAAGTTCAGCATCCCGGGCAGCACCGATCCTTCCAAGCACGGCTTGCAGTCTGTGGACGTAACCTTCAAGGCCATGCGAAACTTAGCTCTTCCGGCTTCGTTGCAGGGAGCGTATCCGCCGTCCGCTTATGTCTTTAAAGTCCAGCCCTCGGCTGAGGCGGGCTTAAACAACCTCAACCCCAACGAGAATGTCAGCAGCGCGGCGGTAGCGGGGAAGCTGGAGGACTACTGGGGGTACACGTGGGACCAAGCGCGCTACTTTGACAGAATCGTCTATTACACAGGGGAATTCGGAACCACAGGCGGCTGGTTCACGAGCCTGAAGGTGCAGTACACCACGGACGGAACGAACTGGATTGACATCGTCGGCGCCCAAATCACTCCCCCCTACGATTTCACCGATAGCGTAGTCGGAAGGGCCAAAAACACCAGGTATGATTTGACCTTCCCGGCGGTTCGTGGAACGGGAGTGCGGATTTACGGGACCCCGGGCGGTATGGACCAATTCACGACCGTTGGGGAACTGGAGGTCTATGGCGATCAGACTCGTCCTTCGGTACTCCTCCTCGTTCAGGGAGTTGATGCGAGCTATCCGGAAGGAGGGACAGCTACCCTCGACGGAAGCTATACTTTCTCGACGAGGGGACCGATAACCAGTTGGCAGTGGGAGAAGATGAGCGGCCCGGATGTAACCATCAACAACTCGACGAGCGCCAAGGCGACGTTCACTGCTCCGGTTGTTACCTCGGACACCGTCATGGTGTTCAAGCTGACTGCCGGTGACGGGACGGAGACCTTGAGCGACTCGGACGTTCAGATTACGATAAAGAACCTTGCGACGGCGGCAGTTGCCGGACGCGACCAGCGAGTTCTGGAAGGGACGCAGGTAACTCTCAACGGTTCCGGCTCGATGAGCACGACGGGAACGTTGACGTACCTTTGGACACAGACTGGCGGGACCTCTGTGGGAGTTACCGGAAGCACCAGCAAGACGCCGAGCTTTACGGCACCGATTCTGTGGGGTTTCATGGAGGAGTTGAAGTTCAAGCTGGACGTGGACGACGGCTCTGGCGGGACGAGCACCGACGAGGTGCTTGTAACCGTTTACAACTTCGCTGGCCTCGTTTCACCGCTTGGTCCCGGATACATCAAGGACCTCCTCCACATGGGAGAGACTGCCGCTGACAGAGTCACGGCTCCCCTGACGGTTACCACCGATCATCTCAAGACCTTCGGTGGCGAGGCTGTAGTGAATCCCCGTCCGGACCAGGTGTACGATTTCACCGGGACGAACGTTACGGTGACGACCAATCCGGCTGTATGGACGCCGCTTCACGACGCCGCTGGATGGTTCGGCGATGAAGGCGTGGACAACTTCGTCCAGATTTACCACATCTACATTATCTCGCCCACGGACCGGGATGTTCAATGGCATTTCCGGCACGACGATGAGATCCGCGCGTTTAACAACGGGGTAATGGCCTTTGGCAGGGACGGCTGGGACCCCGGTTCGGAAATCGTTCGGTTTGGTCCAGCAGCTCAAAGGAGAGGATTGGACAAAGGAATCAACTCCGTCACGTTCAAGTTCCACGACGGAACCGGAGCGAACTACGTCGCCGTGGGTGTCACAGATGTTGCTGGCAATCCCTTCACCGACCTTCAGTACTCCCTCGGTCTGCCTGTGGGCATAGCGGACGCCTATGCGGCGAGGATACTGCCAGACTCGTATGAGCCGAACGGGACGGTTGATGTGAACCTGTCGTTCAGAGTCAACCCTGCCAACACCCCCGGCAGTGTGACCATCCGAGAGGTTATTCCTCCCGGCATCCCGGAGGGGAACATCACTGCTCCCGGTGCTATTATCAGTGGTGGCGGGATTACCTGGACGCTGAGCGGGTCCGATGTGAAAACCCGCACGATCACCTATTCCTTTACCGTTCCTGCGGAGATGACTCAGGGTATTGACTTTGCGGGAACAGTTTCCTTCGGCACCACGAGCGCGGACATCATCGGTGAGGATGTCGTGTATGCGGTTCCCAGTGAGCCTCTGTACCTGATAGTAGAGATGCTGATGGCCGCTCACCTGAGCTGGGCACCTCCGGCGACGGAGGGTACTGCCACCTACAACGTCTTCCGGAACGTCAACGGCGGCACGTGGGAGCAGATAGGCTCTACTACCACAACGTCGTTCGTTGACTCCACTGTTACCGACGGGAACAACTACAGCTACGCGGTCTCTGCCATTGGCGTGAACGGGATAGAAGGGCCGCAGAGCTCACCTACTGCGCAGGCACAGCTTCCTGCTCCTGGCACGTTCCAGATCAGGGAGGCGGAGGACTTCAACTACGACGGTGGGAAGTTCCCGTGGACGAGTGCGGTGACGGTTCCTGCCCTTGAGGCTCCCTCTGCTACGGAGATAGGGACTCCTCAGCAGTACGACTACTACCATCCCGACACCGGAGGGCCGGGCACGCGGACGTATCGGCCTCTCGACAATAGGACGGATGGCACCGGCGTGGCGATCAACATTTCTCCGCAAGTGGACGATCCGAGCATATTGCACACCAAGATCGGCTGGACAACCGTTGGAAGCTGGTATCGGTTTGGGTTCGACGTTGCGCAGGCTGGCTGGATAAAGCTTACGTTTTGTGTTGCATGCCCCGACGGGGGGACAATTGCTGCATACTGGGATGAGACCCTTGTCGGCACTGCCAGCTACAGGAGCGGCAACTGGGATAGCTATACCTGGGCTGCCATTGAGCAGTTTGAAGAGACCGACACTGGCGTGCACTACTTGAGGGTTGCGGTGCTTTCGGGTCAGTTGGACTTCGACAAGATAGCGATAGGGTTCAACTGGGCTGCTCCGAAGAGGGAGACTATCTGGTCGGACAACTTCGACGCCTACAGCAGCGATGCTGATGTCAAGGCAGGCGGTTGGACCATCGAGAACGGTTCGAGCTATCCGGACGCGGCATGGCGGCTGTGGGACACGGATGGAACGATGGGGCAACTGGGCAACCAGGACCCGAACCTGCCTGGTATGTACGACAAGTACATGGTTACCGACAGCGACCTTGCTCCGGACGCTACGCTCGATGAGAGGCTTATCAGCAAGGACGTTGACTGCACCAACCACATGAAAGTTCGGCTGAACTTCAGCAAGAACTACAACGCGTACCCGGACGATCCGGACCATCTCCAGGTGGCGGAGGTTGACATCCAGGTATTCGACAACGGAGTCTGGGGCAACTGGGTCAACCTCGGTCACTGGGACAGGCTCAGCGGCAGCAGCAGCACTCCGGAGCAGGTGGACATTTCGTCCCTTGCCGACAAGAAGAAGATACGGCTGCGCTGGCACTTCTCCCAGGCGAAGTGGGACTACTGGTTTGCCATTGACCAGGTAAGGGTATCCGGAGAGGCTTTGCCTACGGAGGCAAAGATCACCAAGCTTACTCCGGCTGCCGGGAAGCTGACTCTCAACTGGACGGTCTTCGGGACCAAGCAATACACCGTCCAGCAGACTGACAACCTCGTCGGAGGGACATGGGCGCCCGCTCCGGGCACGTGGCCAACCAGCGAGCAGACCTGGACGAGCGGAGACCTATCCGGCACCAAGAAACTCTTCTATCGGGTTATGGGGCAGTAACCCTGACCCTATAGCTGAGAACAACCAGCCCCCCTCGCGGGGGCTGGTTCGTTTATGGAGATAAAGGGAAAGGCATCGCCTTGCGCAACCGATAAGCCGCGCCGCCCGAGAGTGAACGATTACCCGGGAGGATTCAATTCTCGCGCTTTCCCAGTTGCAGGCGGAAGAACAAAGCCCTCGCCCCGGTAAACGGCGAGTTGTATTGGTGCACCAGACTGTCGCCGTAAAGGAGCGGCAGACCCTTAGTGCTCCAGGTTTCAAGTCTTGTGGAGAGTCCCACCTGATACGTAAATCCCATGCTCGATTCCCACTCCATTGCAAAGGAACCCGCGCCGCCTGCGTTTACGACGGGCCTGTGGGGGTCTATGAAAACCGCCGTGGAAATGGTAGAAGCGCCGCCCTCGTCGGTGAGCTTTGCACGGATCGGTGTGCAACCGGGCGTGTCTTTCACGATTCTAATGGTCTTTGTGCTACTGGGTGCGGTGTCGAACACCCCGTCCCCGTCCAGGTCCCACTCAACCAGCAAGCTCCCCGGGGACTGGTCCGGATCGCTGGAATTGGACGCATCCAGCGTAAAAGATTCCCCCTGCAACATCACGGGCGGCGTGACCTTCACGAACGGCCTCGGTGCAAGATTCGACTTCCCTAGTGCGGTGATCGCGACATCCTGGCTCGCCTTGTTACCCTGCAAATCGTACACCGCCACGGAGTAGCTTTTTGAAGCTCCAACCTCGAAGTATTCGGTTGTGAACTCCGTCGAAACGTTCAGGCCCCGCAACGCAATCTCCGCCACTCCGTCCCCCTGCCACGTCAGGAAGGCTGTCGCTAACCCTCTGTCATCGGATGCGCTGAATTGGATCGGCAACAGTCCGTCGGTAAGATACACGTCCCCCTGCGTGGAAACAGACACGCTCGGCCTGGTCGCATCTGCTCTGCCCGCATTGAAATACCGACTCTTCCCCCAAATTAACGCCGCGACGTGCGACAACCGGGTGAAATCTCCGGGATAGCGCCCCGGGTAAATACACCCGCGAATCCCCCGAAGCCCATTCGCCATAAGGTTTCCGTGGAAGTTCTCGTCGTTTCGGAAATCGTGCGGCAGGCCGAAAGCGTGCCCCAACTCGTGCAATCCTGCCCCTAACCAGGAAGAATGTACGGAGCTATACGTTTCGCCCTCGAACCACGCGAATGAAACGTCCTGCTTAAGTGGGTACGGCCCAATTTCCGGCAGAACCGTGTCATGATACCGGCGGTCATCGGTCTCGAACTCCGGCCTGAGTATGGCAAGACCGTCACCTCCGAGCATCGCAACACCCGGATCATCGCCCGAACCCCAGCTCGCGCCAAGCGCGACGCCTCCCTCAATGTCCCCATCCGGGTTCTGGACGTGCGCCTCGACAAAGAACAGCCACACCTCACCAGGTTGCCACAGGCTTACGCCCGCGTTCGAGACCGCACTCAAAGCGCGTCCCCAAATATCCTCCCGAATGTAGTCGTCCGTCTCAGAGACATGAATGACATGAACGTTAGGGGTGACGCCGTCCGGTTCCGTCTCGTAAACAAATGTCTTGGGACCTTGCCCATGATGCTTCATCTGGTCTCGCAGCCAGTTCTGGTATGTGGTAATGACGTATCGGATTGTCTCGACGCCCCGGGGCTGTTCCGACCTGTTGCTGGGGATTACGTACCCCACACGCACGAGTGACAAGGTTGCGGAGGTTTCCAGCGGGAGGACCGGCCGAAGCTGCTTTGCTGGCGGCGATGGCATGTCCTCGAAAATCGCCGGGTCCGACATCGGATAGGGATTCAGAAACTGTGAGCAGTCAGAGCTCTCCCAGTTCCCGCCTAT
Source organism: uncultured Verrucomicrobiota bacterium (assembly GCA_964482435.1). Lineage (GTDB taxonomy): Bacteria > Auribacterota > JABMQX01 > JABMQX01 > JABMQX01 > CAYZXL01. Next base: position 70,255 of record CAYZXL010000019.1, read on the forward strand.
ACACGCTAAACACAAAACCACGGCTGTCTTTAACGAGCGGACCTTTACTCTCATCGCACTGTGCCCTTCTCTCTTTTTTGATCGCGCGCTCCCGAATCCTAACCGCAGCGGTTCAGCCACGCCCTGAGGCGGTCCCGGGTGCGGGGCCGCTAACGTGTCCTGTTCTCGCGCTTCATCCCCGGGCAGTTCCTCAATCGCCTTCGCGCCGGTCACCCGTGGGCCGCGACACCGACCTCTCGCGGATCATTTTACCCTTGCCATCAGCCCGCCTTCAATCCTTTCGGCTCTTCTGGAGTTTCCGCAAGAATTCGGCTGTGGGCAGTGTGATTTGAGGATCGGCGCGCGGTCGCTGGGGAGAGGAGCAGAAACGGCTCTGAAAGCCCTCCCTGGCCGCGGGCAGGCAGCGTAACGACGATACCTGAGGACATTTGCCAACATCACAGCCCAGCGGAGTCCCAACGCAAGCTGGGTCCAATGTCCCTCAATGGCTTTTAACGCGGATACCGGCGGGTCCCCGCCGTACGCACCAACTCTATCAATCCCTCTCGCAGACGCGATAAAAGCGACGGGAGACCTCGGACGGCGCTGGGACGGCCCCCGGGGCGATGCCATCTGTCCAAGAGGTCTCGCCATTCCCCGCCGAAGGCACTTCATCAGCCGCGACCTTCCAGTTCACAAGGTCATCGCTGTACTCCACCCGATACATCCTCCAGTCCAGGCTCGGCCAGGTAATTGTGGTTTCGCCGGGAGGGGGACCCGGCAGAATCGACAAGACGCCCGGGCGGGCGCACACGACGCGGCTTCCTCCCGGGATGCAGTCGAAACAACCCTGCGTGTACGCTATGGTCGTGTTCAGACCGCTGCCCCACAGCGAAGGGTTCACGTGATCATACCATGAGTCCTCCGTAAGCTGATGAATGATCTTGCCGTCCCAGTAGAATATCTGAGCCCGCCGGCGCCCCAAGAAGAGAGCGGAGTACCCTTCCCACGCGAT
>CAYZXL010000020.1:0-70426 GCA_964482435.1 uncultured Verrucomicrobiota bacterium
GGTATTCGACAATGGAGTCTGGGGCAACTGGGTGAACCTGGGTCACTGGGACAGGGACACTGGCAGCAGTAGCACTCCCGAGCAGATGGACATTGCTTCGCTTGCTGACAAGAAGAAGATACAGGTGAGGTGGCACTTCTCCCAGGCGAAGTGGGACTACTGGTTCGCCATTGACCAGGTGAGGGTATCCGGAGAGCCTTTGCCTACGGAGGCAAAGATCACCAAGCTTACTCCGGCTGCCGGGAAGGTGACCCTCACCTGGACGGTCTTCGGGACCAAGCAATACACCGTCCAGCAGACCGACAACCTTGTTGGTGGGCCATGGGTTAGCGCTCCTGGCACGTGGCCAATCAGCGAGCAGACCTGGACAAGCGGAGACCTCTCCGCCAACAAGAAGCTGTTCTATCGGGTTATGGGGCAATAATCCCCCGACCCCATAGCTGAAGACGACCAGCCCCCCTCCCGGGGGCTGGCTCGTTTCTCGGCGTAGAAGGGGTGGGGCTGTGTTTCCGGGGCGATAGGTGTCGTCCAAAACCATCACGACATCGGTGAGTGGATTATGCCGCCCCTAAAAGGCAGCCACACCTGTCTTCATCGGCGTTGCGACGTTTGGGAAGTGCGCCCGGACCGGCTCCCCCGCCGGGCCTTCAATTCGTGTCCGGGAGGCTCAGCTAACGAAACCGAGAAGTGCAGCGGTGCAGGATAGTTCTTGACCAGTAAACACTGATTTGAGGACGGTTCTTGAGGAGGAAACAGGAATGGCTGACGTGATTGGGTTCGGGATAATTGGCTGTGGGGTGATTGCCCCGTTCCACGCGAAAGCGATAAACGAAACCCCGGGCGCCAAGCTCGTGGCGGCATCCGACCCCAACGAGGAAGCCGCAAGGAAGTTTTCTGCCGAGCACAATGACATCCCTTATTACAAAGACCTCGAGAGGATGCTCGAGAGGGACGACCTCCAGGCGGTCTGCATTTGCACTCCTTCGGGAATGCATTCTGGGCAGGCAATAGCGGCGGCACGGGCGAAAAAACACGTCCTTTGCGAGAAGCCGATTGACACCACCCTCCCCAAAATTGACCGGATGATTGCAGCCTGCAAGGAGGAAGGCGTCAAGCTCGGCTGCATCTTTCAGAGGAGAACCTATGCGGCAAGCAGAAAGGTCAGGGAGGCCGTTCAGGGCGGGCTTCTGGGAAGGATGGTCCTCGGGGACATTTACCAGAAATTCTACCGCTCACCCGAATATTATCGCAGTGGGGCGTGGCGCGGAACCTGGGCGATGGATGGCGGCGGGGCGCTGATGAACCAGGGCGTTCACGGAATTGACATCTTGCTGTGGATTATGGGGGATGTGAAATCAGCAGTCGCTAAAGCCGACCACCTCGTCCGCGAAATCGAGGTGGAGGACACCGCCGCGGCAATCGTGACTTTCCAGAACGGGGCGTTTGGCGTAATCGAAGGGGCAACTTCCTGCAACCCCGGCGAGGAGACCAGACTGGAGCTGCACGGAGAGAAAGGCACGATCATCCTCACCGACGCCGGAATCAAAAGGTGGGCGGTTGCGAAAGGGGGCAAGCATCTCGCGGAAGACGAGGAGATTGCCCCCCAGGAGAAAAGGGCCCACGGCGTCGCCGACCCGAGGGCGATTTCCGCCGAGGGGCATATTGCCCTCGTCCGCGACTTTGTTGACGCCATCGAGAATGACACGGAGCCGATGATTACCGGCGAGAGCGCCAGAAAGCCTGTCGAGCTAATCCTGGCAATTTACGAATCGGCGAGGACCGGCCGGGAGGTAACCCTGCCATTGAAGTATTCCCAACGTTAGACCGACCCATCTTCCGCGTGACAAGAGGGTGACGGGTTCCTGTCGGCAACGTCAGGGTACGCGTGAGGTTTCCATGGAGCAAACCGAGGAGGATGGACAGGCACGGAGAACGGAAGCGCGGGCCCCCCACACCTCTGGCCACTTGTTCGTGACCCGCCTGCGGGAAGGTCGCCACGGTATTTGGGCTTTCCCGGAACCGCCCCTGTCGCGCGGACGTTTTATATCGCAGTCGTAACGGTATCCGAGGTTTTGCACGGAACTGCGCAAACATTGTCAGGCGCTCGCTTCGGCGTACTGGAACACGCTTGGACTGTAAAGGAGGCTGCCATGCGTTTAAGCAGAAGAGAGTTAGTTGCTGTTACGAGTGGGCTGAGCATCGGGCTGATTACGGGCGGTTGGTCTAACGCAATCAGATCTGCTTCGGGAGAGGCCGGCGGCTCGTCCGGAGGGGATGAACGGACGAAGGGCGGGGAAGTCACGGCGACCGAAGACTTGATGCGCGAACATGGAGTTTTGCGCCGAGCATTGCTCGTTTACAGTGAAATAGCCGCGCGGCTACGGCGCAGTCGGTCGGTCGTTTCACCCGATGCGCTTCAGAAAACTGGCAAACTCTTTCGCGCCTTCGGTGAAGAGTATCATGAGAAGAAACTGGAGGAGACGTACATCTTCCCTGCGGTCAAAAGCGTGGGCGGTGAAGCAGCCAGCTACGTGGACATTCTTGTCGCGCAGCATCGGCGCGGCGCCGAGATAACCGACTACATTCTCGCCGTGACGCAAGGTGCGAAGCTGGGTGCCGGCGACGCGGAGCCGTTGGCGAGGGCGCTGGACTCCCTTGTGCGTATGTATCGAGCACACGCGGCAAGAGAGGATACGATAATCTTTCCGGCGTGGAAGTTGACTCTCACAGCAAAACAACTTGACGAGATGAACGACAAGTTTGAAGACATCGAACATCAGCAGTTTGGCGAGGGCGGATTTGAGAATGCTGTGCGGCAAATGAGCGACATTGAGAGGGAACTCGGCCTGGGTGACCTGGCGCAGTTCACTGCCCCACGTCCGCCATCCAGGTGAGTGCATAACAAAGGCAGTTTGACGACCCGGCGACACTCAAGGGCCGGCCTCACAGACAAAGTCATTTGAGGCTGAATGTGTCGGCGTCAGCAGGAAGGAGGTGTATATGAAGAAGAGTGAGAAGCGAGTCGAGAAGACTGTGAAGAGAGCTGAACTGAAGAGCTTTGCGAAGCCCGACGAAGTCCGGGAATTCCCGAAGGGACGACTGGAACTGGTCAAAGTCGGTGGCGCCACGGTTGGTCGTGCGGTGTTTCAGCCCGGCTGGAGATGGTCAACGTCCGTCCAGCCAATTGCCAAAACGAAAAGCTGCGAAGCGCCGCATTTCCAGTATCACGTGTCAGGTGTGCTGAAGGTCCGAATGGACGATGGAAGCGAGTTTGAGTGTCTGCCGGGTGATGTTAGTCTGCTTCCCCCGGGCCATGACGGCTGGGTCGTGGGAGACGAGCCGGTGGTGGTCGTGGATTTCCAGGGGATGCTTGACTATGCGAAGTCCAAGTAGCAGGGATTCCGCGGCCTTCGCGGTTCCTCAATAAACCCCAGCCAACAATTTGACTCAGCCGATGCCGAACAGCATGCGGCTTGGGCATTGCGGGGGCCCCTGTCCGACTCCGGACCATGTTTGTGTGACCCTATGATGAGAACGCACCACAGGTGAGATCAGCGTTGTCGAAGAGATTGGCCGAGGTGGCCGCATTATTTCTCAAACTGGGGGTCACCTCCTTTGGCGGTCCCGCAGCCCACATCGCCATGATGCACGATGAAACCGTGAAACGGCGTGGATGGCTGAGTGACCAGCAATTCCTCGATTTGGTCGGCGCTACGCATCTAATCCCCGGGCCAAATTCCACTGAGATGGCGATTCATATCGGTTTTTTGCGAGGCGGATGGCGCGGGCTGCTCATCGGCGGCATGAGCTTCATCGTGCCCGCAATGCTTATCGTGCTGTCGCTGGCATGGGTATATGTGCGCTTTGGCGCCACGCCCCAGGCGGAGTGGTTGCTATATGGCGTAAAGCCGGTGGTAATTGCAATCATCGTTCAAGCACTTTTGAGCCTGGGGCAGAAGGCTGTCAAGGGCCCGCTCACTGGGGTTGTGGCGTTCACTGTTGTAGTGCTGTATTTCTGTGGCATCAACGAAATTGCGCTGCTCTTCGCCGGCGGATTGATCGTGGTGTTCGTGCGGAATTTCAAACGACTTGGGAAGAAGGCTTTTGGGACGTTTCTAATTCCGGTTGGGAAACTGAGCGCACTTGCACAGGTCTCTGTCCCCTTTAACTTTCCATCGTTATTTCTCACTTTTCTCAAAATTGGCGCCGTGCTGTATGGGAGCGGGTATGTCCTGCTTGCTTTCCTCCGCGCTGACTTCGTTGTGCGTCTTGGCTGGCTCACCGACCGGCAATTGATTGACGCCATCGCCATCGGCCAGGTAACGCCTGGCCCCCTATTCACAACGGCGACATTCATTGGCTTTATCCTTGGGGGTCTGCCGGGGGCACTTCTCGCAACTCTTGGCATCTTTCTGCCCTCCTTCATCTTCGTCGCCATTTCCAACCCACTCATTCCTCGGATACGCAACTCGGCATGGGTTAGCGGGTTATTAGATGGCGTCAATGTGGCTTCGCTCGGGTTGATGGCTGCTGTGACCTGGCAGTTGGGGCGGGCTTCGTTGACTGACCCGCTGACTATCGTGAATGCTCTTGTTTCATTTGCGTTGCTGATTCGATTCAAAGTTAATTCGACATGGCTAATACTGGCGGGAGCAATAGTGGGCTTGTTAAGTACAGCATTCCGATGAAATCCGCTGCCTGCATTGCAGTAGGGTGCCGCGCAACACGCGCTTGCAGCCGATCACTGCTTAGCAGCGGCGGCTGAGCTCGGGCATTCGGCGGGCGCGAGGTGTTCCGGCGCATCAGCGCCGGCCCTCAGAAATGGCTCAAGAAACCCCCGCCGGACAAATGAATAACCGCTCAGGACGCCAGCCAGAACCTTCCGGCCTAATCGCTCAGGTCTCTACAAGTGTGGGAGACCCCATATGTCTTCCCCGCAGGCTTGGGAAGTATTGAACCAGCCTATCTCGGCCGGCGTTCGTGTACTGGCAGCATTTTTGGAAACGGCGCGTGCGGCTCAGTTTGATACCAGTAAGCGACAGAGGCGATGTCGTCCGTGAGGGGCTGGTATTTGTGGTCGGGCCACCAGCCGAGGGCTTGAATCGTCACGCGGAGGTCGCTCCGAAAGCGAATGGGGTCCATGATATGCCAGCGGTACATCCCGTGCTTGGGGACCTGCCCTGCCTCTTTGACCCATAGCGGGTAGCCGAGGAACGCAGTCGAGTACGTCTCACCGAAGCACCACGCCCCGCCGAAATAGTCTTCCGTTCCCGTACCGCAGATTGTCGGGTGCTCCTTATCATCGTCAATGAAGAACTTGACCTCACCTTCGCCCCACCAGCCGTCTGAAAGCTGCGTCCATGCCAGATAAGTCCCGACGTAGTGGCCCTGCCCTCTGATGCCATCGAGAATCGTGTGCTCAGGGTTTTGCCGTGAGGTCATTGAACGCCGCCACTGAGCATGGAGGTAGGCGGCGTTGTCGGGAATATCGGTGAGGGAGTAGTTGACCTGGTAGTAAAGCCCTGGGATGTCTTCCCGGCGCTGGTTTTCGATAGTAATCATCGCACGCGACCGAAATGGCATCGGCAGGTAGCAGTTGAAGCCGCCGGTGGGATTGACCGCCACCGGAAGGGAGGCGATTTTGCAGCGAAGGCCGTGCCCGTTGCAGAAGAAATCCCCCAGCGGAACCTCCACCGACGGCGACTCCTCGGAATCCCAGAAGAATCGGAGAATGCAGTCGCGGTAAGCCTTGTCGCTGACGGTCAGCCAGATGTGGTGGATGATGCCAGCACCCGTGATGTCGGCGAGAGTAACCGTCGCTCCCTTTGGAAGCGTGATGCAGGGGCGGATTTTCCAACCCTTCCCAAGCTCCGAACCGGGGCTATCGGGGGTCGGAACTTCCCGCGCACCGCCGCCTTTCTCTCCTTTCGGATTCTCGGCGGAGATGGAGCGCGATTCGGCATTCGACAACAGCGGGATTCCGGAAAGACATCCGAGGATGCCCTCTGTGAACATGCCGTTTCTCCTTATCGCAGCGTCCTTCGGCCTGCTCGTGCACCACGAAAGACATCCGTCTGGCTGGAGCGCCGAAAACCATCTCATGCATCTTAAAGACTACGATGCCCGCGGCGAGGGAACACACGGTTGCTTTTGCGCCCGCAACCCGGGCGTAAATTCCGTGCAGCCGGTTTACTTGCCCCTCCTCAGCCACTCGCCTCGGCTACGGCAGCGTGGTTCTCACTCGGACAGGATTCTCTCGAAGAACCAGCCGTATTTCTTCTGCCATTCCTGCAACTGCTCTTTACTGTAAATCGAGGTAGCTTGCTTCTCAAGTTCCAGGACGGGGGCCTTCAGCTTTTCCCGTATTCCTTCCCAGGAGCCGGATTCGCGGGCCTCCTTCATTGCCTTGATAGACGCTCCCTCGTATTTGAACACGGCGGTCAGGGCCTTGTTCTGAGCGGCCAGGATGTCTGCCACGACGTTATCGAAGAACAAACTGAACCCGCCGAGCGCAGCCGAGGCCTTCTTCCCTTTCTCCTCGCCGAGCGCCGTCACGAGAGACTTCTCAAGGGCTGACGCTGCCTCGTCTCTGATCTCCATGAACTTACGCATAGACTCCGGTTCTCCTCTGGGCAAGGCTTCCGCTTTCTTGAGATGCTCTTCTCTGGCGGCAACGTACGTGCGCGTCAGGTTGCGCGACGCCTCCCGGTCGAGCCCCAGCTCGGAGGCGACGTGCCTGGCCTGAAGAGACCACACGGCGCTGACGTTCTCCGGCGGCGTAGTGAACAGTTTCCACTGCTCTTGCTCCTGCGCGTTTGACGAGGAGATTACCCCCAGAAGAAGCACAACCGTCACGGGAAGAATACAAAGACCTCTCGTGACTCCTTTCACTTTAGCCGAGAAAGACATGGCACCCTCCTTTCGTAACTGCGGTTGAGTCTCTTGTCCGGGTATTTTCCCTCGAGACGCATTCGGTCCCTTTATCGGCTGCCTCCCGGGAAACGAGGATGATAGTGGAAGTTCCCGAGAAGCTACGTGAGCTTCCATGGGCCGCTGCATGCTTCCACGTGGCACATCTTATCAAACGCTCATCCGGAGGGAAAGCTTTATGGTGGGGATTTCTTGGGAGGTCAGATACTATTGTTTTGCCCGCATGCCCCATGCCGATAAGACGAAACATCGAGCAGGAGTGGGAAAACTGTTCTGCGCCCTCATGCTCGGTTTCTCAATAGGCGCCTCCGGACAAATTATCCGGCCGCCGCGCGCTGAGTGCTTTGATTCGTGAATTTGCTCGGCCTCTCATCGAACAACGTCACAGCGCACGCGGCCGGTGTGGATTTCTCCCGTTGCAGGACTCAGATAGGCTGGCCGCCAGGAGGAAAAACAATGTCCGCGGTCTCTCTGTCATCTTGGTCGGAAATGAGCCTTCTCCGCCCGACTGTTCCTGACGACCAGCCCATTGTGTCTGGTGGCATGCTCCGCGGCGTGCCTCGGCTCTTCATACGAGGGCCGACTTCCCTATTCCTTGAGCCGACTCTCGTAGTTCGCAAGTTCAGGGACCTATCTCGGCGGCTGAGGTGGGGGATCAGCACCTGTCGCTCCTGTCCGGAGACATCCTGAGCCGCCACGAACGGTCACCGCACTTGTGAACGCACGCAGAAAACCGAGGCTTTGCCCGAGGTGGAGAATTCCCGGGATTTAGCCTACTGCGGCTGCCGGCGAGGTCCTCCAAAGCCACCGCGCGCGTACTTCTCCGTCCAGGTTGCCAACTGCTCCTTTGTGAGGACTTTGGCGAGCTTCTTGTTAAGCTCTTCCCTCAAGGGCTGCATCTTTTCACGCACGCTCTCAAAGGAACCAGCTTTGGCCGCCTCGGCCATGAGTTTCCCGGTGGCCGCATTGTATTCGAGGACGTCGAGCATGCCCTGGTTCAGCTTCTCTTTCGCGAGCTTGAAGTCAATAAGGTCCCCGACCATCCGGTCGAGGAGGAAGCTGGACCTCTCGAAGGGACCGAGCATGCCGATGATTTTATCCGTCTTCTCGGCACCTGCGATCTTGGTCAGGGCCTCTTTCAGGTCAGCCGCAGCTTTTTGGCCAAGCTCTCGTCTCTGCTGGAAGCCCTCCTGCCCGCGGGGCAGGGCTTCGGCTTTTTCCGCAAAGCCTTTTCGTGCTGAGACGTACGCCTCAACCACTTTCGCGGTATTGTCAGCGCCGACTTTCGATGCCTCCGCCACACATGTTATTTCCGCCTTCCAAATCTCCGCCAGCTTTTCCGGCGGGATCGGCTTTGGCCTTGGCGGTGGCGTTGGCTGTGTCCCTTCCTCGCAAACCACCGGCAAGCTTAGAAGGAGGCCGATGCCAGCGAGGCAGAGGACTGCCACGACATTCGTGAGCGTTTTTCTCATGGTAACCCCTTTCTCTTTGGTGTTTACAGTTTCGAGCCGAAGAGGCTCAACCGACCGCACACTGAGGCTTCTATTGCCTATACTCTCAAGAACGTTGCATCGCTGCAAAAGGTTTACTCCGCTCCCCGGTCATCAGCGACCGTGCCGGAGCCACCGACTCTGTGGTGGCATGGGCATCTTGCCCATGATCCTCCATCCCACCTACGGCGGGACCAAAGGCGGGATGCCACGCCTTGGCGCGCGGCGCCGGGGCCCTTCAACATGGCCCGCCACACGTGACCGAGCGCTCACGTCCGGATGGTCCGTTTCCGTCAATCTGTCACGTTTCCTGTCGCAGCCCATTCGCATGCCCGGCGAAGAAGCTGGATGAAACCCGGAGAAGCGACGCTCTTCAAATCGTGCCCGAGCGGTGTGTGGAAGACTCGCCCCTTGCCGTATTGAAGAACAAATCCCATCGGCTCATCTTTTCCAGTGACCTGTGAACGAGCGGTGAGCAGGATTTTGACTTCCGCATCGCCGGTCAGGCAGAAGTAAAGCTCGTCGGTGATGTCGAAATCGTCGAGCTTGCGGGTAATCGGGTGCTGTTTATCAACCGCCCTCACGCGGAAGCTGCCGTAGGGGTCGTGGGTTTTCACCCTGTCCCAGACCCGCCCGATGAGCTTCGCGTATTCCGGCCAGTCCGGAAATGCGCCGCACGAGAAATGAATCACAACAAGCCCCTTCCCTCCCCTGACGAAATCCGCGAGACCGTCGAGGACTTGCTTCCTCGGCGACGGCGCCTCCCAGTTGCAGTAGTTCAGGACGACAGCGTCGTATCGCTCGGCTACCGGTGTTGCGAGAATCTCCACGTCTTCAGAGACACGAACGTCGAATCGCCCGGATTCCACCAGAGCGCGCCGCATCGCCTGCGAGTTCTCATACCAGGGATGTCCCGGATAGTCAGCACCCGTAACGATTAGGACACGAATCAGCTTCGCCTCCGACGCTGTTAGAGACCTGAGCGGAAACAAAATTGCCATCGTCAGGAAAAAAGCGAGCATGGCGTTTGCCTTTGTCATGGTTTGTCAGCACCTCCCCTCTTTAGCCGGACGCCCTTTTGATGCATAATCTAAGTTTGAAGTGTAGCAAATTCGCCTCTCGCAGCGAAGCTTTCTGCGAGTTTTCTGTCTGCGGGCTGCACCCGCCTCATAGGATCGCGGGGAGAGCCGAACAAGCAGTCAACGGAATTTCAGGCGGGAATATTCGCCGTTGGAAGGTTAGGGAGGAGACACCGTGAGATCGGCCGTAACGTTCATCATCGTTGTTTTCTTGGTTGCCGCAGCCGCCTCGGAACCGGTTGCGCCTGTTGCCAGGTTCGAGAATGTCGCGCGGCGGCTCGTGGCGGCGATTAACAAACACGACTACAGTGCTGCCCGGCGTGACTTCAACGAAGGGATGCTGGAGGCGCTCCCGGAAGAAAAGGCGAAGGCATTCTTTGACGGGTTGCTGGAGCAGTTCGGCACGATAAAAAAAGTTGGTCCGGCAAGATTGAATCCACCCAACCAGGCCGTGATTCCGGCCTTTTTCGAACGCGGCACTCTTGACATAAGACTTGTCCTCGATGGCGAAGACAAAATCGCCGGATTGTGGTTTTTGCCACGCTCTGCGAATATCCCGGTCCCGGAAAAGAACTCAACCCCGCTTTCGCTGCCGTGCCGGGGACGGTGGCTTGTCCAGTGGGGCGGTGATACCAAAGAGCTCAATCAGCACCATGAGGTTCCGAACCAGAGGTTCGCGTTTGATTTGCTCGGTGTAGGGGAGGATGGAAGAACCCGAAAAGGAGACGGAACAAGAAACGAGGATTATTACGCCTTTGAAAGGGAAGTCCTGGCGCCGGCAGACGGCGTCGTGACTGATGTCATCACGGGCGTTCGCGATAATGTCCCCGGCTCGATGAATCCTTACTCGGCATTGGGCAATGCCGTGTTCATCCAGCACAGCGCTTACGAGGTTTCCGTAATCGCCCATCTGAAATTCGGAAGCGTCACGGTGAAACCGGGCCAGAAAGTCAGGCGGGGCGAGCTCGTCGGGCTTTGCGGCAACTCCGGCAACTCGTCCGAGCCGCACATCCACTACCATCTCATGAACACCCCCATCATCCAGGACGCCATCGGGATCAAAGTGTTCTTCGACAGGCTCGTCGTGGAAAGAGGCGGGGAGAAGAAACCGGCCGAAAATTACTCCCCCGTCAAGGGCGACATCATATCATCCTTTTGAATTCGGTCGCCCCGGGGGATTCTGACGGCAGAAGAGAAGCCCGCCCCCCGTCAGCTTCCTACCCTTGCATTGCGAACAGCTTCATCTTTTCGATGACGAGTTGCATTGCTCGGCGGCGGGGTTCGGTGAAAAGTTTTGGGACGTTGAAGGCGAAGTCGGGGCGCGATTGCACCTCCTGAAAGGCTCTTCCAAAGGAGGCGACGAATTCCGTGCAGAGGTTTATCTTCGCAATGCCGCGTCGGACCGCTTTCCGAATGTCATCGTCGGGGATTCCCGTGCCCCCGTGGAGGACAAGGGGGACGGAGACTCTCTCAGCAATCTGGCGCAGCCGCTGAAAATCAAGCTTCGGCGGCGCGGCGTAGAAGCCGTGAGCATTCCCGATGGCGACGGCAAGGGCGTCAACTCCGGTCTCGGCGACGAACCGCGCTGCTTCCCCGGGATTGGTCATCGCGAGTTCTCCGCCCGTCTCGGCCGAATGAATTCCGCCTCCCACCACCCCGATTTCTCCCTCGACGCTGACTCCAGCGGCGTGAGCGCATTTCACGACCTCTCGCGTCAGAGCAGCGTTTTCCTCAAAAGGCTTGTCCGAGACGTCAATCATCACTGAAGTGAAGCCACAGTGAATTGCGCTCATGGCGCGCTCGAAGCTCTCACCGTGGTCGAGATGAAGAGCGACCGGAACGGAAGCACGCAGGGCGAGATGCTTGACGATTTCCGCGAGGAGCTCGATGCCCGCAAAATCTGCCTCCCACGGCCCGGCCTGAGCGATCACGGGCAGCTTGAGAGACTCGGCGGCGCCGATCACCGCCTGAGCCGATTCCATGTCCCAGACAGTGAATGCGCCAACGGCGTAGCCTCCTGTCCTCGCAGCGACGAGCAATGATTTCGTGTCAGAAAGGCTCATTTCGTGTGCTCCCGAATAAATTGGTCAAACTGCTGGCGGTCCTTTAGCCCCGCGCTGGCGCCGAGCGCAGTGACCGTCAGCGCGCCCGCTGCACATGCCATCCGAAGGCATTCCTCCAGCGCACGCCCTTCCGAAACGCCCGCGAGAAATCCGCCGACGAAGGCGTCTCCCGCTCCGGTGGCATCCACGACTTGAACCCGGAACGCGGGATGCTTGAGAATCTGGCCCTCAGGCGAGCGAGCGATGCATCCGTCCCTGCCGAGTTTCACGACGACGGTCCTGACGCCCCTTTCCGCGAAGAATTGAAGATTTTCAGAAACGTCCGAGCGACCGCTTATGGCCGCAGCCTCCTTCCTCGACGGGAGAAAGTAATCGAGGTATGGAAGCCACGGCCTCACCCGCTCGCCCCACCTCCCCTTCGGGTCGTAATCCACGTCGAGGGAAACAGTTTTCCCAAGCTGCTTTGCCTTTTTGAGGAAAGCGGTGATGTCGAGGGAGTTCAGCTCGCACGTCCCTGCCAGATGGACGATGTCCGCCCATGCGATGTCCTCGTCGGCAACGTCGTCGAGCATTGTCTCTGCGGTCGCCCCCGGGCAATGGAAGAAAGACCTCTCCCCCGACGGGCTGACAAGAACGATGGAGGACGAAGTAATCGCGCCGCTTCGCTGCCTGAGCCCCGACGGGTCTAATCCGGCGCGAGCAACTTCGCTCAGGAGGAATTCCCCCAGCCTATCATCCCCGACGAGTCCCGCCAGCCGGACCGGTGCGCCGAGCTTGTGAAGCACCCGCGCGGCATTCAGCGTGCACCCGCCGGTGTCGAGGCGGATGAAGTCCACGACGTCCGCCACGTCCGCTGGCGGATGCCGCTCGACGGGCTTGACGAGAACGTCAACCACGAACTGTCCGACGGCCAGAACGCGTTTTCCGGGACGGTTATCCATGACGACGACAAATTCCTCTCGGCCGAGTTTGTTGCGAGGATTTTCCGTCAAGCGTAGAGGTTGCGGATTAGAAATTCAAGGGCGGCGTTTGCACTGGATTTCGCTCAAGGGGCATGGAGAGCGTTCGGTCACGCAAGCACAGTCGGCTGAAGTGAAGGGCGGACTATAAAAATCGGCTTCTAAATCTGCATGGCGGCGGTACAATCACAGAAGCTGCGGACCTGGAAAAGGAGATTCTTTCAGGACGATCGAGAGACGCGGCGAGAGTGCACCAGAAACGAGTTGACAGGCAGCACAGGCAGGAAGGGAGACGAATCATGGAACACAGGATTGACTTTTTTGGAGTCGAGACGGTCGTTGGCCGACAAGGCAGCGTGCCCCGGAAAACATGGGGATTATTGACCGTCGCGGCATTTTTGACGTTATGGTGCGTTTGTCTGTTTCCGCTCTCGGCGGCGGAAACGGAAGTGAAAGCAGGCGCATGGGCGAGGTACAAAATGCTCTCCAGTTACACTTATCCCGGCGAGAAACCGCCGCTGGACGTTGTGACGCTCAAGGTCGGCCCGACGGAAATCCGCGGCGGAAAGCAGTATCGCTGGTGGGAGATGGAGTGCGCGAAGACGGGCGGAGGCTCTTTCACGATTCGTGTGTTGAGCCAACGCTTGCCAGCGGTGGGGTCTGGTCGGGGAATAGGGCGAGTTGCGAGATACATTCTCCGGGAAGAGGAGGAGACTCCTCTCGAATACGTGAACACAGAGACCGGTGAGGCTCTTCTCCCCCAATTTGCTTTTCGGCGTTACCTCGTCCCGAAGACGACCTCGGGAGGAGGGAGGTCTGGGCTTTTCGCCGAGCCGGCAACTCTTCTGGGTCAGATGCTTGTTCTACATGAATCGTCGAGCAAAGGAGAATTCCCCGTTGCTCCGGAACCTCAAGTCCTGAAGCTCGACCCCGGACTCCTCATCGGAACGGGGCGGAATTTTCGTGACACGCTCGACCACCGAATCACCAGCGACGAGGACTATCCGTATCGGCGGTTCACAAAGGAAGAGTACGACGAGATGGTTGAGGCGGGGATTAACTATTTCACGGTTGATCCGGAACAGGCGGAGTGGATTCGGAGGCGGCCGGTCTTTTACGAGCTTGGCGATTTGAAGGGCGCGCGATTCCCCGAAGTCCTCTACAGGAGCAATTACTGGGGAGTGGTTCAATTCGTGGACGAGCCGGGAGTCTATATCTACGGGGACGATGACGCGAAAAAAGGGGCAAAGAGACCGTCCGATTTGGCGGAGCTGCTTTGCCTTCGCGTGCGTCGGACGTTGAGCACCGCCGGTGGTTACAGCTCTCTGCGCCTGGAACAAGCTCTTCGCGAGGCGGGGTTCAATCTCGGCTCCATGAAGATTGTCGAGCCGGACATACCAATCTGGGAGACGATGATTAACACTTCCTTCTATCAACTGCAATCCGGCGTTGCCAGCGGGATAGTCCACGAGGGCAGGTATAAGCTTGATGAGCTCCGCGGCAATCTGAAAACGATTGGGGTCGAGGCAGAGACGTTGGGTGAGAGAGAAATGCTCCTCATCTACTACGCCCTCTTGCGCGGTGCGGCACGCGCGTGGGGCGGAGATTGGGGAACGAGCATTTACGGGCAGTCCGACCCGGCGATTTCGCCACTTGCGGTAATGATGGCTTACGACCTTGGTGCGCGATACATCTGGTACTGGACCTCCGACCATCAGCATCACATGCCCTATCGAGAGCAGCTTGACCTGACGCGGCATCTCCGGGCACATGAGAAGGCTCATCCGCGAAAGAGCAGGAAGGAGCTTCTCAAGGCGGCCAAAGTGGCTATTGCTGTTCCTCACGGCTATGTTCTCGACTGGGGACCGCTCTGGGGGTCGAGCGCTTTCGCTTTTGACAAGCTCAATGAGGCCGGCGTCCCATACGGAAATGTCGTCAGGGCTGCGGTGCGAGAAGCGCTTTTGTGCCTGAAAGAAGGAAAGTCTTTCGATTTTGTGGTTGAGTCGCCGAGATTCAAGCCGAAGGGATACGAACGAGTGGTCCGCATTCGCCTCGACGGGGTCGCGGAAAAAGTTGCGAATTGACAACAACGACGCCGGTAGCACTGGCCGTAGAAACACTGGCTCAAGGACAGGTCTTCGGAGAGGCCGACCCGAGATGATTTCCCCTTGACTGGCCTGGCTTGTTGGCGAGAATGAGTGTTGGGGTGTTTTTCTTGGTGCCCCTGCGAGTCGCGCACGTCAGAGATATGTGGAGGACAACATGAGAAGGGAATTTGCGGCGGTGTCTGTTTTGGTTTTTACCATTCTTTTTTGTTGCTCCGGGGTTGTGCCGGAAGAAAACACCGTGCCAGGCCTGCATACGTTGGAAGGAATGCCCCTTGTCTTTGAAGAGACGTTTCGGAAAGGAAACGCCGAGCGCTGGCAGCCGAGCGACGCGAGCGCATGGAAAATCGCCCAGGAGGGTGACAATCACGTGTATTCGCTCTTCAAGGACTGCAACTACTCGCCGCCGGTTCGGTCGCCAAACAACTTCTCGTTGGTCAAAGACTTGACCGTCTCAGATTTCGTCATGGAGATGAAGCTGAAGTCAACCGAGCCGGAGTACGCGCACAGAGACCTCTGTCTTTTCTTCGGGTATCAGGACGCTTCTCATTTCTATTATGTCCATTTCGGGTCAAAGGCCGACGCCAACGCGAACTCGATTTTCATCGTCAACGGGAAACCACGCGAGGGCATCGCCGAGACGAGGACAAAAGGAACGAAATGGGATGATAAATACCACATCGCCCGAATTGTGCGCGATACACAGACTGGCAAGATCGAGGTTTTCTTCGATGACATGAAAAAGCCGGCCATGACCGCGACGGACAAAAGCTTCACCTGGGGGAGGCTCGGCGTGGGCTCGTTCGATGACACGGGGAACTTCGACAACGTGCGCGTCTGGGGGCGCGAGGCAAAACCTCCGGCGAAGTAGAGGGAGCATTAGCCACAGGGTGTGAGGCGTTCAGGACTATGGATGCGGGCAGAAGTGACTCGACCTGGTTTTGGCCTCTGCTCCTCGGTGCTGGCCGGTTTGTTCAGGGAGGATGAGCATGATTATTCATCCGGTCATTCTGCTTCCCAAGCTGGTCGTCATAATGCTTCTCGTCGTCCTTCTCACCTGGTTGCACGGCGTCCTCTCGACGGGAGAGTGGCTCGTTGCGCTTCTCGGAAGCATTGTATTCCTTGCTGTCTTTTCGATTTTCATGATGTGGCTGGTCGGGCGTTTGGCGAGCAAACCTGGCTCGCGCGTCGGCAGAAGCCTTGTTCTCCAGGAGCGGAGCGACTCCTCGGAAGGATTCGTCGCAGCCGATTTGGAGAAGAAATCTCTCGTCGGGAAAAGGGGGACTGCTTTGTGCATGCTCCGCCCAGCCGGAAAAGTGCAAATTGACGGGCTCAGAGTTGATGCCGTTACCGAAGGCGATTTCATCCCGAAGGGCTGCGAGGTTGAAGTTTTGAAGGTCGAGGGAAATAGGGTTGTGGTGCGGAGAGCGAGCCCGAGCCACTCAGCAATTGATGAGCATGGAGAGGAAAGACCATGACGAGTCGCATAACCGTGGTCAATAACGTCGCGTGGGAATCTCCGCCGGCGGCGCGAAAGCGCGTGCGCATGAGTCGAATGGTAGCCGGTGTGGCTCTCGCAGCGCTTCTGGCGCTTCTCTGCGTCGGCGAGGTGCCTGGGATCTGGATCGGGGTTCCCCTTGAGGAGCTTGTCTGGGAGAGTGACCTGATCGTCGTTGGCTATCTGCGCGGCGTCGTCGAGAGGCGTCGAGACTACGGGAAGGCTAATCTCGTCGTGGAAGAGGTGTTATGGGGCAGAGATGTTCCCCGAGAGCTTACGGTTAAGTGGGGTTATGATATCGTAATGGCCTCCGGATGTGCCCAGCGGTCGCGCGCCGACGGCGAGAGGATGATTTGGTTGCTCACGAGGGGCCGAACAAGGAACATGGCATTTGCCTGGCACCCGGGCCGGCGCCGCCCCCTGGAGCAAAGGGACGACGTCCTCCGCGCCCTGAAGGCGTGGCCCGTATTTGCTCGAAGCACCGGCCGGGGGAGAAGATCGCATTTTGAACTTGTGTTCCGAAATACCACTGCGAACCCTGTCGAGATTCCCCGGCTCGCCATCAGCAGGGGGCGGCTGGAGCTTTCCCCGGAGGTGCGACTTGTTCTGACGAAAAGGCTCGAGGACTCGACCGAGATCGAGGTGCCTCCTCTGCCTGGCATGATCAGAGGAGACCGGGACAAGTCGAGGCTTACCGTCGCCCCACGCAGCGAGTACAAGGTGACATTCAAGCCATCGCGTATATATCGGCTGGAGAAAGGGACGGTTTACAGGCTAACATTTGAAATAGACGGCTTTCCTTCAGCGAAAGAGGTCAATAGGGTCGGTCTTTACGAGCCCATCAAGAAGAAGGCAAAAAGGCCCCCCGCGCGACCGCGGCGGCGGTCAAGTGTGAGTTAATGGCGGTGCGTCTGCTCTGTGTGAATCAGATTCACGATCCGTGGAGGAGGATTTGATATGGACCTCATAAGCACAATCAAGGGTTCGATGATGGAGGGATTTCTCCCGGCGGGATGGGATTTGAAGAAGATTGACGAGTGTGCCGGGCAGGACCCGGCGACGGTCACCGAGCGCCAGAGATGGTGGCACAAGAAGTTTTCTCCCATCCCCTGCGAGACACTTGAGGAATTTAACATCAAAATGGGGCACGAAATCGCCAGTCAGGTCTGGCGCGCCCGCGAGGAGGGCAAACCCGTCATTTTCATCTTGCCTGTCGGGCCGATGGGGATGTACAAGTGGGCGGTCTATTTCCTGAAGGAATGGAATGTCGGCTGTAAGCACGTGCACGGCTTCAACATGGATGAATG
The DNA here is from genome assembly GCA_964482435.1 of uncultured Verrucomicrobiota bacterium. Classification (GTDB taxonomy): domain Bacteria; phylum Auribacterota; class JABMQX01; order JABMQX01; family JABMQX01; genus CAYZXL01. The sequence goes on from CAYZXL010000020.1 coordinate 17,432, forward strand.
GTCGGACAAGAATGGCAATACGCTTCCACCTGACAATCCGGGAGCTTTTCAGTACGCCATGGAGAGCGCTTTCTACGGTCCGCTCGGCACACTGACCGTTCCTATGAAGCAGAGAAACTTTGCGACGAAGAAGAATCTGCCGACTTATCCGGAAAAGATTGGTATGCTGCGCGAGAAAGGAGCAAAGATGGTCCTCGTCCACGGGATAGGTCGCGTCTGCCACATCGCTTTCTGGGAGCCGCATTTTGCCGGTGAATACAAATCGGTTCAGGAATGGAAGAAGGCGATGTATCGCCTCGGCGCGAAGCTCCATCCGCTGACCATCGAGCAAAACGCAATAACGAGCTTCAAGAGCCGGACGACCCTCGTCCCGGCCTTCGCCAACACAATCGGCCCGGGCATTTTTCTGAAAGCCGACCACGTCATCGGCGGCTGTGACGGGACGCTGTCGCGAGGAATGCAGTGGCAGGGAATGTCCGTGTGGATGACGCTGCGATACGGGCCAAGTCCGTGGGTCCCGAGCAGCTTCATGCCGACAATGCCGGGAAAGCTCTTCTTTCTCAAGGAGCTGGCGGGACCTCTCACCCCGGAGTGCAATTGATGGAAGACAACGGAAACGTCCTCGCTTTCGGCTGCCATCCCGATGACGTCGAGTTCATGTGCGCGGGGACGTTATCGCTTCTGAAGAAGAAGGGCTACCGGATTCACATGGCGACGGTCTGCGGCGGCGAGATGGGTTCGACGACCCTGGGCAAAGAGGAGATTCGAGCCGTTCGGCTCGAGGAGTGTCGGCAGTCGGCGGCTGTCCTCGGAGCATCATATCGCTGGGCGGGATGGGAGGACATCGAAGTCGAGTTCTGCCATGAGCTTCGCGTGAAAGTGGCGAAGGTTGTTCGGGAAGTCAATCCCTTTATAGTCTTCACCCTTCCGCCAGTTGATTACATGTCCGACCACGAGGAAACCTCAAAGCTCGTCCGGAACGCTTGCTTCTGCGCCTCGATGCCGAACTTTGCGACGGAGGGTGTCCCGCCGACGAAGGGAATTCCGTATCTCTATTACTGGGATGCCGTCGAGGGGAAAGATTACTTCGGACGAAAGACGCCCGTCGGGTTTTACGTTGAGGTGACCGACGAGATGGAGACGAAGGTGAAGATGCTTTCGTGCCACCGGAGCCAGAGAGATTGGCTTTTAGCGCAGCACGGGATTGACCAGTACATCGAGCATATGAAAGAGTGGGATAGGCGCCGCGGCGAGGAAGCCGGCGTCCAGTACGCCGAATCTTTCTCCCAGCACCTCGGTCATCCCTTTCTCCAGGACAATGTGCTCAAATCGCTCATTGGTGAAGTGGTAATCAAGAAAAGGTGAGCAGGGCAGGGCGTCGGTTGCGGGCGTGCACCCCTCGAAAGCTCTGAGCGCGCCGGCACGACGGCGTGGCACGGGCGTCTCGCCCGTGGAGGATCATGGGCAAGATGCCCATGCCACCACAGAGGTCACGGCCCTGTCGTGCCCACATGACACCTGCACCTCCGCCCGAAAGCGAGTGGTTACGTGAGGAGGCCGGGCCAATCGCAGGAAAGTGCGAACGCAACAAGCGAGGTTCACGACGTCCGCCGGTCGGGGATTGTCCGCCGACGTTCCGGAACGCTGAGCAGGCGGTCTTTTCTGTGGAAGAGCGCCAGTTCCTTCGGCGCGCTGGTAGGTGTTGCGTTGTTATCACGATTGTCCAAAGAGCCTGATCAAAAGGATGAAAAGCGAATGGGAAGCGACTTAAAAGGCGATTCGGGAAGTTCGACGGTTCTGCCGCGGCTGGAAATTGCAGGGTCGAATTACGAGATTGGAGCGGCGATTGGAAAGCGGTTCCGCAAAAACACGCTCCTCGGACTGGAGCGGAGGAAGAAGTGGTTCGGAGAGCTGAAGGCGGCCGCGAACGATCAGTTCAGGAAGGAGTACGAAGCTTGCGTTGCTGCCGCGAGAAAGGATTTCGCCCATTACGTGGAGGAGATCCGCGGCTGGGCGGATGGCGCCGGCGTGCTGTTCGAGGACCTCATGGTCATCAACATGTGGGCGGAACTGACGGCGATGAAACGAAGCACCGCCCAAGGCGGTGGCTGCTCGACCATTTCCCTCGAGGACGGAGAGCGAGTCATCCTTGCGCACAATGAGGACGGAAGCGCGGCCTACCAGGACTTGATGTTCTGGCTGGAGGCTCACGCCGACGGCGGGCGGGCGTTCCGATGCCTGTGCTATCCGGGCTTCATCCCGGGCAACAGCCCCGGATTCAACGACGCCGGAATCGTCCAGACCACGAACTACATTCCGTGCAGCGAATGGAAAGTCGGAATTCCTCGTTACATCCTCGACCGGGCGATTCTCGACGCGAACTCGCTCGAGGAGGCAGTCAAGCTTGCGGCGCATCCCGAACGAGCCTACGGAAACCATCACAACCTCGCCTCAACGAAGGAGCGGCGAATTCTTTCCGTCGAGACGACCGCGACCAAGCACGAGGCGCACGAGGTAAGAGGCGTATATTTTCACACGAACCATCTGAGCTTGCCCTCGATGAAAGACCTGCCGCAGTTCCCGGGCGAATCGTCGCTGACCCGATACAAGGTTCTGACGAAGGAGACCGGAGGTTGGAAAGATGCGTCGAAGGTCCAGGTCTCGGACATCGTCCGTGCGCTTTGCAGCCACGAAGGAGACCCGAACAGCATCTGTCGGCATGCCGAGCGAGACACCGATGCGGTCACCCTCGGCACAGCCGTGTTTGAGGTTGGGAGCGGAACTTTCCGGCTGTACAAGAATAACCCATGCCTTGGACACTTCACGGAAGGGCGGTTGTGACGTAGAATATTGAGGTCGGCCTCTGCTGTCATAGCCGTTCTGCCGGAACGCGGCGGGGACTTCTCTCGTCCGGGATAAGGTTCCGCTGTCGTCGAGGATTCTCGCAGGTTGGGCGGTTGGCAGAGAGGAGAACCATGCGAGGCCGCTCGACAGGCCGGTCGGCTCGTGTTGTCGTCGAGTTTCTGAAAAAACTGGTCAACGTGAAGGAGATTGTGAGAATGAACAAACTTATGAAGCGTCTGGCGCTCGTTGGAATGGTCGCAGCTTTTCTGTCGTTGGTTTGCGGGACAGCGCTATCGGCAAAGCTCACGGAGATGATCCCCATGCGGGATGGCGTCAAGCTCGCTGCCGACGTTTATCTGCCGAAGGGCGAGGGGCCGTGGCCGGCGGTGCTGACCATGACACCCTATAACAAGAACAACTTCGGCGGCATGTCCGGGGAAATCAACCGAAAAGGTTTCGCTCTCGTCGCTCAAGACATTCGCGGGCGATTTGCCTCGGAAGGCGCCGACTGGCCCGTCTTCAGCCACAATGGCTGGGGCGAGATTCAGGACGGATACGACACAATTGAGTGGATTGCAAAGCAGAAATGGTGCAATGGAAAAGTCGGCACGTTTGGAGGCAGCGCCGGCGGCATTTTGCAAAATATGACGGCGCCGAGCCGCCCGCTGCACCTGGTGTGCCAGTATGTGCAGGTCGCTTTCTCAAGCATGTACCACCAGGGGGCTTATCCCGGCGGAGCTTTCTTGAAAAACCTTGTCCTCGGCTGGCTCGAGGAGAATCGTTTCAGCCCGGGAAATCTGAAGATGATTCGTGAGCATCCGGAATATGACGAATTGTGGAAGCAGCTCGACGCGGAGCGCGTGGCGTCGAGGGTGAACGTGCCCGTACTGTCCATGGGGGGCTGGTACGACATTTTCAACCAGGGGACGATCAACAGCTTCGTGACGATTCAAAACGGCGGAGACAAGGGGGCGAAGGGGCGGTGCAAGCTCGTCATGGGCCCCTGGGCGCACGGCATGTTCACCGACCTGACATATCCCAAAAGCCAGCCGCCGGCGATGGTGGACAGCTGGAAGTGGTTCGACCTCTGGTTGAAAAATGACGGCAAGGGCGCCGAGAAAATTCCTGCTGTCCATTATTACGTCATGGGCGATCCCAGCGACCCGAAGGCGCCCGGAAACGAATGGCGAACCGCGGACGCGTGGCCGATTCCCGCGAAGCCAACTCCGCTCTACCTCGCAGCGGACGGCTCTCTGAGCCGGGTGCCTCCGAAGGAGGAGGAAGCCTCTCGGTCATTTCAGTACGACCCGAAAAATCCCGTGCCGACTGTGGGAGGAGCGAATCTCCTTCTTCCCCTGGGGCCGAAAGACCAGCGAGGAGTCGAGAATCGCCCGGACGTGCTTGTTTTCACGAGCGAAGCTCTCCCTGAGTCTCTGGAAGTCACGGGCCGAATCGAGGTCTTCCTCTGGGCGTCCTCGTCCTGCTCCGACACGGACTTCACCGCAAAGCTCTCGGACGTTTATCCGGATGGACGCAGCATGCTCGTCCTCGACGGCATAATCCGCGCTCGGTATCGAAATGGCGTCGAGAAGAGCGAGTTGATGAAGCCGGGGGAGGTTTACAGATTCGAGATTGACCTCTGGTCCACGAGCATCGTCTTCAATCGCGGGCACCGCATCCGCGTCGCCATTTCTTCAAGCAATTCGCCTCGCTTTGAGCCAAACCCGAACACCGGCGAACACTCAGGCCGCAGCGAAAAGAGCATCGTGGCGACAAATACGATATACTTTGATGAAGGTCACTCGTCGCACATCTTGCTGCCTGTACCAACAGGGGTGACGCAGTAGCACATCGTCCGGCGAGAAGGCACACGGGCGCGCTATCGGTTTGACCGGGAGGAAGCCGTGAGATATATCTATCAGAAGCAGCCGGGGCGGAGGATGAGAGTTGCCGTCTTCTTTTCAGGCGGGGCAAGCTCCATGCAGGCTATGCTCAAGGACCAGAATCACGGAAAGCTCTACGAGATTGTCGTGGCTTTCACCAACAAGGAGGACTGTGGCGGGATAGTAATCGCGCAAAAAGCCGGTATTCCCGTCGCTCGCAGAGAATTCAAAAAGTTCTGCGAGGAGAAGCGAATTGACCCGAAGGACTTTCAGAAGCGGGCACTTTACTATGAGGCCGTGGTAAAAGACCTGGAGCCTTTCAAGATAGACCTCATTTGCCTTTCCGGGTTCACCGGCCCCGGCTCAATCATCGTCGAGCCGCTGCTCAGCGCCTATGCCGATAGAATTCTCAACGTCCATCCGGCAGACCTCGCCATCCTCGCCTCGAAGGAACCATCACACCACGGCGTCCGAAGGCTCTATGCCGGGAGTCTCTCACCCGACCAGGTCATCCCCCTCGTCGCCGAGAATAATCTGGAGAGAAAGTACAAGGGGGAAGATGCGGTTTATGACGCGGTGATTTCGGGGGAGAAGTACACCAGGTCAAGCGTTCACATTGCGCGAGAAGATTTCGATGAAGGCCCGCTGCTTGTCCAGTCGAAAAAGTTTGCGGTAAAAAGGGAGTGGGTCGAAAACAAGATCGAGCAGCGAAACTTCCGCGCCGTGCGGCAGTACGCCGATGAGCTCCAGGAAACGATGAAGTGGGAAGGGGACGGCCCAGCTTACCTCAAGGCGCTTGAACTGGTGTCCCAGGGGAAGATAGCGGTTCAGGGGAACACCGTTTTTCTCGATGGTAATCCATTGCCCTACAGCGGATTACGCCTCGATTGAGATTCCAGGCGAGGGGGATTCGCTGACTTTCCTGCCTGCGAGGCTTGCGGGTGACTTGTGAACCTGATAGGCCGTTGCCGCGCATTCCCTTCTTTGGCGCATTGGCTTGATTCCGAGGAAGTTCCGTCGTGCCCGTCCCGCTTCTCCTGCCATGTTGGAGCACCAACGCCTCTCGGGGGAGCATCCCCGAGTTGGAAGTGCGACAATTTTTCCCACGCTGCAAAACTGTGTGTCAGACGGGGAGTCATTTTGTCACACCACTGATTGGTCTGAGCCGTTGAGCTGCAAAACTGCCTTCCGGACTTTGAGTCACAACTCATTCCGCTGCCGGCTATTACGTAGCCGCCCATTCCGGATGGGCCGCTACTTGCCACTTGGCACAGGCAATGCTCTTTGCTATAGCGACCATCGGCTCGAATGAGTCACAAAACGAGCCGATGTTGAGATAGAAAGGAGTGATTAACATGGCTATCGTGAGATGGAGACCAAGACGGGAATGGGACCCGTTTGCGGGGTTGTTTGACCTTCGGAGGGAGTTTTCGAACCTTTTTGCCGCGCCTGTGCGGTGGGAGGGCGATTCCGGCCAGTGGTATCCGCCTGTGGACATCTACAGCGACGACGAGAGAGTGGTGGTTCAAGCAGAACTGCCAGGATTGAAGAACGACGACGTTGAAATCAGTTTCAACGCTGGTGTCCTGACGATCAAGGGCGAGAGGAAGCACGAAACCGAGGTCAAGGAAGAGGGATACCACCGGGTCGAGCGGGCGTACGGCACCTTCCAACGGGCGTTCACCGTCCCGGCGGAGGTTGACCCGACGAACATAAAGGCTGACCTCAAGGACGGTATTTTGACGCTCACTCTTCCCAAGGCGGAAGAGGCCAAAGCCCGGAAGATCAAGGTGGAGGCAAAGTAACCCATCGCAGACGCTGGTCAGCAAGGAAAAACTCAGGAGCAGGGACGCCGAAGGCGTCCTTGCTTCCCGTTTTCTATATCATACGATGGCACATCTTTTCGGAAGCAGGCAAAATTGCCGGGCAGAAACCGGACTTAACCTGGATTTTGCGGGCCGAAGCAGAATTCGCAATTTGGAGAATTCGCTGTGTGGCTGCGCAATATATGCCGGGGTTCGGTGAGCCCGGCCCTTTATATTTATTAACAGGTGATTGAACAACAAAGGAAAAAGGAGGAAAGGAGAAAGGAGTATGAAAGTAAGACCACTTGGCGACAGAATCCTTGTCAAGAGGCTCGAGCCCGCCGAGTCCAAAAAAGGCGGAATCATCATCCCCGATTCCGCAAAAGAAAAACCCCAGGAAGCGAAAGTCATCGCGCTTGGGCAGGGCAAGCTCCTGGAGGACGGCAAGCGAGCGCCGTCCGAGGTGAAAGTCGGGGACAAAGTCTTCGTCAGCAAGTATGGGGGAACAGAGATCACCATCAATGACGAGGAGCACCTCATTGTCAAAGAGGAAGACATTCTGGCGGTCATAGAGTAATAGGCGCAGGGCCTTGAATCAGGAAAGGAGAAAAATATGGCAGCAAAGCAGTTGTTATTCGATGAAGAGGCAAGAAAGGCCGTGTTGTCGGGGGTCGAGCAGCTCAGCAGAGCGGTCAAGGTGACCCTCGGGCCCAAGGGAAGGAACGTTGTCCTCGATAAGAAGTTCGGCTCTCCCACGGTGACGAAGGACGGTGTTACCGTTGCCAAGGAGATCGAGCTGAAAGACCCTTATGAGAACATGGGGGCTCAAATGGTCCGAGAAGTCGCTTCAAAGACAAGCGATGTGGCCGGAGACGGAACTACCACTGCGACGGTTCTGGCGGAAGCCATTTATCGAGAAGGGTTAAAGAACGTCGCCGCGGGCTCCAACTCCATGGCCATCAAGCGAGGGATTGACAAGGCCGTGGAGTTCGTTGTCCAGGAGCTCAAAAAGCTCAGCAGCAAGGTCAAGGACCGGACGGAGATTTCCCAGGTCGCTTCCATCGCCGCCAACGGCGACACCTCCATCGGCGATAAAATTGCCGACGCCATGGAGAAAGTCGGCAAGGACGGGACGATCACCGTCGAGGAGGCGAAAGGAATTGAAACAACTCTCGAGGTCGTGGAAGGGATGCAGTTTGACCGAGGTTACCTGTCTCCCTATTTCGTCACGAATGCGGAGACGATGGAGGCGGTGCTCGAAGACTGCTACGTCCTGATTTTCGAGAAGAAGATTTCCAACCTGAAAGACCTCCTGCCGCTTCTTCAGAAAGTTGCTGAGCTTGGCAAGCCGCTCCTTGTCATCTCGGAGGACGTGGAAGGGGAAGCACTCGCGACCTTAGTGGTCAACAAGATTCGCGGTGTCCTGAAGTGCGCAGCCGTCAAGGCGCCCGGATTCGGCGACAGACGCAAGGCGATGCTGGAGGATGTTGCCATCCTCACAAACGGGAAGATGATTTCCGAAGACCTCGGAATAAAGCTGGAGAACATCAGCATTCCCGACCTCGGACAGGCCAAGCGGGTCACCGTTGACAAGGATAACACGACAATCATCGAAGGCGCCGGGAGCAAGAGCGCCATCAAGGCCCGCGTTTCCCAGATCAAGCTCCAGATTGATGAAACCACATCCGATTACGACAGGGAGAAGCTCCAGGAGCGCCTGGCGAAGCTCGCGGGCGGCGTGGCAGTCATCAGCGTTGGCGCCGCGACCGAGACCGAGATGAAGGAGAAAAAGGCGAGAGTCGAGGACGCCCTCCATGCGACGAGAGCCGCCGTCGAAGAGGGAATCGTCCCGGGCGGCGGCGTGGCGTTTCTGAGATGCCTGCCGGCCCTCGAGAAAGAGAAGTTCGCCGGCGACGAGGACATCGGGAGGACGATCGTACTGAAGGCTCTCGAGTCGCCCATTCGCCAGATTTCTGAAAACGCTGGTCGGGAAGCTTCCATCGTCGTTCAGGAAGTCAAGGGCAAGAAGGGCGGCTACGGCTACAACGCCGAGACGGACATCTTCGAGGACCTCGTGAAAGCCGGCGTCATTGACCCGACTAAGGTCACTCGCATTGCCCTCCAGAACGCGTCGAGCATAGCCGGTCTTCTCCTGACCACGGAAGCGCTCGTGGCGGAGATCAAGGAGGAAGAGAAACATAGGGGCGGAGGACCACCTCCCCATTACGGTGAGGACATGTACTGAGAGCGCAGAAGACGCTTTCCGCGCAAAAGGGGCGGGCTAATAACGCTCGCCCCTTCTTGTTGTTTGAGACCTGCCCGTCAATACGATTTGAAATGCGGGGGATTGGTAAGCCTCGAAACGACCCGCCTTCCGGGTGAGAGCGGCGTGAGGCATACCCTCGGCAACTTGAGCCTGTATAACAGGTTCACATACTGCAAGGTGATGAGGTGGGCGGAGAGACCTTGCGAACGGTGGTGGCGGTGTTGGAGGAGGGATGCTGAGTTTTTCGGCGGTGATCGGGGTGTTTTTGTCCACGCAGCCGTGCGACATGCGTCGGTCCTTCGACGGGCTTTCGATGATGACCGAGCATATCATTGGGTGGAATCCATTTTCGGGGCATCTGTTTGTGTTCTGCGATCCCACCTGCGGCGGGACCGGGTGAGGATTCTGTATTGGGATCTCGCTCTGCCGAGGGCGGGGGACTGGGCGACCTGGTACAAGAGGGTCGAGGCGGGCAGGTTTCAGTTTCCGTTCAGCGAGACGGGGCGAAAGGAGGTAGCTGCCTGGAATCTTGCAATGCTTTTGGAAGGGATTGACCTGAAGCGGGGCAGCGGCGCAGGTACACGAGCCTTGCGTCGTGCTGGAAAAGGTATCGAGACCCCAACGCCCAGGGTAAGGGGCGCGGCTTGTCCGCGTCACCTCGACCCTGTTGTTGGACGTATTGCTTCTTCCCCAGGTTCTACCTTGCGGCCGATATGCGAAAGGCTTTGAATTGCCCCAGAGCGTATGTGTGAAATTCATCCGGTCCGTAAAGACCGCCAGATCCTCGCCTATCCACAAGAGAGCCACAAATCCCATCAACTACCCTGCCAACCAGGCTGTAGAGGATTCGATCAAGGTTCTGCTTGTAGGTAATTGTCCCTGTGTGAGAGGCCCCCCTGATCCAGTATGTTCTCTCGCCACTGCCTGCATACTTCTTGGCCTGAATGGCCCATTCGCTTACTCCGTTGACGAATATAACCTCTCCTCCGAGGAGACGTCCTGGGAAAAGACTTCTCAGAAACGTGGACTTCTCTCGCTGATAAACATCATCGGGAACGATTTCGAGGAACGCAACTGAACCTGTGAATTTCAGACCAATGTCGCTGTCATAGACGGGGATGCCTTGTCGGCTGCGGGGACTCGCAGGCAATTCAACAGCCGGGGATTTGGCGGCTACAGACTTCCTTGATGAGCCTACACATCCCCGCACTCCGAGTACCAGGAGAACGATAACCGCCAGAGGAATCAGTTTTGGCGCGTGTCTGCGAAGCCATGAACTTTTGACAGCGGGTTCCGCGTTGTCGCGCTTCTCTTGGGATTTCTCATTCACACTCATTCTGGTCTCCTTTCTTTTTCCGTCCAGCGTCACGCTTAACCTGCGAGTAACCGCAGGCACGGACTCTGGAAATCCGTAAATTGCACATGCGGTTGGTTGCGAGTCAGGCTGAAGCGATTGTTGTCTGTTTCCACACAATAGTTGACGCGAGAGGCAAAGTCCTGAGGAGACTTGCGGACGATCCTCAGCGACTTGATAATCGTTACAAAAGAAAGGATAATGGGGCAGACATCCCAGACTGCTGCAGATGCCATTCCCAGTGCTGTCGCATGATTCTAATGAGCGGCATGTAGATCAGCGCGGGGCACAGGATGTAGAAAGGTAGCAACCAAGGAGACCAACCGGGAATCCTATCGGGTGGCCGGCCCATTTGCTCTGAGAGCATCTTCTTCGCGGCTTTGTACGTCCGGTGGACCGAATTGTACCCCAGGGTGTACACAGCACCGATGAACGCACCGACCCCGTCAGGCAAGGTCTCTCCGTTGTGTGCAGCTGCCTCCCGAATGAAGCGCATCTTGTGGGCGAAGGTGAATCCTATCATGATTGGGCCCAACGGTAAGACAACGGGGATAGAAAAGGGCAACCAACTGATGATCGGAATCCAAAGCCACCAGTAGGAGCCCTCTCTGAAGGTCAAGGCCGCCCCTGTCGTGTTCTGGCTCATTCTCTGCCCTCCTTTCATGCCGAACGGCGCGCGTCACGGGTTGCCGGAAACCGAACGCTGTAACTAATCCGCGTGCAGGCGTTTGTTATCTGTTCTCATATGTTGGCGTACGACCCTTCACTTCCGTGTCTTTTTAACGACCTTTATTGACTTAACAATGGCAGAGAGATCTTTTGCGTGTCTATTGAACGTGGCTACGTCATCGCATATGATTTGGAGCGAATATATCATTTTCGGGTATTCTGGCACAAAAAATGAGTACATCTGCAAGCGGCCTCCTTCTATCGTCTCGACGTCCTGAAGAAGGCAGGTTATACCGTCGATTTCCAGCTTTGACACACCCTTGCTGGTTTTCCTAAGTCGACCTGTATTTATTCCCCATTTCACTCTTTCGGCATTCGTCTTGTACATGTCTTCGCGATCCATGATTATAGGTGAGGTCACTCCTAAAAAAGTGAGAAGTATTCGCTTACTCGCGCTTTGCAATTGAAATCCGGAGACGAACCGAATAGTTTTTTCGCTCAAATCATTTGGATCAGCGGACTTTGAGTCCTCTGCCAGTTCGCGACCGCCAGCCACCGCCACCTTCATCGCCTCCTCCAACATCCGATCTGACATTCTGGTCCATGTTGACGGCAGGGTCACCTGGAAAATCCCTTCGTGATATGTAGTGTATTCACAGATACCCTCAAGTGACACTAATACCACGGCAGCGCAGGCTAGCAAAAAAATTGCTGTAAGACGGCTCTTCATATCTATCCCTCCTTCTGATTGCTTGACCGATAACGTCTCGGGTCAGGCGCGCGGGTACCGCGTCGGCTGCACCCGCTGGTTAGGCGGACGCAGATGACCCGAGCCATGCGCTACCTGAACTCCATCTTTGAGAAAATAGGGTCGAAGAATTCTTTGTTCGCCTGTTCATATCTCTCTTGGGCGGTCGCGCATGTGAAAGTAAAGCTCCGCCCATTGTGCAGGAAAATGACCTGCCGCAGTGTCCCCAGAACGTTGCCCCTCATGTTGTAGACATGTTCTACTGCCAACTTGTCGCCTTTTGTCCCGACCTTGATGAACTTTACAGAGATCTTCCTGTATCCGGGCAGTGATGCAGTTGGAGGGTTGGTGTCGAGGAGTTCCTTGAACTGCTTGAGGTCAGCCTCCGTGACGCCTGTTGAGTACTTGGCACCAACGTTCTCGTCCTTGAAGTCAGGGTTGACAAGGTAGATAAACTGTCTTCGAGTGAATAGAGGTGCAAGCGGCCCGGGGTTGTCTGGCGTATATAAATCCAAGCCCTTTGGCACGGGGAATGATATACGGAACTCCTCATTGGAGTAGGTCGTCCCCTCGCGGTCCTTGGACTCTGCTGTCCCTGCGGGATTCGCGAGACAGACCGCACCAGCGGTGCAAATGACGCGACCCAAAGCTTTCCAATTAACCAATCGACTGCTCATCTTCGTTCCCCTTTCTTTGGTTGCCCAACGACCAAGCTGACCGCCGGCTATGGAGCGCAGCGGAACAGCCGTCCGGTGCAGCGCCTTGTTAGCCGCTGAGGCACTATTTTGTGCAATAGTAGATCTGACCACTCGCAGGTGTTAACCCCATTGGGATCGCTTCTTCGTTCTGAACAAAGTCGTTGACCTCAGTGATTTCTACTCTGAAACCTGCCTCACGAAGTCTATCAACGTAGTCTGGTCCATACCTTCGAACATGATCTTTTTGACCAAAAGCCTTTAATCGCTCTAGAGGTTCGACAATTGATGGATCTTCAAATGTCTCATCAGCGGTGACTGGTACAAGCAATATCGCCCAACCATTGCTCTTCAGTACTCGACAAAACTCTCTCATGGCTTTCTTATCATCCTGGACATGCTCCAAGACATGACTGCAATAGATGACATCGAATGACTGATCGGGGTACTCAATGTTGGTGATATCCATTTTCACCATCGCACGTGCGTTGAATAAATCAGCGGTTAAGTAGTTATCTCCAAGTCGTTTCTTGAACCTTGATTCAAAGCATAATTCCGGGGCAACATGTAGCATCTTTTTTGGCGTGCCATCAAAGAGATCGGTCTTTCTTGATACATAGAGCCACAAGAAGCGATGGCGTTCGAGAGCGCCGCAATGAGCGCATTCAGCATCTTTGCGAGGCACCACTCCAAACGGACGAAATCGACGAGATGACTTGCCACATACGGGGCAAAACCTTCCCTTCCCGTAGTAGGGCACCTTCCTCACAACGTCCTTGAAACGTCTGAGAGGTTTTTTTGCCCACCCTGGCAGTCTTGAGATAATTGATTTCATATTCCGTCTCTTTTATGCGGCTAACAATAATCAGACTGACCCGCATAAAGCCCGGAGTTTCGTTTTTCTGCCCCTATGAGCTGCCCCCGGAATGGCTTCCGGAGGCGCTAAGCCCTTTGTCTTGCGGTGGTTGCGGTCTATCCAGCGGCTTATCACGGCATCTTATGCCGACCGGCATAATAACCTCCTCGATTGCCTCAAAGCCCGTCCAGCGGACTACGAACACCCACCGGGCGACGCTTGAGGACGTGGGTATAGATCATTGTCGTGTTGACATGGCTATGGCCCATCCCGCGGAACGCGGGACTGGTCGGTTCGAATATGGGAGCCGCTTTCGAGCAAGTGGGCGGCGAAGGAATGACGGAATGTGTGGCAGGTGGCCCGCTTGGTCAAACCGGCTTTCCTGGCTGCGCAGGCAACCGGCTTCTGCACGATGGATTCGTGGGCGTCATCGCCCTTAAGAAGTCTCAGCGGCGGCCTCGGCCCGCTCATGGCTATTTCCCCCAATCGTTTGACTGCCTCCTCCGAAAGCGCCGTGTCCTTCCACGCGGTTCTCATTATGCCAGACCCGGGAGCGGTGTCAAGCCCAAGTTGACCGAAGTGGCGTGTTGGGCCCATGTCCGCACCGCCCTGAGCCTCGGACGGGGGCTGTTCTTTAGCAGCAATAAAGGCGGGCGAACCGCGGCGATCCGCACCAGGTTTATGATTACATGCAGGCGGCTCCAGGCCAATCTCTTCGCCTACCTCCGCGACGTCCTTGAGCGCATCAGGGCCCGCCCTGTCAACCGCCTCAAGGAACCCCTCCCGGATAACCGGAAAGCCGCTCAACCACCCAGAACGTCCCGGCCTGATCCCCCATACCGGCTACGTGGGTCCCAACTCCATGTGTTTTCGGCGGGCGCACACAGGGGCTCAGTAAGTTTTCGGGCGGGGGGCGTAAGGGCGAAGGGCGAGGTACTGCCGTACTTGTTCGATTCGGTCCGGGCGGTCAAGGATTGTAATTGTGGCGAGGTCTTCGTAGAAGCGGAGGCGCTTCCCCGCCCGGCGGTAATCTTCCGATTCGGGCTTCAGGATTCGTCTCACTCCTTCGTAGCTGTCCTCGGCAATTTCGCTGGCGAGCGTTGGCTTTGCCTCCAGAAAAGGTGGGTCAACAAGGCTCAGGACAGTGAGAACGTTGCCGGAAAGTTCCCCGGAAGTGGCGAGGAGAAAGGTCATCCGATCCTCGAGCATCGTTTGAAGGCAGACAACAAACTCTGCGTCTCCGGCAATCAGGGCGTGCCGCGAGTATTTCTCGACCGAAAACAGAGTGCCGGCGTTCTGCGAGTTCTCGATGAGCAAGTCGCGAACGACGCCGCTTTGGAGGAGCTTTTCGGCGCGCAACAACTCCTCCCTGGAAAGCTCCAGCTCCCGCCGGATGAAAGCTGGCTTGTGCATCGCTTTGGTTACGAAGTCCTTGTAGTCCTGGCGCCTCCAGACAATTCCACCGCCGACTTTTCTTTCAGGCCGGGACAGCGGCGCATGTGTGGAGGCCGAATCGGCGGCGTAGAATGGGGGAAAGGAAGCTGACGAAAACGCCGCGGTGAGGGTGAAAAGAAGAGCGCGCCGTATCCTCATTTCATTGCGTCACAGGCATGGAGGTTTCGCCAGATCGGACCTCACACGACAACGCTTCCCGTTCGGCACGCAGGATATTGCGACCGGCTCTCCTCAACCGCACCCCTTCCATTTCACTTCTGCACAAGGTAAGGTCTCGACTCCATGAAGTTATAGACCTGGTCGAGGTTCTCCGCCGAATCCTTGACGGTCACGGTGCCGAGGCGGTCATTGAACCACCATTCTCTTCCCAGGGGAGCCTTCTCGGATGACCGCAGGACGTCATCCGCTGCCGCGTAGTTGTCGGTTGCCGTGCGAAGTGCGGCGTTGGGGTCGCTCTCGAAGAATCTCAAGTCCACAAGCGGAACAACATCCGCAACAAGGTCACCCATTTCCTCCCGCGTGAACAGCCGGTACGTCAGGTCGTCATCAATAATTGTCCGCACCTTCATGACGTCGTCGGGCGGGGCAGTTATGGTAAGCCTCTGCTTCATCTTGTCAAAGACGATTCGGCTTTTCTCGCCCCCTTCGCCTCCGGCAAGAAGGCTTTCGATGATCCCTTTGGAAATCAGGTCCTGGACCCTGTTGGACTGCCACCAGTCGAGGTCGTAATTTCTCGTGACGAGGACCCGTTGCAACTCACTCTTCCTTGCGATCGAGACGCCTTCCGGTGCGACTTCCGGTTCCGGTTCTGCTATTTCCTCAACCTCCGGCTCAGGGGGGATAATCACCTCTTGCTCCTCGACGTACGGAGGCGGCTCAGCGTACCATCCGCCATCGTAGTAATACTGACCGGTGACAGGGACCGGGACGAAGACCGGATAAGGCACCGGTTCATAGGCAACCCACCGCCCGTATTGGAAAATGTGGCCGCAGCTTGGTCCGTGGATATGCCCAAGCGGGAAGGGAAGCCATCGCCCGTGGCCGAAGTAGTAATTGGAGCTCCGGCCGTAATAGTAGTAAGGGCGTCTGTACGTATTGCGCCGCTGCGCGCCGTAATACCAGCGCGAATGCATGTCCGGAACAGTGTGGCCCCGGCTGTACCGGGAGGTTACGTAATCCCCGGCATGGCCGCGGGAGAACCTCGATGTCACAAAATCGCCCGTGCTGCCCCGAGAATATCGTGGAGTTACATAGTCTCGAGCACCGCCACGGGAGTACCGTGAGGTTACGTACGGCGCGCCGGTGCGGCTGCGAATAGTGCCCGGGATAACCCCGGAGCCACGTGCGGCGGTCGCCGTTTCCCGCGCCACGGCTCTCGGCAGAGCGCTGAACCCCTGGAATTCCGGCCTCGTCGGGCGAGACGACTCGCTCGTCGCGATTGTCCCCGTGGATACACGCGGCGTCCGAACCGTGAGGGAACGTGGGCTTGTCGGGAGGGTGGAGGTACTGGATTCGGAAGACGACCGAGCTCTCGCACCGGCCATGTCCATGATTCTTCGACCAAGCGTCGTCATCCTCGGAGTGCTCACCGGCTGCGTGACCGTGGCGGTCGCCCGCGAAACAGGCGCAGAACCGATGGAACGCGTGGCTGGAGGACGAGAGACAACCGCCTGTTTTGGGACAGTGCGCTCAACAGTGGGGCTCGGCCGCGGCGCTGTCCTGATCGCCGGAATCGTAGCAGCCCGTGTCGGCCGAGGACTTGCAGACCTCACGGAAACCGGCGGTGAGGACCTCGGCGCCGGGGTGAACGTCGGGCGGGCAGGGGACGGAGAAGTCCTGACGGGCGTCTGCGATTTCTCTCCCTTCGCCTTCTCGAGAATAGTCCTGCCAAGCCGAGAAAGGGCAGCCCCCCAAACCTTAGCTTGCGGGACGAAGAGAGTTGCCCCAGCTCGAGTTACAAAGAGTCCAGTCGCTCTCGCGTGTCCTTGTCCGCTCGCCGCTCCAGCAGCGCCGAAAACAAGCATCAGCACGACAGCACTTGCGGCAAACAACCTTTTCATATTTGGGCCCTCCTGAAGACCAACTTAAGTAAATATAGCACATCGAGTGGCGAATTTCAAGCCCTTTTGCGTACTCAATAGTTTAGACGATTCCGACTTCAATCATATTCATTATGTGCGCCGCTCATGAGCGACTCGCCTGAAAATAACCGCTACGCGGCGAGCGGGGACTCTCTCGCAAAGCCGCGAAGGACGCAAAGGAGCAAGCCCCGTGAATTCCTGGGGTCTTAGCGTCTTGGCGAGAAAAAAGACGGTTGATAGGAGGATTTTCAGGTCTCCGGGTGAGCGCAAGGTCATGACGGACTGCGGTCTCTGCGTTCTCTGCGGTGAATCACCCCGTGACTGAGGGATTGCTCCTGAGGTGTTTTTTGCCTTGACACTTCATCCCCTTTGCCGTAAGAATGGAAGAGTGGTTAGAGGTGACGAAAGATGGGTGTGGCTGCGAATCGGTGGCAGCCCCCGCGGAACGCGGGGCGGGATTGACATGGGTATGATGCCCATGCCACGAAAAAACAGTCGCACCCAAGAAGGCTGTTCTCTCGGTCATGTCAGCCACCTCTCGGCCGCACAGTCAGGCCAGCGTACCGGTCGAATGCTCCCGAAAGGGGACACCAATTCCGTTTCGGAGGACGGCAAATGTGCCGGTTGGTCCAGTTGGACACGAATGAGAAACACCGCCGCGGCCTCCGCCTTCCGGCGAAAGCCCCAGACCATGCGCGTGCCTTCACTCTGATCGAGTTGATAGTCGTCATCGCCATCATAGCAATCCTCGCGGCAATGTTGTTGCCGGCAATCCAGAAGGCAAAAGAGCGAAGTCGCCGCGCCGTTTGCCTATCGAACCTGCGTCAGATTGGCAGCGTTTTGAACATCTACTCCAACGAAAACAACGGGTATCTTCCAATGCATCCGGGGACCGTCGGGCCGTGGCTTTGGGACCTTCCGGTGGCCACCCGCGACGCCATCGTTCGAGCCGGCGCCCAAAGGCATATCTTCTACTGTCCTTCCGGCTCGATACAGGACACAGACGAACTGTGGAGTTTCGGCGGCTACTGCGTTACCGGCTACTTCTGGCTCATGGAAAGGGTGAGCCGGCAGTTCCCACCTCTGCGCGGGAAAAGCTACCAGACGAGAATTGATGGCGATAACCCGACGAAGACCGAAATCGTTCTCGACTCGGTTATCTCCCAGGGGCGGAATTTCACCGAGGTGTGGGGCGGATGGAACAGACCTCACCGGACAAGTCATCTGGACGATTATAAGCCCGCCGGCGGGAACATCCTGTTCCTCGACGGCCATGCGAAGTGGCGCAACTTTGAGGAAATGGAAATCCGGCTCGACCCGCCGGAGCAGTGGTGGTAGAGAAAACACCCAGGCGCTCTTCTTGCCGAGCCTTTGTCGACGGTCAAGCATCCTCTCACTCAACTGCTGCGCTATTTCAACGGGGTCGGCCGTGCGTTATACTTGATAAAAAGTTGTTTGTTCCTTTGGCGGCAAGAACCGGCCGTGCAAGACGTGGACAAGCCCCGGAACCTGAGAGGGTTTCGGACATTTCCAGCGGCGAGACGCCGGTAGCCGAAGCAGAGCTACGCCGGGCGAGGCCGCCAAACGGAAAAGACCTGCAAATGACTGGACGCACGGAGATGAAAAACCGTTCGGACAGAAAAAGGGTTGACGAGATTATCCGGATTCTCCGGGAAGAAATGCTGTATTTGCGAGAGCGCTATGGCGTGCGCTCGCTGGGAGTCTTTGGCTCATATGTGCGGGGCGAGCAGCGACGGCGCAGCGACCTTGATCTGCTGGTCGAGTTCGACGATACGCCTGGCCTGATCAAATTCATACGGCTGGAGAATGAGCTGAGTGAGTGCCTGGGGACCAAGGTGGACCTTGTCATGAAGGATGCCCTTAAGCCCCGTGTTGGCAAGCGGGCTTTGTCTGAGGTCGTCCCGATATGAAACCGAAACGGACAGTCGTCGGCCGGATCCCCGCTGACATGGAAGGGAGCGAGCCGGAACCCGGGACCCGATGGGCGGGCTGATGCCGGCGAGCCTAACTCACAAACACAACATAAGGAGAAGAAAGGATGAAACAACTTCGCAGGACGGCCGCGGTCGCAGTTGCCTCAGTAATTCTTATTGCGTCGTTTTCGGCCCGAGGAGTCGAGCGGTCGGCGACGCCGCGGAACATCATCCTCATCGGCTGGGACGCGTGCCAGAGGAATCATCTCAAAGAGTGCATCGCCCGAAACGAGGTCCCCAACCTCATGAAGCTCGCCAGCGAAGGCAAGCTCGTGGCGATTGACATCCTTCGCACGACCGACACTAAAGCGGGCTGGACTCAGATTCTCACCGGCTACGAGCCGGAGACAACCGGCGTCTTCAGCAACGGGATTTATCAGCCGATTCCCGTCGGCTATACGGTCTTTGAGCGGTTGGAGAAATTCTTCGGCCCCGACAACATTGCCACCGTCGCAGTAATCGGCAAAAAGGGGCACGTTGACGCCGACCCGCCGCAGAAAATCCCCATGGAAAAACTCCTCCAACGCGAGAAGCGCGCGGCAGCGAAGGGCAAGACAAGACCCGCCCGCCCCGAGGGAGGCGGAATTGTTGAGGAGGGTGGCAAACAATACTGGGTCGTCCCGGGCAAGCCTTACGCCAACACGAAAGACCACATTGACGTTTTCATCAACGGGCTGATTCAGAACGAGAAGGTTCTTGCGACCGCCATCGAGCACCTGGAGAAGTGTAAGGACAAGCGGTTCTTCTTTTTCATCCACTTTGCCGAGCCGGACCACCTCGGGCACGCCAACGGCGAGAATTCCAAAGAATACACTGGCGGCATCATCTCCGATGACGAATGCACCGGGAAGATTGTTGCGAAGTTGAAGGAACTCGGCCTCTACGACAAGACCCTCGTTTACATCACCGCCGACCACGGCTTCGACGAGGGACTGAAGAGCCACAGGGATGCCCCGTACGTCTTCCTGGCGACGAACGACCCGACGGTCGTCCGACGCGGCCTCCGCCAGGACATCACGCCGACGATTCTGAAGCGCTTCGGGCTGGATTTGAGGAAGATTGATCCGCCCCTCGACGGCCATCCGCTCACCGAGCCTTACACTCCGCCCATCTGGTGACGGGCCGCGCAGCGCGCGGTTGGGCACGGTCTTGGCGGGTCGGTGGGACCCTGGGGGTGACGGTGGCCCCCGGCTTCGGGCATACGCACTCGAGGACGATGTCCAGAGCTTCCCTCGGCGCGACCAACCGAGTCTCCTTTCCAATCACGGGAAGCCAGGACGTTTCCATCCTGACCCTATCGCCCGGAGACCATCGCACAAAGTTCCAGGCTCACGGGGTCGGAGGCCCTTTGCTAACCTTCGCTCCTGCATCAGTCTGAATCCTGCCCCGCCCCTTGTCAAGCCAGTTCGCCGGAGTGTTCCCGCATCCCCTGCGGGACGACGAGTGTGCAGGATCGCGACCGCAACGGTTGCCCGGTTGCCAACGTCCGGGGCACGGACACGGGGTCGGGTACACATGTGGAGATCTGAGGGGTCGGCGGGCATGTCCTTGCTGGCGTGCTGAATATGTGATTTCCAGACATCCTTTGCGGCCTGGCGAGGCCCCTCTCCATCTCGCCGACCCGGGCCGCGCGCTTGGGCGACAGGGCGGAGTTGCCGCGCTGGGGGTGCACCCCGAGGTCATCGCCCCCTGGTGCAGACAGGGATCAGGTGCACTCCTCAGCCGCACCAAGACGGAACGCCCGGCAGAGGTCGCACTGCAGAGCCTTTAAGGCCCAAACTCACCGCGGGGGAGCCGCGCGCGGCTGCGGGCTTGGCTGGGCTGCAGCTGCCTCGAGCCAGGTTCATTCAACCTTCCTGATTTCGAGACGCTTTATCGAGGAAGAGGGAATTGTCAGAATAATACCGTATTCGTCCGATGATTTGAAGGCTCCGGAGATAACTCCTTCCCCTCTGATCTTCTCTCCATTCATAAGCAGTATCTCTAATTCCTTCCCGGATGTCGTCTTCGCGGCGCTAATGAGCTGTATCTTATCAAGGGGCAAATCAACCTTACCTTCCCCAATTTTCACAGCTACCGCCGCGCTGACAAATTCACTCAGCTTCCATTCCTTGCCATCCCAGGTGGTGCACACCCCCTTTACTATTGCTTTTCCTTCCTTGGGCTTTTCCTTACGCCCCAGGTCTGATGCGAAATCTCGCATTGATACAAGTCCATGGCCGAGGGACCGGTTGATGTGGAGCCGCCAGGACCCGATCCAGTTCCGACCCTCAATCCGCAATTCGTCCACTCCATAGCCGATGGTTTTCCCCTTGAGTTCAAGGTCCCTGTCAGCCCCGGGCGGACGGTAAACAACATCAACGATCAGGGGTTTGTTAGCATGATCGACGAAATCAATCCTGCGAAGGAAACTCATCGGGATGTCAGCTTCATAATCGTCCACGACCAGGGGAAACAAATCCCGCCGCCCGCCGGAGAATAGCCCATAGTAGACGGCGCTTTCATGCAGGTCTATGGTCGTGATATCAGCCAGGTCAAGCTCTCCTCCCGAGCTTAACTTCATCCGGGCGCATAAACCCCCACTTGTCCAAGTCATTGAGGTCTTAGCGGCGTTGCGAACGGCCAGGTCTTTTATCTTTTGGCAAGGTATCGAAAACGGAACGGACGCGAGCCCAGAAATCGTGGCCGCTCCTGAAAGGGTGCCCCCTATATCACCAGCCAACACTTCCAGACCGTTGATGAATTTTACCGTCCAACGTCTGGAATCAGGCTCCGCAAGGCGAACGGACTCTACCGTCGTAAACTTTGAACTTACGTTGGCCCAATTCTGCCAGGTATTCTCTCCCCTCTTGTAGAAAAGAGTTATTTCAAGGTTGCTTTGGGGATCAATAGACGAGAGGCTCACTCTGTTACCCCCCAAATCAGTCAACTCAGCTCCTATTCCCTCCCCCTCGCCAACGGAATGCGCTGCTTGCGCCCAAAAAAACAGAGCGGACACCAGGATGCGAACGGGTTTTGAGACAGACCTTTTCGCACTGAGAGTTTCGCTGGCCACACATGTCCTCATCGCAGTCCTCCCGCACTGGCGTTGGAACCGACTCTCCGCCTGCAAGTGAAGGTCAACAACCACCATGCAGCCTGCATAAAGCGGTAAGGGCAGGCTGTTTGTCTGCGGATGAGAACTCTCGCGACACTGAGCCACATCCGCGTAAGCTCCGTCCGGTCAGAGTGCTGGCGGTACCCGGCCCCCCCATGCTTCCCATTTTGGCTCACTTTTGCTCATCACTTCGATAACATACCTTATTCTATCGCACGGTTGGGGCGTGTCAAGCCAATTTCTCCTGAAGAACTGCGCGTTAAACGCCGCCCGCTACGTTTCCTATCGCAGTCAATGCACCTCCTTGCGTGTTCGCGCCTCTGGCCGTCCGGCGCGTCAACCGTCTATACGCGCACCACGCCGGGATTCCCGACGCACGCTCGGTACCCGGGCGCGGGCACGCTTTGCCAGAACTCTCTTGGACGCGGTTTCTCTCCCCAGGGCGCCGAGGCGCGTCCTTATCTGATCCGCAGTCATCTTCGCGTCTTTGAGCCTTCGGGGTTTATCTCTTCTATGTATTCTCGTCGAACGAGACGAGCTCGCGTCGGTAGTCCTCGGGAGAGTCTATATCCGAAAGCACTGCGGGACTTGATACGTTCAACTCGAAGATGTCGTCTGCGTGAGCGTGGAGAAGACCACGAAGTCCTGTATCATCGAAGGAGGACATAATCTCATCGCGATACTGCATTGAGAGTATTACGGGATGCCCGCGTTTGCCGCGGTAAACCGGGACGAGAATCCCTTTGTGGGTGGTGCTGAAGGATTGAACCATGTGGCTGACCAGCTCGGAGGTAATCGCGGGCTGGTCACCAAGTGCTACTAAAACCTTCTCACACCATTGCGGGAGGACTTGAAGTCCGCAGCGAACAGAAGAGAGCATACCGAGCTTGTAATCGGGATTGGTAACAATGGTCACCCGGCGGAGGGATAGCTCGTCGGCTATTCTGCTCCCTTCGTGGCCCACCACGACGTAAACCGCGCCGATGTTGGAGTGGAGGAGTTCATCAACGACATGGGCGATAAGGGTTTTGCCGCCGAAAGGCAGGAGCAGTTTCTGGGACCCCATTCGGCGGGACTCGCCCGCGGCGAGAACGATTGCACAAATCATCGCTGCACCATGTCGCCCGGCGTCCTGCATCCGCTGCCCTGAAAATTGGCGCTACCCCATCCAGTTACAAGGGGAATGGTCTCTCGCAAAGCCGCGAAGGACGCAAAGCAGTACGGCCTACGAATTCTTGGCGCGTTAGCGTCTTGGCGAGAAAAAACGGGCCGTATGGGGGCATTTTCATGGTCTCCGGGTGAACGCAAGTTCACGACGGGCCGTCCTTCCTTCGGACGGCTATCAACTGGGCGGTGATGCTCGTCGCGATTTCCGGTACCGTCACGGCGCCGATGTCAAGCCCGATGGGTGCGAAGACGCGGTTAAACTCCTCTTCTGTGGCGACGCCGGTTTCAATGAAGTCCCTGCGCATCAGGGCGACCTTGCGCTTGCTGCCAATCATGCCGATGTACGCGGCAGGGGAATGGATACAGGCCTTGAGGGCCTCCGCGTCATGTTTGTGCGCGCGAGTGACCACCACAATGTAGGTCTCTTTGTTGACGGGAAAATCCGCGACCTCTTTTGGAATGTCACCGCAGAGGGTTGTTACACCGTCCGGGAAGAGGGCCGGGCTCGCGAATTCGGGCCGGTCATCTATAACCGTGACGTCAAACCCGATGAGGGTTGCCTGGAGCGCCAGTGCTTGCCCTATGTGCCCAGCACCCACAATCAACAGGAGAGGTCTGGGAATCACTGGCTCGACAAACACTTCCAGGCGCGCGGCCGGACTCTCTGAGTCTTCAACAAAAAACTGTGGCGTCTCGCGCGCCAGACACGAGCGGATGGCCTCCGTTCCCGGGAAGGCCGCGTCCGACGGGATTGTGTCTTCAGGAAACCACTGCGCCGCCACCTCTGGTTCCGCAGCGGTGCGTATCATGGTGAGCAAAACACCGCGCTCGCGCCTCTGAAGGGCTTCGGCTGCCCGGGCATACGACACACGATTCTCTGCGGCTGTCGGGTCAATGAGGATTCGCATGGTCCCTCCGCAGATAGGGGCGTCATCAGTCGTCGCGGCGCCTTCCAGATAGAAATCAAAGACCACCGGGCGTTTCGATTTACATGCTTCTATGGCGCGGCGCTGACACTGCTCCTCGACCTGTCCCCCGCCGACGGTGCCCCAGATATTGCCATCTTCGTCAATGACGGCCTTCACGCCAGCCTTGCCTGGGGTGGAACCCTCCGCCTTTAGGACCAGGGCCACTGCGAAGCAACGGCCTTCCTCGGCGAATTCCACAACCTTTCGATGAATGTCTATCGGTCCGTGATCTCTGTGCATTCCGAAGAGCTCAGCGCTTCGTCAATCCTTCCTTGATTCTCTCGGGAGTCATCGGCAGTTGGAAGAGTCTTATACCGATGGCATCGTAAATAGCATTGGCAACCACACCGCCCATCGTGATGATGGCTGGTTCGCCTCCTCCTTGTGCAGGAGACTCCTTGTCATCAATTATCACCGTTTCGATTTTCGGGAGCCATGAAAAATGAGGAATTTCGTAGGTATCAAAATTCAGGTCGAGAATCTCTCCGCGTTTGAAACGAATACCCTCCTTCAAGGCGTATCCCAGTCCCATCGTGATGCAGCCTTCCATCTGAATTGTTGCTCCTTCGGGATTGACGGACAAACCCATATCTTGCGCACAGACAACACGCTTGACCTGAACATGGCCGCTCTTTTTCTCCACTTCGACTTCTGCAATGGTACTCACATAGGTGCCTGAGTCAATTCCACATGCGATCCCACATCCTCGACCGCTCGGCGCCTTGGCGGGTACCCATCCAAACTTGTCAGCAGCGGTTTTCAGGACTCTTATCATTTTGTTATCGCGGAGGTTCGTCAGCCGAAACTCCAGGGGGTCAATTCCCGCCTTCGCAGCCATAACGTCAATTTGTGATTCTCTGGCGAACGTGTTTGTATTGTTCCCTGGCGCGCGCCAGGGGCCCGTGGCAAAGGGATGGGCACCGGAACCGCCCCAGCCCGCCCCGTGGGCAACGGTGCTGTGGTCCGGAATGTCGTAGAGGTGCTCGGCCCCTCGTGAGCCGGCGAAATACACATGGTAATCCCAGAAACTTATCCGACCTTCATCTGTTATGCCCGACCTTATTTTGACTATCGCCGCTGGTCGGAAAGTGTCGTTGAAAAACTCCTCCTTTCTACTCCAGGCAACCTGCACCGGCTTTCCGGTTAATTTTGCCAGACGAGCCGCCTCCACAATTTGCAGATTGTTCGTCTTGCCACCAAATCCTCCGCCCACAAAAGGGGTGATGATTCGGACTTTCTCCGGAGGAAAGCCAAGCACCCTGGCAACCTCGTCTTTCGCGGGGAAAGGTGTTTGAGTGGAAGCCCATACGGTCGCTTTATCTCCTTCAATCTTGACAACGGCGGTATGAGTTTCTATTGGAGCATGGGACACATAATCGTTTAGATACGTTTCTTCAAAACTCGTCTGCGCGCGCTTTTCTCCACTTTGGACATTGCCACCTTGAGATACGACACTACCTTCAGGCGCGGCTTTCAGCAAATGGTCGAAAATACTCTTCTCGTCCACCTCTGATGTGGGCGGGCTGAACTTGGCCTTTATTTTTGACAATGCTTCTTCAGCCACATCCGGATATTTGTGCAACACGGCTATGAAGTCGCCGTCTCGGACGACTTGCACATCTTTCATCTTCTCGACTTCGCTTAGGTCAACCTCGAGCAACTTGCCGCCGTGAGCCGGCGGCCTCAGGACTTTTGCATACAGCATGTCTGGAAGCCGAATATCTCCGGCGTATTTTGCCTTACCGGTGACTTTTTCCAACGCATCAGCTCGCGTAAAGGGCTTGCCAATTATCCTGAATTCCGATGGTTTTTTTACCGGTACTTTCCCCGAAGCGTGCCGCTGAATTGTTTTCCCTTTGGCCAATTCAGCATAAGTAACACGTTGTTGAGCATTTGATTTCTTGAATATGGTCCCATTTTCGGCCGTCAGTTGATTTATGGGTGTTTTGAGGTGTTCTGAGGCCAACTCCAATAGAACCTGTCTAGCCTCGGCGCCGGCAGCCCTGAGTGGGGGACCAAAGAAGCGCGTCGTCATGGAACCAAACGTACCCATATCCCAGGGACAGAGGTCCGTGTCCCCCATTACCATATCAACGGACTCCCGAGAGACATCCAATTCATCCGCTAACATCTGTGCGAGCGAGGTAATGGGTCCCTGTCCCAGCTCCACTTTACCTGTAAAGCAGGTGACTCTTCCATCCTCTCCGATCCTGAGAAATGCGTTAAAATCCGTCGGCAGACCTCTACCGGGTCCTCTGCCTCGCCTCTCTTGCGCCAAAACGGCCGACTCTCCAAGCGTAAAAAGGATGAATATACCTCGACCTGCGAGTTTGAAAAACTCTCTGCGGTCCAGCCGAAAACCAGTTTTTATATCTGTGAAATCGAGCTGCAAGTATTTATCCTTTTCCATGTCAGGACACTCCTTTCATTTCTTTTGAGGCTGCTTGAATGGCCTGAACGATTCGTTTATACGTTCCGCAACGGCATAAATTATCATTCATAGCTTGAATGATTTGTGAATAGGATGGCTGTGAGTTTTCCCGTAATAGACCATACGCGGTCATAATCATACCCGGTGTGCAGAACCCACACTGGAGCGCATCATTCTCCATGAACGCCTTCTGCAAGGGGTGAAGGGCTCCGTTTTTGGCCAATCCCTCGATGGTGACGACCTCTTTGTCTTTGACATCCTTTACGGGTGTCTGGCAGGACCGAATGGGTTCGTTGTCCACGAGGACAGTACAAGCGCCACAATAGCCCTCGCCGCATCCGTATTTAGCTCCTGTCAATGCCAGGTCAGTGCGTAAGACCCACAACAGCATTCGATCGGTATCTAAGGTCAGTTCTGTGGGTTTCCCGTTCACCTTGAATTTGATGGTCTCTTCCATAACCTGCTCCTGTGATGATTGTGTGCTGTGCAGTTCCTTTCTACGCCAGGCAGTCAGGATTGTCAACTTCGAGATGCTCCGGAGTATCGCTGCCCTTGAGTGGGCTTGCAGAGGGGGCCCGTCAACAAAATAGGACAGAGGGGGAAAAAGTGGGCCTTTCAGGGCCTTTTCGATAACAGATGATGGGACGTAATAGCTTGCAGCACAAGATGATAGGTTTGCGATAGATGCTGTTGGAAAAGGCCCAGGTGCAGACAGAGGACGCGGGCCGCCAGAAGGCCCTGGAAAGCCAGGGCAGGAGGAAGGGGCCAGCAACGCGCGGAAGCCCAATTTCGGAGGGGCAGCGGAGGCTTCGCGGGGCAAGAAGCTGTTGTGTGCGGGACAGATGTTTTTTGCCATTTCGGTAAGATTCTACCAAGCTTATGCCAATTTGTCAACGATGGGCTTTGAGGGCGTGCGGGCGTGGATGAATCGTTTGGTCGAGGCGGCTGCCTGGCCGTCCCGCCGGTACATGTGCGAGGTTCACGGCCGAGGTTCGGCCGCACCAGCGCCCGCCCGGGGCGCGAGACAGAAGCGGGGTCCGTGTCCTTCCCTCTGCGCTGGGCTGCGAACCTTGGTTTCGCGGTCAGTTTTCCGGAACCGACGGGGCGTTGCCGTATCGGTCGGTCTTCATCGGGTACGAGGAGTGTCATC
This sequence comes from uncultured Verrucomicrobiota bacterium, assembly GCA_964482435.1. Classification (GTDB taxonomy): domain Bacteria; phylum Auribacterota; class JABMQX01; order JABMQX01; family JABMQX01; genus CAYZXL01. The sequence continues at coordinate 44,895 of CAYZXL010000020.1, forward strand.
GCCGGCGATTGCCAGGGGCTCGTTGTTGGACTGGAAGGACTTGCCCCCAATTTTTGAGTCGTCGAGCTCGCCTTGCGCGCCGTTGTACTCCCTGAAGTCCGGGTCCACACCGACCTGCTTCATGACAAGGCGCTCGATTGGGATAGTGTGCGAATCGAAACTCCCTTCGCCGCTCCAGAGGTGAAAGTGCAAGTGAGCACCGGTCACGTCGCCGGTCGCCCCACTCCTCGCCACGACCTCTCCCTGGCTCACAGCGCCGCTCGTCCTCAGAATCTCGCTCAGATGGAGATAGACCGTCGTGAACTTCTTTCCGCTGGGACCGGTGTGTTCGATGGCGAGCTCCTTGCCGCCGGCCCCTGCGGGGTCGGGATCGTAGTAAACCACCGTACCGTCGGCGGGAGCCAGTACGTATGTGCCGGTGGATAGGGCAATGTCCAGTGCATAAGTGTTGTCCCAAGAGCCGTGATCGTAATGGCTCGTCGCCCCGTTGTTCCCCTGAGTGATCGTCGCGGTGTCGCTCCATGGTGCCCTGAATTCGGGCTGCTCGGACACAGCCGCGGCGTTTCCCTGGACGTCGGTCTTGATCAACCATGCATGTCCGGCACGGAAGCCCAGAGCGCGCGTGGAACCCGCCAGGATGTATCCTCCGTCCGAACACTGCCGAACGGAGGCCGTGAAGTCGTAGTCGCCTCCGCCGAATGTCTTGCTCCACTGCTCATTTCCACACGCATCGGTCTTGATCAGCCACGCGTCGTCTGCGCCCTTGGCGAAACTCCAAGTCGTGCCTGCCAGGATGTACCCGCAGTCGAACGTCTGGTGAACCGACGAGGCAAAGTCCGCGCTCGCCCCGCCGAAGGTCCTTGTCCATTGCGTGGTCCCCTCGTCATCGGTCTTGATCAGCCATGCATCATAATCCCCGGCACCGAAACTGGATGTCTGGCCCGCCAGGATATAGCCCCCATCGCAGGTCTGCTCAGCGGAGTAGGCCCATTGGTACCCACTCCCGCCGAACGTCCTGGCCCAGCTCTCGTTCCCCGACGCATCGGTCTTGACGAGCCACGCGTCCCGCCTCCATGGCCCCGAGCTCTGGGTCATGCCCGCCAGGATGTACCCCCCATCGGATGCCCGGCGAACACACTCCGCGAAGTCGGCGTCGCTGCCACCGAATGTCCTGCTCCACTCCTGGGTTCCGCGGGAGTCCGTCCTGACCAGCCAGCCATCGCGCCCGCTGGGGCCGAGGGTGTCCGTGAAGCCAGCAATGACATATCCGCCATCGGGCGTTTGCTGAACCCACCGCGCCGCGTCGTACCAGGTGCCCCCGAATGTGTTGCTCCACTCCTCCGTTCCCCGCGAATCGGTCTTGACCAGCCACGCATCCTCCTGCCCCGCGCCGAAGCTGGAGGTCCCCCCGGCAACGATAAATCCGCCGTCGCTGGTCTGCTGAACTGATGAGGCACCGTCGGCGCCGGTCCCCCCGAATGTCCTGCTCCACTCCTTGGTTCCGCGCCAGTCCGTCTTGATGAGCCATGCATCCGCCCCGCCAGCCCCGTAGCTGTCTGTTTGGCCGGCGAGGACGTAGCCGCCGTCGGACGTTTGCTCAACACAATACATGTAGTCCTCCGCGCCGGCCCCCCCGAATGCCCTGCTCCATGTCGCCGGCTCTGGTTTTAGCTCGGTCCCTCGGCGGTAGGTCTCCTCCGCCAGCGTCCGCCTCCAGTCCAGAAGCCTCCATGATGCCACGTCCTGGTCCAGGAAGCTGAGGTCAATCGCGAGGTCGCTCGTGACGCCAGCGTTGAGAGCGTAGTCGTAGGCGAGGGGATTCGCCTGGAAATGGCCGTCGAACTCCAGGTATGGCGCCAGGCTCAGGGAGGGCCCGATGAGGCCTACCACATACGCAGCCACCTTCACCTCCACGTAGCACTTGAGCTCGATTTCGCCCTCGATGTTCCAGGTCGGCGTGATGGGGGAGGCATCGCCGCTATGTGTGCGGTACGGGGTCCAATCCCCGTCACGCATCGTTACGCCGGCAGACAGAGTGTACGATGACCGAATTCCCGCCGTAATCTCCCCCTGAGCGTTCGCTTCAGCCGACATCCCGACGTCGAAGGACACCGCGGGGGTCACGAGGATGGGAACCCCTAAGACCGGCACAGCGAAGGGCGGGAGGGGCAGTGTGGCGATGCTTTTCTGGAAGTCGCGTTTTATTTCGCCGCTGGCGGTGGCCTTGACAGTAGCATCGAAGCCGACCGTGCCAGTAAGGTCGAGGTCGAAGGACTCCAAGAGCGATGGCCACCCGATTTCCCCGCCGATGCTCACGTCGCATGCCAGCTCAATAAAGCCGGAGGTAAACTCGACCTTGAGGCGCTCGCCCTCGTACACCGCGGTCCCGTCAAGAGACAGCCGCTTCTCGATATGGATTACGCCCGTCCAGGGCCATCCGGGGGACAATGGGAGCACTTCCTCGCCCTCAGGATTCGCATTCCCGACCCTGAAGCTCGCCCGCTCGAAAATCTCCGGGAGCGTTGCAGGCTCCATAAGGACGTCAACCGTGTGGGAGTCGGGGTGGTCTGTGAGGGAGACGACCTTCACCTTGTAGGGGTTCGCGGGGTCTGTGCTGACGAGGATGTCGCCGACGGAAATGCCGGGGGAGTCGCCGGTGTAGCTGAAGGTGTACGTGTCGCCCTGCACGGAAATTAGCTTGAGCGGCGAAGCATCGTCAATGAGAATGACGTTCTGCGCGAGGACGGTCTCAAGCTCCAGCTTGAAGGACCAGGTATAGTTCTCGAGGCGAGAGCCGAGCGTGTCCGAGACGGAGAGCCTGGCGGTGACCGTCTCGCCGTACCCTCCGTAAGACTCGTCCGCGGCGGGCGTATAGACGAGGAAATCCTCTGAAAAGATGAGCCTCGGATCGTCTATCCCGATCGGCGACCTCGCGCCTACCGAAAAGGATATGGATTGAGGGTCAATGCCCGCCTCGTCGGAGAGCCGCACCACAAGCGGCTCCGAGCGCCCGACCGCGATAGCCCCATCCTTGGGGCTGAGGTAAACGACTTCCGGCGGCTGGGTGTCCAGCTTGCGGATGCGATAGAATCTGACTGGCTCCGCCGTCTGGTCGCGATAAGTTTCAACGGTCTTTTCGGCAACAAGCGGCTGAGGATTGAGCGCAGCCCATGGCCCATTTAGGTCCGTTGCCGCCTCGATATTGTAGGACTTCCCCGACAGCGGAAACCAGGTGATGACGAACTCGCTCCCCGGACCCTGGTAGTCGGGCGAAAGCGCGATGGTAGGCTTCAGCTCGACCCCGAACGCTCTGGAGCAGAGAAGCAAAACGAAGAACGCAGGAAGAATCACACGTCTCATGTTAAACCCCCTTTCGTAGAGTCCGAGAGAGCCAGGCCGGACGCACCTGAGTTCATTCGTGCCACGGTATGCCCCGGGCAGAAGTGACACGGGGTTCCAACTCGTGAATGTACCGCAGGCGTCCCCGCCTGCAAAGCTTGAACATGGGCAAGATGCCCATGCCACCGCTTACAAGTCTCCACACGGCGCGCATATTATCCAGGGCCCTCCGCGGAATCAAGCCTTTTCTGCCCAACGGCGCGGCCGTGTTATGGAGGCTGAGGATTATCGCGCCCTTTCAGGGCTTGGGTGATTTGCTTTGATCGGGACCCAGGGCGTTGCCCTGGGCTATGCTATGGCGCCCTTTCAGGGCTTGGTGCCGGGACCGCCCGTACCGCTGGGATCTTGCCGGCTGTCTGGGGGGCATCCTGCCCCCGGTTCGACTTCACCAAGACGCAGCATATTGCGGCTGCTATGTGAGGGCGAGACGCCCCCACGCCTGCCGCCGAGACGGCGGCGTTACATCTACGACGGTCACGTCCGAAGCACAGCCTGGCCGATGCTATTTGGCAGCGTGCTTTTTTCATCATTTTGCGCGTGATGTACAGCGCGTCAAGCCTGCTTGAGAGCGACGGCGCGGATGGGCATGCGACGGATGCGGATGCCGGTTGCCTGGAAGACAGCATTCGCGATGGCTGGGGCAATGGCAATAATAGGCGTTTCGCCACCGCCCGCCGAGGGAAGATCGGGCCGGTTGAGGAGATGAATATCGAGCTCGGGGACGTCCGCGAACCGGGGCACCCGGTATTTCGCAAAGGTCGCATTGAGGACCTTGCCGTTCTCAAACTGAATCTCTTCCGTCAAGGCGCCGCCCAGGCCCATGACGATACACCCTTCCACTTGCGAACGCAGGTTGTCCGGATTCTGGATGGCTCCGCATTCAAAGACCTCGCAGACGCGGCGCACGTCAATTCTACCACCTTTGCGGTCCAGTCTTACCTCGACACATGCCGCGACGTAGGAGCCCTTTTCAGTGCCGCAGGCCAATCCCACACCCACGTCAGGGTGGCTCTTCTCCTTGCGCTCGCTGAAGTCAAACCGTTTCGCGGCGGTCTCGAGGACGGCTCGCAGGCGTGGGTCCTTGATATGAGCGAGCCGAAATGCAAGCGGGTCGGCGCCGGCCGCTGCGGCAAGTTCGTCCATGAAGGACTCGCGGGCGAAGTTGTTGGCCGTGGCAGCAAGGCAGCGGTACGAACCCTGGCGAAGCGGCGGATCGGAACCTACGAATTGGGTTCTTTTGTTCGGTACTTCGTAGGGCGACGCAATCGCCGCCCCTCCGGAATTGATGTTGGTGAAATCCCAGGAGACGAGGGAGCCGTTCCCGTCCAGCTCTCCCTGTATCTCAATCACTGCTGCTGGCCGGAAATATGCCCAGACAAACTCTTCCTCCCGCGACCACCTCAATGACACTGGACGCCCGGCAGCCTTAGCCAATCGAGCAGCCTCCACGGCCACCTCACCCGTATGCTTGCCGCCAAATCCGCCGCCCATATCCGGCATGATGACGCGAACCTTCGCCGAGTCAATGCCGAAAGCCTGCGCCAGTTGCGAATGCACGCCGAAGGGCGCCTGAGAGCCAGTCCATACCGTCACTTTGCCGTCGTTCCACTCGGCGACAGCGGCTCTGGGTTCCATGGGGACATGCTGAATGTAGGGCGCTTCGTAAACGGCGCGGAGGACTTTGCCTGTTCGTTCACCTTCATCTTTAACGGAGCCGCTCGTCTCGCCGCGTGAGCCGCGTCTGCCTCCTCCGGCCGGCTGGGCATGTTCTTTCAAATAGGAGAAGAGTTCTTTACTCGACGGGTGGGGGGCTGTTTTCCAGGACGCCGTTCTGGCAATGGCTCTTAATGCCTGGGCTGCACGAAACGACGTTGGGGCAGCGCATCCGACAAAGTCGCCTTCACGCACTACCACCACGCCGTCCATGGATTTCGCCTCGGCAAGGTCAACCTCCGTGAGCGTCGCGCCGTAAGAGGGCGGGCGGAGAATCTTTCCGTAGAGCATGTTGGGCCGGACAATGTCGGACGGGAATCGGTGCGCTCCGGTGACAAGGTCTCGCCGGTTCGGTCTGGGGACAGAAGTCCCAAGCACCTGCCATTCGCTTACCGGGGTGACCTGCACGTCGGGAGGGATATTCTTCTCGAAGGCTTTCGCAATGTCTTCTGCTCTGGCAAGCTCTGCGTAGCTCATCGTCCGCCCTGTTGCGGCGTGAGCCACGGCGCCCTCCCGCACCTTCACCTCGCTGCGATTCACCTTCCAGCGTTGACACGCCATGTCAGTCAAGAGCTCTCGCGCGGCTGCGGCCGCCCTTCGGACGACCGGCACGGTCGAAGGCGTTGTCCGGCTGCCGGCGGTTACCCCATCATCGGGAACCAGTGCCGTGTCGCCCATCACCAACTGGATTTGGTTTACCGGGACCCGCAATTCCTCCGCCGCTGCCTGAGTGAGTTGCGCGCGGGAGCCCTGCCCTATCTCCACCTTGCCAGTCATGATGGTAATCCTGCCGTCCTGGTCAATGTGAACTCTCGCCGCAACAGTGCCCGACCCTCGGCCCCCAGTCCCACCACGCTCACCAAAGGAAACGCCGTCCGTAGCAGTGATGAGAAGACCTGCGCCGAGGAGTTGCAGGAAGCCGCGTCGGCTCACTTGAGACGTCGGGCGCTGCTCATCATCCAAATCGTAACACTCTGATTCGAGCATCTCGTTTGAAGGGGTGTGCTTAATCATCGAGTTTTCACCTCCGAAGCTTGCCGGGCGGCGCGGTGAATCGCAGTCAGGATTTTCGGATAACCGCAGCACCGGCAGAGATTGCCGTTCATCCCGCTCACAATCTCCTCATCGGTGGAATGCGGGTTTTTCTCCAAAAGCGACGCCGCGGTCATAATCATGCCCGGCGTGCAGTAGCCGCATTGAACGGCATCCTCCGCGAGGAATGCTTCCTGAAGGGGGTGCAGGGAATCGCCCTTCGCAAGTCCCTCGATTGTGGTGATTGCTTTCTCATCTGCCTCGCCTACCGGGGTGATGCAAGACAAAGTTAGCCTTCCGTCCATCAACACCGTACAGGCGCCGCAGAGTCCCTCGCCACAGCCATACTTGGTCCCCGTCAAGTGAAGGTCTTCCCTCAAGACATCGAGAAGAGGCCGTTCCGGGTCGGTGGTCACGGTTCTTTTCTCGCCATTGACAGTCAGAGTTATCGCAACGTCCATAGCTTGCCTCCATAAACGCGGCTTTCCTCGGCTAACCGCGAGCAATAGCTTGTCCGCCTTTCTGCGCGCCATTATAATTCATTGTGTTGGTTCAAGACAGTTTTTCCGCCGAATCATCCAGTAAAGGGCATACCACAATGAAAGTCAGGATCAGCATTGTTCTCGTCTGCTTGATGAGTTTCGCCCAAGCCACATCGGCCATGGAAGCGCCGGAAAGCCCGCGGATTGAGAAGGTCGAGATTCAGCCCAACGGAGCTATTCACGTGAACGGGAAGCCCTTCTTTCCCATCATGGCATGGCTTCAAAACCCCGAGAACTTCGCCACCGTCAGGTCCTGCGGAATGAACACGGTCGCTGGTTACTGGGGAAAATCCGGGGGCACCCGAGACGTAAAGGAGTATCTCGACCTTGCGGAGAAGGAGGGTCTCTACGGCGTGATGCCTTTCGACGAGCGCCTGAAAGGGCACAGGGCCCTCCTCGGCTACATCCACGACGACGAGCCGGACTTGCCGCGCGCCATCAGCGACGCGGTCATCGAACCAGCGAAGAACCTGAGGATCAATCGGCAGACTCCGTTGTGGAGGCTCGTTGATGGCGACACGTCCAGTTGGTCAGTGTTGGACCCGCTCGAGGGCGCTTCCGTGACGGTGAAGTTGAAGAAACCTGTGACTGTGGAAAGCCTTGCTCTCTGGCTTACAATTTCGGAAGGTTTGGCAGTCGCGCGTGAGATCGCTCTCGAAGGCGATGGTAAGAGGATTCTCACGGCAAAGCTCGCTGCGAAGAGGGGCCGGCAGAAGCTCGATCTTCCCAAGCCTGTCACTTTCAAAGAGCTCACGCTGAGAGTCATCTCGATAGAACCGGGCGAGCAGGCCTGGGGCTCAGTTGCTGAAATTGAGGGGTTTGACCGGGAAGGGAAAAACGTGCTGCTTTCGCCGCCGCGCACGATGCCGCGGCTTAGCCCGGCCCACGCTCTCCGTCAATATCAAGCGATAAAAAGCGCCGACCCGTCGCGTCCGGTGTTCATGACCCTCACCGGATACTTCCACCCATTTTTCGGCAAGTACAGCGAGCGGGAGCGCGAGATGTATCCGGAATACGTCAAGGCGACGGACGTTGTCGGGTTCGACATCTATCCCATCTACGGCTGGAACAAGCCGGAGTGGATACACCTGGTTCACGAGGGGACCGAGCTTCTCGTCGAAATGTCTCCGGGCAAGCCCGTCTATGCCTGGATCGAGACCAGCAAAGGCAGCCAATGGACTGGCGAGCTGTCGGGGCAGAAAGACGTTACCCCCGCGCACATTCGCGCCGAAGTCTGGATGGCCATTTGCCGGGGGGCAACAGCAATCGGTTATTTCACCCACGTATGGAAGCCAGCATACCGCCAGTTTGGTGTGCCAGAGGCCAACCGCGAAGCTCTCGCCCGGTTCAACGCGCAGTTGACTCGTCTGGCGCCAGCCATTCTCGGAGAGAAGCCCGACCAGGCGGTTTCTATACGAGGCGAAAACGGGGTCAAGCTTGATGCACTCGCCAAGAAGCTCGACAGAGACCTGTACATCTTCGCGGTCAACTATGACGAAAGGCTGCGGAAGACGCGAGCAATAGTAACTGTCAGTGGCTTGTCAGCGGGGACCGAGGTCATTGTGGTGGATGAGGAGCGCACCATCACCTCCAGCGAAGGTTTTTTTGCCGACACGTTTGAACCTCTTGCCGTGCACATTTACCGCACGGGCAGCTCCGGCGCCTCGGTTTCAGATAGAGTGGAGCCGCAGTAAACACAGGACTACATCATGGACATGCGTAGTTGGATGGCATTCTCATTGGGCGCGACGCTGGTTCTCGCCCCCAGCACAGGACCGGCAGAGACAAAAACGCCGGAACTGAAGAAAGTCCAGCGTGGTGCCCTTGATCCACGCGGTGAAATTCATGTGCCGATCGGCATCTGCAACACCGTTGACACCCTCAAGACGTTCGTCGAGCCGGAGGGATGTTTCTCTCCGGGAGTCGGAAGCTACGGCGTCTATTTCTGGCTGTTCGATCCCGGAACCGGGAAGCTCACCGCGCCCACCATGGACGGAGTTGCAGTCGAGTACGGGCTTACCGAAGAAGGATATTTGATTCCGTGGTCGGCCTGGGATGCCGGTCAAATTGCGGTGAAGACAGAAGTCTGCGAAGTCCGGCGGAATTCGGCGGGAGGTGAGATATTCGTAGTCGGTGCTCGCGCGCACCTGACGAATGAGGGAAGCGATTCGCGGAACGTATCGCTCTGTGTCGCTCTCAGGCCGCTTGGGCCGGCCGGATGGCCGGTGAAGGAGCTGGCCGTGGGAACCCTCGGCGATACGCTGCTGGTGGAAGGCCACGCCGCGATCGTGGCAAAGGAAAAGCCGTCCGCCGGTGGGGTTCTGCCGACAGACACCATCGGCGAGCTCGCCCTCGGAGGGAAGATGCCCCAGCAAAAATCGGCGGCCTCGGAAGATGGTAGCTGCTCGGGTGCTTTGCGATTCGACCTGACCATTCCCCCGGGCGAGACAAAGACGTTCAGCTTCGTCTGCCCGGTCCTGCCGGGACGCCGTGCCGTCGGGCACAAATGGGACCGCGTCAATCCGTGGTTTCAGCTCGACCTCGCCAAACCGAATCCGACCGAAGGCGGTTTTCTCCAACCGGAGCCGGGTCTCGGCTATTACCGCGAGCTTTCCGTGGACCAACTTTTCAACGAGGCAAGAACCTGTTGGAAGGAGCTTGTGGGGCCATTGCGGGTAAAGGTGCCCGACAGGCGCTGGGAAGAATCGCGGGTCGCAATCATTGGCCACATGGCTATGTGTCTCAACGAGGGGGCGCCGGACCCGGCCGTCGTGAACCTCAACGTTTTCACCCGCGACGCAGCTTACATGGCGAATTTCCTTCAGAAGTCCGGCCATCTTGACCTTGCTGCTCAGTATATTGACTACCTTCTATCGCACCCGTTCAGCGGCCGCGTTCAGCCCGAGGCGGACAATCCCGGACAGATTCTCTGGATTGCCAGCGAGCAGTGGCGCTTCGCGCGGGATAAGGCGTGGCTCGAGCGCGTCTATCCGTGCGTGAGGAAGCTGGTCTCGCTGGTCGAGTACTATCGCACGACGCCGGGACCCCACTGGGTCGGCGATGACACGCTCGACTTTGGTGACGCCCTATCTGCCGACAAACGGAAGGAACTCAAGCCCGGGGCATGCGACGGCTACCATCCCGAATACACGGATGCGTTTGATGTCGCTGGCCTTAGGGGCGCGGCAATGCTTGCCCGCGCGATTGGCAGCGAGGATGATGAGAGGAAGTGGGGCAAACTCGCCGACCTATTTTTCGAGCAATACGACCGTCGCTTCGGCGACCGCCTCGCCAGAGATTATGGGAGTTACTCAGTGCTATGGCCCTGCCGCCTTTATCCAATCGGCGAGGGAAAGGCATACGAGCAACTCAAGAGCATCGGAATGAAGAAGACTGCCGAGTGGCGCTACTTCCCGCTTGCCACCGCGCATCAGGGCCTCCTGGCAGGCAACCGCATCGCGGGGTACGGCACAGTCCAATCGCATCTGGATGAAAAACAAGTGCAAGGATGGTACGCCTTCGACGAAGGGGGACCAAGCGGCGTCGGAGGCTGGATGCACCTGCTTACTACATGGAGCTGGTCGTATCCAAAGCCCAATTGGGCGCCAGTTTCGGCGGCGACCATGCCTCACGGCTGGGTGCTCGCGGAGCTCTGGCTGCTGATGCGAGACTGCCTGCTCTTTGAGGACGGGGACCGCCTGATTCTCCTCGGCGGCGTCGCGCCGGCGTGGTTCACGTCAAAAGAAGGGATGGCCATCGAGGGGCTGCCGACGCATTTCGGACCGTGCACGTTCCGGTACACAGCAGAGAACAGTGGCGCCGTTCTCGCGGTGTCCGGGCCAGCCGCGCCACCGGGAGGATTTGTCCTGCGCCTCCCGAAGGCCATGGCGGCAACAGTGACGGTTCGCGGCGAGACGCTGGATCGGACCGCGGAAGGGGATGTGCTTCTTCCGCCTGACACGAAGCGGGCGGAGATCGCGTTCTCGCAAGAGTAAGACCGTGAAACCGCGATGGTGTTGAGCGTCATGGTGATCGCGGTCTTCCGGCAGAGTGCTCCAGATTTCAGATCAGACTGGAGGGAGGCTCAAAACACCCGGTTTTCTTTCGGCATAAACCGAGGAAGCCGGATAGAGTGCTCTATTCCTTCACAACAACCATCGTGAGTCAGAAGGGTACACCGATGAAACCAACTTTTTCGGCACTTGTCCCGTGCTTGGTCCTTCTCTTTCTTGAGACGGCGTTGAGCGAACCGAGCGACCTCTTCGTGGTTCGTCCCGCCGACACGGGCGAGGCTCTGGTGAATCCCGGGATGGGCTGGACGTTTCACTACTACAGCAACATCCTCAGGAACTACGGGAGCAAGCTCACGCCGTCGGACACGCTTGACGACTTTCCCGGTCTTTCAACCATCTACCTGCGGCTTCCGTGGGCATTCGTAGAGCCCAGGGAAGGACAATTTGACTGGTCTGTCGTGGACACGCCAAGTCAGCGATGGATTGATAAAGGGAAGCGCGTCGCCTTCCGATTCACCTGCACGGAATCCTGGATGCGATACGCCACTCCCAAGTGGGTGCAGGAAGCCGGGGCCAAGGGATACAATTTCACGCCCGGTCGCCTCGACGAGAATGGCCCCTTCTGGGAGCCGGATTATGGCGATCCGGTCTTTCTTGACAAGCTCGACCATTTCCTCGCGGCAGCTGCCGGGCGCTACGACGGAAATCCGCACGTTGACTTCATTGACGTTGGCTCTTTTGGCGTCTGGGGAGAAGGGCACACGTTTCACAGCACGAAACTGAACTATCCCACGGAGGTGCTGCGGCGGCACCTTGACCTCCACGCCAAACACTTCAAGAAGACACTGCTGGCGGTCAACGATGATTTCGTTTTCTGCGGCGTCGGCGGAGAACAGGGCGTTGCCGAGCGGGAGCCCGGTAGAGAAGCCATCCGCTACGCCCTCGAGAAAGGCATGACCCTCCGCGACGACAGCATTCTCGTGCAGCCGCCCCCGAGACAGTATTTCCACGCCGACATTGCCCAGTGGTTTTGGCCAAAACTTCCGGTAATCCTCGAGTGCGAGCACTACGGTGGCTCGCGTGACCGTGGGGCCTGGGGGGATGGTTCGTGGTATCTTCGGGCGGTCGAGGAATATCACGCCAGCTATGTCTCGATCCATTGGTGGCCCCGAGAGTTCCTGGCGGAACAGCGGGATTTGGTTGACCGAATCAACCGACGGCTCGGGTATCGGCTCCAGCTCAAAGAAATCGCCTGGCCGGCACACATTGTGAGGACCGAACGCTTGACCGTTTCTTCGACCTGGGCGAATGCTGGCGTCGCGCCGTGTTACCGTGGTGGATACGTGGCAGTCACTCTCAAGGATGACAAGGGCGGCATCGTGGCGACGTTCGTGGATGAAGGGTTTAACGTGGCGAGTCTCCAGGTCGGGCCACCCGGAGAAGCCCCCATCAAGGCTCGCGATGCTAATTTCGGATTCGCCCCGAACGTGCCGACGGGAAAATTCGACGTATATGTCTCCGTCGGCGACCGGGTCGGAACGCCCGAGATTGCCCTTCCGCTGGAATCTCATGACGGCCAGCGGCGCTACAGACTGGGCCGAATCGAAGTGCTGTGGGAATGAACCATCGAGAGAAGACGTTGAGCATATTCGCCGACAGCGGCGCCTGAGCGCCGCTCGCTCCGACACCAGCCCTGAGGAATAAAGGATTCCTCGCACCTTTCGACAGCCGTTTGAGGCAAGGAGAGAGGGACGAACAGCGGTCGGGTAGGCAAGAGTAGCTCGCGCGGAAGGAGAAATTCTCCGCACGGTAACACTTCAGTCATGGATGGCAGGAGCAGCTCGAAAGGCCTTAACGCCCTTGCTGTCACGATTACTCAGCCACACCCGCAGACGCGCGCACCTTGACACGCATCAACCGTTTGGGTAGATTGCGGACCGACAGGGCGGTTGTACTCGGGGTTACAGGTCGTTCTGCGAAAGGACGCGCCACGCATGCTTCTTGGAGCGCACATGTCAATAGCGGGCGGGGTTTTCAACGCCCCCGTTCGCGGGAAGAGCATTGGCTGCGATACGATTCAGATTTTCGTGAAGAACGCCAACCAGTGGGTCGGCAAGCCCATCTCCGACGAGGAAGCTGAGAAGTTTCAGGAGTCAAAAAGGGAGACGGGCATAGACCCAATCTTTTCGCACAACTCCTATCTGATCAATTTGGCTTCGCCGGACGATGCGCTTTACGAGAAATCCATAGATGCTATGCTCGATGAACTTGAGCGGTCGGAGAAGTTGGGGCTGCCATTCATCGTGATGCATCCGGGGGCGCACGTCGGGAGCGGGGAGGAAACGGGGCTGAAAAGGATTGCTGCGGCAATCAACACGCTTTTTCAGAAGACGAAGGGCTACGGGGTGAAAATCGCCTTAGAGACAACGGCGGGGCAGAAGAGCAATTTAGGATACAACTTCGAGCAACTGGCGGCTCTGATCATGGCGGTCAAGGATAAGAAGAGAGTTTGCGTTTGCTACGACACCTGTCACACTTTCGCCGCCGGGTACGATCTGCGGACGAAGAGCGCTTACGAGGCAACGTTTGCGGAATTTGACAAGGTCGTGGGCCTTGAGCAGGTTTGCGCCTTCCATCTGAACGATTCGGTGGACGAACTCGGCTCGAGAATAGACCGCCACGCGCACATCGGCCAGGGCCATATAGGGCTTGAGGGGTTCCGCTTCCTGATGAACGACGACAGGTTTGCGAGCGTCCCCATGGTTCTTGAGACGCCAAAGGGGCCGGAGATGGCGGAGGACGTGATGAATTTGAAAGTCCTGCGAGACCTCATCGGCAAAAGGAAAAGGAAATGACGCCGCCTCGTCTCCAAAGCGCACGCCGCGGCCTGCCCGCCAAATGCCGACGGAAGGCGAAGGAAAACAAGTTTTGACTCCTCCCCGAAAGGCAAAAGCCTCCGAATATCCCGACCTGATAGCTTTTCTGAACGGGATATTCCACAAAAGGATGGACCTGGAGTACTCCCATATCTATCAGCCGACGGCGAAAGACATGGCAAACAACATTATCGTGCTCGAGGGCGGGCGCATTGTGAGTTGCGTGGGGATTTTCCCCATGACGTTCGTGTGCGGAGACGCCCGTTTGTCCGTGGGTGGCGTCGGCGGCGTCTCGACGGACCCGGAGCATCGCGGGCGGGGGCTGATGACGAAGCTGCTCGACAAGGCGATCGCACAGATGCGTCGGCAGAGCTATGACATCTCCATCCTCTGGGGCGACCGGCTGCGGTACAACTACTTCGGCTGGGAAAACGCCGGACGGCACTATTCGTTCAACATAAACCGTCGGCACGTCGTCCGGACGACAGCATCGGGCGCGGAGATTCGGCCGCTTTCGATGTCAGGCGACGACCTCGGGAGAATCGCACGGTTTTACGAGGAGTGGGAGTTGAGGGTTGAGCGCTCGCCTGCGGAACTCCGCTCCGTGTTCAGCCGCGGCACCTACGAAACCTGGGTCTGGAGAAAGGGCGAGCGATTCGCCTACGTGACGATTAAAGGAACCTTGGGGGACCGCGACCTCATCGAATTCGGCGGGGACATGGAAGGGCTCGACAATCTCCTCGGCTTCCTGTTCGACAGGTACGACATGGAGAATCTGGCGGGAGCGCTTCCTTTTTGCCAGAGCCCTTACCTTCCCTTCATCATCAGCCGCAGCAGCGCGTGGGGAATAGGCCTCAGCCGCCGGATTAACGATGCGATGGTCAAGATACTCGACCTGGCGTCCGTCTTGCGAAAGTTCGCCGGAGAGATTATGAAGAAGTCCCGCGGTCTGGGGCTTAAAGGCAGCCTCACCCTGGAGATGAGCGACAGCGGTCAATTCGCCACTCTTCTTTTTGGAAGGAGCGTTACAGTAGCTGACCGAAAAGCCAATCCAGTACTGTCGTTGTCCGATACCTCGATGGTTCGGCTGATTTTCGGGCCGGTCCCGCCGTCGCACGCTCTGGGCCTCGCCAAGCCCCTCCGGTACCTCGACGCGCTTTTCCCCCTCGATTTCTACGTCCCCCGCCTGAACTACGTGTAAGAAACAGGCGGGTTTCTGGACAGCGCCTTCCTTTTCCGGGAGGACCGTGCGCGAGAAGCGACTTCGTTCCGTGGGGGAAAACGAGGGGTTAATCGCGCGCACAAAAAAGCCCCTGGCAGTCTTTCCGCATGGGAATGAGCTGGAGGTTTCCGCATTGGAAAACCTTCGGCCTCATGCGCCAGTTGACCCTGGGGAAGATCAATTTGGGGGGTTGAAAAACTGCCAGGGACAAATTCTTTTTTGAGAGGTTTTGGAACTCGCGATCGTTCCTTCCTCCAAGATTATTTTGCCTGAAGCGTCCTGGGTTCCGCGCTCGGCCGGTCCATCGGTTCTTGATCGGCGTGGCGCGTCATCATGCCCTTCACCCACCTCCCGAACCACCGGACGTGGTAATCAGCGAAAAGGATGTTGTACCCGCCAGAATGTGGACCCGAGAAATCCGGTCCGCCCGCATTGGAATTCCACAAACCGCCCGGACCGTATCCGTCCGGTCCGCCATTATTGGCCCACTCGTCAGTCGGGTCGGCATCGGTTGGGTCGCCAGTCCATTTGTTTCTATCGTAAAGGACGACGAGGGTACCCGGGTTTCTAACCTTTGCCATATCGAACACCCCGCCCGGGCTGTCGAGATAAAGCCGAGAATTGAGGATATAGCTCGTGAGGTACTTCCGCCCATCGAGGGCGGAGGTTTTGATGCTCGGGCAGCGGAAGACCTCTGTCCTCTTCGACTCCGTGCTCCCCGGATACGACGGCCCCCTTCCATCCGGGTCCGCGTCCACATAACGAAAGAGCTGGTCCATCCAGCTCTTGCCCTTTCCCCAGCCGAACTCTAAGACTCCTTCCTTGGCGGGGATGTAGCCTCCGTATTCATTGAGATATTGCGCAAAGGCGCGACCGAGCTGGCTGAGATGCCCGAGGCAGACCGTGCGGCGAGCATTCTCCCTTGCCTTCTGGACAAACGGGACGAGGGCGAGGGCGAGAAT
This sequence comes from uncultured Verrucomicrobiota bacterium, assembly GCA_964482435.1. Classification (GTDB taxonomy): domain Bacteria; phylum Auribacterota; class JABMQX01; order JABMQX01; family JABMQX01; genus CAYZXL01. Next base: position 60,654 of record CAYZXL010000020.1, read on the forward strand.
CAGGATGAGAGGTACGACCGCCAACAGGTCGAGCAATATGAAGCCACGCGTCTTTTTCACGTGTCAGCCTCCGAAGGGAGCAACCCCCTTGTCCGACCAGCGCATTGAGTCGGCGATTTGGTGTGGGGGCAGTTTGTTATTCGCTTTACTTTTTTAACGCTTTTTCGGGGAGGCTGGTTCCGGGCAGTGCGGTGACAGGCATGGGCCGCCGCGGCCATGAAGCGGAAACGCCGGCCCAGCGTACTCCCTCAGTCTCAGGCGGCGGACTCAGAGAGCCCGTGAGGCGAGAGGGAGGCGAGACATGGGGGTGGCATGGGGATCTTGCCCATGGACCTTCACGGGCGAGACGCCCGTGCCACAAGGCCGCCCGATCTCCTTGTCAGGCGTTAGCCGGCCTCTCCCGCGCGTAGGTGGGGGGGTACGGCCCAGCCGTCGTTACCCACGGCCTGCGGCGCGGCGTGCGGACGATTTGGGGCGGAGAAGGAAACGCCGGGAAGACCTCTTCCGGTATCCCGGCGTGGGTGTATATCGCGCTACTATTTGGCGCGAATTTAGCGTGTCCTTCTCTCCCCGGGCGGTCCCGGTGGGACGGGCGGGCGCCCTTCGGGACGCCGTTCGCCCTCAGGGGGGCGAAATTGGCCGCGAGGACCCCCAGGATAGCCGATGAAGGCGAGGCCGGACTTCACCATTTGCTCACGTGGAATGGCGTACTTCTCACCCAGCTCGTGGAGAGCACCGATGTTTTCGATGCGAACGTAGCGGTCGAGGTGTGTCTTGCGTTCCTCGCCCGTGGACTTCTCGAGGGCTTCGCGCTGCCTTTGCAGCCACGCTTTCTCTCTTTTGCTGGGAGTCTGGGCAACTCTTTCGGAAAGTCGGTCCCAGAGCGCCTTATAGAGTTCCTCTTCGGAACGTTTCTTCCCTATCTTCTCCTTGAGGTTTTCGACATCCTTGAGGAATTCAGCTCGCTTTTTCTCGTCAGAGAGAGTCGGCGCGAAGGCTTCGGCCAGGTTATTCAGCCTCTTCGTAAGCTCCTCCGGGTCTCCCATTGCCTGCCAGATTTTCTGGGGGTCACCGTGGAGTTCTGGTCCAGCTCCTTCTCTGAACGGGCCAGGTTCCTTGGGTACTTGACGCTCGGGAGGCGCCTTCTCCAATTTCTCGCGGAGCTGGAGCAATTCCTGCTCGAGGCGGTTAACTCGCTGCTCGAGGTCGCGAATCTTCTGGAGAATGTCCGATTGTTCCTTCTCGACTTCTTCTGGAAACGCGGATGATAGGAGAAGAAGTATTGCCAGACCGATAAGTGCTTTGCCTTTCATCTTGTTTTGCCTCCGATAAAAAGCTTCCTTGGGAATGACACGGTCTCTCATGGTCTTAAACGTCCGCCTCAGGGAGAAGTTTAGCCCATTCGGTCTCTTCCTGCCAGACGCGCCTGATGGGGCGCGTGTCTCCCTGAGCGCGGCATCCCGCCCCTGGCGGGACCCGTGAGCAGCTTCGCCGGCAAAAGGCCCATGGCACGTGTGCCCCACGATGCCTGCTGCCTTCGCAAGCCTCTGCCGTGCCGCGCACGCACAGTCCGGCAAACGTTGGCCAAGTTCACCTGCGACGGATGGATTTGGCGACCTGTCCTATGGCCAAGGGGATCAGGCTCATGACAATCACCAGAATCCAGCCTTTGATCCCCGGGTTAACGGTTCTGAGCACAAGGGCGAGCGCCGGGACATAGACGGCGGCAACAAGCAGTCCGCTGCATATAGCGAGTGCTCCCCAGATGAAGCGATTCCGCGTGATGTCGTTGCGGAAAAGCCTTGAGCCCGGATCGCGCATGTTGAAGACGTGCCACAACTGGGCGGAGGCGAGGGTGAGGAATGAGACAGTTACCGCTTGCTCTTTCGTCATGCCGAACCACGCGCGCGCCAGCACCAGCGCCCCAAGCACGCAAAGGGTCATCACAGAGCCGTATCCCGGAACGGCGAGCCAGTGGCGGCGGGTGAGAACCGGCTCTTTCGGGTCGCGCGGCGGTTTTCTCATAATGCCGGGGTCACCTTCGCTTGCCCCGAGGGCAAGTGCGGGAAAGACGTCTGTGACGAGGTTGATGAACAGAATCTGAAGCGGCCGAACCGGCAGCGGGACGTTTGCGAGCGAGCCGAGGGCAACGACCATAATTTCGCTGACGTTGCACGAAATCAGAAAGAAGACAAATCGGCGGATGTTGTTGAAGATGACTCGCCCCTGCTCGATGGCGGCGGCGATGGTCGAGAATGAATCGTCTTTAAGAACCATGTCCGCGGCCTCGCAGGCGACCTGAGTCCCTCTCTGCCCCATGGCGATCCCGATGTCCGCCTTCTTGAGGGCTGGGGCGTCGTTGACCCCGTCGCCGGTCATGGCGACTATGGAGCCGTTCTTCTGGTGGATGTCAATGAGGTCGAGCTTTTGCTTCGGGTTGACCCGGGCGAAGAGGTTTGCCTTCAGGAAGCGCCGGCGGTCCTCTTCCGACGATTCGGCAGGGCCTTTGAGTTCTCTGCCGTGAATGACTTCGGTCTCATTCTCCTCGACCAATCCGACGGCAAGGCCAATGTTGCGGGCGGTGACGGGTTGGTCGCCGGTCACCATTACGACCCTGATCCCCGCTTGCTGGCACGATTCGATGGCGGGATGAACGTCCAGGCGCGGTGGGTCGAGCATGCCGATGAGACCGAGAAAGGTGAGAGCTTCGTAGGCTTCCGAGTCCAGGGCGTCCACGCTCTTTTTCGCCACCGCTAAAACCCGCAGGCCGCTCTCCGCCATGCGGTTGTTGCACTCGAGCCAGTGCCTTCGGCGCTCATCGGTGAGCTCCTTTTCGCCGTCTTCGGTGAGGACGGACGAAGAGACATCGAGGACGGATTCGGGAGCACCCTTGACCGCGACTCGGTAGCCGTCGCCATCCTCGTGAAAAGTCGCCATCATTTTGACGTCGGAATCAAAAGCTTCCTCGCGCATTTCGGGAAACGTCTCGAGGAGGCGTTCTCGATAAAGGCCCGCCTTTGCACCCGCGACCAGAAGCGCGATTTCGAGGGGGTCGCCGACGGCTCTGTTGTTGGCGCCCGAGTCCTGGCGGTGCAACGAGGCGTTATTGCACAGGACTCCTATCTCGAGGGCTTCCCGCAAAATGGCGTCACGTGATGGCGAAATGAGCTGTCCGTTCTTCGTGAAGTCGCCCTCAGTCTCTGAGCCTTTTGTGCTGACATCAATCTCGCCCGAGTCCAGCAGAAGACGGCCGACGGTCAGGCGGTTTTCGGTGAGGGTGCCGGTCTTGTCGGTGCAGATGACGTTTATGGCGCCGATTGTCTCGACGGCGGAAAGCCTGTTCACGAGGGCGTTCCTGCGCGCCATGCGCCAGATTCCTCGCGCAAGGGCGATTGTCGCGACTACGGGGAGTCCCTCCGGAATCGCCGCGACGGAGAGCGCGATAGAGGTCTCAATCATGAGGAGAAGGTTTTTCCCCTCGATGACCCCCGCCACTGCGATGACCCCCGCAATGCCCAGGGTCACCCAGATAAGTGTATTCCCCAGTTGATTGAGCCGTTTTTCGAGCGGGGTTGTCTCTTCTGCGACCTCTTCGACCAGAGAGGAAATCTGGCCCAGTTCCGTTGCCATTCCCGTTGCGACGACGACGCCTTCCCCGGAGCCTCTCGTCAGCGCGGTTCCTTTGAAGAGCATGTTTGGTCGCTCGGCTACCGGCGCATCTTCCTCGATGGGGTCTATTCCCTTGGTTACGGGGACTGATTCTCCGGTCAGGAGCGATTCATCCGCCTGGAGCTTGGAAGCCTGGACGAGGCGAATGTCGGCGGTAATCATGTCGCCGCCTTCGAGGACGACGATGTCTCCCGGGACGAGTTCTTCTGCCGGGATTTCGTGAGTTTGCCCGTCGCGGCGAACTTTCGCGCTGACTCCACCCAGTTTTCGGAGAGCTTCGATTGACCGGGCGCCTTTCAACTCCGTGCCAAACCCGATGGCCGCGTTGATGAAGATGACCACTACAATCGCAACGCCCTCAATCCAGTCGCCGAAGACAAAAGAGAGGGCAGCCGCAACGATGAGAAGGAGAACGATGAGAGATTTGAATTGGTTGGCGAGGATGAGCCAGGGGCTTTTCCTCTTGATTTCCTTGAGGCTGTTCGGGCCGTAGAGTTCGCGCCGTCTCTGGACTTCCGCGGCGCTGAGTCCTCTATCGGCGGGGGCGCTGACTTCCTCGAGGACCCTCACCCAGGCACGTGCCCACGGGTTCTTCGGGAGGGTTGCTGCTCCCGCTTGCGGGGATTGGGTTGTCTGGTCTGGAGTTTGAGACGTATCAGTCATCTGGATGCAAAATGTGAACCTCTCCGATCGCCGTTACAGCGAGAAGCCGACTAAGCGCTCAGATTCCTATGCCTGCTGACGTAACCCCAGTCATGGGCGGGTGGGGTCCTTTTGAAAGGCCGCAACACGTGCGCAACCACGTGGCACGGGCGTCTCGCCCGTGGAAGATCATGGGCAGGATGCCCATGCCACCGCAAAACTCGTAGCTGTGTCCTGTGCGGACGACACCCGCACCTCCGCCCGAGACTGAGGCCCCACCTGCTGACGTGTTCTCCGCTTGCCCGGGGCAGGCTATTGTGTCGGAAAAAGCGGCGCGGGGTCCGCCGGAGGCTGACCGCGCTCAAGAAGCCCTGTACTTACACTGCGGGAGGAGACTCGCAGGGACAACCGTCGCTTCCGTCAAAGCAATCGCTATGCCCGGCAACGGAAGCCGCGGGCCCGGCAGCGGCGGCATCCTCATTCGCCTTTGACCTTGATTTCGACTCTTTTGGTTTTTTCCTTTTCCATTTTCGGGGCGGTGACGGTCAGGACGCCCTTATCGTAAGAAGCCTCCGCTTTGGCTGTGTCCACCAGTGCCGGAAGCCGTATGACCCGCGAGAAGCTCCCGTAATGGCTCTCCCTGCGGTGATAATTCTTTTTCTTCTCCTCCTTTTCCTCCTTCTTTTCCCCGCGGACGCTGAGAGAATCGTCGCTGAGGGTGACCTCGATGTCCTTCGGCTCCATTCCGGGGATTTCAGCTCTCACGATGACCTGATCGTTGGTCTCGGCGACATCGAGGGCAGGAAACCATTCTCCTTCAGCCCATGGAGCAACCTCCCACCCGCGGAAAAAGTCCTCGAAGAGCCGGTCCATCTCGCGCCGCAATGAAAAAAACGGTCCTTCTCTCTTGACGGGTAACGTAGCCATTTTTCATCCCTCCTTTCCTCGAAAGCCCAAAGCTGCGAAAATACCAGCCTTCGGGTCACAGCCCCGTGCGCCGGGTACATTTGCCCGCGCAGCTTCAGAAGCAGCAATCCCATCCTCTTACATAGTACGACAACGCCGTCGGCGATGTCCAGAAAATCGCGGAGGCGGCTGCAAGGACTCACCTATGCGCGGCAACGGGACGTGGGTGATCCGCTAAGCCCACGCAGAAGTGGGTAACCACAGAGGTCCCAGAGGGACGCTCGCTCTCGCTGCTGATTCCCTGGGTTCTCCGTCTTGAATCCCCTCCGCGACTGAACCACTGCAGACGCGTGGTTGGGGTGTTATGGCCGCGGGAAAAGACCTCTGAGGAAGTTTTCCCAGCGAGGAGGTCCCTCATTTCGGCTCGATTCGGTAGAACTTTCGACGGGAGAGGGTGTCCGGGTCAACCCAGGAGCTTGACCAGTCTTGCGAAAGGATTGTCGCTTCCTCGACCCACATGCCGGAAAGGAGGTCCGGGGAAGACCAGATAACGTAGGTGGCCACAGAATGGCTGCTCCACGTCAACTGGGTCTGGGTGCCGGCACCCCCTTCGACGGTAAGAATATTGAGATTAAACCTGCGCTCGTCTGCCCCCATATCAACCGTGAGTGAAGAATAACCAAATATGATTCGGGGATCCCCATCGAGGTCAAGAGCGCCCAGCATCCAGTCCGCGTTCCTCCCCGCGTCAATGCACGGCGACCCGGGGAGCAAGTGGTAGTCTCCCTCGACCCAAACGTCGTCACCGGGGTCGTCCGGCGTCCCGGAATCGTCCCAGCGGCCGGGGGACACAAATTGTGGATCATCATCAATATTTCCCTCACCGGCTTCGCTCCAGTCCTGGACGCACGAGTAGATCAACCAGCCTGACTGGTAAAGCTGCGCTCCCTCGTTAGCCCGGTTCCCCCAGATGATGCAATTGTAGAAAAGGCCGTAGCAGTCGTACATCGCGCCACCAGCGTATCGGGCGGAGTTGCCGGCAATCGTATTGTTGCCTGCACTGCCATCGCAGGCGTCCAGCCCGCCGCCGTAAAGTCCGGCCAAGTTCCCGGAGATTATATTGTTCCAGATGATACCGTCGCAGTCGTGGAGCCCGCCCCCAGACTCTCCCGCCCAGTTGTCCGCGATGATGTTTTTGTTGATCATGGCACCGGACCACAACAACCCGCCGCCCTTTTTCAGCGCCCGGTTCCCGACGATCGTGTTATCCTCCATGTCGCTGAAGCACCGGAAAAGCCCGCCGCCGAAATCGGCCGAGTTGCCCGTGATGACGTTCTTGGTGATCGTGCCGCCGCACCACGAGAGGCCGCCACCTCTCAGTCTCGCTGAGTTCCCAGTAATGACGTTATTTCGGATTGTGGCGCGGCTGCCTCCGCCGTACACGCCACCTCCCTCGTCCGCGTAACCGTTCCGGATTGTCAACCCGGCCAGAAAAGCGGCTTTGGTCTCTTTTCCGAGGAACCGGACCACGGGTCCTGCCCCGCCACCGTCAATGACGGTTGACGCGACTACCGCCGCGTTCTCCGGGTCGGCGCTTCGGAGAGTGATGTCAAGGCCGCAGAACTGGATGTTCTCTGTGTAGGTCCCGGGGCGAACGACGATCTCATCTCCATTTATAGCAACGCAGATGGCATGCTGGATTGTCGGGATGCCCGCCGGGACCGTGATAAGTCCCGGGGACATGGCTTGACGTGGGTCTGTGCCTCGCAGAACCTCCAAACCGTCGCGAAGGCCGTCGCCGTCGCTATCCTCCCCATTGGGGTCGGTCCCCGCGGCTCCTTCCTCCAAATCAGAAAGAAGGTCGCCGTCTCTATCCCGGGAGGAGCCGTACTCGTAGCACCCCATATCCACGCGAGAACCATGTAAACGGCAGTTCCCCTCCATGTCTCCCTGCGGCCATGTGAACCAGTAAAAGTTCGCGCCGGCATCTATGCAAGGGGAGGCCCCCTGAAGGTGATAGTCGCCGCCGGATGGGTCAGCGAAGAGCGGGTCGTCTGCAATGTTAGCCCTTCCGCCCCCGGCCCAACCCTCGACACAGGAGTGACTCGGGGGAATACAGTCAAACAACTGCGCCCCCTCGGCGGCCGAGTTCCCCCAAATAATGGAATTGCGCACGACTCCCCTGCACTCGAACAGTCCCCCGCCCCTGTACTCCGCTGAGTTCGCGCTGATGGTGTTATTCTGGATCGTACCGTCGCACTGGTATAAACCACCACCATACAATTTGGCTGAGTTCCCGGTGACGATGTTATTCTCGACTGTGTCATGGCACCGATACAGCCCGCCGCCAGATTCCGCCGAGTTGTGCGTTATCGCGTTGTTCTGGATCGTGCCGCCGCAGCCATACAGCCCGCCGCCGGAGTTTGCGGAGTTGTCCGTGATGGTGTTGTCCCGGACTGTACCCCAGCACCCGAGGAGCCCGCCTCCCTCCTCCTCCGCTCGGTTATGAGTGATGAGGTTGTTCTCGATCGTGCCATGGCACACGAACAGCCCACCGCCGTCGGGGGCCCAGTTCCCTGCAATGACATTGTCCTGGATACTGCTGCCGCAGCGGTCAGCCCCCCCGCCATACCATTCTGCAGCGTTCCCGGCGATGACATTGTCCGCTATCGTTCCGTCGCAGCAACAGAGCCCCCCGCCATACCAGGCCGAGTTCCCGGTGATGACGTTCCCCCGGATGGCGCCAGTGCACCGCCACAGCCCGCCGCCCTCGTCGTCCGCCGAGTTCCTGCTGATGATGTTGTTCAATATGGCGCCGTTGCAGTCGTAGAACCCGCCGGCCCAACCAGCGGAGTTCCCGCTGACAGTGTTGTTCTGAATCGTCCCGCCGCACCGCCAGAGCCCACCGCCGTATACCGACGCGGAGTTTTCAGTGATCAGGTTACTCTCGATTTTCGCGCGAGTACGACGATCCCACGTTCCCCCCAGAATTCCCGCTCCGTGGAGAGCCTTCCCATTGCGGATGGTGAAGCCGGACAGGACACACTCTTCGTCCTCGGTTCCAGAGAACGTGACGACGGAGCCCGCCTTGTTGCCGTCAATAATTGTGCTCGCCACCCGTTCGGCATAGGTCAGACTCGTGCTTGTGAGGACGACGTTCTTGCCCTTGAACTCGATGTTCTCGACATAAGTCCCCCGGGCCACGATCACGGTGTCGCCATCCGATGCTGCGTCTATTCCCTCCTGAATCCTCTTGAAAGCACCTGCCCAGCTCCCCCCGTCGCCAGACTGGGGGACTGAGCCATCCACGAACCATGTGGCGCCGGTTCCCCACTTGCAAAAAGATATGGAAACCGAAAAAGCGATTACGACGGCAATCTTCCCCATGGCCTTTACCTCCCCTGGAATTGGTGGGCCTCCTTTCCCTTTTCGCCCTGGAATAACCAATGGACTATACTTCTCCGCCTCAGAACTCCCCTCCAAATCTTGCGGCCCCGCGGCGAACAAGTCAAGTCATACTTGGCGTCAGAAAATGCGCACCAGCGAGTGGTCCCCTTTCTTTCGGGGGTTTCGCGCACCGGCACGACGTGACCGCCCGTTCGGTTTCTACCCCCGGCCCCGTTGCATCCCCACGAAAACACAGCCCCAGCTCAGGAAATCAGCGCCACAATGCACATTTGCCATGTACGGAGGAACCGTTTTCTGCTAAGAATCGTTACAGAAACACCGGAATAAAACGAATGCTCACCGGCGGCATCACGAAATCGTGAGGCGAAGGAGCCCAACTGAGGCTGTTGCCCTAACTAATTGCGGTTTGGTGACTTATCGAGGGACAAGCGAAGGCGAGTTCACAAGGCCTCAATCTCGGGCACGAGGCTCGTAGAGAACAGGCCGATAGTTGGACGGGATAACAGGATGGGTAGGATAATCCCGAAAACGCCGTCAACCCTGTCTGACATCGCTTTGCGGTCCCTGCGGTGTTTTCTGCTTCTGATTGAGGAAGTGAGGGCTCCGTTCTGTCATTTCGCGTAAATCCGAACGTCTGCCGGGGACGAGACCGAACGAAATATACTGGGTGCCGGGCAGGGCTGATGTATCTCTCACACCAATTCGGCAGCAAGTCGCACCACTGAAGCGTGGCTGTCTTTTTCCCTAACCAACTTCTTGAGCGGATACTGGCCGAGACGGACCTGGTCGAGCTGGTATCGTCATATTTCCCGCGGAAAAAGTCGTCGAAGAGTTGGTCCATCTCGCGCCGCAATGAAAAAAACGGTCCTTCTCTCTTGACGGGTAACGTAGCCATTTTTCATCCCTCCTTTGCTCAAAAGCCCAAAGCTGCGAAAATAGCTGCCTCCGCGTCACAGCCCTGATCGCCGGACACCTCGCCCGCGTACATCGTCGGAAACAACAATGGAAGATCATGGGCAAGATGTCCGTGCCACGCCGCTCTTTTTACATAGTACCAGAGAGCTGACATCTATGTCCACAGTTGGCTGTGCTGCGCGGACGAATGGCTTGACAGGGTTGGCAAATAGGGATACATTCCGGCAAAAGAC
>CAYZXL010000021.1:0-65791 GCA_964482435.1 uncultured Verrucomicrobiota bacterium
AAGAAAAACACAGAGCTGGAAAGAAGACTCGGGGCTCTTGAGGAGTTGGTTAAGAGGCTCACTGACCATCAAGGAGATCAACAATGAGACTGGTCCTTCAGAGCTTATCGCTTGCTGCGGCTGCGACAGCGCTCCTGGGCTGGAGGGGGTACGCGGCCGCCCAGGGCTCACCGAGCTATGAGATTACCGAGTCGGTGATGTCGGGAGGTGGAGGGGAATCCTCATCGGCGAGTTATGAGCTGACGGGGACATTCGGGCAGCCTTCGCCTGTGGATGTCTCCGACAGCACGACGTACAACTTAGGCTCCGGCTTCTGGGGGGCGATGGTCCGGATGTTCTCCGTCGCCATCGAGAGCATAACCTACTCCATTGCTCAGGGGGCCCGAATCACCTGGGAGAGCTTCGCGGGCGCCAGGTACACTGTCCAGTTCACTGAAAACCTCACGGCTGCGTGGCAAAGTCTCTCTCAACTCATCGGGACCGGTGGTCTGATGCAATGGACGGACGACGGGACTGAGACCGGCTCTCACCCCGGCCTCGCCAGCGTCCTGAGGCGCTTCTACCGGCTCCTCGGCCAGCCTTAGCACTCGATTTCGGAGACACGGTGACGTATCCGGGGGCCGCGCCAAACGGGAGGAGACCGTTGACAAGATTTACAGGATGGACGGGATTTGAAAGGGAGGGCACGAAGCTGCGAGTGGCGCCGTGGGCGCCATCAGCCCGTCCATACATCGCCCTCCCATGACCTGAACTCATAGAACTGAAAACGGGACGCACAGGATTCACAGAATCCTGTCCATCCCGTTTATCCTGTCATGGAAAAATACGTCATCGAATTTATGAATCAGAGCACCAAGGGGCCCTCCAAGACGCCGGGCTGAAGCCGGCAACGGCAGGGTGCCGGTGGGTACAGGGAATGAGGCGCGGACGAACGGGGATGGCACCCGTAGAGCCTTCTGACATCTCCTGGAGAAGGGGTCTATCGTCAGTTTCTCGCCCAAGAGGGAGCCGCTGCGGAGGGACGACCTGTCAGCCTTTGGGGGACTCACCGGAGTCCTTCACGAGCCTCGTTCACCGGGAGACCACGAAAATCGTCTTCGGGCCGGGGCCGTAGTCACTGAGCGGTGCTTTGCTGGGTGGCAGGGAGCTTCCCTCCCTGAAATGAAAGCCGAAGCAGAACTTGGGCACTCCAAGAAGTCGCCGTCGAGTTGTGCGGTCACTTTCATGACGGCTGGCGACTAACCGCCGGCCATGGGCAGGCAGACGCCACTTAAACACAGCCACACCCTTACTGCGGAGGAAGGAGACGCGATATGAGTGCAGGGGCCGGCATCGGAAGACGAGGGTTTTTGAGGAATTGTCTCGTCGGAGGAGCCGTTGTTGCGATGCGACGCGGCCGCGCTTCTGCGGAGGTTTCGGAAAAGGAGACGAAACCTGGAAAGGTCAAGGGCTCGGGTCAGAGGAACATTCTATTGCTGGTCTCCGACGACCAGGGGTTGGATGAGTGCGGCTGCTTCGGAAATCCCAAAATCCAGACCCCCAATCTCGACAGGCTCGCCGCAGAAGGGGTGAGGCTTACGAATGCTTTTGCGACGGCAGCGTCGTGCAGCGCGAGCCGCTCGGTCATTCTAACGGGCTTGTTCAATCACACCAACGGTCAATACGGCCACGAGCACGCCTATCACCATTTCCGGTTGTTCGACTGGGTGAGGCCGCTTCCGGCTTTGTTGAAGGGTGCCGGCTACGCGACGGGGGTTGTCGGCAAACTCCACGTCGGACCACAGGAATCGTTTGCCTTCGATTTTGTCGCGCCGGAACGGGAGCTCTGGGGAAACCGAAATGTCCTCGCAATGGCAAAGAGCGCCGGGGAGTTTTTCAATCAGAACCGGGAGAAGCCGTTTTTTCTTTTGATCGGCTATGGGGACCCACACCGGGCAAATAGAGGGTTCGCCAACAACCGCGATTACCCCGGGATAAAGAAGATGACGTATTCGCCGTCGGAAGTGGCCATCCCGTACTTTTTACCGGATTGCCCCGAAGTCCGAGGAGAGCTTGCAGAACAGTATCAGGCGGTCAGCCGGATGGACCAGGGAATCGGGCTGGTTCTCAACGAGCTGAAGAAGTCCGGACGTTGCGACGACACTCTCATCATCTTCCTCAGCGACAACGGGATTCCGTTCCCCGGCGCAAAGACGAGTCTTTACGATGCCGGGGTTCACCTACCGATGATTGTGAAGTCGCCGACGGTAGGCAAAGCGGGCTTGGTGAATAACGCGATGGTGAGTTACACGGACATTGCCCCGACGGTCCTGGAATGGGCGCAGGCGGCGCTGCCGGATTACCAGCTTCACGGGAGGTCTTTCCTGGACATTTTGAATCGGGAGCAACCGGAAGGGTGGGACCGGGTCTTCCTCTCTCACACATTTCACGAAATCACAATGTACTATCCGATGAGGGGAATCAGGACGAGGCGGTTCAAGTATCTGAACAATCTCTTTCCAGAGCTTGAGTTTCCGCCCGCTTCGGACTTGTACGCGTCAGCGTCCTGGCAGGCAATTCTAAGGCGCGAAGACGGGATGATGGGGAAACGGAGCGTGAAGTCCTATCTGCACCGCGACCGAGAAGAACTCTACGACCTGTCAAGAGACCCGAACGAGCTGGTCAACGTGGCGGGGAACCCTTCTTACGCGGCTGCGCTTGAGGAAATGCGCCGTCAGGTTCACTCTTTCCGACGAGAGACTAAGGACCCCTGGCTCATCCTCTTGAATTACGAGAGATGAAGCCTGCTCCGGTCCGACAAGAGATTGAACCGCAGTCCTTCGTGAACTTCGTTCACCCGGAGACGATGAAAATGCTCCTCTGGGCCCCGTTTTTTCTCGCCAAGACGCTAAGACGCCAGGAATCCATGGGGCTTGCTCCTTTGCGCCCTTCGCGGCTTTGCGAGAAATCGTCCCCGTCCGAATGGTGCCGCGTAGCGCCTCTTTTCAGGGCGGAGTCCGCAGAGAGCGGAAAGGGCACATCTGTGGCGCCGCCGAGTCCTTCAATGAGACGAAATCACGCGCTGTCCGCCGAATCTCTTGAGGATGCGATTGGAACTCGGGTCCCGCACTAAATGTCATCCTTTGTCGGAGAAAAGGTTCGGGGGCGCCCGGGCTTGTCCTTCAACATCCCCCGCAAAGTGTAAAGCTGAATGAGGCCCTGGTTGACGAGCCGCTCGCCGGCGCCGACTTCGGGCAGTGTCGTGTCACTGGCGCCGTAGCCGCCGTAAGAAGCGGAACGGATGTCGGGAAGATAATACTGCGGCCAGTCGTGATGCCCGCAGTCGGTGTAGCCGAAGAGGAACGCGTGTGGAAGGTCCGCCGTGTCGCGGAGATATTTCTGGAAGATGTGAAAAGGCTCGCCGGGGATAGCGACGATTCCAATTTCGCGGTTGATGAGGAGCGAGGCAACGCCGAGCTTGAGATTTTTCTCCGGCTCCCAGCGAGATTTGAACGTCAGCACGTCCGAAAGGAATCTCAGCTCGGTAGATTTCCCAGGCTTTCCTTTCATTCCTTCGAGCACTTCCACGACCTCCTTGGCGAGGAGGTTGCCCGCTTGCCGGACGAGCTTGAAATCCTCCTCGCTGCCCGCCTCGCGTCCCATCAGAAGGGGATTGATGTCTCCGGCGGCGCCCTGGATGAAAAAGCAGAGGCTGTCATCGCCGACGTGCTCTTCGATTCTCTTTGTCGCAACGCCGGGGTAATCCGCGGAAATGGCAGTGTTTTTGGGACCGAGCACAACCGCATGGCATGCGTAACATATCAGGACTGCCCTGGTCGTTCCTTTTTCGTCGTCAATCCGAATCACGCCCACCGTCGGGTCAACCGGGCCGAGAGGAATGCGCCAGGGATTCTGAAAATACGTCGTGGCCGTTCCGTCCCGCTCGCGCTTGAGACGGTTGTAGCCGATGGTGATGTTGCCCTGGGCCGCCGAAAGGAAAGCGGGGAAGGTCTTCTCCTTGGCCGTCTTGACGGCCTCGAGGATTCGCTCCTCGACGGTTCTGCGCCAGGGCTTTTCTTTTGAGGGGAAATCCGGCTCGTTGAGGTCAGGCCCGGCGTGCGTGTGGGTGCTGCACAGGAGGAAGCTTCGTATCCCTATCGCCTCCAATTGCTCTCTAAGCCACGGCGACTGGAACTCGCAGACCTCCCAGCTCACGAGGACGACTTTTGTATCGGCGGATTCCAGATAGGCGACTTTTGCGAAAAGAGGATCGTGAACGGCGGTGGAGCTGCCACGCCCGGCGTACCCCGACATCTTTCCAGCGACGGGCGGGGTAATCTCGACCTTCGACAGGCCGACGCGAATGGCTGGCTCGTCGCTTGACGAAAAGCTTCGGCTCGTCGGGAGCAAAACAAGAAGAGCCGCAGCTAAAATGATGGTGCGTCTGAAATCCATGACTCTATCCTCCGATTGGTTCTGGTGCACAGCACTCCGCGCGACGCTGTGCGCTGATGCAGAACGCGCCAAACTGACCGCATACGCTCACGCTTTGTTGTTCAGTTGACAGCCAATGTTATCGTCAGGTGAGTGGAAAACCAAGAGAAAAGGCGACGCTCGGTTCCCGAATCGCCGAAGAAATGTGAGCCATCAAGCTGCTTGGCATTACGCGCCGAGGCGATTTACCACGAGCCTCTTGCAGCCGGTCCTCATTGGCTCTCGGGTAGCTGGCGTAGAAGCTCGGCGGTGAACGTCTCAAAAGCGTGGGAGTCGTAGAGGCAGAATACGACTTTCTCGACGCCGGTTTCGCCCTTCAGGTATTCGATTGCCGTCGAAAGCATGACCGCGGCGCATTTGTCAAGCGGATAGCCGAAGATGCCCGTGCTGATGGCGGGGAAGGCGATGCTTTTGAGTTTGTGCTCGTCGGCGAGCTTGAGGGAATTAAGAGTGGCCTTTTTCAGTTTGCGGTCTTCGTCTCCCTCGCCCTGGCGCGGGCCGACGGCGTGGATGACGTGCTTTGCCTTGAGTTTTCCGCCCGTGGTGATGACGGCGCCGCCCACGAACGTCCCGCCGATTCGACCGCATTCCTCCTGAATGGCTGGGCCGCCCTTTCTGCGAATTGCCCCAGCCACCCCGCCACCCATGACCAATGAAGCGTTGGCCGCATTCACAATCGCATCCGTATTCAGTTCCGTGATGTCGCCCTGGATCAATTCGATGATGCTTTTGCCGACTTTCTTTTCCATCTCAGCCATCCTCCTCTCGCCACTTTGTACCCGACGGGCCAGCCTTTGACCACCAGAGTATGAAATGGAGGAACTCAGGGCCCGCGCTAACAGCTACCGTCGCTGTGAGGAGCTGACCAGAGAGCAACTCAGTGCCTATCGGGTCAACCTCTCGAGGAAGAAATCAAGAAATCGCTCGCTCTCTACATCAACCGCGACGGCGCAGTCCGGCCGCCCATCCTCGACCGCAACAGTGAAGCCCGACGTGAACTCACCTCGCGTCTCAACGGAGATTCTTTCTCTCCGCGTTCGGACGAACGAAGGGTCAATCAGAAGCGCTGCCGCGAGAGCGTCGTGGAGAATCGGCAGGCGAGCCTTATCGCCTTCCTGCCACAGTTCGATGAGTCTGCACAGGAGCTTGACGCCTTCCTTCCGGGACGCGCGAAGGCTTGCGAGGTCTTCGGGCCTCACGGAGCATCTCATTGTTACGTCCAGGCCGACCATGGTAATTGGGATTCCCGAATCGAAGACCATTTTCGCCGCGAGCGGGTCGCACTGGACGTTCCATTCGGCTCTGGTTCTTCCGAAAAGGCCGAGGTGGCCGCCCATCATGACGTATTCTCTCATGGGTTTCACAATGCGAGGGTATTTCCAGATGGCGCCGGCGACGTTTGTCAGGGGGCCGATGGACAAGAGAGAAATTTCACCCGGGGAATCGAGGATCGTTCGCGCGATGAAATCAATGGCGAATCCTTCTTGCGGCCTGCCCTTCGGCGGGTTGTCGCGGAGGACTTCCGCCTGCCTGGGGAAATGCTCGGCGTCGGTGAACACTTTTCGATCCTCGTCAATGCGGTGACCAATTCCGCAGACCACGGGGACGGTGCCTCGTCTGAATGCCTCCAGAAGCTTCAGGGCAAGCCTCGCCCGGAGGTGAACGTTCTTGAACACGGTCGTTACGCCAACCAGCTCGATTTCCGGACAGCTCAGAAGAAGCCCGAGAGCAAGAGCATCATCAATATCGTCTCCAATATCTGTGTCGAGAAGAACTTTCTTCGCTGGCATAAGGAATCCTCAAATGCTTCTCTGTGCAGCGCGGACGAGAAACTGTCCCGCAACTCGTCGCCTCCGAGCGACGACAAAGCAGGGGAGAACCGACAACCCCGGTTCGCAGCTAAAAATAGTGCGCCGCCCCAGAGAATTCAACAAGCAATCATTGCCGAGCCGGGTGTTGCTGTGTTTCCGTGGGACGCTTCGGATGAATCCCCCGTTCGCGAAGCCCGGCCCAGAGGGTTATTGGAGGAGCCTTCTCGTCACAACTTCGCTCATCGTGCGCGACCGTTGGCCCGCGCCAGAAGTACCACTGAAATGCAGCCACACCCCGCGATAACGTGGGATTGACAACCCCGGGAATGAAAGCTACTGTTTGACGCAAAGGTTTTGGCGAAGAATAACTGTCAGATGAATCAGGAGGCCCCTATGTCAAAGAATAACTCGAATCTCACGCGGCGTGAATTTCTGAAGCGCGTGGCCGTTCTGGCAGCGGTGCCGTCGGTCGTCCCGGCGTCGGCACTGGGGCGAGACGGAAAGGTGCCGCCCAGCGGGCGGATTATCTTAGGGGGGATCGGGATCGGCGGCCGTGGCACGCATGATGTACGCTGGATGCTGCCCGAGCGGGACGTGCAGTTCGTCGCGGTCTGCGATGCCTGGAAAAGCCGTCGGGAGGCAGTGAAGAACTTGCTGGACAAGCACTACGGGAACAAGGACTGCGCCATGTACAAAGACATCCGGGAGTTTCTGGCGGTGCGCACGGACATTGACGCGGTTTTGATAACTACCGGAGACCGCTGGCACGCTCTCGCTTCAATCATGTCCATGCGGGCAGGGAAGGACGTTTACTCTGAGAAGCCCTCGTCCATGACCATTGCGGAGGGCCAGGGGGTGGTTGAAACCGCAAGGCGATACCGGCGCATATATCAGACCGGGACACAGCGGCTAAGCGAGCCCAATTTCATTTTTGCCAATGAATTAGTTCGCACGGGGCGGCTTGGCAAAGTGCACACTGTCCGCGCGCACATTGCCCCGTGGGATGCGGCGGAAATGAAGCATGACTGGCTCCCCGCCGAACCCCAGCCGCCTGAGGACGAGCTGGACTGGGACGCATGGCTGGGGCCGTGTCCATGGCGGCCGTACAACACCGCGTACGTCCGGGGCCAGTGGCGGGGATACTACGACTTCCACACCAGTTGCATCGGCGAATGGGGTGCTCACACTTTCGCCCAGTGCCAGGTTGCGATAGGCGCGGGCGACACCTCGGCGGTGGAATACAAGTACGTGAATAACCCGTATGGCGATGGCATGGTCACCCGTTTTGCCAACGGCATCAACATGATCCTGCAAAAGGAGGGATGGCGCGGCTCGTGCGGTGTCCGCTACGAGGGGACTGAGGGCTGGGTGGCGGTTGCGGACGGCTATGAGAAGCCGGATGTCTCGCCGCCTTCGCTCCTGGCGGACTTCGACAAGATAGTCAATAATTACCTGGCCCGAACCAGCCGCCCGCCGAGCCACGTGCGCGACCTCCTCGACTGCGTAAAGTCGCGCCGTCAGACTGTGGCTAATCCGGTCGTAATGCACCGTTCGATGTCCACAGTGCACGCGGCGAATATCTGCATGTGGCTCAAGCGCGACATGCGGTACGACCCCGTGAAGGAGGAGTTCATCGGCGACCCAGAAGCCAATCGGCTGCGTTCGCGTGCAATGCGTGAGCCGTGGACCATCTAAGGACAAGCATTTACCTGAAAGGATAACAAGCCATGTCAAAGTCGAAGAAGAACCTCGCCCTCCTCGTGGTGCTGCTCCTTGCCGGCGCAGCACAGTCGTTCGGACAGACTGTCCCGCCCTCTACGCCCGAGGAGGTGAACAAACTCATCGCCGTGCTGAAGTCGGATGCGTCGCAGAAAGAAAAAGCCGACACCTGTCGTCAACTGGCGGTCGTGGGCACCAAAGAAGCGGTTGCGCCGTTGGCTGCGCTGCTTGGGGACGAAAAGCTCTCACACATGGCGCGATACGCGCTGGAGCCCATCCCCGACCCGTCTGTGGACGAAGCCCTGCGCGATGCCCTCGGCAAACTGAAGGGCCGGCCGCTCGTAGGTGTGATCGCCAGCATCGGCGTCCGCCGCGACGCCAAAGCGGTCGAACCGCTGGCTAAGATGCTCGGGTCGCCAGACGGTGAAGTGGCCCAGGCCGCGGCGAGGGCGCTGGGCAGCATCGGTAACCAGGATGCAGCGAGAGCGCTGCAACGCGCTCTGCCAACTGCGGCCGCTGGCAATCAGCTCGCATTGTGCGAAGGGTTGTTTCGTTGTGCCGAGGGGCTTGCCGCCAAGAGCAATCGTGACCTGGCCGTGGAGATTTACGACCAATTGCGCAGCGCGAGAACCCCGCACCAGGTCCGAGGCGGAGCTCTTCGCGGAGCAATCCTCGCGCGCGGGAAGGACGGCGTTGCTTTGCTACGGCAGCATCTGGTCAGCGACGATTACATTCTGTTCTCCGCGGCGGTGCAGACAAGCCTGGAGATGCCGGGCGGCGAAGTTACTGAGGCCCTGACCTCCGCGCTAAAGGGACTGGCCGCGGACAACCAAATTATGGTTATCTGGGCGCTCGGCAAGCGTGCTGACCCGGCGGTGTTGCCGGTGCTATTCGCTGCCGCTAAGGGCGGGGAAAAGCCCGTTCGTATTGCCGCCATCCGGGCGCTGCCTCAGGTCGGCGATGCGTCGGCGGTGCCTGTCCTCAAGACATTGGCTGCTGACGCGGACAGCGAGATTTCACGGGCCGCTCAGGAAAGCTTAGCTGCCTTCGCAGGCTCGTAGGCGGGCGTCACGGAGAGAAGCCAGTAGCCGTCGCATCACTGGGCGACTGACGGGAGACGGCAGATGTGGCGCTTTCTGCGGTTATGACCAACCGGTCGTATCACAGTTCTACGCACGACGAGGATGGCCCAACCCGCCTACTTGGGCCCCGGTTCGCGGCAGTCCCATGAGCCTCCCGGACTGCCGGGTAGGTGCCCGCTCGGAAGGGCAAGGCGAGCGGGCACGGGCACACAGAGGTCCTACTGCGATGTGCTCGATTTGAACGGCACTGGTTTGGGGAGCGGGCAGCGCCCAACGATGTCGTTCTGTCTTCCGCTCATGTCGCCCTCACCGCCGTCATCGGTGAGATTCTCGCCAACGCTGTAAACGATGTAGCCTTTTTCCACACGCCTGTACTTCACTGGCTCGTTGATGAATGGGTCGAGCGGAACCTGGCCAAAGACGCTCTTCACCTCGTCGAGGTTTTGAGGATAGGCGCCATTCTTGGCATGGTAAGTCTCCAGAGCAAGCTCGGCGGCAAGAACCGCTTTGACGGCCTTGACGCGGACGAAGGCAAGCCTGGCCCTGCTCAGGGCAGGGAGAAGCATCTTGCCGAGGCTCCATGCAGGCATCTCATCAACGATTTTGTCGGCGCGCTGATTTTCGGGACGAAAAGCGACATGGTCGGGGAGTCTGTTCCACTCGTCCATCCAGTCCCAGTATCGTCGGATATCGGTTTTCATCATGGCGCGGAGTCCGGGCAAATAGATGAGGCCGCGCGCTGCCACTTGCTTCAGTTGCGGGAGCCGTTGTCCCTCGGACCCGAGAAACCAGGAGAGGTTTTCCGGGTGTCTGAAGAGGTCGTCCAGTGCCAGGAGGGAGAAGGCCTTTTCGCCGGAGATAGCGATGTCGTAGTTATTAGCTGCGCCGCCCAGGACATCGAACCTATCCCGGAGATAAGCGAGGGTGGCAGCGTCGAGACGGTTTCGGAGGAGATAGCTTTCGATGGCCCTTGCGGCGATGGAATCGCAGGCAACGCCGACGAGTCCGGAGATGAGGATGGGCTCTTTCGAGACGTGATAGCCCATTCTCCCGATGAGGAAGTAGTTGTCGAGAGCCTCACGATACTTGCCCTGGGACTCCAAATATTTGCCCTGGATGACGAGGAGCCTTGCCAGGCTTCGCATCGTGGAAAGATGGGGCAGGAGGAGATTCATCATCGGTTCGCCAGGTGCTTTGAGAAGAGGAAACTCGCAGTCCTCCTTTTTTGCGCCTTCGCGGACGGCGGCGATGGCGGGGACGTTCTGGTCAAGCCATGGAAGGAGGGCTTTCGCCTCGTCAATCCATACGTTCTGCTGAACGTAGCTGTAGAGGTCAGAGAGCTTTTCGGGCTCTTTGACGTAGAGGTTGATTGCATTGATGTATTCGATGGCGGCGTTTTTCTCGTCGGGGACCTGCCGAGGAGGAAAGCCGGCTCTGGTCCACTCCTCCTCGGGGCAGACGGGATAGGTCTTATCGCCGACTTTGATCTCTTTGAGGCCGTCGAGCCATCCCGGAAACGCGGGCTGTGCGAGACTGAGGGCAAAGGCACAAACCATTGCCGTCAGGATGGCTTTTGCTGAATTCTTGCATGTCCTTGTCATGGTTGTTACCTCCATTTCTGATTGTCGCTTCGTTTGAGGTCGGTGTCTGGCTTCGCGGCTTGTCGCGGCCAGCGAGACCGACGCGGAGAATGCCTCTTGATTTACAGACCGGCTTTTTTCAAAAGCTCTTTGAGCTCCTCCGACGAGACCCACTCGACGTGGCTGTCGGCGAAGGCTACGTTGGCGCCTTCTTTGTGGTTTTCGACGCTCTCGTACAAAAGGAGCTTTTCGGTCGTGTTTTTCACCTCTTTGATGGTGAATCCACCGATGAGCTTGTAGCTCGACATGGAATCCATATCTTCTGGGCGAGAGATGGTCGCGTCGGTGGCGGGGCAGACAAAGACCCGGAGGTCGCCCACGTAGTGTTGTAGCTGGGACAACCTCTCCGGGAACTTGCCATCGTGCTCCTGGGAGTACATGTTGCACGCCAGCGCTATCTGACCGAGGTTGTTCCTGCACTGCGCACGGCGGGCCTTCTCGCGCGCATGAGCGATGGAGCGAACGAGCTCTTTCTGGGCGATGGGAGAGAACATGCTTATTAGCTCAAGTGGAACTCTGACCTGCGCCGAGAGATAGTCCTTTCCGCTGGTGGCGTAGAAGACGACGTGACCCAGCGATTTGTATTCGAGCTGGACAGCCTGGGCCAGCGTGGCGGCCTCGGTGGGGGTATAAGTCCCGAACATCTGGAGCATGGCCATGACCGCGGAGGCCGCCGCGGCTTCGACCCTGAGGTATAGTGTGGCGGCGAAGTTGACGATTGGCTGCATGTCGGCGTAGGCGAAGGCGAGATTTTCTTTCGGAGCGGCATTGAGGGCTGATGCGAAAGCGGGGTCCTGGGCGAGAGATTTGCCGGATTTGGACGCCTGGATGGCCCGGGCGACGGAGGAAGGGTCAAGACCAAAAATCAGATAGCCGTCCCTGGCAGTGTAAGAGAGCAACACTTTGGGAATGAGAGAGGTCGCGTAGATTGTTGGCCCTTCGGGGGGTTGAAGAGCCGAGAGGTCAGCGCCGGCATGCTTGAGAGCCCTGCCAACCAGGTCAAGAGCCTTTGCTTCATCTTTGACAGAGACGATGAGGAGAGACGGGGGTATCCCGAAAAGCTCCGGGAACTTGACGGCGACAGCGACCTCGTCGCCGAGGAGCTCAAGAACCTCCTCGAATGAAAAACCCCGCTGCTTGTTCAAGTTTGCCAGGGCATCCTGGTATTCCTTCCAGGTCACATCGTCAACCATTCGGCGGACAGTCGCCTGCCACTCGCGATAGGCATCGGGCGCCCCTGCCGTGCTGAATCTTTTGAAAAGCGAATAATCGGGCGGCACGAATTTGGCCGCGCGGGTTGGCGTGTTCGGGCGCGCGAGGATTGCGGGGAGCGCCGTGAATTCTCCCGAGTTCGTCAGGGCGAAAGCGAGATTGAGGGATGAACCGTCGAGGTTGGCGGCCAGGGCCACAGATTCAAGCTGAGCGAGACCGAGGTTCGCGAGCGCTTTTGGCGTGCCCCCGGAGGCTAACTGGGGAAACGGGAGGACGAGGGCATGAAGGGGGGCATAGAAGAACACGCCCTGGGGCGGGGCGACGGCGATGGCTTTCTGGAAAGCTTGCTGGGAAGACAGACTCGAGTCGGGAGAAAGCTTTCCCTCTTTCACGCGAAGGAGTAAATCCGCGTTGGTCGAGACGAAGAGCTTCGGTCCGGACACGGCGAAGAAAATGGAGAAATCGCGCATTTGAAGACAGAGTGCGCCGCGTTCTTCCCGGATGGCGGACTCGATGCCGAGAGAAGAAAGGGCAGGCTGGATGGATTGAGAGAGGAATTGGCGGATGTCGGTAACCTCGGGCTTGAGGTTGGCGACGAGGAGGAGCGTGGGCGATTTGTCTATCATGACGACGCCGCAGGCGAGGTCACTACGCAGGGACTTGAAGAAGGTGCGGGCAGCTTTTGCCGCGGCCTCGACGAAAGGACGAGCGTCAGGCTCGATTTCGGAAATCACTCCGACGAGTGAGTCAACGGAAGGGAGTTTCGCTTTCGATGGGTCGGGCGGGAAGAGGAGGTTTGTGAGACACTCTACGTCCTCCACGGCGAGGACGAAGGCGGTGTCTGCGGGAAGAAGGGAGGACCATTCCGGGGACACCGTTTTCTGTGTGGAGGCTTGGATGGCAGCTTCTCCGACGACAGCACCAAGCCCACAAGGTCCGGACAGCAGCGCGGCCGACTCCGGCAGAGGGAGAAGTGACGCAGCAAGTAAGACAAGCGTGGTGGCAACTGTTTTTCTCATGAGGTCTCTCCTTGACGTCGTGCTGTTACTGTTTTGAAGAGGCGGTTATTCCGACGGAACGGACCCGCCTCAGAAAAAGCCGTTGGCCAGAAGGCTTTGAGCGCCGGGCATCTCGAGCGATGTGATGGCCGGGCGCACGAGGCGGGGTTCCTCACCAGGAGCCTGCGCCAGAACCCGAGCAAGCTCGCCGGATCTCACCAAAGCAACCCGAAGCTCGCGCTCCGTTCTGCTCAGCCTCGCTTTGACTGTGAGCAACTCCGCTCGGGCGGTTTGGGAATCGCGCTGCGCTTCGGCGATGACACGACGCTGGACAGCGACTGTGCGGCGGAGGGTATTGCCCTCGGAGCCCGGGCGCAGCCCAACAAGGCCGGCACCAAAAAGCCCACTGACGACGGAAAGTACGATTGCGCCTGCGGCGAGTTTTCGGACAGGAATAGGAATGCAACGGGGCGAGGGGATTGGAGAAAGGGCTTGCATGACTTGCCGACGGAGGTCTGATGGCGGCTCTTTCGCGGAGACTACGCTGCGAACAGACGCTTTTGCGGCGCGAGCGACTTCCTGAATGCGAGACAACTCCGCGGAACACTCGCGGCAAGAGGCGATGTGCGCTGCAATGCGATCACGTGGTCTCGGTTTCAGCTCGCCGTCGGCGTAAGCTGAAAGGTTTTTTCGGACTTTTTTGCACTTCATCTTTAGCGGTGCCTCCTGAAGTCGTTGGTGTCATCGTTGAGACGGCCCCCTGCATCACTGCCCGAGCCCGGCGGATGAGCCTCGGCTGCCATAGGCTGCTCCATCAAGTTAGATGCTCCTCGCCGAGGACTTCGCGTTTGAGAGCGAGCCTTGCGGCGTGGATTCGGGACTTAACGGTTCCGACGGAACAGCGCATCGCGCTGGCGATCTCACGGTAACTCATATCTTCAAGGCAATGCATGACGACTGCCATTCTTTGCTCGTCGGGGAGAGCGGAGATGGCTTTGTACACCCTGTCAATGGTCTCGCGGTCGGAAGCCAGGTGCGACTCTGACTGGCCGAAACCGGGCTGCTCTTGCCGGGTCGTGCTCTGCCGGTCGCTGACTACCACCTTGGGCATGTGACTGCGTGCCCTCAGCCAGGTCTTGAAGCTGTTCAAAAGAATCCGGTAGAGCCAGGTGAAGAAGGAGCACTTTCCCCGAAAGCCGCCGATTCCTTTGAACGCCCGCACGAACGTTTCCTGGGCGAGGTCTCTGGCGTCGTGCTCGTTTCCCGCGAGAGCGTACGCGGCACGGTAAACCTTCGATTCAAAGAGCGACACAAGCTCGGAGAAGGCTTCGGTATCGCCTGTTCTCGCAAGCAAGACAAGACGCTGTTCGGTTTCGCCCACCGGGCTGCTCCTGTGCATCTTTGGTTCTCAAATGGTTAGTAGCGTGATTGGGGCAAAGTGTTCTCCGGGTGAAGATTTATGAGACAAATTGTCCCAAATGGTGGGAATTCGGTCATCAAGTTTGTTGGGGTTTGTGGAAAAGGCGAAATGGCCGAGGAAAGATCGCGAGGGAGAGGCGGCAACAACGGGTGAGGGGCCGATGGAGTTGGCGACGGCTTGGGTGGTTGCGAGAGGCTGGCCCACGGGCAAGGCCTTGGCGAATGAGCTACCTCAGGTCGGCCCGGTCAATGAGGTTGCCCGCAAGGTCGTAAACGCGGAGCTCGACGGTCTGGCCTGCGACTGAGACGATGCAGTACTCCTGCCTTGGGGAGAAGGCTTTGACGTTTTGGGACCAGGGGGCTCGCTCCCGGGGATGGAACGGAGCACCGCCACCGCCGGTGATGATTTGCCAGATGGGCGACGTGAAGGCTTTGTCAATGTTGCCGTCAATGAGGGTGCGGCTGTAGTTGTGTTCGTGGCCGCAAAAGACAGCGACCACGCGGGAGGAGGGAGAGTCCGAAGAGCCGGTCTGGGCGGCGTGTGAAGCGCCGTGCTGAAACAGAACGCGCAGAAACTTATTCCTCGGCTCCACATAGGCTTTGTCGCCCTGGTGATACATCGAATCAGCGAGGTGGCCGCCGTTGGGGAAAGGCGCCTCGTGGAAGAAGAGGAAGATGTTTTTCTGTCCGCGTTCAGCGGCGGACTGGAGGTCTCGTTTGAGCCATTCGAGCTGGGTTCCGATGATTTTTCCTGTCTGCCGGTCGTCGGGGGGATCGGCCTTTGTGATTGATAAGGCACCCAGAGACGCTTCGGAGAGGCGCCGGGTGATGACTTTGTAATCGGTGTTGAGAACGATGAAATGGCAGCTGCCGTAGTCAAAAGAATAGACGTTTTCGGAGAAGGTAGGGTCGTCGGAGCCGTCGGGGACTTGTGGGGCGTTTGTCGGGTTGGTCATCTCTCTGCGAAAGATTTCTTCTGCGGTGTCGGGCGGTTGCCTTCTCACGCGGACAGTCTTGTCGTTGATGTGTTGCTCGTCGTAGATTTCGGCGTCGTGGTTTCCGATTCCGGTGTAGAAGGGGATGAAGCGGGCGGCTGGGCTGACTGCTCTCTTCCAGGATTTGTACTGGAACTCGGCCGTTCGAGCATCATCCGTTATGCCCCAGATAAGGTCCCCCGGCACGACGGCAAACCTGGCTTTCTTGCGAAGGGCAGCGATGGCGATCTGGCGCAGGGCATCGGCGTTGACCCCGTTTAAGGACTGTGTAACAGCTGGAGCGCTGTCGTTAGCGCGGGTGTCGCAAAAGACGGCGAAGGAGAAGGGGTCGTCTGAGCCGCTGGCCGGTGCCGTGCGGAAACGGCATCGGCGGGCGAGGAAAAGGTCAATGCGGGCGGACGAATCGCCCGAGGGTGTCCAGGCCTCAACGTGGTACGAGTAATTTTTATCAGGCTGGAGGCCGTCAATGAGAACCTCGTGCTCTGTCTGCGGCGTGGAGGATGAGTAAGATTTTTCGCGGAGCAAAACTCTGCCAACGCTCGGGAGGTCGGTCACCCACCGGATGAGGACGGAGCCGCACGTGACGTTGGCGACGATTGGGCCTTCGGTTATCACAACGGCTCGCTGATACGATTCGCACCGACGGATATATCTGAAGACGCAGTCACCGGAGTCAAGAAGGGTCTTTGAGGTCGGGTCGAAACAGGTGGCCCGATAGGAGACGAGTCCATCGAAAGCTGCGTCTTTGACGGTTTCCTCGAGTTTGGCCAAGGAGAGTTCCGCGGTGTGGAACTGGGCGGGTTCGGGAATTGCGGCACGTGGCACGCCTGCAATGGCAGAATGGCGAGAGCTCGACGCCTCGGCGCGTAGGCGGTAGTACGGGACCTCGAGAGGGTCGTCGCCGAGTTGCACTCCGAAGGAGACGGCGGGACCGATGCAATCGTGCTTGGTGCCCCATTTCACGTGGACGTTGCCGTCCTGGGCAACCTCGATGGCGGGCTCTATGCCAACACCTTGCCCGAGAGAAGTGGCGGGAAGGATGAGCGTTATTGAGACAACGGCGAGATACAAACTAATGAGCTTGAGCGATTTGGTTTTGCTTCCAGGCATTCGTTTCCTTTCTAAGAAAGGTACGTGCGACGACACGAATTCGCCTTTCCGCGCGAGGACGCGGGGACAAGTTGGCGGGAAGCTTATCACTCTAACTCACCATTGCCAACCGATTTGTCTCGTGGAGAGGTTCCGCCCTTCGCCGGAGAGAGGAAGCCGCCGATGCGCGTGGGGCTGGACCTGGGCCAAAAGGCGTTGACGGACTGTACCCGCTGAGGTAACGTTGGGACAACATCGGCGACGTCGATAACGGAGTTGTGGTTGCCAGACGGGCGTGGTCGGGCGCGCGCGGGCATCTGCGCGGCTCTGTCGCTCGGTTGGGCTTACGTCGCCAGTCGGGTGCGATTCATCCGCGTATCACGGGAGCGAGCCATGAAAATTGGATTGATTGGGCTGCCAAACGCAGGGAAGACGACGATTTTCAATCTTCTGACTGGGTCGTCCGCGCCGACCGGGCCGTTCTTCACTGAAACGTCGCAGGTGCATCGCGGGACGGCGAAGGTTGTTGACCGGCGGCTGGATTTCATCAACTCGCTGGAGCCGAAGGAGGAGGTGAAGTACGCGGAAGTCAACTTCGTGGACATGGCGGGCTTCATGGTGGAGCACCACGACAAGTCGCACCGGACGCCGGGGGAGTTTTTCACGCATTTGCACGATGTGGACTCTCTGATTTACGTCGTGAGAGGGTTTGAGAATCCCGAAGTGAAGCAGGTTTACGAGGGGACCGATCCGGTGCGGGACATTTCGGCGATAGAGCTGGAGTTGATTGTCGCGGATATGGATGCCGCGGAGAGGAGAATCGGGAAGATAGAGAAGGAGCTTCAGGCGAGAAAGGATAAGCGGTCGCTCGAGCACGAGGGGCTTCTGAAGTGCAGGGAGTTTTTGAACAGGGAGCTGCCCCTGAGGCAGCTTCAACTGACGCACGAGGAAGAGAAGGAGCTGAGGGGATTCAGGTTTGTTTCGCAGAAGCCGGTGCTCGTTGTGCTAAACATCGGGGAAGAGAGAATCGGGAAGGAAATTCCACCGGAAGTTGCGAAGTATTGCGAGGAGAAGAGTTTCCCGGTCGTGCCGATTTGCGGGAAGTTGGAGGACGAAATTTCGCGGCTTCCACTTGAGGAGCAGAGCGATTTCCTGCGGGAGATGGGGATAGAAAAACCAGCGAAGCCGAAGTTGCTCGATGCGTCGTTCGGGCTTCTGAGGCTCATTTCCTTTTTCACGATCGGCGACAAGGAAGTCAAAGCCTGGACGATTCCGGCAGGGACCCCAGCGATTGAGGCGGCGGGGAAGGTTCACAGCGATATGCAGAGGGGGTTCATTCGGGCGGAGGTCATCGCATACGAGGAGTTGAGGGAAGCCGGGGACATGAAGACAGCCAGGGAAAAGGGTCTGTTCCGGCTGGAGGGGAAGGAGTACATTGTCAGCGACGGAGATGTCATCAAGTTTCGCTTCAGTGTATAAGGCAGGCCGCCTTCCGGCATTGGAGCGGAGCTCGTCAGCGCTGAAACTAATCGCACCCGGGGGCGTGGGAGCGGTTTTTCCCCCGGGACCGCTGGTACGGTTCGCGCGGCATGTCGAGAAAGGAGGGAAACGCAAATGCTGAGGAAAATTGTGTTTTTCTGGGCCACTGCTTCGCTGGTGAGCGCGGCGGGGGGAGCGCTGTGGGGAGAGGAGGTCGGAAGCAGGACCTCTTCCGAAAAGCTTGTTGCCCGCATTGACTTTTCTTCGTGGATCGCGGCGACCTTCAGAGTCAGCCCGGACGGCAAGCACGTCGCTTATGCGGCTTGGGTGGGCGATAAGTGGCTTGTGACCGTGGATGAAGAGGAGGGGAAGGAATACGATGGGATTGGGAAGGGCAGTCTCATCTTCAGCCCGGACAGCGGGCATGCGGCTTATGCGGCTGGGGTCGGCGATAAGCAGCTTGTTGTCGTGGATGAAGAGGAGGGGAAGAAATACGATGGCATTGGGGGCCTGATCTTCAGCCCGGACGGCAAGCATGTGGCTTATATGGCGGGCGTGGGCAATAAGCGGCTTGTGGTCGTGGATGAGAAGGAGGGGAAGAAATACGATGGCATTGGGGAGGGCAGTCGCATCTTCAGCCCGGACAGCAAGCATGTGGCGTATTGGGCTCAGGAGGGCGATAAGTGGCTTGTCGTGATGGATGAGAAAGAGGGGAAGAAATACGATGGAATCGGCGAGGGCACTCCCGTCTTCAGCCCGGACAGCAACCATGTGGCTTATATGGCGGGCCTGGCCGATAAGCGGCTTGTCGTCATGGATGAAAAGGAGGGGAAGGAATACGATGGCATTGGGGGCCTCATCTTCGGCCCGGACAGCAACCATGTGGCCTATGGGGCCAAGGTGGGCGCTAAGTGGCTTGTCGTCGTGGACGAAAACGAGGGGAAGAAATACGATGGCACTGGGAAGGGCAGTCTCATCTTCAGCCCGAACGGCAAGCGTCTCGCTTATGCGGCTCAGGTGGGGGCTAAGCGGCTTGTCGTCATGGATGAAAAGGAGGGGAAGGAATACGATGGCATTGCGGGCCTGATCTTCAGCCCGGACAGCAAGCATGTGGCTTATGGGGCTCAGGTGGGCGATGAGTGGCTTGTTGTCGTGGACGAAAAGGAGGGGAAGAAATACGGTGGCATCGGGGAGGGCAGTCTCATCTTCAGCCCGGACGGCAAGCGCGTGGCTTACGCTGCCGGGGTCGGCGACAAGCGGCTTGTTGTCGTGGATGAAAAGGAGGGGAAGAAATACGATGGAATCGGCGAACGCGGGCCGGTCTTCAGCGCCGACAGCAAGCATGTGGCTTATTCGGCTGGGGAGGGCGATAAGCAGCTTGTGGTCGTGGATGAAGAGGAGGGGGACAAATACGATGGCATTGGGGAGGGCAGTCTCATCTTCGGCCCGGACAGCAAGCATGTCGCTTATGTGGCTGCGGTGGGCGATAAGCGTCTTGTTGTCGTGGATGGAAGGGAGGGGAAGGAATACGATGGAACCGCGCGGGGAAGTAAAATAGTCTTTGATTCCCCTGATAGTCTGCATTACCTTGCCCTCCGGGGAAATGCCATTTACCTGGTGGAGGAGAAGCTGAGGTGAGGGCGGTTGGGACGCCAGGGCGTCCCGTGTGAGCAAAAACAGAACCGTCACGTGAAAGATGAAACTGAGTGTTGCGGTAATTGGAAGCGGGAAGTCGGCGTCGGAGAATCACATACCGGCGTATTTAGGGATTCGTGAGACGCAGGTCGTGGCGATTGCGGACGCGGATGTGGAACGGGCACAGTCCCTTGCGCTGAAGTTTGGGATCAAAGGGGTTTACGACGATTATCTTGCGATGCTGAAAAGGAGACGGGTGGAGCTTGTGAGCGTATGTACGACGCCGTCGGAGCGCAAGGACGCCGTGGTGACGGCGCTTTCGCGACGGGCACATGTGCTTTGCGATATGCCAATGGGAATGAATGCGGAGGAAGGAGAGGAGATGCTGAATGCGGCGAAGAAGGCGAACAGGGTTTTGATGTTCGCGGCTCCGAGGCGACACGACCCACATGCAATAAGTATCAAGCAGGCTATCGTGAACGGGGATTTGGGGACAGTATGTTTCTGCCGAGCTTGGTGCGGGCACAAGACGATTCCTGCGGAGGATTTCTGGCAGATAAAGGCGAAGGAAGGGGGTGGCGCGCTGGCGGTTTCGGGGCAGGAGATGCTGGACCTGGCGTTGTGGCTGACCGGAGACGAGCCGGTGTCAGTCTCGGGTCGGCTGTTTCATCGGTTTGCCGAAAGTCCTGACGTTCCCAAGACATGGTTTGGCTCGAGGCGGGAGATTGACGCGGAAGACCT
Organism: uncultured Verrucomicrobiota bacterium; assembly: GCA_964482435.1. Classification (GTDB taxonomy): domain Bacteria; phylum Auribacterota; class JABMQX01; order JABMQX01; family JABMQX01; genus CAYZXL01. The sequence goes on from CAYZXL010000021.1 coordinate 20,294, forward strand.
CGCGGTGGCAGTGGTGCAGTGCAAAAAGGCGGTGGTTTTTCTTGAGGCGGACTGGCTGGCGGCGGCGGATGATTCCGGGATTTTAGTGGCGGGGACGAAGGGGCGAGGAGGTACTTCGCCCTTCAAGATGGAGGTCGCGACGAGGGGAGAGTATTTTGACACGACCCCGACGTTTTTCCCCGAGACGGGGGTGTGGAAGGAGTTAGTGCGGTCATTTCTCGAGTCCTCGCAAGGACAACGCAAGGCTTTTCCAGAGGCAAACGAAGTTCTCCTCGTGCAGCGGGTTACGGACGCGATTCGGAAATCGTCTTCGTGCGGGACGGAGGTTTGCGTCGGGAGCAGTTAGCCGACTTCGTTGTAGGGGCGAATGCGAAGGGGGATGCCGAGTTCTTCCTCCGCGACTTTGCGGCAGGCCTCGAGGTCGAGGCCAGGAATAGCGACGACGGTGGCGAGGACGGTGGCACCGTTCTTCTTACACTCCGAAATAAAATCCTTGACGGCGTCGTAGGCTTGAGGGCCATACTTCGAGCGGCAAAGGCGGTTGTATTCTTCGGCGCTGGGTGCGTTGAGGCTGACCGAGAAGCTCGGGATGAGCTTGGTGAGCTCGGGGACGACGTTGCGGTTGTGGATGAGGTTGGCCTGGCCGTTGGTGTTGATGCGGAGGTTATAGGACCCTTTTTCTCTGAGAAGCCGCGCGACCTCCTTGACCACCTCGATTCTCAATAGAGGCTCGCCAAATCCGCAGAAGACGACCTCCTCGTAGCCGGAATGCCGGGCGAGTTCTGCCATGATGTCCTCAAGGGAGGGGTCTGCCTCGAGGGAAAGGTCGTGGCCTTTGACGACGGGGTTTGTGAGGCGAGGGCAGAAGGTGCAGGTGTTGGTGCAGTCGTTTGTGATGTTGAGGTACAGCGAGTTGCGGATTTTGTAGGCGATGACGCCGCCTTTGAGTTCAGGCCCAACACCGAAGAGGCGGCGGACATTTCTGGTCGTGATTCTCTCAACGTCATCTACCGACAACCCCTTTATGTTTGCCAGTTCCTCGGCGACGAAGCGGACAAATGCTGGCTCGTTTCTGGCGCCCCTTTTTGGCTGAGGTGTGAGGAACGGAGAATCGGTTTCGATGAGCGTCCTCTCTATGGGGACCGTTTGGGCTGCGGCGCGAATGGAATCCGCCTTTGGATACGTGACCTGGCCCGAAAAGGAAACGTAGAAGCCCATTCCAAGGAAGGAGAGTGCGGAACTCTCATCGCCGGAGAAGGAGTGAAGGACGCCCTGAAGGTTACCAGACTGCTCCTCCTGAATGATGGTGCGAACGTCATCAAAGGCATCGCGGCAATGGACGATAACCGGGAGGTTGAGGTCCTTCGCGAGGCGCAGGTAGCGACGAAAAACCTCTCTCTGCGTTTCGGGCGGGGAAAGGTTGCGGAAGTAGTCGAGACCGATTTCACCGATGGCGACGACGCGGGGCTTGCGCGCCAGGCCGCGAAGCTCTTTTTCGGTTTCAGGAGAATCCTGAGCGGCGTTGTGGGGATGAATGCCGACGGCGGCGTACACCCGCGGATACTGCTCGGCCAATTGAACTGCTTTTCGGCTGGACTCCAAATTGTGTCCCGGGTCGATGAGGCAGACAACATCGGCCTCACTCGCCCGGGACACAACGGAATCTCTGTCTTTGTCGAACTGGGCGAAATCGAGATGAACGTGGCTATCACAAAATCCTACGCCCAATATGCGACACCTGCCTTCTCCCTGATGAGCACGGACTTCAGGAAGGCGACGGCTTTCTCAAGGCCTTCCTTGTTGCTCATGAGGCTGTCCTCATGCTCGATGCTCAGAGCGCCATCGAATCCGGCCATACGGAGGGTGGAGACGAAGTCGTTCCAGAAGTCGGCTCCGTGCCCATACCCGACGGTACGGAAAATCCAGCTCCGGTTGATTTCGTCGGTGTAACTCTTTGTGTCGAGGACGCCGTTGACTTCGGAGTTCATCGGGTAAATCCGGCAATCCTTGGCGTGGACATGCCAGATGGCGCCTTTGAGAGCGCGGACTGACTTGATGGGGTCCATGCCCTGCCAGAAGAGGTGGGACGGGTCGAAGTTGGCGCCGATGATGTCGCCGACGGCTGCCCTGAGCTTCAAAAGCGTCTCCGTGTTATAGACTACGAATCCGGGGTGCATCTCGAAGGCGAGCTTGTTGATGCCGTGGTCCTTGGCGTACTTGGCCATCTCGGTCCAGTGGGGGATGACCTTCTTTTCCCACTGCCACTTGAGGATCTCAAGGTAATCGGGCGGCCAGGGGCAGGTTACCCAGTTGGGGTACTTGGAACCGTCGGAATCGCCCGGACAACCGGAGAAGTTGATGACGACTTCCACTCCGAGTTTCTCGGCGAGCTGGACAGCCTTTTTCATCGCTTCGATGTTGGCATCCGCGTACTTCTTGTTGGGATGGAGCGGGTTGCCGTGGCAGCTCAGGGCGCTGATCTCCAGCCCCCTGGAGGCGATGGCGTCCTTCATCTTCTTGATTTTGTCTTTGCTGCCGAGCAAGGCATCCGGGTCGCAGTGAGAGGTTCCCGGATAATTGCCGCAGCCTAACTCGACACACTGAAGACCTGCCGCCGCGGCCATGTCGAGCGCCTTCTCAAAAGGCTCGCTGGCGAAAAGAACTGTGAAGACTCCGAGTTTCATGGACACCCTCCTTTTCTCTTATGCTTTTATTTTTGCTTTGGTTGCTTGTTAGGCTGTCATAACTGGGTGGTTGGCGTCAAATCAATTCTATCATAGGGGCGCGGCTGCAACCGTATGGGTGGAGTGTGCGCACGTACGGCTGCCGTCTCGGCGGCTGTCTTGAGGGCGTCTCGCCCTCAGCAGCGGGGGCAAGATGCCCCCGAGACAGCCGGCGGGATGCCGGCGGTACGCCCAAATACGCTGCCCCTGAAACACAGCCACACACCACCATAATCCCTGGGTGTGGAGTGGTCGGCAAGCTACGCGAGCTTTGGGAAAATTGGCTCGGGCTTGGCGACTGGTGTTCTCGGCGCGATTCCACCCCATGTTTCAAGAGCTTCCCTTGTCAGATTGGGAAACTCGGCTTCGAGGCCGAGCTGCTGCCAGATTCTTTCGGCGGCTTTGGGCATGAATGGGAGAATAAGGCCGCCGATGATACGAACGGCTTCGGCGAGGACGTACAGGATTGTGTTGAGGCGTTCCGGGGGGCCATCCTTGCGAACGTTCCAGGGGGCAGTTTCCTCGACATAGCGATTGCAGCGCGCGACAAAGTCCCATATCTGCGTCAAGGCCGTTGAAAGGTTGAACGTGTCAATTTCAGAGCCGACGGATTTGACGGTGCGGATTGCCATTTCCGCAACGTCCTCGTCAATGGCGTTCATCGCGGAAGGTTGAGGGACTTTTGCATCGGTATATCTGCCAATCATGGCGACGACGCGGTTGACGAGGTTGCCGAGGTCGTTGGCGAGGTCGGCGGCGTAACGTTCGTGGAACTTGTCCCACGAGAAATTGCCGTCGCGGTCGAATGGGATTTCGCGCATGAGGAAGTAGCGGAGGGCGTCTGCTCCGTACTTTCTGGCTGCCTCGATGGGGTCAACGGTGACCTTGGTCGTTTTGCTGAGCTTCTGTCCTTCTAAGTGAACGAAGCCGTGAGCCCAAACCTTCTTCGGCAGCGGAATTCCCGCGGACATCAGCATGGCAGGCCAGATGGCGCAATGAAAGCGGGTGATGTCTTTACCGATGATGTGCACGTCTGCGGGCCAGTATCTGACGAACGTGTCGGGGTCGTCGCTGTAGCCGATGCCGGTGAGATAGCAGATGAGGGCATCGAACCAGACATAGATGATTTGGGAGGTGTCGAAGGGGAGAGGGATTCCCCATTTTCTCCCGACGCGGGAGACGCTGATGTCCTCCAGACCGCTCTCGATGAGACTGAGGATTTCGTTTCTTCTGGATTCGGGCTGAATGAAATCGGGATTTTGCTCAATGTGATTCAGGAGGGCAGCAGCGTACCTGGAAAGGGCGAAGATGTAGTTTTTTTCTCTGACCCATTCCAGGGGTCTGTTGTGGGTGGGGCAGAGGTTATCCACGAGGTCTTTCTCCTGATAGAACCTCTCGCAGGAGTTGCAGTACCAGCCTTCGTAAGAGCCGAGGTAGATGTCGCCCTTCTCGTAAATCTTCTGGAAGACGTCCTGAACGGAGCGCGCGTGACTTTCGGAGGAACTTCGGACGAAGGAAGTGTAGCTTATTGAAAGGCTCTGCCACGCTTCGACGAATTTCGGCGCAACCTGGTCGGTGAACTCTTGAGGCGACAGCCCTTGTTCCTGGGCGGCTCTCTCAACGTTGGCGCTGTGCTCGTCGGTGCCCATGACGAAGAAGCTGTCGAGGCCGCACAGGCGCTTGTACCGGGCCACCACGTCGGCGCCGATTTTCTCGTACGCAGTCCCGATGTGGGGAAGGGCGTTCGGGTAATCTATTGCGGCTGTGATGTAGAATTTTCCGGTGGACACGTCGGAGTGCTCTTCTCCTCAACAGGCTGTTCCTGGACGATAATCACGTCGGTCACGGGGAGCTTGACTTCGCGACCGTCTTCGAGGAGGACTTTCACTTTCTGACCTAACACTTCGTGGTCAACGATTCTCCCCGCGCCCATGGGGGTTGAGACGGGCGCTCCGAGGCGAGGGAGATTTCTGCTCAGCTCGACATAGGTTGTATGTTCAAACCGCAGGCAGCAGAGGAGGCGGCCGCAGATTCCGGAGATTTTGTTAGGATTCAGCGAAAGACGCTGGTCCTTTGCCATGCGGATGTTGATTGGCTCAAAGTCTTTGAGGAATTTCGTGCAGCAAAGCGGCCGCCCGCAGCTTCCAAGGCCGCCCACCATTTTTGCCTCGTCTCTGACCCCTATCTGCCGAAGTTCAATTCTGGAGCGAAAATGCCGTGCGAGGTCCTTGACCAGGTCCCGGAAGTCAACGCGCCCGTCGGAGGTGAAGTAGAAAATGATTTTGCTTCGGTCGAAGGAATATTCGACGTCCACGAGCTTCATGGGGAGGCTGTGCTGGCGGATTTTATCGAGGCAGACGCCACGGCCCTCTTCGGCGTCGCGGGTATTTTTGTTTATCTGATAGCGGTCGTTGATGGTGATTTTGCGGAGGACCATCCGCAAGGGCTCGTCGAAATTCTCCTCGGGGACGTGCTCGGGCTCGCTGACGACCTGGCCGTATTCCTCTCCCCGGTCGGCCTGGACGATGCAGTAGTCGTCCACCTTGAGGTCCATGTCACCGAGGCGGAAGTAATGGACTTTTCCTGCTTCTCTGAGACGAACTTGAATAACCGTGATCATATTTTCAAGCCCCCGGGCCTCACACCAATCGGCGTTGTCGCCGGGGGGCTTCTCCTCAACAAGCCGAACACGAACTCCCCTGCCCTCCGTGCGGGGAGAGCTATGCCACCGCCGGGCCGGCTATGCCACCGGCGAGTGGCCTTGCCTGAGCCTTTCTCTGGTCAATTCGCAATATCTCTCGGAAATATCTATTCCGATGTGGCTTCTTCCGAGTGCATGGCCTACGGCGACAGTCGTGCCCGTCCCGCAGAACGGGTCGAGGACGAGGTCCCCCTTGTTGCTGCTGGCCAGAATAATCCTTTCGAGGAGGCTCTCCGGCATCTGGCACGGGTGCTTGCCTACCCTTTCCTTAAACGTTCCGCAAACGCGGGAGAAGTTCCACACGTCGTCGGGGACCCTGCCGTTCGGATGCGCCCTCCTATCGGCGTAAACGGTCTGCCGGGCGGAGGGGACGCGGATGGCGTCAATGTTGAAGGTGAAGTTCTGCTCGTCGAGAACCCAGTAGAAGATGTGAGTGTGGGCGCGAGAGAATTTCTTTCTCTGGTGCTGGCCGAACGTGTAATACCAGATAATCCAGTTGCGAAGAAAAAGATTTTTACGACGCCCGATCATTCGGATTTCGGCGGCATATTCGTCGCCAATGGCGATGTAGAGGGAGCCGGTTTTTTTCAGGAGTCGGACAGCGGCGTCAATCCATTTCTCGGTCCAGGCGACATAGTCCCGGTACTCTCGGCTGTCGTCGGAGCTTTCGTATTGGATGCCGATGTTGAAGGGGGGGTCGGCGAAGACAAGGTCAACGGACTCCGCCGGAAATGAGTTCATTATCTCGATGCAATCGCCCTGGTAGATTTCGTTGAGGCGGAATGAGGCACGGCCGTCCTTCGTGCCCGGCAACTCGGTCTGAACCGCTGTTTCGGTGCGAGTCACGTTGCTACCACCTTCTTCTGGGCGGAAAGGAACAGAACCTCCAGGGAAAATGCCAGGGGCAGGTTCAGAGCCAGCGCCCTGCGTGCTTCTTCGACCGCTTTCAGACCTGACAGAATCTGATCTCTCGACATACTAACAGCGGAGTTGCGAATAGGCTCCGCCATGTCCGAGTTAGTAAGCATATCTGGCGATGCGCCCTCCTTGATTACTAACAAATCCCTGTACCAGGACGCAAGGAGATTCAAGACATCCTCCTGCTCTTCGCGGACGATGCTGGCGATGCGGGCGTTGCTTTCTTCGGACAGGTCGTCGCGCTCTTCTGCGGTGAAAGCTCTGCCGAGGGCTTTGATGCGCTTGTCCTCTTTTTGGCGGAGGCTGGCGGCAAGCTGCCTCAATTCCTCTTCGACGGCCTGAGCGGCGGCACGAATCTCGTGAAAGCTTCTGCGTGGGATGTCGGCGAGCAGGTTGAGAAAAGTCTTTCGGCGACTGAGATTCTCTCGGTCGAGGAGTCTCCTGGCGAAGCCCAATGAACCGCAGGAAAGGGAGGCGACGAGGTGGGCTTCCTCTTTGCCAACGCCCCATTTCTCGACGATAGCCGATTCCAACTCGTCCTTTGGAATGGGGAGAAAAGGAATTGGCTGACAGCGGGAGACAATGGTGGGAAGAAGCGCGGACGGGTTGGAGGTGACGAGGATGAGGACGCTTTCGCCGGGTGGCTCTTCGAGGGTTTTGAGAACGGCGTTCTGGGCTTCATCGTTCATTCTGTCCGCCTCGACGATGATGAAGATTTTCCAGTCGGACTCGAAAGGCTTGAGACCGGCTTGAGGGATGAGGTTCTTTCTAATCTGGTCAATCTTGACGAGACGGCTTTTGCCGGTCGGTTTGTACCAGTGCACGTCGGGATGGTTTTCGGAATCCACCCGGCGGCAGGAAGAGCAGGCGTCGCAGAAATCGCTTTTCCCCTTCTGGCAAAGAAGGGCTTTGGCGAAGTTCAGGGCGGCGAGGCTTTTCCCAACGCCGTCGGGGCCGTGAAAGAGGTAGGCGGAGGCGACTCGTTTCGCCTCGAGGGCTCTTCGGAGGATGCTGATGGCTAATTTGTTTCCTACAAATGAGTTGAAGGACATGAATCACTGCTCCATGATGACGTCGTGCCAGCGCTGGAGGTATCGTGCGGTTTCACGATGGCCCCTTTTCTTCCACCCCAAGACGGCGTTTGACTGCTTCGATCATATCTTTCCGGATAAGGAATGAACAGGTTCTTGCGTACCAAGTCCAGCCGAGGATTCTCCTGATTTGCGACAAACGGTAAAAGCTCTCGAGAGGGACGTAGTTTTCGTTCAGGTACGGGAGGATGAAGCTGGCGGCGCTTTTCTCGACGACTCCTATGCCCTCGAAAGAGATTTGCCGTTCTTCATGGGCGAGGATAATGAGGGCGGGCTTTCGGTTTTTCAAGTCGGCGATTAAGCGCTGACGGTGACACTCTCGCATGGATTCGGCGAAGGCTTTTCGGAAGAAGGGAGAAAGATGGTAGTAACGCGAGCCCGCGAGGCGCTGGCCAGCGAAATAGACGGAGGTGGGTGAGGCGCCGAGAAGAAGAATCCGATCGCCGGGCTTGGTCACGGTGCGGATGGCTCTTCCGATGTCGCGTTCGGCACGGAGCTCCCCCGAGGGCTGACGGCGGTTCGCCATCTCCGCTTTGTACTGACGGAGGTATTCCTTGACAGCATCGGCTGCGGAGACGACGCAGACCCTCAAGACGAGAGCGCCAACGAGGAGGCAGAGCAGGCGGCTTGCTGGGGTGAGCGTCCTGAGACGACGAAAAGCGGAGGGAACTTCAAAGCGGCGGCGCGCGGAGGCTCGGGTTGGTCGGACCCCTTCCCACATTGCCCGGAAAGCAAGACCGAGGAGGAAGGAGGAGGAGATTGCGACCTGGAGGTAATAATGCTCATAATATCTACCGCCGAGGGAAATGGCTGCGGCGTCGCAGAGAAAAGCGACAATCATGAGGACGGCGACCCGGCGAAGACGGGCGGGAAGCCACCAAATGAGCGGAGCAGCCAGGGCGGGGCTGATGAGAAAGGGACCCGTCGCCTGGAGGATTCGCCAGTGCTTCTGAAGGGCGGCTCCGAAGGTGAGGACGTCGGGGTCGAGTGAACCAACCATATAGACGAAGCTGAAGAGATAGCTGGCTTCGATGTACTCCGGCCAGATTCCTTTTGCCAAAAAGTAGGCGGAGGAGAGGGCTTCGGGAAGAGCCGCGCCGAGGGCGAGTGCGACGAGCGCCCGGACCTTTTTCAAGAATGGAAGAAGCGAATCCTTTTGGCGCCAGAGAAGGCAAAGGACGATGAAGATGATTGAGATGCCGAAGGGCTGGCGGAATTGTGCCGCGACGCCGAGGAACAATCCCGACAGAAAGAAGTTCAGTCTGAGCGAACCCCTCACCCGGAGGGCGAAAAGGTACGCTAGCGCGTGGAAGGTGAGGGCGGATTCTTCGGTCAGGCCGCCGGAACGGATGATGAGCTTGATGCTGACGAAGAAGCAGTAGAAGAGAACCGAGAGGAGGGCTATGGGTGCGGAGAGATAGGCGCGGCAGAGGTAGAACAAAATCGTCGCCGAGATTGCGAGCCAGAAGATTTCGTGGAGCCGGACGGCGAGGATGGAGTAGCCGAAGAGGCAGATGGGTATTGAGTGGAACAGGGTGATGCCGGGGGGCTTGTGGTCCCAGAAGTCGCGGTACGGGACCTCGCCATTTGCCAGCGCCATGCCGCCGTACAGAAACACGCCTTCGTCGTGGACGATGGCCGACGAAAACGTATAGTGGCGGCTGCCAACGAGAACACCGAACAGGACGCACCACAGGATTATGGCCGCGACGACACGCACGCAACGACGTCGCCTGCGCGAGTTGTCGGGCGCAGAGAACTGCGGCTTCTCTTGTTCTTTTGTCTCACAATTGCTCACCGGTGATGCTCACGTTGTCAATCGCCCACCAGTAGTCGAACTGCGCTTCATGGAAACGCCATCTCACCTTGATGATGCGACCGTCCGCAACGGGACCGAGGCCGAAGAACTTCGCGGTATCGGAGGACCAGTCGCCGGCTGTGCTGTCTCGGCTGAAGATATTCGTCCACGAAGACCACGTGCTGGAATCGGGGTCGTAGGTGGAAACGTCGAGGTCGGTGATTTGCGGGTTCTGGGTGTCGTCTTCGTAACTGTTGATGTGGCATTTGAATTCGACCGCGACGTTCTTGTAGCCCGTGAAGTCAATTGCTGGCGAAATGAGCTCTTCGTCGAGACGAGCGTCCTGGGCGAAATCCGAATTGGAAATCATGTAGTTTCCGGACATGCCGACGAGGTTGGGGTCCTGGGTGTTCAGAGGCTCGCCCGCCGTGTTCCACAGGCGCCACGTCGCCTCGGGCTTTCCGCAGCCGTTGACTCTGCTCCACCCGCCGATGGTTTCGACTTCTTCCGAGGTGTCATAGGCCTCGAAGTCGTCGGAGAAAATTACTTTTTGGTCAGGCGAGGGAGGTTCCTGGGGCCCGACGCGATAAAACGCCAAGCGAGCGGCGCCGGGATTGACTGAGCAACCCGATTCGATGTTGCCCTGAATGAGCGTCCAGGGCCCGGCGGGGTCGAGGGCCTCATAGAGGGCGGGGGTTCCGCCGATGTCCGCGATACCTTTCCATGAAAGGGCGAGGCGACCGTTCGCCCAGACAAGAGATTTCACCTGCGGGGCGGTGCTGACGACGATGTCATCGAAATAGGCGATGGCGGGGACATCGCTTTTGGTATTCAACTCGACGCTGCCGAAGGGGGAAACTAAATCTTCGAGGATGTTAGCGGGGCTGCCGGGGTGCTCCTGGTCGTCAACAAAGAATCGGCATTTTACGTCGGACTTAGGTATTCCGCCCGTAGGGAGGGGCCAGACGGGGTTCCATTCCATGACGAAGGTGAGCTTGTGCCAGGCGGCGCCGGAAAGGAGCATTTGAGTGCCGTTGATCGGGAATTCCAACCGGATGTCGTCGGGCCAATTGCCCCGGACGACCATCTTCATGTACTGTTTGTAAGGGCTATATCCACGGAAGGCGATGTGCCGCATTAGCTGGCCGGAGGCGAAGTAAACCCAATAGGTCGCTGTCAGTTTTCCGGAGCTCATGACCTGGTCAATGAATCCCTCAAATTTCCACTGAACGGTGAGGTCTGTCCCGGAGCCGGTTTGGGCTTTGGAGAACTTGAGGTTTTTTGTGCCCGAAGGCGAGCCAGGGACGTCGGTGGCTTCGTCGGAGACAAGGCAACTGGCGCCAGTCCCCTCGTTGAAATACCAACTGCCGGAAGGGCGCTGTCCGACCTCATCGGACTCAAAGTCCTGCTGGAAGATTATCGGCTCCTGGGCTGCCGTTGCCCAGGCGAGCAGTAGCACAACAACTGTCATTCCCGTCGAGAACGATTTGCTCATGGTTCCTCCCTCCACCGTTGTTAGTTTCTGACCGGCTCGTGCCAACAGATGGCGACGACCGGCGACTTTTACTTCAGCTTTTTCCTGGGGCCTCAAGTTTAGCCGCGCCACCTTCCTGCCACGGATAGGGCAAATCCTTGAAAGCCTTCCAGGATTTGCTTGCGACATCGTACAGAAGCAATCCGTACTCGGTGGAGACGACGAAGTTTCCGTTGTCGAGGATTTTCAGCGAATCGCCGCCCGGAATTCCCGCTTTCCCCTTGCCCGGAAATTCAACTTCAAACGCCGTCCAGGTCTTTCCGTCGAAGCGATAAATGGGATCGCGGGCGTGAGTAAACCAGACGTTATCGTTTTTGTCCACAGCGATGTTCCAGACCGTCTTGAGGGGGCAGCCGTTTGATTCGTTGTAGAGCGTCCATTTGCCGGACTTCTTGTCAAAGCAGCCGATGCCTTTGGACGGTTGGTCGCCGCCGACCCAGACCTGTCCTTTGCTATCCTCGGCGACGGCGAGGAGACGGCCGCTTGGACAGTCGCTCTTGCCGTAAGACCAGAATCCGACGTCCCTGCCCCACCTGCATCCCCATTTGGCAAGGCCGCCGGGGTCCTGGATTTTGTCGTCCTTCTTCCAGGGGGAGACGCCCTCGACAGGTCTTCTCCAGGTTCCGCCGATGTCGCCGCCCTCCGGACGGTCGTAGAGGGCGAGCCAGAGAAGGGTCGGATCGTCGTGATCAATGGCGATGTCCATGACGTTATCGCAGGGAATGAGGTCGAAGTTCCCTGACCAGTAGCGGCGCCAGGGGTCGCCTTCCACGCCCTTCTTCCATCGCGGGCGGATGCGGACAAGGCCCGCTTTTGGGCCGCCGGCCCAGGTGGAATCCCAGGAGAAGACAAGGGCGTAGGTGCCAATGTTCCTCGGTAAGAGGCCAATATCAGCCGTGTGGGGAATCCACTTTGTTCCGTCCCAGCGCGACAAGCCGAAGGCTTCCATCTCAGGGATGCCGCCACCGCTGACCCAGATGTTATTCTGGTCGTCCTTGCACAGCGCCGCAAAGCCGAGGAAGTCGGAGTGAAGGTTGTCGTCTTCGGTCATGCGGCGGACTTCTTTCATCTCTTTGAGGCTATAGATGCTGATGCCGCCCCAGCCGGTAGCCCAGATTTCGTCGCCGTTGATGAGCAAGGACCATTTCCAGGGGAGGAAGAACTCCGGATAGAAGTCTCTCTCTCTTTTGAAATCGCCATCCGCGCCGCAATGGGGGCACTTATTGGCGTCGGCTTTCGGGTGCCAGCCGCATTTTTTGCATGTCACGGTGAGTTTGTCCTTGAGTTTTTCGGGGACGTATTCCCTGGCGAGCGGTTCGTTCATCATGGGGTCCTGCCTGGACACCAGCAGTGCTGGGGCCGACCCGGTTTGGGGTTTCGGGGCGGGAGCGCTTTCCTCCTTCTGCCCGCACGAGCGAGAAAACCACAGGAGGCATGCGATAGCCAGCGCTGCACCCATAACTGCCAGAGCAAATGTGAGTCTCTTCATCAGTTTCCTCCGTTGTTTGTCAGACTTTCCGCGCCCCATAGCACGCGCGGACAGTTTTGATTCGTTGTCTCGTCCTGCGCCGTATCAGCATGAGCTGGGAGCAGGTCGAGTCTCGCGATGCTCAGTTTAGGAAGCGTAAGCTCGCACCGGTCGCTTTCCAAATCCAGCGGACCCATCGGCTCGAAGGACTGCGTGGTTTCGTCCATGATGGACAAAAAGCCGAGCGGAGCATGGTCGAATCCGGTCAGCTCCAATCTGAATCGTTTCTGAGCTTCTCGGTCTTTGTTTGAGACCAGCACGGAAATGCGGCCATGCGGCTCTCTGACTCCGTAGAGTGTAACATCCTCATCGGACGGCTGGTCAAGAGCGAGAACGTCGCCTTCCTTTTCCAGGAAGAATCGGATGAGGTTGAGTTTTCGCTCGAAGGTGTAAAGGCGGCTTTCGGGAACGAAGTAGATGAACAGGTTGCAGTCGAAATGGGATTTCCAGTAGGGCTTGGACTCGCGCTGGATGTAGTTGAACATCGTCCAGCCAATCCCGAGTTCGTGGAAGAGCGAAATCTGATCCATCAGGTAAATCATGTCGGTCATCGGCGGGCAGTCGGAGACGCAGCCGAATTCGCCGCAGAAGAGTCGGACGTTGTGGTTCTGAGCGAAGCGAACCGGTGGCGCGAAGACGGCGCGGACACGGCGGCGGTTCCAGTATGTTCCTTTGATGATGCCCGGGTAGTAATAAGTATCGCCGTTGACGCTGAATGACCACGGACGTTTTTGCTGATGATAATCGTGAGGCTCGTAGTTATGGAAGCTGTAGATGATGTTGGGGTCGCCGATTGGAATAAGTCCGGTGAATTTTGAGGGGTTGGCACAGCCGATGGAGTCCACGATGATGGGGTGATTCTGGTCGAACTCCCGTATGGCAGCGGTTGCACGACGAGCGAGGTCGTTCCAGACAGCAAAATCGTCGTCGGGAGGATTGGGTTCGTTGAGGAGCTCATAGGCGGCGACGCCGCCGCGATGGGCGAAGCGCAGAGCGATTTCCCGCCAAAGGTTCACGAAACGGTCCTGGTATTCTCTAGGATCTTTAGAGCCGAAGTAGTGCTTCCAGATTCGCGTATCCTCCCATTTCCTTCGGCCAATGGCGTGGTGCATGTCGAGGATTGCGGGGAGGGAGTGCTTTTCGCACCATGCAACAAAGTTATCGAGGTACTGAAAGCCAGCTTCCTTGTACTGACCCGGGTTTTCCTCGTCCTCGAGAATCAAAGCGCTGAAACCAAAGCGGACGCATCTTGCGCCGATTGCTTTCAAGCGAATGACGTCCTCTTCCTGATACGGGTCCTTCAAGGGGGCCATGTGGATGCCGCGGAGCTCCGGGACGTGCCGGAGGACTTTCTGCGGGTCGAGGCGCACGGTTATTGGCGCACTCAGCGCCCAGGCCGGTGCCGAAGAAGCGAACAACAATCCTGCCACTATGAGTGCAAGCAGAAACATAACGGGTGCTTTTGTCAAGCTGACACGAAGGAGTCTGGCCCCGACGTGCGTTTGAGTCGTCTGTCTTCCCCTTCGGTATTATTCCGCGCCCAGCCCGGGGTTTCAATATCGTTTCCGAGGAGCGGCGGAGAATGGAAGCCAGCACGCTTGATGCGCGATTACTCATTCCCTTCCTGACGCGCGAAGCACTCGGTCCTACTCCCACTCGCGGAGTTCCAGAGCGTAGCTGACCCCTGCGTCGCCGGTCTCATTCGGTGGACATCGTTCAATGATGATGGGGAGGGCACGCAAGACCGGGATGGAACTCCAGACGACATCTTCGGGACTGGCCTTCTTGACCCGCGTTCTCTCGTCACAAGAGGTCAGGATACACGAGGCGCCGCGGGGATGACGAATCTCGATGCCACTTGGGATAGGAAGCGCATCGCAGCCTTCTTCGAAGATGATTGGTTCGACAACCCTGACCCTGGCATTACGTGGTCCTTCAAACGCGATTTCTTTGGTAATCCTGGGACCGTCGAACCGATAGGTCATCGTGTAGCTCATGCCGGAGTCGCGGCCGTGTACGGATTTTAGACTTCCGTTCGCTACGACTTCGATCTTGTCGTCGAGGATTCCGTCATCGGACAAGGAGAGGCGGGCGTTCGTGTCGAAAACGTTGCTGAAATACTTGCCTTCAATGCGGGCTTCAATTCTCGGGGCAAGCCATCCGTCGGTAGATCGCTCGTCGGAATGGCGGACTCCGGCGATGTGGGCGCTGGCTGCCTGGACGGTCCCAAAGCGGTTGTGCCAGAGATGGGAGATAGCGCCGCCAGAAGAAGCGGAGCGACGCCGAGCGCCCGCGCCGTATCCGGTGATGGTGCAGAGGAGGGCGGAGGTGCGAACCTGGAGGACATTGACGGATTTGTGGAAGCGGACCCAGCCTTTTTCCTCCGTCGGGAGAATCCATTTCCCTTCGCGGCCGAGAGGGACGCCGGAAGAGTAAACCAGTGTTTGACACAGGGCGTTGGCTCGCAAGGCGGTTGGTGTGATGCACGGGCGATAGTCTGTCTTGTCCTTCGCGTGCGGGCCAGCGGTGACAAGGCCATCTTTCGTCATGTTCTTGAGCAAGAAGCGGAGGTTCTGGCCGGCGGCTCGCTGAAAGCGCGCATCGAAGTTCCTCAATGCTAAGAACGCGACCTGGCAGCCGCTTCCCTCCTCATTTCCGAGGATGCTCCACTGGTCCACATGCGCTCCCCATGAGGCGTCAATGTAGCCCGAAGGGGTGACGAAGTCGAGATGGGTTTTCAGGGCCTTGAGGACGGCATCGCGGACTCGCTTGTTCCCGGAAAGGCAGGAGTAAACCGTTAAAGCCGCCAGGCCAGTCTCGAGGCTGAATCCGACGTCAACCGACGGGAACCGAGAAGGGCCGGGGAAGCGCCCGCCGACCAGAAAGCCCTCTTCGTTGACTCGCCGGATGGCGAAGAGAGCGTCGTCTTTCGCACGGTCGCGGTACTTTTTTTCGCCGGTGATGCTATGAGCGAGGTGCAAAGCAGCAGAGGACAGGGCCAGCAGGTCGGCGCCAGGGATGAGTCGGGTGAGCGACTTCCTGTTTGCTCTCCGATAGACGTATTCGGCGCCGCGCCGAACCATCCCCTCAAGAGATACCCGGTCTTCATCTCCTATGAGGTCTCTCGCGAGCTGTTGTGCATGGGACAAAGCCAGGGTGAGGGAGATGGTGCTGAGGTACCCGAACTCAGAGGACTCTCGCTCCCATGACCCGTCGTCCTTTTGTGTCCTCAAGAGCCATCTCAGAAGCAGCAGAGCCGCGTCGAGATACTTTTTCTCTTTTGTCTCGGAGTACATGTAGAACAAGGGGAAGATTGCCTCACCGGTTCTCGGATGCGCTTTTTCGTGCGCGGGACAGAGAAGGGCGCCGTGGTCCGCCGACTTATCGCCCGAGACCTGATGGGAGATCAAAGCATCACAGAGAGTTTTCGCGGCATCGAACATGTGGTGACTCGTTCACGAGAGCGTTTCATGACGCGCGGCAGTTCTTATACGAGCAGAGCCGCACCTGGCAGGCAAGTAACGGCCCAACTTCTCGCGTCGGCAAAGCTCAACCGGCAATGCCGGGGCTGAGGTGCCTGAGGCGCCGCCTCTGTCGCGTATCGTAGGGTAACACAGGCCAACGCGATTGACAACGGAGGTTAAAAAGAAGAACTAACCATGCAGATATGGTACAATTCGCCGAGGTCATCGAAAGAACAAGAGTCCCGGGATGTTCCTGACGACGGTTCTCGTCTGACGCGAACAAGGGGAGGTAAGATGCTCGTCAAGTTAGCCTCTTCCACTGCGCTCGCTCTATCAGTTTCCTTTGCTCCCGTGGCGGCTCGCGCGGCTGTTTCGCATGCTGACGCGCCGCCCGAGATATCAGCCGAAAGGAAAACATGGGGAGTAGGTCCTCTTCCCGCCCCCGAGAATTCTCGGACTGTCGGTAGCGGAGAAGGTGCTGAGGCCTCACCTGAGGATGTAACCCACGCCACCGTACTGGCGAAGGCGCTTCTCGATCAGATCAGGTCAGCCGTGAAGAAGGGGAGTCTGAGCCTGGCAGAGGCAAAAGAGCTCTTTGGGACCTCTGCTCCCCACGATTTCGACCAAGCTGTGTCTGGGAACCTCATTCCGCTTGTGAGCGAAGACGCCGCGCGCTACTCCCGACTCTTTCAGTATGAAGTCGCTTTCGGTGCCCCCCCAAAAACTGAGAAGCTCGACGATTTGGTACGAGTCGGGCTTCAAAAACTTACGGTGAGAGTCTCGTGGCCGTCGGACGAGCCCGACCTGCAATCTCGCCACAGGGTAGTCCTGGTGACTTTTGTGAAATTCCAACGTTAAGGAGTGGGAGATTCGCATGGTTGTTAACAACGATGCTGTGTTGGGATACGTTCGCATTTCAGCAAGGTTCATGTCCCGACAGCCGAGCGCTGTCCGAGCAACACTCCGCGCAGTGCCAGCCATCGCCCTCTTTTTAGCGGCGCTCTTGCCCGTTGCGGCCTTGAGTGAAGGAACAGACGAGCAGGCGACTTCTGCCGCCCGCAGAGAGATATATTTGAAGGCGTATCGAATTCTGGAGGGGATGTCGCGGGAGATCAAGGGCGCCGTTCTCATAACCGCGGCGTCCGGACCGAAGGCGGATTCCCTGACGGACGATTTGCCCAAAAGGGCCGATTTTGTCGGTTTGGACTCAGCTAACTTACCGGGCTGGCGCAATCAAGAGCAGAAGTGCAGTGGCCAGATTTATTTCGTGTGTCCGGTTGCACGTTCGGGGAGACAGGAGTTGTGCATAGTTGGTTACTGGATCAGAGATGTTGAAAGCAACACCGAGCCTCCCTTGACGCCGGACGGAGTGCCCCTGAATTCCAAAGACGATACTCTTCTTCGCTGCTATGTAACCGATTCGTACGGCAACCCGCCCGATGTCTGGAAGACTTTCGATTTTTCGGACCCGGACTTAACCTACTTCTCCCGCATGGCGGGAAAGGTGGCTGTAAGCGTTCGGCGACTGGACATCCGGTATTACAAGTACGTGGGCACTTCGCCTCCCGTCCTGAGAGAGTGCGTTTCCTGGGATTCCCTTCCTTCATCCATGGGAGGCACTACTGCAACGGACGACGACAACAACAAACTGCCGGTGGCAGTTGGGATTTCAATCACTGTCGGCGACGAGAACGATTTGGTTGAACCGGTCACCCTGTCAACCGTCGTCCATCTCGAGAACGCATCTCGACATGAGGCATTTTGAGGGTCTTGGTGGAATGAAACTGCGCTCTGTGAAAACGGCCTTTCCAAGATCCGGGAATCCCCGGAGGATTGCGGTCTGCTTGACGCTGGGGGCACTGCTCCTCCCGGGCGTGTCCGCTCCTTGTTCCTCACCCAGCGAACCGACGGACAGCCCCATCGAATCGAGTCTCTACTATGGCGCGAAGGCGGAGGAGATAGCTCTCGGAGGCCTGGAAACGGCGATCGCTGTCCTGACGCTTGATGCGCGGGAGAACTCCTTCGATCACCTTTTCGAACGATGGGCAATCTACTATCAGAATGACGACGGGTTCGCCTACAGAGCCAGCGACCCGCCCTCATCTGACGACTGGGAAAAGGCGGCGGACCTTTCGGATTACGACGAGCTTGAATATCACGTGGACGAGACCGGGGACCTGGGGACTGTAAGAAAAAACCCATGGAGAGAGCCGCTTCCCGATTCGCGGTGGATAAAAGTGATGGAAACAGACCCGACCACCGGCGAAGAACGTCTGGTTGGACGATACGCGGTCTGCATCGAGGACGAGAACGGGAAGGTCAATATCAACACCGCCGGGAATCCCGACCCGACCGAGATCAAGAACAACTACAGGTGGAGACACCGTTCGGATATGGGGTTCACGACGGCGGAGGTTGACCTGGGCGAAGTCTTGCAGAGCCTGGGAGAGCTGTTCCACGACGCCATCCCCGACATTTTTGACTACCCGGATTATCCACACAACGTGGACGAGCGAACCGCCCTCGACCTGGTGACCTACCGCTATGGGCATGACCCGCAGGGTCTCGACCCCGAGGGCTATAGCGGTAAGGAGCTCAACAACTATGTCCCCGGCACGGACGGCGACGACAATTCGACGAGTAGTATGCCCGTTGTCCTTCGGCAGAACACTAATGGAATAGACGATGACGCGGACGGGTTGATAGATGAGGAAGGTGAGGACATTGATGAGCCGGGGGAGTTTGACCCCTATGAGCCGATGGCGATAGGTGCCCCGGGTGAGGTCCTGTCCGATTACATGGACGAGGCGGGAACAACGGGCGTCATGGGAAACGATACGCCCTTCCTGACGGTCCCCCACATCAAAATGGCCTGGAGCACCGGAAGGCCTGACGGTTCGGGGCAATTTGCTCGGTATTCGATCATGGACCTGAGGCCCAGCGACGGCAAGCCGCCCTATCCCGCGGACGCGCTTTATCGTTGCCTCCTTCCTTTCATCACAGTTTACTCCCAGGACCGGAACCGCATCAGCGAGGCCGACCTTTATCCGGTCGGGGGGAGAGGCGCGATAGAGTGGGCAAGGCGCGAGAACATCGCTCGGTGGTTGACTGGGCGCCCCTCTGAAGTGTACGCCTCGCTCCAGTGGATGAAGAGCAAGGGCATCGCCTTCACTTCATCCACCGACCACGACCTCAGGCAGCTCGCCGTCAACATCTACGATTTCATTGACCCGGATTGGCTTCCGACGGCTTACGGAGATGTCGTGGGAGTCGAACCGGTAGCCTATCTGAACGAGATAGAGGCATCTCCTCCCGATGTTCCCGGGACAGTGGCAGGGCTCGGCCAAGGTACCGTTGTGGAGGACTATGGGGAGTACCTCGAACTCTGGAATCCGTATGACGTTCCGATAGACGTCCGAAACTACTACGTCACGGTCAACGAACACGCCGACCCGCAGCCCATCAGACCGATGGCTGTCGCTTCAACGGTCATTCCCCCACGGAGCTTCTTTGTCATCGGAGATACGCTGGGCGATGTGGTGAACGTTACTCAGGGGACTCGTCTGCCGGATCAACAACTTCCGCCCTACCCGCCCGGATGCCAGGCCTACGCCCCCATTAACCTGGATCCACCCTATGTGGATATCTACCTTGAGATGAGAGCGCCCGGTCTGGGGAGAATCCCTTTGGAAACGCATCACCCCATTCCGTTTGCACCCGTGCAGCACATGACACTCCAAAAGGACGATCCGAGAGTGAGTTGGCATTGGAACGTCGCCCCACCAACACCGGGTCGGATGAACGCCCGAATGAGCAACATGGACAACGTGTACTCCTACTTCTATGTCCCGGGTCTCAGGTTCCGTTCTCGTGATCCCTCCTTTGATCCCTCTGACCTCGATCTCCTCAAGCACGCTGGAGGGGTGTCATCCATTGGGGAGCTGGGCATGGCTCACCGCGCTAACGCATGGCAGACGCTGAACTTGACCGGGGAGAGCGCTTCTTACCTGGGCGATAGAACCGACGGTCGGCTCCTCGACCTTCTGACTCTGCCCTACCAGTACCGGTACACGGGGACACCGCCCGTCAACGACGAATTTCCTGCACGGGAGTCCGTCCCCGGCCGCATCAACATCAATACCGCTGCTCCCGAAGTGCTCCTCGGGCTGAACTGGGCCCCGATGATTGAGGACCTGCGCTCATACAATCTGCGAGTCACCCCGGCGCTCTCGCTTGATTTTATTCGGCACATCATCCAGCGCAGGAAGTACGCGCCGTACCAGGCTCTGTGGGAGGTGGCGCAGGACTTCGCAGACTTCATGGAGAAACGCGCGGGCCTGGCGAACGCCCCGGACGCTGCGAAGGAAGCCTTCCTGAGACACAACGCAAACCTGATAACGACCAAATCGAGCGTTTTCAAGGTGACGGTTGTGGCCGAGTCTTTCGATGCTCAAGGTAATGTGCAAGGCAACGCCGAGCTTGAGGCGGTCGTTGACAGAGGGTTCACCCCCGGCAGCCTCGGGCGAAGTGGCGAAGACAACCCAACCCGCGATGAGAAGGCGAGGGCAGAGACCGCCCGGACGCTGTACTTCCGCTGGGTATCTGAGCCACGGAGTATGGCAGAAATCTCTGCCTCGACGGGTGGGGGCTTTCAAGTCATGTGGACGAGCGCACCGGGAAGACTGTACACAATCTGGTCCTGCACCGACCTGCTCGCGGGGTCCTGGAAGGAGGAAAAAACCCTATGGTTCCCAGGCGTCCTCGCCACCTGGGCTGATCCCGAGACGGTATCCGGCGGGAAATTCTACAGAATCGAGGTCAAGTGATTGACGTCGTGAAGTGTTCCTGCTTATGCGCGGTTGAAGAAGCGGCGTTCTAAGGACAGAGGCAACCCCGGACTTGGGAGCGTGCACTGTTAGCAGAAAGCACGAAAGCAGATCGCCTTTCGTGCTTCAGCGCCATGAATTCCCGGACGGTGAAACGTATCATCTTCATCGTAGTTCTGGCTTGTTGATTGACCTGAGCCATCTGCCATTGCTTGACGAGAAGCCCCGCCGCGCCGTCAACATCGCAGGCGAGTTCCTCGCTCACGCCCACATCGGCAACTGCGTCAGGCGCGACCCATGCCATCCCGCTTACGGAGACCAGCACCCTGTCTTCGGCATCCCAGGAGGTGAGAACGATGTGCCCGAGATTCGGGAGTTTCTTGCCGGTTTGATGGACATCGGGTTCCTGTGCGAAGCCGGGCAGCGCATCCTCAGCTTCGAGGTCAAGCCCTTCGGAAACCAGACTACAAAGGAAGTTGTTACTATCTGCAAAGCGAAACTCGACGAGGCCTGGCGGCGGCTATAGTTCTTCTCGCCGCAGAAGAATGGGCGACAAGCCCGCATGAAAAGGCCCTGATATGAAATGGAACGTCCCTGTAACAAGAGAAATACCGAGCGAAGCTCTTGATTTGGTTCAATCCCATTGCGAGGTTGTCGAGGTTCATCGCGGAGCCGTGCCTCTTTCCAAAAGCCAGCTCCTCGAGAAGGTCCGCGGGCGGGATGGGATTCTATGCTGCCTGACGGAGCGAATTGACTCGGAAGTGCTCGACGCCGCAAAAGGCATAAAAGGTGTTGCCAACATGGCGGTAGGTTATGATAATATAGACGTCCGGGGGGCAACGGAGAGGGGAATCCAAGTCTCGAACACTCCGGGAGTCCTGACCGATGCCACAGCGGAGCTGGCATGGGCGTTGCTTCTCGCGGTGGCACGCCATGTTGTGCAGGCGGACAAATTCACCCGCGCGGGGAAGTTTCAAGCCTGGGGGCCAATGATGTTTCTGGGCACGGACGTCGCCGGCAAGACCCTCGGGATAATCGGCGCCGGACGCATCGGCACGGCAGTGGCTCTGCGGTCCCGGGGCTTCGGGATGAGGGTTCTCTACAATGACCCGGCGCCAAACCCGGTTTTGGAAAAGGAGCTTTCGGCTCGACGCGTCTCGTTGGAGGAACTGCTGAGAGAATCCGATTTTGTCTCCGTTCACGTCGGCCTGACTCCTGAGACGCGCCACCTCATCGGCGAGAAAGAGATGAGTTTGATGAAGCCGTCGGCTTACCTCATCAACACCTCGAGAGGCGCTGTGGTGGGTGAGAAGGCGCTTGTGAAAGCTCTCCGGAGCCGAAAGATCGGTGGCGCCGGGCTGGATGTTTATGAAGATGAGCCTCGCCTGAGCCGGGGCTTGGTGGAGTTGGATACCGTTGTCCTTTTGCCCCATATCGGTTCGGCGACAGTTGCGACCCGTACAAAAATGGCCATGGTGGCGGCCGAGAACCTCCTCGCAATGCTGAAGGGCGAGAGGGCGCCCAACTGCGTCAATCCGGAGGTGTACGGCCGGTCACTGCCGACGTGACGGCAGCGACTGAGAAAGCTCCCCGCAGGGGCAGTGAGCGCGCGGTGCAGGCATGGCAATTTGCATGTTTGGGCACGAAAGGCGCAGGAAAACCAGAAATGAAAAAGCATCCGATCAAACTCTATGACACGACGCTGAGGGACGGAAGCCAGTCGTCCGACATCAATTTCACGGTCGGCGAGAAGCTCGACCTCCTGCGAGAGTTCGACGATTTCGGGTTCGATTACATCGAGGGAGGCTGGCCGCGGCCGAGGTCTGTGGACGAGACTTTCTTTCAGGAAGCGTCGAAAATCAAGCTGAAGAACTCCAGGCTCGTCGCTTTCGGCTCGACGAAGAAAATCAAGGGAAAGCCCGAGGAAGACGCCGTGCTTCGGTCTCTCTTAGAGTCCGGCGTTCGGACAGCGACCGTTTTCGGAAAGACATGGCTTCACCACGTCTCAAACCAGTTGAAAGCAACGCCGGGGCAAAACCTCGAGGCCATCGAAACGACGCTGCACTACTTGCGCGATAACCCGATTAACCCGATGGAGGAAGTCATTTACGATGCCGAGCACTTTTTCGACGGGTTCAAGGACGACCCTGACTACGCTCTCCTGACCATAAAGCGGGCGGCGCTCGCGGGAGCGGATGCCATTGTGCTGTGCGAGACAAACGGCGGGTGCCTCCATTACGAGGTGGGCGAGATTGTCCGGCGCGCGAAGGAATTCCTCGAGACAGACGCAGAGGTCAAGAAAGCGACGACCAGGCGGCGCCTCACTCTCGGTATTCACGTCCACAACGACAGCGGCTTAGCAGTCGCCAGCACCATCGAGGCAGTGCGCGCCGGCGCAACACACATCCAGGGAACGGTCAACGGCTTCGGCGAAAGGATTGGCAATGCGAACCTGAACACAATTATGGCGGTGCTTGCCTTGAAGACGGACTATAAGCTGCCGAAAGCCATTCGTCTGGAGAGGCTCACGGCTCTTAGCGAAAAAGTCTATCGCGCTGCGGGTCTGCGGCCGAGGGAGGACCAGCCCTTCTGCGGGGAAAAGGGGTTCGCTCACGATGGCGGCGTGCATGTGGATGCCGTCGTGAAAGGCGCCAGCTACCAGCACATTGACCCCGTCGCCGTCGGCAACAAGATGAGGATTGTCCTGTCAACCAACTCGGGCAAAGCCAGCGTCATGGCGGTTGCCCGTTCCTTCGGCTATCAGGTTGACAAGGAAGACCCACGCATCGAATCAATGCTGCGGGAGATTCATGAAAAATGTGCCGAAGGATTCAACCTCGGACTCCTGGAGGCGGAGCACGAGCTTCTTACTCTCAAACACTTCGGGGAGATGAAAACCGACATTGACGTCCAGCGGTGCGACGTGACGTCCCACTACGCAAAATACGAGGGGAACCTCGAGCACGATAACTCATGCATCCTGAAAGTCAGGCTCAACGGAAAAGAATACAAGGTTTTTGAGGACGACGAGAACGGGCCTGTCGCTATCAGCTTCAAAGCCATGAGGGAGGCTCTCTCGAAGGCGGGTCTTCCAACGAACTTCCGGCTTGTGAATTACGAGGTAGGTCTGCCCAAAAAATGCAACGTCGGCGCGGAGGCGAAAATCCAGGTTTATATCACATACGCGACGGACGAGGGAGAGCTTATCACGACATCCGGCTTCCACGAAGACATCGTCGTAGCCAGCCGCGAATCGCTAATTAAAGTGGTTCTTTTGCTCGCGAACAGGCGGCGAAAAAGTCCGCCGAAATGATAAGTGAGTCGCCGGAGGTGGGGGGGCCATGAGGGAGGGCGAGAGATGGCAGAGATCAAGGGAATAATCTTCGACCTGGACGATACCCTGTACGACTGCACTGACAGCCTCCAGGAGGCGGCGAGACACAGAGCCGCGCAAGCGATGGTCAAAGCCGGCCTTCCCCTGACGCTGGAGGAGGCCCATCAGCTCCAGGTCAGCCTCATGGAACAGCATGGCCCGCGCTTCCGAGCGTTTGCACGAATCGCCGAGATGTACGGCCAGGACGATGACTTCGTTCGCGAGGTCATGCGAGCTTACAACAAGGACGAGGTCGGGGAGATTGGCCCCTTCCCCGACGTGATTCCGACGCTCGCAAGGCTGCGGCAAATGGGGATGAGGCTTTACCTCGTCACAAGCGGCGTCTATGCCAGGCAGGAAAGGAAAATAAAGCTCCTCGGGTTAGAGCACGCCTTTGAGCGGGTCGTTATCAACGACGACGACATGGGGCTCACAAAGCGGGAATGCTACGTTGACCTCATGGCAGAAGAGGGTCTGAAGCCAGAGGAGCTCCTTTCGGTGGGGGACCGCATTCCATCTGAGATCCGTATATGCAATGCGCTTGGCATGACGACCGCACAGATGATGCATGGACGCTTCAAGGACCTCATCCCCTCCACCGAGCTTGAGAGACCCGACTTCAAAATCCGCTCCATCTCCGACCTGCTGACGGTGCTGCGCGCCGTAAGAATCAAGACGAAGAAGGCGGGGCTAAGAGTGGTCGCGGTTGGAGGCGGAACAGGCCTTCCCATCGTCCTGGAAGGAATGAAAAAATATTGCCGGGACCTTACTGCCATCGTGACCGTTACCGACTCCGGCCGCAGCTCCGGGCAGCTCAGGCGAGACCTCGGAGTTCTCCCGCCGGGCGATATTCGCAACTGCCTGATAGCTCTCTCCGAATCGGAAAAGCTCCTCCACGACCTGTTCAACTACCGTTTCGATCAGGGGATTCTCGACGGCATGAACCTCGGAAACCTGTTTATTGCTGCCATGGCAAAGGTCACGGGAAGCTTTGAACAAGCGATTAAAGAAACCAGCAGCATTCTGGCGATTCGCGGAAAGGTATTTCCCTCGACTCTCCACGACGTTCACATCTGCGGGCGCCTGCGCGACGGCACTCTCGTCGAAGAGGAGTACAACGTCAGGCAGCCCGGAAAGCCCGAGATCGAGGACGTTTTCCTCAAGCCCGCTGACGCAGAAGCCTTCGGCGAAGCAGTGGACGAAATCCTGACCTGCGACATAGTCGTTCTCGGTCCGGGCAGCCTTTTCACGAGCGTCATATCGAACCTGTTGGTCTGGGGGATAGCTCAAGCGATAAGGAGGTCTCGCGCCAAGAAAGTCTATGTCTGCAACATCGTCACTCAACCCGGGCAGACCGACGGGTTTGACGGCACCAAGCACGTTGCGACAGTTGAGAGGTATCTGGGCGAGGGGGTCCTCGATTACGTCATAATTAACAGCACATTACCTCCCGCGCCCATTCTCAAGCGGTACGAGGAGGATGGCGCCGCTCTCGTTCGGCCTGAGACCTATTCGGCCAAGGTCAAGCCCATCTTCGAAGACGTGATGGAAGACCTCAAGGGAAAACGGATTCTCTGGGAAAAGCAGGACTTGATTCGCCACGATCCGGACAAATTGGCGAAAGTCCTTATTGAAACCCTGTCGTGAACCGATGTGGATGTGGGTGTTCGTGCGGCGGGGTCCCGGTCTCAAATAAATCAATCGCGTGGAGGCCCCTGAAATGTGCGGAATTGTCGGGTACGTCGGCAGCAAACACATTGATTCAGTTCTGCTTGTCGGATTGGAGAGGCTGGAGTATCGCGGTTACGATTCTGCGGGGATTGCGAGCATTCTCGATGGTGAGCTTCTCGTCCGAAAAAGGCAGGGGAGGCTGCGGGTGCTCGACGAGAGTCTTCGGCTCAATCCCCTGGGCGGAAATATCGGCATAGGGCACACTCGCTGGGCGACTCACGGCGACCCGAACGAGCAAAACGCTCATCCGCACACGGACTGCAAATCAAGCATAGCCGTAGTTCACAATGGAATCATCGAGAACTATGCCGAGCTTAGAAGCCGCCTTCAGAAGGAGGGGCACGTCTTCGCTTCCGAGACTGATACTGAGGTCATTCCTCACCTGATTGAGAAATACTTCAACGGGGACCTGACCCAGGCGGTCATCAAAGCCTTGAAAGAACTGGAAGGCGCGTATGCCATTGCCGTCATCGCGGAACGGTGTCCCGACACCATGGTCGTCGCAAAGCACGGCTCCCCCCTGGTCATCGGCCTCGGAAAGGGAGAGAACTTCATCGCCTCGGACATGCCGGCGATTTTCCCTCACACAAAGAACGTCATCTATTTGAAGGACGGTGAGGTGGCAACAATCACCCGGGATTCGATTGCCGTGCTCGGAATGGACGGCAAAGAAACAGCGTCGGAAGTCAAGAAGGTGGAACTGGAGGGAGACCTCCTCGACAAAGCGGGTTACGAGTATTACATGCTCAAGGAGATTCACGAGCAGCCTGCCGTCGTCGAGGCTGTGCTGAAAAGGCGCGTGACGCCGTCCCGGGAAATCGTCTTCGAGAACCTCGGCCTGAGCAAGCAGGAGCTTGCAGACCTCGGGAGGGTCATTATCCAGGCCTGCGGCACGTCATGGCACGCGGGGCTTATCGGTAAGCTTTTGTTCGAGGAGCACGTTCGGTTGCACACGGAGGCAGACATCTCGTCGGAGTTCCGATACCGAAATCCGGTCGTTGGGGGCGACACTCTCATTGTTGCCATTTCGCAATCGGGCGAGACCGCCGACACTCTGGAGAGCCTTCGTAAGGCAAAGAGCAAGTTTCTGAAGGTGCTCTCCGTCTGCAACGTTATGGGGAGCTCGATCGCCCGCGAGTCCGACGGAGTCATCTACATCCACGCCGGTCCGGAGATTGGGGTGGCTTCAACAAAAGCCTTCACCGCTCAACTTGCGGCGCTGGCTTTTCTCACGATTTACCTCGGCGGCATCAAGTGGACGATCAGCGACAGCCTCCGGGAAGAAATGGTTGATGAACTTCGATCCATTCCGGACAAAATGCGGTCAATCCTCGCCCGAGCCTCGGAGATTGAGGCCCTCGCCGAGAAGTATGCTTTCGCCCAGAATTTCCTGTTTCTCGGCCGCGGGTACAATTACCCCGTCGCATTGGAGGGAGCTCTCAAGCTCAAGGAAATATCTTATATTCACGCCACGGGCTATCCGGCTGGGGAATTCAAGCATGGACCGATTGCTCTCGTGGACGAGGAAACGCCTACGGTCTGCATCGCCAACCGGGGACCCGTCTATCGAAAGATCATCAGCAACATCTGCGAGGTCAAAGCCAGAAAGGGCAGGGTCATCGCCATTGCCACGGAAGGCGACGACGAAATCACGGGATGCGCCAACGAGGTTATCTACGTGCCTCAATGCCGGGACGACTTCTCTCCGCTCCTGACGGTGATTCCGCTTCAGCTTCTTGCATACTATATCGCGGTGAAGAGGGGATGCGACGTTGACAAGCCCCGCAACCTCGCAAAGAGTGTAACCGTGGAATAGGATGAGCTTCTTCGGCCACCTCAGTGGGAAAGTCAGGGATTGCCGCTCGGCTTACCGACAGGCTGCCTTTTCCCGAAAACCATTTCTCCGTCACGTCGGCAAATGACGGTGTAATAGCGGCCGGTCACCTCGTCTATTGGCAAAGGTTCCGCCGCATTTGGCGACGGAAAGAAAAGGTGTGGGCCACGGCTTTCTTTCCTGCGAACCGCCGCCCCCATCACCATCTTCGCGGTGTCAAGCATCCCAAGCGTCTCCAGGGCAAAGGCGATTCCGTTCTCGTCAACCCTTACCCCGAGACGCGAAAGCTCGTCTACCTCCGTCAACGCTCGACTCAACCGCTCCTCCGTCCGGATCACCCCGGCTGCCAAAGAAAGGAGCTCCTGCACCGCTTGCCGGACGCGCCATGCCGGCTCGGCGATTTCTTTGCCAAGCAGCAACTCCAGGGACTGGTGGCACCCCAGAACCATTTCCTCGCTCAGCCGAGGCGGAAGTCCGGCAATCGCGTTGCAGGCGGCGTTCTCTCCGGCGATTTTCCCGAAGACCTGGCAGTCGAGAAGAGCGTTTCCGCCGGGGCGGTTGGCTCCGTGTTGGCCGCCCGCGCATTCGCCGGCGGCGTACAGATTCCGGACCGTCGTTTCCGCTCGGCGATTGACCTTGACGCCTCCCTGAAAATGCTGAACCGCTGGCGCAACTTCGACCATGTCGCCCGCCTCGAGGTTCACCCCATGTTCCTTCAGCCAGGCGACCGCATCGGGATTTATCTCTCGAAGCCTGTGAGATGGCGAGCGGTTTCGCAGCTCTCGTGCAACCGGAATCTTCTTTTCAGTCTCGTATCGTGTCCTTATGTCTTCCGGAAGCAGGTCGAAATCAAAGCCACGCGGATTGGCGCGATAGTCGAGGAAGACTCGTCTCCCGCGAGCAATCTCCCTCGAGACCGCGATGTCAATGGTTCGCGACGGCTCTCCCTGCGACACGGGCCAGCTTGCCCCCTTGCGGAAAACTGTGGAGCATATCTCAAGAGCAGTGGCGCCGGCCGGAAACTGCTCCTCAAGAAATTCCCGTCCATCCTCGTCAACAAACCGCGGAACCGCTCGCATGAGGCTTCCCGAGCAGGCGAGTTTTGTCTTGAGCGATGAAAGGCCTATCTGAATGAACTCAAGGTTCACCAGTTCCGCTCCAGCCCTGTACGCGAGCGAATAACCGTCTCCGGTCATCCCTTCGGGATAGACGTTGACCTTGAACGCCGAGCCTGCCCCGCCCGTCGCAAGAACCGTTGACCGAGCCTCTACCCCAAAAAACTCCCTGGAACTCGTCTGAACACAAAGCGCTCCGACGACAGTTTCCCCGTCGTCGAGAATCAGCTCTGCCGCCATCGTATCTTCGAGCACACGCACTGCCGTCTGACTGAGCCGCCGGATCAGCGCCGCCTCGATTTCGTTCGCTGTGCGAGGTCCTGTATAGCACGCCCGCGCGTATTTCGAGCCATCCGTGACGAATTGGTCAGGCGTGCCTTCCTTTTTGACAAAAGGTACGCCGAGTGCGTCAAGGAAGTAGAACGCTCCTGCACTGTTCCGGGCGAGAATTTCGGCAAGGTCGTAGTCAGAGACGCAGCCGCCCACGAGGTAGATGTCGTCCGCGTGATACCTCCAATTGTCGGGCCCGCCAGGCTCCGTCTCCGGCAAGGTTACCTGGAATGCCATTCGGTCCGAGCAAGCCGTAGCGGTTACGCCGCTCGCGCCGAGCTTACCTTTTGTCAAAACGATGACGTTGGCGCCGCAGGAATCCGCTTCGATGGCAGCCCTGAGTCCTGCTCCTCCCGCGCCTACAACAAGGACATCGCATTTTTCGATTCTCATGCTGCCCCTTCGCCAGAAGTCGCCCACTGGGCGTTCTGGTTTGGCGACCACGCAATGAAACGGATGCTCTGCGACTCCAATCGCGCCTCTCGGCGAACCAGGCACCTCGGCCCTCAGGCTTCCCCCGGTAGCAACACCGCCTTGATTGCCTCTTTGCTCTCGACCGCCCTCAAAGCATCCATTACTCGCTCAAGGGGAAACCGGTGCGTCACGATCTTATGCAAGGGAAATCGCCCGCTCAGGACGAGCTGAATCGCCTGATACAGGTGCGACGTGTCGCTGACCCAGACCCCCTGGATGCGAACGTTTTTCCTCGCCACGTCTTCATAGAGCCTCAGCGGGATTTCCCCAACCGGCGTCGCTATTCCGGGGATGCTGAACGTTCCGCCGGGGGCGGTCAAACGCAATCCTTGATTAAAAGAACTCGCTGTCCCCGTGCAGTCTATCACGACGTTCGCCCCAATTCCCTTCGTCATCTCCCCGACTTCTTTTCCTCTTTCCTCGACGGATGATTCTTCAACGACATAAGTCCGCACCGAGCCGAACTCCTTCGCAAGCTCAATGCGAGCCCTGTCTGCCCGAGTGCCGATGACGACGGCTTGTCCCGCTCCTTTCGCAAAGGCAAACGCCAGGCAGAACAACCCCAACGGCCCCGGCCCAATTATGACGACGACATCGCCCACCGCTATCGGAGCAAGCTCGACCGTATGCGCTGCCGTCGCGCCCGAGCACGCCGCCGGTGCGAGAGCCGCCGCGTCCATACGGTGGATACCTTCACCGCCCTTGCCACGCGCCATTCCCTCGTCGAGCTTGGTCAACTTAGTCCCCGGCAATAGCGTAATATGCGTGGCGTAGCAACCATCTCTCACGATTCCGTAAACCTGCCGGTTCGGGCAGAGCGATGGCTCCTTTTGGACGGCGCAGAAATAGCAGCGGTTGCACGTGACCCCCCGATCCCAGATTGTCAAATTCCCGACGGAGATTTTGCTCCCGAAGATGTCCTTCTTCTCCCCGCACACATCCGCAACTGTTCCCACTCCTTCGTGCCCGAGAACCAGCGGCAATGGCGTCCGCGGGTCTTTGCCCTTCCACATGTGCACGTCCGACCCGCACACCCCCGACGCCAGAACCTCGACGAGCACTTCTCCTTCGCGAAGGGGCTTTATTTCCTGTTCCCGTATCTCCAGAGGCGAGCCAAATTTCGTCAAGACAGCGGCTCTTCTACGCATATACTCTTGCCATCGGCGTCGTTTTCGCCACTTTGTCACTCATGCCACTCGTACTCAATGGCGGACAGTGCTTCCATCCCTACGGACGCATCACGACTTTTATCGAATCGCCCTCTTTGAGGCTAAGGGGGCCGGGGAAGGTTATGACCAGCCGGTCGCCGATGACCTCCTTCTTGAACGGGAAGTCTTTGCCACTGAGCTGGAGTTTCACGTCTCCGAGCGTAGTAACCGGAGGCGTGAGCTCAAGCTGCTTGAGTTTCAGCGCTCCGTACTTTAGCTCGATGAGGTTCGTTTGCATCTTCCCTTCTCTCTTTTGCGAGAAGCTTCCCCATCCTTCTGCCGTCGAGAAGAAGCTCTTGAAATTGTCCTGCTGGAGTGCCGGAGCAAACCCGAGAATTCCCTTCGGCCCATGGTAGCGGAAGCCCTGCGCTGCCAGAAGGACCGACCAGCTACTCATTGCTCTCGCATAATGGTCGCCGCACTCGATTTCGTTCCAGGGGTTTCGATTCCCGCTCGTGTATCGCTCGTGAACCGTGCGAACGATCGCCAAAGCTTCGTCAATCAATCCCTCCTTGAGCATCAGCGCCGCGACTTCGTACTCAATCCCGGTCCAGACCTCCTCGGCGTAGAGGATGACAGTTCTGGGCTTTCCTCCTTTGGGCCACGTGCAGCAGATTAACCCGGGCGCCTCCCCCCACACAAAGACTCGATGCCCGAGCGAATATTCAAACGACGAGAAATCCGGAATGAAATCGTATTTGAAAATCGAGCGGAGGGCCGAGTTGACCTGCTCCCGCGGCAGCACATGGCCCAGGTCTAACTGGTTCGCCCACCACTGCCCCAACAATTGGTCCGCATGGCATCCCAAACCGTAGTCGTAATCAGGAACGGCCTGGGGCCATTCCTGGACAAAGTATTCGCCGTTGAAGAGGTGCTCGCTGAGCCATTTGCTTCCTTTGTCAAAAATCGCGCGGTATTGCTTCGCCGCCGCCTCGTCTCCTATGTCCTTTGCCATCTCTTCTGCCGCCCGCAACGCAGCGACATATTGGGTGCCGGTGAAGGTGTTCGGGCCGGAAATGGACGTGTCGTACGTATTGAACTGCTTCCCGCGCATGACGCCATCCTCGTCGGGGCCGTCCCAGTGGGCAATCATGAACTCCATGGCCTTCTTCGCCTTTGGCCACATCCTCTGCAAAAACGTATCGTCTGCCGACATCAAATGCTCGCGGTACGTTTTGGAAATCGTGCTTGCCTGTCCGTCGCAAACCGCTCCCGGTCCCGTGACTCTCCCCTTCAGGGGGAACTCGACGCGGTGGTGAACTGCCCCGTTGTCCTCCATCTGGTGCTCGAGGTCAATCACCCGCATCTGCCTCTCGATTTCGGGAAAGAGCCTCGCAAGGGTCTGCTCATAATTCCAAACGTGATTGCAGTTCATCGGGCAACAGCCGCTCCCGTCGGCGTTCAGCCCCTCAAAGCCGAAGAAGCTATTATCCTTCAGCCACATGCACAACTGAGTGCAAGGCGTGGACATCTGGCTGCTCAGCCTCTCCACCAAATAATACGGCAGCGTCGTGTCGAAAAGCGTGTCGTGAAACAGGGTAGTAGCCTCGACGGCGGGTTGGATTTCCAGAAGGTGCATCGCTAATTCAATGACGTTCATGAACGAGTTCTCGTACATATTTCCTACGCCGAGCCGTCCCGGAAAACACCATAGAATTACGAAGCTCACTCCCCTGCTTTCGCCGGGGGCGATCTCGAACGCAGAGGCCAGAGCGGCGTTCCAGGTCTTTCCCTTTTCGCTGGGCCCTGTCGCGGCGGTACCGAGGGAACCCGTGCGAGAAAATTCGTCGAGGAAGGCGTTCACGTCCGTCCATTGCGGGTTACCGATAGCGCCCGCGCCGCCCATTGCCAGGCCCATGCTCGCCTGCGACCCCTGCCTGTTCATGGCGACCAGCAGGGCGTTCTCGCCGCCGGGAAAGAGCTGATTGGTGTTTCCACCATAACCATCCCAGGAAACGCCCTTATATTGTGCCTTTCCATCGTAGCCGACCGCGTTCTGGAGCGTCCCGACGAGCGAGACCTCGACCTTCTTCTGCGAGTCGTTCTTGACGGTGAAGGCGAAGAGTATCACCGGAGTTGCCGAGTCCTTTGCATTCGTGGGTACGAACGGCGTGAAAGCGAGCAGGGAGAGTTTCACGGGGAGCGCCGGGTCAATGTAGTCGAGATACGCGATTGGGAACTCGCCCACAAACCGAATGTCCTTCACGCCCGGTTCCTTGCCGCCGTCGTAACGGAGTATCCGCATCACGGGTTCGCCGCCCTCGGGCTTCGCGCGAATGGCGAACAACTGGTCGGGAATGTATGCAGCCGAATTCATGTTGTTGAAAATCTCCCAGCGGTATAGCTCGCCCGTCCCCCGCAAATAGATTGACCCGCCGCCAATCGGCCCCAAGGGCATCCCCAGCGCCGAAAGCTCCTTCCCCGAATAGACTCTTCTTTCCGACTTAAAAACGCCCTCAAGGAGCTGCGCGACCTTTCTTTTAACCGCCTCTCTTTTCTCCTGCTCAGCGCGCCGAGCTGCCTCGATTTCTTCGACGGTCAAGGGATGAATATTGTCCACATTGATATGACCCCATCCGCCTTTGGCAGCATCCACGATTTTGAGGTAAGCTGTTCGTCCCTGAAACTTGCTGAGGTCCCAAATGACCGGCCTCATCGCTTCGGCATCCTGCCCGCGGGCAACGACAAGTTCCTCTCCGGTCGTCGCGTCGCAGAGAGCAACGGAGAGTCTCTCACTGCTCCCGCCTCCGACGAGAAGCGACAGGGCCGCTGCATCAATCAGGAAGGTCGGCGACTTCAACTCGCCCGTCAAATCGTCGTCATAAGCGGTGCCCGGAGTCGCCAGTTCGCACGTGCCTATGAAGTACTTCCCTTGCTTGTTGAAATTCCCGGAATGCCTGTCATCGCCCCTATTGCTGGGCTGTTTAGCAAGCGACCCGGTTTGGGTCCATTCTTGAAGGTCTCCCGTCTCAAAATCCCATCGAACCTTGCTGAACTTCAAAACCTGGCCTTCGGCGCCTGACGCAAGCCACAAAAGACCGAAAAGAACCGCGCCGACGATTGTCCTCCGTGCCACCTGTCCTCTACGAGAATTCATGCTTATGCCCTCCGCAACCTGGAAAAGCGACCGTTCGTATCCGTGCTGAAGCAACCAGAGAGGATTCTATCAGATAAGATGAAAAAGTGCGATGGAGTCCCGAAGTCTCGCGTGAGATCGCTTCCGTTCGACGCGGGCCTTGTTGCGGACAATCGCCGGCCGCGCGGCATCTCGTCCGTGATTCGGTTACTTGCAGTACTCCCACGGATCCGGGATCAGGTCCGGGTCGGGCTGGCAGGGCGTTGGGGAATCGGCCATGCCGATGCCATTGACGTACACGAAATACTCCTGTAGATGGTCCTTGAGGTAGTCCCACGGCCTCGGATACGTGACCGCGGCGACGTTTGAGTCCTGAATTATGCAGTACTTCCCGAACAGTCCGCAGTCCAGGAAGCCAACGATGGCGACGTAATGTCCTTCCTTTGACCCGGTGCCATAATAGTCGTCGAACATCCCATAGACGGGGTCTTTCTCATCCCTGATTTGCTTCACGATATCGTCGAAGCTCGGGTCGGTATCCGTGTCTTCGTAGAGGTTGATGTCTATATGGTCGAGATAGTTAACCACTTCGTAGTTATACATTCCGTCGCAAATGTCGGTGTCGCCGGACTTCGAGCTGACGGTGGCGAGGGTCTCGCTATTCAGGCAATAGTAGTGCGCGATCTCCAGGCAAGCCATCGCTGCGCAGAGTCCGTACGGACCCTGGTAATAGCGCGGGAAGGGGTACAACTGGCAGTAAACGCCCTCGTCGGCAAGCCACTCATGGAATTCTTCGACTCCGCCCTGCACCCATTCAAGAAAGCTCTGGAGGTGCTTGCTGGCTTTGCGGACGTTGCCGTTCAGGTCGGTGATCGAAACGTCAATGTCGAATCCGCTCACGACGGCACCGCTGAACCACTGGACGTGCAGGTCCTGCTCGAAATCTCCGTCATTCTCCGCCTCGGTGTCGGAGCTTCCCGCACTGGCAACGGTGACTTTTATGGATTGGATTTTTGAAGCCGAGCCTTGATCCTCGGCTTTGACATGAACATGAATTCTGTAATAGCCGGGGATCACATCGGAAGAATAGGAAAAGGAAGTAATAGTCGGGGCCTCGTTTTCGATGCCGAGGGGGTTGAGGTCCTTATCATCGGTGTAGCCGTCGCCGTCGGTGTCCTTCATGGTGGGGTCCGACTTGAGGCACTCGACGTAATCGGACAGACCGTCGGCGTCTTCATCTTTGACCATGGGGTCGGAATAGACTCGTCTTTTCGTGATGACATTTCCTGTTCTCTGCGAGTAGATGAGCAGGTCCCAGCCGGCGAGTTCGAGGTCGTCCCTCAAGCCATCGCCATCACTGTCCGCCTTGCTCGGATTCGTTCCCCAGACGTTAACCTCGACGCCGTCGGGGATGCCATCGTGGTCGGTGTCGGCGTTCAGAGGATTGGACGTGTAGCCATCGGCGCCGGCGTAAATTTCCTCGTAATCGCTGACGCCGTCATCGTCGGAATCGGGGTCGAGAACCGGAATTCTGGGCTTGCCGTTGGGGAGCTTGTCTCCGTCGGGATTGTTGAATCCGAGCGTGCTGTCCTCGTAGGAATCGCTCAAGCCGTCTCCGTCGGAATCGGCGTCGAGCGGCGGGACCTTGTCGTCGCCGTCAACGTCAGCAAATCCGAAGTTGTCAACCTCGTACTTGTCGTTCAACCCGTCTCCGTCGGAGTCCACGTCGAGGGCAGGAACCTTGCCATCCCCATCCGGGTCCGCTAACCCAAAGCACGTCATCTCGAACCCGTCCTCGAGGCCGTCGTTGTCCGAATCGGGATCGTTCGCCGGGGCTAATCCGTCGCCGTCGGGATCGGCCGTTCCAAAAGTCAGATTCTCGAACGCATCGGAAAGATTATCTCCGTCCGAGTCCGCGTCGTCATCGCCCGGCTCAAGAGGATTATCTTTTCCATCGCCGCTGGTGAGAAGTTCATCTCCGTCCCTGGTTCCGCCGCCATCTGTATCAGGGCAGAGAGGATCGGTTACTTTACCCCAGTTCGCCGGGTCTGAGAGAGTTCCATACGACGTGCTCGCAAACATCAGCCTGTCAATCAGCACGTTGTCGGTACAGGTGATTTTCACGTCGAAATCCGTATCGCTCGCGCCGATCGTCTGATTGAAATTGAGCCAGCGGTAATAGACCGTGTCCGTGAAGGAGAACTGTTTTTCGTAAAACACCGACGGAGTCTCCTCGACGCGGACCGTCAGCTTCTGGGTCGAAGCCGATGCAAAAGCGCGAGCCCTCACCCATAGATTGTACGTTCCCGGTTCGAGGTTGAAGGGCGGCGAAGCCGAGTTATACGTCAGAACTGCCTTTGAGGCATCTCGCGGCTTCACGGCCCTGCCGTTGGTGGCGCCATCGTTCCACGCATAGACGAATGCATTGGTCAGGTCGAGGTTTTCCGCTTCAATCCAGTAAACCTTATCCTTGATTTCATTCGCATCGGAGATTCCGTCGCCGTCGGTGTCGAAGTTGCCCGGCCCTGGTAAGGTCACCTGCCCTCCTCGCAATTTCGCTGGCGCGCCGTCAAGTCGAACAAGGATGAACCTGTCCACGTAAACGTCGTACGCTTCGTTGCTCCCTCGCCAGACCTTCATAGTAACGTCGCTGCCATCAACGGCACGCGGGCGAGTTGAGAACCACCGGTATTCCGCCGGCACACGGACGAAGTACCCTTCGCGCGACGTTGTCCAGATGGAGTCCATTCCAACGAGTCCGTCGGTGACCCCAGAGCCTTCCGCGGGCTGAATCCGCAGCCGCACGTAGAACTGGTACGTGGCGTTGGCAACAACGTTTGACACCTTCGCCACGTAAACGCCGCCCAGAGAGGTCTCGGTGCTGATGGCGCCGGCGCCGCTCGCGCCGTTCGTCACGTCGCCTATCAAGTCGCCTTGCTGCACGGGACTGAAAGCATATCGCTGCACTCCACCGATGAGCCACCCATTGTGCGAGGCTTGCTCCGCCTCCCACGAGAAGACATACTCCGAATACATCTGCGAGGAATAGAGAATCTCTTTGTCGTCGGTGACGCCATCGCCATCAGTGTCGCGCTTTGTCGGGTCGGTCTCGCAGAGGTCCACCGCGCCGTTCCGGTTGCCATCCTCGTGCCCATCGGGCAGACCGTCGCCGTCGCTATCGGCATTTCGCGGATTTGTCCGCAGCGCGAGCTCAAGGGCATCGTTCAGCCCGTCCTCGTCTTCGTCCGCTTCGGCAGGATTGCTTCCGTATTGCTTCACTTCCGAAAAGTCGCTCAGCTTATCGTCGTCAGTGTCGGGGTCGCGCGGGTCGGTGTGGTTGAGATACTCTTCCTGGTCGCTGAGGCCGTCGCCATCGGTGTCCGGGTTGAGTGGGTCAGAATTCACGCCCTTTGCAGCCCCGTTGACGGTTATGGACCATCCTGTCACCTCCACACCGTCCTTCAGACCGTCGTGGTCCGTGTCAGCCACGCGAGGATTTGTATGAGCCGTCATTTCCCCCTTGTGGGAAACGTTGTTCACGACGATGTCGCTTCCATCCCACAGCCCATCGCCATCCGTGTCTTCGGAGGCAGGATTTGTCTGATAGACCTTCACCTCGTCAGTATCGCTCAGCCCATCCTGGTCGCTTTGTTTTGAAAGCGGATTGGAATGATAGACCCTGACCTCCTCGCCGTCGGTTAGCTGGTCTCCGTCGGAATCGGGATTGTTCGGGTCGGTCTCGCCCGGGTCAACCTTTCCGTTCGCATTTTTGTCTTCAGTGCCGTCGTTCAACCCGTCATGGTCTGAATCTGCTACGAGCGGATCGGTCTTGCTCGACGGGTGAGCGTCGGCTTTGAATTTCGCGGCGTCGGTCGAAGCGGGTTCTTCTGGCGCCGTCAGTCCAAGCTCCAGCCCGTCGCTCAAACCGTCATTATCGCTGTCGAACCGGCTCGGGTCGGTCTCAGTGTCGTCGCGGGTGCCGTTAGCGTTCTTGTCCTCGGCGGCATCGAGGAAACCGTCCTCATCGCTGTCGCGGTCGAGCGGGTTGGTGCGCGTGGAGGGATCGGCGTCCGCCTCGAAGACAGCAGGGTTGGTATAAGTCCCGCCGCCCTGGGCCCTGGCAAGCCCAACTTCTTGCCCGTCGAGAAGCCCGTCCTGATCGGTGTCTGCCACGACCGGATTGGTCTCACCTGCGTCGCGCACCTGATTCATGTTTATATCCTCGTTCCCGTCGAGAATCCCGTCGTCGTCCGTGTCGCCGTCGAGGAAGTTCGTTTTCCCGGGATAACCGGGCAGCATTCCATCCGCAAGCTCGACATTATCCTTCAAACCGTCGTTGTCGGAGTCGTCTGTCAGCGGATTGATATCCGAGTTGTCCGGGTCTCCGTCGAGGTCGGTGTCCATGGCAAAAGCGTTCGAGACGATTTCGTCAAACTCAAATCCATCCGTCAGGTAGCCTTTCGACCCCGGAACAGCCCCATCCTTCGGCCGATAGCCATCGAGGTCGGTATCGGGGTCCATAGGGTTGCTAATCCGCGGATTGAGAAGGACCCTCTCATACATATTGATGCCGTCCTGGTTGATGTACGGATTGATCTCAGTCGGGCTGTACGGGCCGTGAATCAGGAGCACCGCGTCGAGGCGAATGTTGTTCCGGTTGGCGCCTTGCGCGAAAACTTGAATGTCAATCCCGGTCTCATCCACAACCGAAATTGACGGCGGCAAGGAGACGACTGACGGCAATCCCGGTTTCGGCAAGCCAATCGGCTGAACCGCCGCGAACCACTCGTAAAGGTTGACGAAAATGGGAACGTTCCCGTGCAGCGTGTCGAGCCCGACGAGCCGGACTGGTTGAATCGTGTACTGCTGAGTCGTCAACCCAATTTTCACCGCGACCCGAATATTGTTGTTATCGTTCAGGTTCAGGGTCCGGGCACGGACATAGACCGTGTAATCGCCATCGGCCGCGAAGTTGTCGTCGGTTACCCGGCAGAGCAGACCAGCCGCGTCCGGTTTAACCTCTTTGCCATTCGCGGCGCCGGGATAGTCGAGAACTCGGTCGCTCGTGCAGAAGTCCTCCGCCTGATACCAGTTCGCGCCAAGCGTCCTCTCCGCGCCATCCACAATGCCATCCCCGTCAGTGTCGGCATCGAGGGGGTCGGTGAGTTTCGGCGACGGGTTCTCGATTTTGACGACAAACGCCCTGTCAACTCCAATGACGCTCCCCTCTGCCGATTGCAAGTCGGAGGCAACCAGACGGACGGTGCCATCCGCTGCAAGCGTGAAGTCGGGCGTTGAGACCCAGCGATAAACTCCCGCGACGTAATGGGCGTCCGGAGTTCCTCCCGATGCCGTAAGGTCGGTCCCGCCGCCGTCTATCACCGAGAGCTGGATTTTGTCGCCGACTCGAGCCAGGACGACCTCATCGAACACAACGGAACCGACGACTGGTTGGCTAAGAGCCCGCGCTCGGAGGTGAATCTCCAGACTGGTTGCTCCAGCGGGTGCGGGCGTGGAAACCACAATGGGAATCCACACGCCCGGCACGGCCGCGGCAGAGAAATTCTTCGACCAATTCTGCTTGATTAGTGCTGCGCCGCTTCTCCAGATGAGTCCGGCATCTGCGTCGAACCCTTGCGATCCCGGGGAGATGAAGAACGAGACCGCAAACGTGTATTGGTCGCCCACGCTGAAAGCGTGGTTGATAACCTGAACCCACTCCCCAACTGCCCCCGGCACGACCACAGCAGCGCTTATCCCGACGCCTGTCACGCCGGAGAAGGCCGGGGTTGCGGGATAGACTCCGCTCATCGGAGGCACAGGCCCGCCAAAGCTGAAATTCCAGTTCGCCGGAGGGAACGTCATGCCGTCCTGCTCGAAGTCACCGTTCGGCACCGATTCCAGCAACCGAAACGTCTTCGCGCGGACGAATAGCCTGTGCTTTCCTGCTGAGAGCTGTTGCGACCGGTCAAATATTCCAGCACTGCCAGTTTTATGCACGAGGGATTTCCCGCCTTTCGCGTCCGGATCGTCGAGGAGAACGCTGTCGCTGTCAAGCAGGTCATTCACCTTGAACCAAACTGCGTTCAAAGTCGCTTCCTGCGCATCGGTCAAACCGTCGTCGTCAGCGTCTGGATCGGTGGGAAGAGGGTCAAGGTCGTCAGTGATGGTATCGTCGTCGGAATCCGTGTCATTCGGGTTGCTCCCGTTCTCGACCTCATCGTAATCCGAAACGTTGTCGCCATCCGTGTCCGCCTTGAGAGGGTCTGTTCCCAGGTTCTGTTCTTCTCCGTCCTTCAGCCCGTCGTTGTCGGAGTCAGGGTCAAGGGCGTTGATGGCCCCGTCGCCGTCGCTGTCAGTGCTCCAGTTGGTCTCAGAGCCGTCGAGAATTCCGTCGTCATCGCTGTCCGGGTCGTTGATCATTGTGCCGTTTTGATATTCGGTGAGGTTGCTCAGGCCGTCGTTGTCAAGGTCCTGGGCGGAGTCGTTCTTCAGAGGGTCCGTCCCCACTTCCACTTCAGCCCCGTCGGGGATATTGTCGCCATCCGAATCGTTTGCCGTCGGGTCCGTCCCAAGGCTGTACTCCTGGAGGTTCGTCAACGCATCGTTGTCGCCGTCCTCCGATGCGTCCGTGGCGTCGTAAGGGTCAAAGCCATACGACGCTTCCCACTTGTCCGGCATGCCGTCGCCGTCGGAGTCGGTGTCGAGAGCGTCAATCAGACCATCCCCGTCGCAGTCCCGCCACCGCTCCTGACGATTTGCCGCATACGGAAGCTGCGGCACCTCCGATGGCGGCATCGCGGGAACGGTCCCATATTTCGCAAGCTCATTCTTATCGTCGTCGGCGTTCTGGTCGTCAACATCAACGTAAAGGTCACCATCCTTCTTGTAGAGGTCGAGTCCGTCGGACGTCTTTCCGACGAGTGTTCCGTCAAACCCGGAACCGGGGTAATAGACGATTTCGTAGTAGCGGTACATCTCAAGCGACCAGTCCCCGTCGGTGTCGGCAGCGATCCAGGTGTCTGCCTTGTAGTCGAGCTTGCCATCCTCCGCCGCATCCTCCGCATTCGTTCTGAACACGGTAACCGTCTCGTCGCCATCTTTCAAAGTATCATCGTCCGAATCGCTGTCCTGCGGGTCCGTGCCAAGCGCGTACTCGACGAGGTTCAGGAGCGAATCAGCGTCCGCGTCGGATTCGGAATCATCAGTCAGCGGGTTGAGGGAATGGTCTACTTCCCAACCATCAGGCATTCCGTCGTCGTCGGAATCGGCGTCTTTGGGGTCCGTGCCTGCTTCAAGCTCATGGGGATCGGTAAGACCATCGGCATCAACGTCGGCGTTGCACGGGTCCGTTTTCAAGGCTTCTTCCTGCCCGTCGGTCAAAGTGTCCCCGTCCGTGTCGGCGACAAGGGGATTAGTATGCAGGAGGCTTTCGCTGGCGTTCGAGAGACCGTCCGAATCGTTGTCCTGCCCGTCGTCGGACCTGTCCTTCGGGTTAAACCCGAAACCCACCTCATCCCCATCTCCCATGCCGCCGCCGTCAGAGTCGGCATTGAGGGGGTCAGTACCGTGAACATTCACCTCGTCCCCGTCGAGAAGATGGTCCCCGTCCGAATCACTGTTTCGCGGGTCGGTCTTGTGAACGAAATGCTCCTCCGCGTCCGTAAGCCCGTCGCGGTCGTTGTCCTCCTGGAGAGCGACATGATAAAAGCGTGTCCTGACCTGGGCGGGATGGCTGCGGCCCGTTCCGCCGGCATCGGTCCACACGTTCTTCCCCGACGCATCCGCGGCAATGTCCTTGAGGGCGCGATGCCACGCCATGCTCGTCCCGAAGGGGGAATCGCTCCAGAAAATCTCGTATTTGCGCGCCCCCTCCGACGGGAAGGAAACCGAAATCGAGCCGTCCGCCATGTTCAGCTCAACACTCGCCTGCCACTGGGCAGCCGAGGTGCGCGCGACTGTGAGGAGAAAAAGGGTGGACAAAACAAAAAACGAGCACGACAGAAGCGACTTCCGAACCGACGAAATCTGCCTTCTCATGGCGAGCCCTTCCTTTGGATGGTGCTTTACGTGATGGGTATGGCTTTACATAACTATTCTATCATAGATTCTCTCCTGCTTCCGCTTCCAGGCGGCGGCGAATGAGCGCGTCTCGGGGGTGAGTCGTATCGGCAGAACCGCTGGTAGGCCGCGAGTCGGAGTGAAAGGCTGGGGTCCCCGCCGCTCGGCGCCAGGCACGTCTCAATTCCGCAGAAGGAACGGCAACAACAGCAGGGCCAGAGGTGAGAGCGATTCGTTCACGACTTGAATTTCGGGACCGTCGTTGCTCCGTACTTCTCAACGAGCTCGCGGAGCTTCTGCTCCATGTCCCGGCGGACTTCGAAATAGCGTGGGTGGTCAATCAGGTTCTGCATCTCGCGCGGGTCTTCTTTCAGGTCGTAGAGCTCGTTGAGGTCGAAGATGCCGTGATACCAGCAGTACTTGTGCCTTTCCGTGCGAACCCCGAAAACCGTCGGAGTCTGCGGAAAGGCTCGCTCCCAGAAATACTCGTAGAACATGGCATCGCGCCACGAAATCTCTTCCCCGCGCACGAGAGGAAGAAACGACGCCCCTTGAACCCCCCTGGGTATCGCAATGCCCGCAGCGTCGAGAATCGTTGGGCAGACGTCAACGTTCAAGACCAATCTCTGGCTTCGGCGCCCTGCCGGGGCAATCTCCGGGCAATGGACAAGCATCGGGACCTTGATTGATTCCTCGTACATGCACCGCTTGTCAATAAGCCCGTGTTCGCCGTGGAGAAATCCGTTATCGCTTGTGAAGATTATAAGCGTCGAATCGAGGACTCCAAGCTCCTTCAACGTGTCGAGGATTGCGCCGACGCTATCATCAACGCCGAGCATCGTCCGATTGTAGTCTAAGATGAAGCGCTCGAAATCCGTAGCATCGTGATACATGTAGTCCACGCCGTGCCAGGTATTCCGCTGCCTCCGAACCCAGAGTGGCTTCCCGGCGTAATTCTCAGGGGTGTTCGCCATAGACTGAGGATGAGAGACTCTGACGTCGGAGAAGGCCTCTCTGTGCCTTAGTGCCGGAGTGAACTCGGCGTGGACCGCCTTATGGGACATGTATAGAAGGAACGGCTTGCTCCTTTTCTCCTTCAGCCAGTTGACGCAGTAGCCCGCGATAAGGTCCGTGACGTATCCTTCCCGCTGGACACGCCGCCCGTCCACGTTGAAAGTGGGATTCACGTAAACGCCCTGCCCGCGAAAACTCACCCAGTGGTCAAAGCCCGGCTGCGGCTCATCGCTGCTTCCGCCCATGTGCCATTTCCCGACGAAAGCCGTCTCGTAACCCGCCTTCTGGAGTTCGATGGGAAACGTTGTTGTCCCCTTCGGAAGAGGGGTGGAGTTGTCGAGCACCCCGTGGACGTGCGCGTACTGGCCGCTCAGGATGGAAGCTCGGCTCGGCGAGCAGAGCGAAGTCGTCACAAAAGCGTTCTCGAACAAAATCCCGTTATGGGCCAGCCGGTCGAGGCTCGGTGTTTTGAGGAAAGGATGGCCCATGCAGCTCATCGAGTCGAACCGCATGTCGTCAATGAGGATGAAGATAATATTGCGCTTTTTCCCGCCAGCGTCGGCACCAAAGCTGCGAAGAGGGACCGCCAATTGTAAACCGGCGCCCGTCGCACCAAGCGTTTTTATAAAATCCCGGCGTGTTGCTCTTTTGCTCAAGAACCCAGCCATCATTTCACCTCCGTCAGAGCGACCAACCGCTACAAAACCACTGAGCCGCAAACGATTTCTCTTTCAAATATTCCCATGCAATTCCCACCGCGCTTCGGCGCGGTTGACCTCCTGCTGCGTCGCGCCCAGGGCGCGGAAAATCTCTCGGGCCATCAGCCGGTTTCCTCTCGGATTCATGTGGACACCGTCGGTTGTGAGGACGTTACTGTCCGTCAGCTTTTTGACGTAAACAGACATGAACGCTCTGTTCAGGTCGCAGAGCACAAGCTTTTTCGTTTTGGCAAGCTCATGCAGAAACTCGTTATAGTCTGCGAGCTTCTGGTTCTCGCTGCTTTTGGGGTTCTCGAAAATCGGCGTGGCAGTCAGGAGAAGAACTTTGATCCCGGCGGCCTGACACCTCTCCACAATCTCTGTCATATTCTTCTTGTAGTCCGGCAAGGGCACGCCGCGCTCGCCATGCCAAACGTCGTTCACCCCGCAGGAAATGCTGACCCACGTCGGGTGCCGGTCTATTACATCCCTCTGGAGTCGAGCGAGCATGTCGTTAGATCTATGCCCGCTGATTCCGGCATTGACGACCTTTACCTCGTAGCCGTTCACGTCGCAAGCAAGTTTGAACAGCGTGATGTAACCCAGAGGCTCTGTCGCCGCTTGCGTGATGCTATCGCCGAGGAAAACAATCGTATCGCCGTCCTTCACCATAAAGCCCTTTTCCAGCGCGAAGCCGTTGGACGCAGAAACCATGACGAAGCTGGCTGTCAGTGACAAGACAAGGCGGCGGTAACCGCGTTTCGACCGGTAAACCAAACCGATCTT
The DNA here is from genome assembly GCA_964482435.1 of uncultured Verrucomicrobiota bacterium. Lineage (GTDB taxonomy): Bacteria > Auribacterota > JABMQX01 > JABMQX01 > JABMQX01 > CAYZXL01. The sequence continues at coordinate 64,577 of CAYZXL010000021.1, forward strand.
CTGTTCCTTCATAGTCTGGCTCCTCTTGCAGCAACGTTAAGCGGAGAGTTCTCGACGCAATAGCCTTGTAAGCTTTTAAGCGTCTCATGCCGCGGCTCAGACGTGTGCGCATAAGACTGCACTCCTTTTTCTCCCCGAAGGCTCTGAGGCTAATCCCCCCGGTATTCCTGCTGTTTGTCCCGGCTTGAGGGGGACACGGCAGACCCGGGTTCCCGGTTTCTCGGCCTTCGATGAGAGCCGCCGCTGGCCTCTACAGCAAGTCTCGCAGTTCGCGCTGCGACATCTCGCAATCTCGTAAATTTTCGACATCAGGCCCGGCCCGATTGATTCCCCACGGTGAACCGGCACTACGGTGCAGCGCCCATCAGGGTGCCGCAGGAAGTGATGGCTACCCTTCACGCGAATTGGGTGGAATCCAGCCTTGCGCAATGCAGCGATGAGCTGGCGGCCGGTGAGGCGCGGGAGCCTGCTCATGATTCAACCCAAATGCGCTGAAGGCCGACGAATTCCTTTGAAGGGATGTCTCGACCCTCAACCTCGAGGCACAATTCGATCGCCTCACGAACCCGTTTCGTTAGAGCGTCCAGCGATTTGGCCTGCGTGTGGCAACCTCGTAGCTCCGGAACTGTAGCCACGTAGTACCCTTGGGAGTCGCGCTCAATAATGACATTAAATGCTCGTGTCATCAGACTCTCCTTGCCGTTGAATTCTATAGGTTCATGACGGTGCAAGACCGCCAGCAACGGTGCCCCCCCCACATTCACCGAGAGGCCCTCGGCTATCCGCGCGACAGGTTGACGGCAAAGCCTAACCCCACTGCGAGCACTCCGAGCAGGAATGCTATGTGCTGGACCTGCCCGTACCACCCGATGTTCGACGGAACGCTTCGCCGCCAGCAGAAGACAGCCGAAAACCAGCCGCAGCATTACGGGTGTCAATGAACACGCGCCGTTACTCAGTGCCCGATTTCGCGGTTTCATACACCGACTCCTCCGGATCGAAGTTGAGCGTACAGGAGGAGCCCCCGGTGGTGACGAAGCACCAAGCGGCCCCATGGGCTGTTCGGGGCGGCCCCCTGCGCTTTTCTAAATGCGCTTTCGCCGAAGCACGCGCATGACGATGTCGTCGAGCTCCTTGCTGGGCACCTTGGGAGACCAACTCCCTAGAGACACAGCCGAAAAGCCCTTGTTTTGGTGAAGCGGTTGTCGCTGATGC
>CAYZXL010000022.1:0-49990 GCA_964482435.1 uncultured Verrucomicrobiota bacterium
CTCTCTTGCCTGCACTTCTCCCTGCCCTCCCGTGCAATCTTTCGGAATCGCTGCGTTCGGAGTAATAACTTAAGCGCATTCCGTCGCGCGCCTGGGCATTCCCGCAACACCCGCGATATGGTATTCTTTCCCGGAGAGCCGAGCTGAGTTGCGCATACACCATCTCGTAACAACCAAAATGCGTCGAGCCTCGAAGGACCGGCGAGGAGCCTGCCACAGTGGATAGGTCAAAGGAACCGCCCAAAGCCGGGAATCGGGTCGTTAGCGCCGGCTTATTTCGCGCCCACATCTGCGGAGCGCTCGCAGGAGGGACTGTCTTTCTCATCATCCTCGTGACGTACTTTGCGGGTCTTTTCGTCCAGAGAGCGTCAGTCGGTCTGATAAGCGGATACCTGTTCAAGACTTTTTCGATAGCCGGAGGCAAAGTCTACGGCACAAGGTCAACGATGGAAAACATCTACTCCTGGTACGATGCTCCCGAGAGCTCCGAATGGGCGGATTACGAATATTCCGGACGGATGATGCTGACGGACGAGCGCGGGGGAATAGGCGTCATCTTCCTGGCGCGCCGGCGCGGGGAAAAAGATTGCTTCTACAGCTTGAGGAGGTGCGGAGAAGGGGACACGTTTTTCCTGGGCGGCCATCGGTTGGAGATCGAGGGCAAGGGAGAGACGGATACCGAGGTCTCACCCGAAGCAAGAACGTGGTACAGGTTGAGAATTCGGGCAGAAAACGAGGGAGATCGGACGCGAATCAGGGCAAAGGTCTGGAGCGAAAGAAATGCGGAACCGGCGAAATGGCAGGTGGACTGCTTTGACGCAGGAGCTTTCAGAAATGCCAGGGGTTTCGTCGGGGTATGGGGGTGCTCCCAAGGAGAGAAGTATTTTGACGACCTCATCGTGCGGCAAATACTTGGTGAATCGAGACGAGGCGCCTCGCATAAGTCGGTTCTCGCTGAGGGGATGCCCGACAGTGCTGGTGGAGAAGGAGCCGGCGCGGCTTCACAAAGCAACGAGCTGGCTGCGTCATATCTGCTTCGAGAGGACTTCGACGGCTTTCGTATCGGTGAGCACCCGGCTGCGTGGAAAGATGGGATCGCACCGGTGGACCTTTCGGAAGCGGCGGACAGGCTTTCTCGCTTTTTCAGGATGAATCTGCTCGACTTCGCCGGTCCATGGGACGAGATCGTGGATTTTACAGCGGTCGCATTGACTTTTTGCCTCGCCGGGCTTCTCGCCGGAATCGCGCTTGGATACAGGAGTTCCGTCCAGCCGTCTGGAACTCAGACAAGACGGAGGCGGAGAATTCCGTTCGAGTTCCTCCCGTTTGTCGCCCTCTCTGTGTACGTCGGTGCGATGAAAGGCGTTGGAGTTGTCCTCTACGCCACAGCCGGGGTGGGGGCTGGTCACCTCTGGAGATTCTTGCAGGGCACGCTGGTGAGACTGCTGGCTCGTGCTGCTGAGGGGGAGCCGGGGGAGAGGTCCTAATCAATGGGGGATGACGAAGCCTGCTGGCGGGACATAGGCGCCGGTGGGATGTTTCGGATAGTCAACATCGAAGCCTGGGAAAAAAATCTCTTGATCGCTGATTCAGATTCGCGAAGCCACATGCGGAGCAGGAACATGTCCCGCGCAGGGTGCCAAGGGCGTCTCGTAACCCCCTTGGTCCAGAGGAAGTTCGCATCACGCCTTGCCCACGTCAGGGCGCCTTCGGCGCGGCACTTCTCTGGATAAAAAAGAAGGGAACCCAAGACTACGCTCGGATTCCCTCTTTTTTTTCAGCACGCGTTGGGGTTAGAGCTTGATGAGGCCCTTCCTCCTGGCGAGGAAGAGAAGCCCGGAAAGCCCTGAGCCGAAGAGCATGAGGGTGCTTGCTTCCGGGACAGGAGCCGCTCCGTGTATTTCAACAACAAGGTCGTTGTAGTCCTTGTCGGTCGAGCCCCTGAAGTCCAGGTCCTCCCATCCAATCACGTAGTTGCCGGGCACGTTGTCCGGATGCGACGTGTTGCCTGTTATTTTTCAGGTTACCATGTGGTCTACTCCGTCCTGGTTGTCACTTGGACGAGAAGTCCAAAGCGGCGGATCGAGAGAGGACCCTCTTGAGTCGTCTCCCCAACGAAACAGAGGCATGGTGGCTTTGCCCGGCACAGAATCACGCGATGGGGTTATCGTGAGACCGGGAGCGTAACCATTCCCTGTCACCATGAACAAGGGCACGAAGGAAGCGGCCGGCATCCTTCGGCGAAATGTTTCAAAAAATCAACAGTGCGAGAGCAAGGGCCAGATTCGAGGTCTTGCAGAACAAGCCCGCCGGTGCCGGTTCTAAGTGGAGACGCCCGGGTGGTACTAATCTTGCTTTCCCCGCGTCCCAGTTCTGTACGTTGCTGTGACCCCTTGCGTCGCCAACAGCATTGGCGTGGGCTTCTGCATGGGGAGTGTTGTGCTGACGTGCAACTCAACTGAGATGAAAGACGACGCTGCTCGCGGTTCGTCCCGACCGCCAGGAAGCCGAAGCCAATCGTAACCGGGAAAGGTGGCAAAGGTTGAGAGTTACGTTCTTCTTGCAAATGGCTCGTGGAAAGGCTAACTTTGTTCAGGACAGCGAAACTTCACAGCAAATCCCATTATGAGTAAGGAAAGCACAGAGCTTACATCGCATCGCCCTCTTCGGAACGCTCGTGCGAGAGCCGTTGCGATGTGGCTAATAATCGTTTCTCTCGCCGGACTCGTTGCCTATCTGCCGACTTTCTTTTGCCTTGCCGTTTCCTATACCAGCGGTGAATCTTACTATGCTCACTGGTTCCTCATTCCGCCTGTGAGCGCCTTTTTCATATGGCTAAAAAAAGAAAAACTTCGACAGCTTCCCGTGCAGGGGTGGTGTTGGGGCTTTCTGCTCGCGGCCGGAAGCCTTTTCCTGCACATCTTCGCCGTCTGGTTTCGAGTTGACTTCGTCTCCGCGTTCTCACTGGTCGTTACAGTTTGGGGGGTAGCTCTGTATCTCTTCGGAAAGCGCATCGTCCGCGAGATAAGCTTTCCTTTGCTGTTCCTCTTTTTCATGGTGCCCCTCCCTGGAACACTCATCGCTCCCATCGCCTTCCACATGAAAATCCTGTCTGGCAAGATCGCTGTCCGCCTTTACGACTTACTCGGTGGGACAGCTCTCCTCACGGGATCGAAGATCACCTTCATCCAGGGCGAGCCGCTCTGGATGGGTTATGAATGCAGTGGACTGAAGTCGGTCATCACATTGTCGGCGCTGGGGGCGGCGATTGCTTATCTTGTCAAGCTTTCGCTACCGAGAAAGGTTTTATTGTTTCTGACATCATTTCCGCTTGCGATTATCTCGAACTCGATTCGCGTCACCTCTCTCTGTTTCGCTGCGAATGAGTGGGGCGTCGGAAGCAAGCCATATCGCATCTTTCACGATGTGTCCAGCCCGGTCATCTTCATCGTAGTTCTTGTCGGCCTTTTCGGGATAGGCAAGCTCCTTTCTATCGGCGATCGGCTGAGTAAGTTGCAAACTGACGCGACGGTTGAATCTGGGGTGCCATCGGACGAAGGACGATTGTTAATGCCCGTTTTCAAAAAGAAGCTTCGGGTAATAGTCGGACTGCTTGTTGTCTCGCTCGTTCTCGTGTTCCTGTCACCGCATTCCCTCGTTTCGGTGGCGGGGATGTCAACTTTGAAACCGGTGGCGCTGCCAGAAATGATTGGCGAGTGGCAAAAAGCCGAGACGGAAGGCGGTCTGAGAGAGAAAGATTTCTCCATACTGAAGACAAAAAGCATCGTTCTGGGAACATATAAGGGTCCAGAGGGGAAAGAGGTTGAGGTTTTGGTTGTGGCATCCGATACAGACCGTCAAGCATTTCATCCGCCTGAGATATGCATGATTGGAACGGGGAACGAGGTTCTCGAACGTTGGGAGGAGCCGGTTCGTATCAATAGCATCGAGACGATACATCTCAAGCTGAATGCGTTTATCCGAGGGACGGGCGGCCGCCCGGAAACTCTGGTGCTATATTGGTACATGGCGGGAGAGAAGAGCACGGGCAGTCGCACAACGCAGCAGCTTATTCTTCTTCTGAGCGGCGTCAAAAGAATTCCCACCATCGGTGCCATGATTCGACTGACAGCAGACCTCACGACAGGAGATCGAGACGAAACCGTGCAGTCCGCGAAAGATTTTGTCAGGTCGCTTGTGCCTGTCATGCCCGATGTCCTCAAGACAGCAAGGAAGCAAGGGAACGAGGCTGACGAGTGACGGATCATCAAGCATACCCAGGCCGGAGCGCCGCGGCAATCCTGTTAATCCTCCCGGTCGGTTCGTACCGCAACCCTCCCATCAGCAATTCCACGCCCGCCCACGCCGCGAGGTAGCTCGGAGATTCCAGCCAGATTAGCTCCAGGTGCCGGGCATCCCCGAGCTGGCTGACATTTCGCGCTGAGACCAGGCGCGCCGAGGGATGGTGCGCCGTCTGCTTTCCCGCACAACAGCACGGCGGAAATGGGCCGCTTGATTCGCAAAGGTCGTCATGGTTGCCGGCACCCGAGGAACAGCGCTCCCACAAAGCGTCTTTGTTTCGGAGGCTCCTGCAAACGACCGTACAGAAAAACCTCTCATTTGCCATTTCGCCGGCAGACGTGGCGTTGCGGCAGACTGTGTTTAAAAACCTTATAAGCGGCGCAGCCTTCTGAGAGAACATCGGTCTTTTTCCACATCAAATCTTCCTTTGGGACCGTGGATAGTGCGGGGAGAAGCCTCCGAATTGGTGCTTCATTCTCACTCGTGCGTCAGAGGTGGATTGTTTGCATCATGCCTGGGCGTATCGGCTCGGCCAATGTTGCCCAAAAGAAACACACGCCTGTTTCCAGACCGTGGCGAGACCGACTGACGTAACTTACGCCAAACCCGTGGGTTCCGGCGCTCCGAGCAAAAAGGCGCTGAGTTTACCCAAAGCAACACAAGCAAGTCCAGACCAATCTCTTTGGTGGTCGTCCTCAGCTCATTCTCTGACGGTAAGCATTTGGGTTCCGGCGGGTTAGCAGTACCCCAGGCGCTAAAGAACAGGGCTGGACATTCCTGGCATAGGGCTTGCTTGGGCTATTGCGTCGCAATTTGGGCCGGTATGTCCAACAGAGGGCGAGGCCCAGTCTCACTGTACAGACAGAAAACAGAGAGAAGCGCAAGATGAAGAAAGACGGGAGAATGACCGTAACCGAAGCCGCGCGGGTCGTGGGCGTCAGCGCCAAGACCATCAGACGGTGGGAGGAGGCTGGGAAGGTACCTGCTGCCAAAAAGGACTGGCGCGGCTGGCGGGTTTATTTCCCCGAGGACGTCGAGCGCCTCGTGGCATTTCACGAAGCGCTGCAGTGATTTTCTCCTCAGACATGCGCCAATGGCGGTGAATCGGGGGGATAACTCGAGGGGGGCCTTCCCCAGCTTCACAGAAGGCAACGTCCTTTTTCTCCCGGCGCTTCCAGCTGAACGTTAGGCATTCGTAAGACTCGTACGTTACGTGCGATTTTGTGACGCGCAGCATGTAATCGAGAGGGCGGAGCTGTGCAGGGACCCGGAGCACAGCAGTGTCGCTTGAAGGAAAGGAAGGAAGATGGCAATCGAGGAAGAGATCAGGCAGTTCATCGTTGAGAAGTTCATGATCGGCGCGAATCCGAGAAGGGTGGAGGACAAGGACTCCTTTCTCGAGAACGGAATAATTGACTCGACGGGTGTGCTGGAGCTCGTCGCGTTCATTGAGGAGAGTTATGGGATTTCGATGGCGGACGAAGAGCTTTCTCCCGAGAACCTGGACTCGATAAGTAACATCGCGGCTTTTGTCAGAAGGAAGAAGAGCGTGGCTTCGGGAGTCGCTTCGTAGGTTAGTGAGCGGAGGAAAAACCAGCCGGTTTTGGCGGATGGTTCGGGAGCGCAGGTGCGATGTTAGTGGATGATTTCTTGAGTGCCAGCGCAGGCAGGACGCCGGACAAGGTAGCACTTGTCTGCGGCGGGACGAGGCTGACGTATCGGGAGATAGAGGAGCTGGCAAACAAGGCGGCTAACGCTCTTGCTGACATAGGGGTGAGACGGGGGGATAGGGTCGCGGTCTTCCTGGATAACTGTATAGAGGCTGTGCTGTGTATATTCGGGATTTTGAAAGCCGGGGGTATAATCGTTGTAGTGAACCGCACGATGAAGGCCAATAAGCTCAGGTTCATCCTTAACAATTGCGGTGCGAAGGGGCTGGTAAGCGATAAGAATGCGGTCAATCTGTTATCGAGCGTGCTGCCGGAAAGTCCGTCTGTTGAGTTCGTGGTTTTGAAAGGTGGCTATCCGGCGGGCGAATCATTGGGGACGACAGAGCGCTTCGGGCTGGATGAGTTGTTGGATGGCGCCTCGAGCAGTCCTCCGGAGAGAAGATGCATCAGCATTGATCCTGCTGCAATAATCTACACATCGGGAACGACGGGCCTACCCAAGGGCGCCACTTTCACCCACCTCAACATGATATCTTCAGCTAACTCGGTTACGCACTACCTCGAGAACGTGCCATCTGACGTGATTCTTAATGTTCTGCCTCTTTCGTTCAGCTACGGCCTTTACCAGATCCTCATGGGATTTAAGGTGGGGGGCAGGGTTGTACTTGAGAGGTCGTTTCTCTATCCGTACAAAGTGATTGATTTAATGCTCAAGGAGGAGGTAACAGGTTTTCCTGGCGTTCCGACGATATTCTCGATTCTTATTCAGCTGGAGGGGATCAAGAGACTCGACTTTCAACATCTTCGCTACATCACGAGCAGCGGCGCGACGCTTCCCGTCGAGCACATTCGTCGTATACGGGAGCTGTTTCCAAAGGCGAAGCTGTATTCCATGTTTGGACTTACGGAATGCAAGCGGGTGTGTTATCTGGCGCCGGAGGAGGTGGACAGGCGGCCGGGATCGGTCGGCAAAGCGATGCCCGGTGTGGAGGCTTTCCTGGTTGATGACAATGGGCAGAGGATCATTACGCCCAATACATTGGGAGGACTGGTGGTCAGGGGGCCGAACGTGATGGTGGGATATTGGGGGAATCCGGAGGAGTCAGCGAAATGCCTCCGGCAGGGTCCGAACGCGTGGGAGAGAGTCTTCTACACTGGTGACTTGTTCAAAGTGGACGAAGAGGGATTTCTGTACTTCATGGGACGGAAGGACGACATCATCAAGAGCAGGGGGGAGAAAGTGAGTCCCAGGGAAGTGGAGGAAGTGCTGTACGCGTTGCCGGGCGTCGCTCAGGCGGCGGTGATCGGCGTGCCGGACAGGGTGCTGGGCGAGGCGATCAAGGCTTTTGTGGTGGCAGGTAACGGGGCGACTCTAACAGAAGAGCACGTGATTGCACATTGCAGAAATAACTTGGAGGATTTCATGGTACCGAAATACGTGGAGTTCCGCGGCTACCTGGAGCAGACGAGTTCTGGAAAGATCATAAAGAGCAATCTGAGATGAGGGAGGCAGCGATGAAGGTGAATTCAGCGGTCAAGTTCAACTCTGACGTGCTCCTGATAGATTGCGCGAAGGAATCGGAGAGAATTGAGGATTTCATTAGGAAGCAAATCTTCACGAGTTTCAGGAAATCTGGAGCGGTTGTGGGGATAAGCGGAGGAATTGATTCCGCGGTAGTCGCAGCGATGTGCGTGAGGGCGCTTGGGGCCGAGAGGGTTCTTGGGGTAATTCTACCGGAAAGAGAATCCAGTCCTGCGAGCGGGCAGTATGCAAGGAAACTGGCATCAGATCTGGGTGTTCGCTTTGAAGAAGTTGACATAACTTCGCACCTCGAGAGTCTCGGAGCCTACACGAAGAGGGATCAGATCGTGAGAAAGGTATTCCCAGAATACGGCAACGGATACAAGCTTAAACTCGTTCTTCCCCAGAACCTGCTTGAGAAGGATCGGTTCAACATTTACTCGCTGAAAATCGAGAGCCCGAGCGGCGAGTCAAAGCTTAAGAGGCTGTCGATCTCGGACTACCTCGGTATCGTGGCAGCCACGAATATGAAACTGCGAACAAGGATGGTCCTCCTATATTCTTTTGCCGAGCGATTGAACTATCTTGTCGCGGGCACGACGAACAGGAGCGAGATGGAGCTGGGCGACTTTTGCAAGTATGGCGACGGAGGAGTAGATATTGAAGTAATCGCTCATCTGTACAAACTCCAAGTTTATCAGCTCGCCAGGTATCTCAGCATCCGTCAGGAGATCATCGAAAGAACTCCCAGCCCAGATACGTTCAGTGCTGAGGTGAGCGACAAAGAGTTCTACTTCTGCCTCCCCTTCGAGACCTTGGACATCTTGCTGTACGCCAAAGAGAGCAGCGTCCCCCATGAAGACATCGCTGCCGCGACTGGTTTAACGAAAGAGCAAATCAAGCGAGTATTCAAGGATTTCGAAGCTAAGAGGAAGGCAACGGAGAGTCTTCGACACATACCGCCGTCCCTCTCCTGGTCGCCGGCGCCATCCGCGTAAGGAACGTTCTTCCGTTTTTCTCGCAGTTGGTGCTCCACCTCGAACGCATACGAAGCTGCGGATATTTGCAGGATTGACGGCATAGTTGAATATGAGAATCTGCGCGAAATGTGTTTTGCCCGAGACTTTTCCCGGGATAACGTTTGACGGGAATGGAATGTGTAACTTCTGCCTCGGCTTTAAGGGTGGGAACAGAGTGGACTCCGAGAGGGAGAAGATGAGGCAGAGGTTCGAGGAGCTGGTCGAGCAGGTGCGCGGGAAGGCTACGTATGACTTTCTTATGTGCTACAGCGGGGGTAAAGATAGCACTTACACATTGCGCCTCCTGAAGAAGAAGTTTGATGTAAATGTGCTCGCTGTCACTTTTGACAACGGATTTATTCCCGATCAGACTTTTATCAATGTTAGGAATGTCTGCGAAGCCCTCTGCGTTGACCACATCACAGTCAAGCCGAGATTTGACGTTCTGAGGAAAATCTTCTGTGCGGCGTCCGAGAAGGTGCTTTTCTCGAGGAAAGGGCTTGAGCGGGGGAGCACTATTTGCACAGCGTGCATCGCAATCGTGAAATTTGGCTCGCTGCGACTTGCGATCGAAAAGGAGATTCCTGTTGTTTGCTACGGCTGGTCTCCGGGGCAAGCTCCTACGATCTCATCTGTTTTCAAGAACAACCCCGACATGTTGTTCAAGATGCAGAAAGCCGTGTTCGATCCGCTGTATGACATAGTCAGGGATGACCTGCGTCCGTACTTTCTTGAGGAAAAGCATTTTCCCGATTCATCGAAGTTTCCATACAATGTCAGCCCTCTTGCTTTCTACGAGTACGATGAGGGGAAAATCCTGCGGGAGATTTCTCTGTTGGGCTGGAAGCGGCCAACAGGGCTGGATGCAAATTCTTCTAACTGCATGCTGAATTCTTATGCGAATTTGCTGCACAAGCGCCAGTTCGGTTTTCACCCCTATGTTTGGGAACTGGCGAATATGGTCAGAACTGGCCGGCTTGATAGAGAGGCAGCCCTTGAGGCGGTTACCAGTGAAGAAGATGCTGAAACGCTCGCAGCGGTTGAAAGCAGGCTTGGAATCCCCGGTTCGTGCGCACGGAAAAGCCGGTTGGGGCCAGAGCTCAAGCGATGATTGGACGCTTCCAGGGTTTTTCTCACAGCGACTCGGTATTGAACCATGACGAATGAGACTAAGCTATCGAAATTAGCCCGGTTGTGGCGAGAGCGCCGCTACGCGGAAATAGTGCACTGGGGGTGGTGCATTGTCCGCGACAGGTTTTGGGTCAGACGGTTCTACGTGGTACGGTTGGTTCCATTGGAGAGGCGGCGACTACGGCCGCGCTCTGTATGCGTGAGGCAGGCAAGGCCAAAGGACATGGATGCCCTGAACGAGTGCTGGGAGAAGAGAGAGCTATACGAGTACAGGTTCAAGAAGGGGGATGTGTGCGTTGTTGCAGAGGTGGGCGCAAAAGTTGTTGGCTTCGTCTGGTTTGAACGGAAAGGGCTTCATCGTGAGCCTGATGGTAGTTATTCTTTCGACTGCCGAACGGACGGTGTATGGGTTTACGACGGATACGTTGTCCCATCGTATAGGCTGAAAGGCGTGTGGGTTCTCCTTCAAGAGAAGGTGGTGCAGGTGACGAATGGTGCAGGGCCGCTGTACGCGATAAATTATGTACACAATCATCGCTCAATAAAGGCCCATCTGAGGTACGGTTACAGGATACACATGCGCGTGACGCAGGTGAAAGTACTTGGGTACATACTGACGTTTGAGAAAAACGAAACCGGGCGGCTGCGGTTCCGCGTTTTCTTGTCGACCGCTCGTCCTCTGCCCGATTATGGACTTCCAGCGGAGTGGCAGCCTCAACGTCACCGGGCCCACGCGGGGTCTGGACGTTTCCTGGGAAAGATATTTTCGAGGAGCTATGATCGCTTCTCGGCGTGCTCTACGCCGGATCGGCGATTGAAGGCAGGCTACAGGTTTCTTGCGATGTAGGCGAGCCTTGCGGAGAGCGAATCCGGAGAGTGGACATGAGACTTTTCGGTGGGCGGGCGATTAAGCGCATAAATGAAGGAGACCTTGTGCGAGTTCGCTCGCAGAAGCAGATCAGGATGACCCTGGATGCGAGCAACAGGTGTAAAGGCCTGCAATTCATGGAAGCGATGTGGAGCTTTTGCGGGCAAACGCAGAGGGTTGCACGCGAGCTTCACAGGATCGTCATAGATGAGAGACGAGGTGTGATGGCGAAGTGCAGAAAAGGTGTGTTCGTTCTTGAGGGGCTGTTCTGCGAGGGAGACGTTGGCGAGTTTGCCGAATGCGACAGGAATTGTGCTGTGATGTGGCGAGAAGAGTGGTTGCAGAGGGTGACATAGGCTTTGCACACGATGTTTCGTAGGGAAGCAGGTGTGTGCATGAGATGCGGCACGCGCGAACATTTGTTGAAGGGCGAAACGGGGCCTCTGCTTGGCTTATCTCGTGCATTCGGCTCCTGCGATGATTTTCGCGGGCGCATTGTCTATGTCGTAAAGCTTTTCTGCATAACGAGGCCCCGTATTCTGATGTCCTGACTGGCGTGCGAGAAACGGTCCGAAGCACACAATGTGTCAGCTTCTGAATCTAAGAGAGATAACGACACCAATTAGGCCTGCGCTGTGGCGAACGCTGCTAACCCTGCCTAAGAAGGCTCTGTTGCGGGTTCTGAAGTTCCTCAGGCATGTCCGGAGGCCCACGGCAGGAGATACTGATGCGTTGAAAGTTGGATCCTCTTCTCCGGCAGGAAAGTCCAAGCATCGGGCTGGGTCTAACCCCGCACGCCAGCTCGAGAAGGGGGACGTCGTAAGGGTACGTTCGGAGGAAGAGATAAAGGCGACGCTTGATGAGCGCGGAAAAGTTGGTGAAATGTGGTTCATGCACGCGCAACGTAAATATTGCGGGAAAACGTTCCGGGTTCGGAAACGAGTTGAGAGAATAGTTGCGGAACATTCGGGCAAGATGTTGAGGTGCCGTGATACTGTGATTTTAGAGGGAGCGCGCTGTCACGGTTCTGCTGGAGAGACCGGAGTCTGCGGGAGACTCTGCCCGACATTCTGGAAAGAGGCGTGGCTTGAGAAGCTGGAGTGACCACATTTCAGCCACGGGCGGTCCGCTGAAGCAAGAGACTTTTTTGATATGAGAGATTGGTTTGCGCCTATTGTCCGGCATGTGATTGCCCCTGCGTGGGCGATCAAGGAAAAGTCTCCTTATCTCAGGCATCTTCGAATAGTAGAGCGGACGCAGTTTCTGTCGGAGGAGGAGCTTCGAGACCGGCAGTGGCCGAAATTGAAGAAGATTCTGACTCACGCCTACGACAACTGCCCGTTTTACGGGCGTTTTTATGACGACCACGGCGTACATCCATCGCACATAAGATCGTGGGCCGATTTCTCTCGCTTGCCGAAGCTGAGCAAGAAGGATATCAGGGCTAACATGCAGGATATGGTGGCGCGCAACGTGCCACGGGATAAGCTCGTTCCGGGAAAAACGTCCGGGTCGACAGGGGTTTCAGTTTTCTTTTATGTTGATGAGGCGAGTCAGCAATTCAAGCGTGCGTGCACGGTCCGGCACAACCGGTGGACAGGCTGGGACATTGGGGAGCGAGTCGGTGCGATCTGGGGTAACCCACCAACGAACCGTGGTTTTCGGCTACGTATGCGCACTTGTGTGCTCGACCGGCATACGTTTCTTGATACATTGCGGATGGACGAGAACGACATGCGGCTTTTCGCGCGGGAGATGATTGCGCGACCCCCGGCTATTCTATTCGGACACGCCCACTCGCTTTATCTCTTCGCGTTGTACGTTCGCGCTCGCGGATTTCGCGGAATCAGTCCGCGGGGAATAATCAGTACAGCAATGGTTCTATTAGATAACGAGCGTGCAACGATCGAATCGGTGTTTCGGTCGAAGGTTTTCAACCGTTACGGATGCGAGGAGGTGGCGCTGATTGCGAGCGAATGTGAGGCTCATAGTGGTCTTCACATTAATATGGACACCCTCGTTGTCGAAGTCCTTAGTGGCGACCGAGATGCCGAGGCGGGAGAGGTGGGCGAAATAGTTGTGACAGACTTGACCAACTATGGAATGCCTTTCATCCGGTATCGGGTGGGAGACATGGGTGTGCGGCTTGATGAAAGGTGTTCTTGTGGGCGCGGGCTGCCGCTGCTGGCGCGCGTGGAGGGAAGAACTGCTGACTATGTCATCACCCCGCATGGGGACTTTATCTCGGGCATCTCCCTGACGGAGAACCTTGCCACGTTGATTCCGGGACTGGAGCAGATTCAGATTGTTCAGGAGAAGAGGGATTTTCTTCGGTTCCGAGTCGTTCGCGGGGAAGGTTTCCGCGACGAAAGCATGAGGGTTATGGACGCGCTGGTTCTTAAGCGGTTTGGTCCGGAGATGCAGTACGAGTGCGAGTTCGTGGACAGGATAAGCCAGGAGCCGTCTGGCAAGTATCGTTTCGTTATTTCGCAAGTCGAACTGCCATTCAACTAAGGGCGGGGCGGTCAAATACAAGGGAGGGGTAGAGCTCATGTCGCAGTGCAAAGCTTGTCTTCTGGAGGTTAAGGCGCATGGTATAGGACTCGACGATTCAGGGATCTGCTCGTATTGCAGGATTTACAGCAGTTCTCCACAACTCACTGAAGAAGTTGGTTGTCATCCTGAGTTGTTTAGTGAGCGGCTGGAGCGGTTTCGTGGGACAGGAAAGTACGATTGCCTGGCGGGTCTCAGCGGAGGGAAGGACAGCTCTTACGTTCTCTATCGGCTCATCCGGCATTATGGGGCCCGGACGCTTGCGTTCACTTTCGAGAACGGTTTTCTGAATGACTATGGAAGAGCAAACATAGACAGAATGATCCGGGACCTCGGCGTTGAACATGTGTGGGTGAGGCCGAGCGCAGAGGTGCACAATGCCCTTTACCAAAAAAGCCTCCGATACGATGGATGGCCGTGCACTGCGTGCTTCTACATGTTTGAAGCTACGATGTGGAAGCTCGCTGTGGACAAAAGGATACCTTTCATAGTTACAGGCAGGGCTCCTGAGCAGATGTTTCGGACACCGAAGTCGGAGGGATTCGACCCATCTTCCGACTGGATCGGTGACAATTTGGCCCCCTACGACCCGGAGAGGGTTGCGAATATGGCGAACCGATACGCCACGAGAATAAGCACAAATGGCAGATGGTTGTTGGGTGACGAGGGGTTGCTGGACTCTGCTTTGGCGTATCTGTACTACACGGAAGAAGCGAGCCCATTTGGCAGGCATTTCGCGCCAGAGCTTCTGTCTCTGTTCTTGTATGAGAAGCACAATGTTCCTGAGATGATGGATCTGCTCCAAAGGGAGACGAGTTGGCAGGCGCCTCCTCCTGCCCAAAGGGGAGACCTGGGGCATGCTGATTGCATGGGGCATGACGCGGCGGGTTACCTGTTCAACTGGCTCAGAGGAGCCCCGTTTGCAGGCCTGGAGGTCGCGCACCTTATCCGTCAGGGGAAAATCTCCAGGGCGGAGGGAGAGAAACTTCTGCGGGAGGAGGCGGAGAAATCATCTCAGTATCCGAAGGATTCGATGGCGGCGTTGTCGAAAGCCAGCGGGTGGAGCGAGAAGAAGATCATGCGGGTTATGCGATGGAGGAAATTCAAGACCGCGGTCAGGCGCTTTATTTGACGACATTGGGGCTCTCGGAGGCTTGGAACAAATTGGAAACCGAACGCGGGATCGAACTGGAGAACACGTCGGCGCGGCGCGGCACGTCCGGAGTCGAAGTCGTCAGAACCGTTGAGCAATTCTCAGAGCTGCGGTCTGCGTGGGCGAGATTAGTTGAGCGAGCCGGTGTGAGCGATTACTACTTGGCCCACGATTGGCTGCAACTATGGCTTCGGTACTTCTACCCGAACGAGGCTTACTTCGTCCTGTTCTGGAAGGATGGTGAGATTGAGTGTGCCACGCCGATGGTGTGCAGGAGAAGGAGGTACCACGGTTTTCAGATTCGAGAACTGGCGCTGACCCGGGACTGGTATTCCCCCGTCGGCGGTCTTCTGTGCACAGGGACAGCTTATGACAATGTTGATATGCTGATGAGACACCTCGCTTCGGCTGGGATGGCATGGGATGTTTTAGATTTCGACGGTCTTCCTATGGAGCAGGAAGCAAGTAAGGCGCTTCTGAGGCGCATCGAGAGGCTTCGGTGGCCTTCGCACGCGGAAGACAGTTTTGGCAACTGGATTTTGCGAGGGTTTGGGTCGTGGGACGATTATTGGAAGGGCAAGGCAAAAAGGAAGCAGAGACGAAAATCCATCGTTTACCGCGACCGCCTTCTGGAACTCGGGAACCTGGGAACGCGGATAATATCAAATGGGGGAGGGGTTGATGCCGCGTTCGGACAGTTCTACGAGATATGCGAAAGAAGCTGGAAAGAGGGTGTTGAGCGGCATCCTGAGTTTGTTAAGAGCACGATGCGTCTGGCGGCGAAGAAGGATGCGCTCAGAATAGCGTTCCTGGACCTTGACGATAAGCCGATAGCCTCGTGGTACGCATTCGTGCATGGTTCCGCGGCTTATCTTCCGCGGACTGGGTACGACGCCCGGTTCAGGCGCTATATGCCTGGGTTGGTTCTGCTTGAGGACTTCCTGCGGCATCTCATTGAAGTTGATAAGGTAGATACTATTGATTTTCAGCATGGGGACGAGGCGTACAAGAGCGTCTGGGCGAACGAAAGAAGGCTCAGGAAGCGAATAGTGGTGGCGAACCCGCGGAGCTGGAAGGGGCGTCTCTACGTTCGGGCAGAATATGTCTACAAGCCCAAACTTGAGCCTACGTTATTGTGGCGGTTAGCACGTCGAGTTCGTGGCCTCGTTTCCGGCAAGGGTTGAGTGCGTTCATTGTAGGGGGGGCGGGGGGAAAGTGACGAAGTAGGTAGATTGTTCAAACTGTGGTAGAGGCACCACGTTGTTACATAAGGGGCTGAGAGCGGCTGTAGTCACCAACATTGAGCATCCGACCGGTCTGGGGACGGTGCGTTGCCTGGCCTCCGCGGGCGTTCCTGTGATCGGGGTGGCCAGAACACGGTCCGCAGCCTGTGCCCGAACCCGCATGTGTAAAGTGGTGACGTGCGGGGATGATGATAGCCAAGCGCTTATCGAGGAGCTGATCCGCGTCGCAAAGCGATTGGGGGTTCGGGGTGTCCTTTTTCCCTGCTCAGATCAGGACGTGCTTCGGGTTTCGGAAGCAAGAGATGTCCTCGCCCCATTTTACGAATTGATTCTTCCGGCGCGAGAGACTGTGAACGTGATGATGTCGAAGCTCACGCTTTATCGTTGGGCGGAGGAGAATGGATTTGATTGCCCGAGGTCGTGGGTTGTGGGTAAATCAGGGTATTTCTCGGTCCTTGGGAATGAGATTCCTCTGCCATGTGTGACCAAGCCGGGCGTCAAGACCAGCGAATGGGAGGAAGAATTCCCATTGCGCAAGGTTGTCGTTATTCGCAGTCGGGAGGAGCTGGAGCGGGTGCTGCCCGTCGCTGTCGAAGCTGTAGGAAAGGTTGTCGTGCAGGAGTGGATCGAAGGTTCGGACGATAACATATACTTCTGCATGGCATATTGCGACAGGGCGTCGGAGCCGGTCGCGACGTTAACCGCGAGGAAAATCCGGCAGTGGCCGCCATATTCCGGCACGGGATGTTTGGTGCAGGCAGTCCGCCAGGAGGAAATCCGGCGTTTGAGCAGCCAAGTGCTCAAGAAGGCTGCGTATGTTGGCATCGGCTCGGTCGAGTTCAAGTTGGATGAACGGTCCGGGCGGTTCAAGCTGATTGAAGTGACGGTTGGCCGGCCTGACCTGGAGGTCGGTCTCGCCGCATCTTGCGGCGTGAACATTCCTTTGATTGCTTACAGGGATGTGTGTGGTGAAGGCGTAGAGCCTATCAACCGCCCGGAGAAGGCTATCGGCGTAAAGTGGCTGGATGAGTGGGCTGACTTGGATTCCGCGCGCTACTACATTCGCGAAGGAAGACTGAGGCGGACGGAGTGGCTGTTATCGCTCCGGGGGACAAGGGCATTCGCTCTTTTGAGCCTGCGCGATCCATTGCCTTTTGTGCTGAAGCTCGGACAAAAGATTTCGGGGAAGATACGTTCGGCGTTCAAAGCAGGCGCCTCGGCTGGGGGCAAAACCCCGAAGGCGATGGAGAGGGAAATCTGCATTCGGCCGGGCGTCCGGCTTTGGAGAAATGAGGATCACAGACCCGCGAGCCTCGCGGCGAGGGCAAAGACTTTATTTCGTGACCCCATTTGTTGTTTTCTCTTCGTGACCGGGATCTACAGGGTTACTCGATTTGTCCGGGACCTCCTGGCTGGTTCAAGGAATTTGACTATCATCGCCTATCACAAAATCAACAATGATCGCAGAACCGGCGATTACGTTCGTCCCCACGTGATGGGGGTGCCCGTCGGTACGTTTGCCAGACAGATGGGATACCTCAAGAAGCGCCATAGTGTCATTCCGCTGGACGAAGCGGTCGTGGCCACCAAAAAAGGGGAGAGGCTTCCGAGGAATGCGGTATGCGTCACTTTCGACGATGGCTATCGAGATAACTATACAAATGCCTACCCCATCCTGCGGCTTCACCATTTGCCCGCCACGTTTTTCCTGACCACGGGTTTCATAGGATGCAGAAAACCTGCGTGGCAGGTGGCCTTGTCTGCCTATCTGCGTTTGTCGTCAAAGGACGTGCTTTTTCTTGACTCTCTGGACAAGTCTCTGGAGGAACTCGCTGACGCTGGCAGAAAAGCTCTTTCCTGGTCGGATTCATCGCTTCGAGGGGCTTGTGATTCCGCCGTTTTGAAGAGAATGCTGAAGGTGCTGACGCCAGACGTGGTCGAGGAGGTCGTGGAAGAATTTCTGCCGGATCCCGTGCAACCATTTATCCGTCTGCTGCTGAGGACTTCTAGGCAGAGAGCCGAGGCGCGCGAATTGTTGACTCGGCGTCTTCGCACGCGACCCGAACACGAGATAGAACTCCTGCTCGATATTCTGAGGGTGCGACTGGGGTTGAAAGGGGCGATTTATGTCCCGTCCGGGGAGATGATGAGCTGGAGAGCGGTGAGGGATATGGCAGGAGATGGGATGTGTTTTGGGGCTCACACGTGCACGCATCCGATTCTCACCCGAGTGCCTCGGCCGGTCGCGAAAAAAGAAGTGATTGAGTCAAAGCGCCGCCTTGAGTCTGTGCTAAAGAAGCGGGTGAGGCTCTTTTGTTATCCGAACGGGATGCCCTCCGATTTCGATGCAGAACTGGCGGGAGAGTTAAAGAAAGCCGGCTTTCTGGCGGCCTGCTCCATGATTCCGGGCACTAACAGGGGTTCCTCAAACCTGTTCGCCCTGAAGAGAGTCGGCCCCAATCAGGAACTGACACTTTTTGCCATGAGGGCCAGCGGGATTCTTAGGTGAGCTGAAAAATGAAAGACTGGTTTGCCCCTATCGTTCGCCATGTCGTCGCCGTTCCGCATCGGTTCCGGCTTTGCGGGATTCAGAGTTCTATTTCCGGGGCGCCTTGGTTTTGGTGGTTCTGCTTGGGGCCTGCCCGGGACGTGGTGTGTCCTGGTGAAGCTAAGGAAGGTGGGCATGGGAGTAATACGAGGGGAGTGAGGGAAACACTTCGAGCCTGGATATGAAGGCACTGGAAGCCACTGACATGAAGACCGGACGAGGTCGCGACCCTGCCGGGGGACACAGCAAAGATTTGGTCATGCCGTGCCCGGAGCCTGGTGCCGGGGCTGTGACAATCATCGAGCCAAAGAAGGGTTGGGTCGGAATAGACTTCAAGGAGC
Organism: uncultured Verrucomicrobiota bacterium; assembly: GCA_964482435.1. Classification (GTDB taxonomy): domain Bacteria; phylum Auribacterota; class JABMQX01; order JABMQX01; family JABMQX01; genus CAYZXL01. The sequence continues at coordinate 18,352 of CAYZXL010000022.1, forward strand.
TATGGCGGTATCGGGAGCTGCTGTATTTTCTGACGTGGCGGGATATCAAGATTCGATACAAGCAGACCATACTCGGTGCGATGTGGGCGATTATCCAGCCAACGTTCACGATGATAATTTTTACGCTGTTCTTCGGCAAATTAGCTAAGGTGCCATCGGATGGAATCCCGTATCCGATATTCGTGTATGCGGCACTTCTGCCCTGGACGTACTTCGCTAACGCGATCACGAACTCCGGCAACAGCCTCGTGGGCAGCCGCAATTTGATCACCAAGGTCTATTTCCCTCGGTTGATGATCCCGATGGGAGCGGCGATGGCAGGTCTTCTGGACCTGGCAATAGGGGTCAGCGTGCTGGGTGGTTTAATGGCCTACTATCACTTCACCCCGTCTGTCGGTCTGCTCCTGTTTCCGGTCCTTGTCCTTTTCACGTTCTTGCTGGCTGTCGGGGTGGGGCTGTGGCTTTCGGCTCTGAACGTTCGATTTCGCGACATCAAACATGCGATTCCCTTTATCGTTCAAATCTGGATGTTTTGCACGCCTGTCATCTATCCGACAAGCCTGCTGAAGAATTATGCCTGGATAATGGCTTTCAATCCGATGGGGGGACTTATCGGGGCATATCGGGCGTCCACGTTGGGACACAGGTCCGTTGATTGGGCATCTTTGGCTATCTCATGCGGCATTAGCGCTATAGTATTCATTGGAGGGGCTTTCTACTTCCGCCGGATGGAACGCACTTTCGCAGACCTGGTTTAGGGCCGGGCCTGGCTTCGGCAATTTCATAGCCCGAGACCTTCTGCACGGTTGTAAACGAGGGAGGATGGATTTGGCATGGATGATGTGGTCATCCGAGTTGAAAACCTGAGCAAGAGATATCGCATAGGCGCGCGGGAGAAAGCGAACAAGACCTTCCGTGAGACGATGATGGACATGGCTGCGGCGCCTTTTCGGCGAGTCCGGAAGATTGGCAGGTCCGCTCCGCCGGAGGAGACAATCTGGGCGCTCAAAGACGTCTCACTCGAGGTCAAGCGAGGCGAGGTTCTCGGAATCATCGGCCGTAATGGCGCCGGGAAAAGCACGTTATTGAAAATCCTCTCTCGGATCACAGAGCCGACGGGAGGACGTGTCGAGATCCGAGGACGCTTAGCAAGCCTTCTTGAGGTAGGAACCGGTTTTCACGAGGAGCTCACCGGGCGGGAGAATATCTACCTTAACGGAGCCATCCTCGGAATGAAAAAGGCGGAGATTGATCGCAACTTTGATGAAATTGTCGCTTTTTCGGAGATCGAAAAATTCATAGATACCCCGGTGAAGCGCTACTCCAGCGGAATGCATGTCCGCCTCGCGTTCGCCGTGGCTGCTCACCTGGAGCCGGAGATATTGCTCGTGGATGAGGTACTCGCCGTCGGCGATGCTCAGTTCCAAAAGAAATGCTTAGGGAAGATGGGGGAGGTTGCAAGGGGGGGGCGAACGGTGTTGTTTGTGAGCCACAACATGGCCGCGGTAATCAATCTCTGTAACCGGGCCGTTTTGATTGACGCTGGAAGGTTGGTTGACGTTGGCGAAGCCGACCGACTCGTGCAAACGTACCTGGGTCGGACTTGCGACAATTGCGGAGCGGAGGTCGACCTCACCACGCATCCGGGTCGGCCCGTCTGGGCTACCCCTGTGCTAAGGCGCGTGAGGCTCTCCGGTGCGGACGGCCAGCCCCGCAAGACCTTCCGCATGGGCGAGGCAATGACGATCTCAGTTTCCTTCAAGGCTCCGGCTCCGCTCGCCTCGGCGAGGATTGGTCTCGGGCTCAACAGCTCATATGGGCAGCGCGTTTTTACCGTCCTTTCGTCCTTCTCCCCCGATTTTGTTTTCCCTTCTGGAAGGAAGGAGGGAACAGTGCACTGTGCCATCGACCAGCTGCCGCTCTGCGCGGGGCTCTACAGCATAAAGGCAGCGATCGCTGAGTCTGGCGTGGACCTCGACGCGATCGAGGGAGCGATCGAGATGGAGGTTGTTCCCGACGATGTTTATGGCTCAGGGAAGATACCTGGGCCTGCTCAGGGCCTGGTCTACCTGAAGAACTTCGCTTTCAAGTTTGACGGCAACTACCATGGTCCGCCCGAAACCAGACCCTCGCGGGATGATCCGACCAACCGGGTGTGCGAAAAGGGCGAACTCGCGTGAATGGGGGCGAGTTCGGTGACACGGAGCGAGCTGTGAGACGCAGGGCAATCCAATACCCGGCGGAGGTGTACGCTTCCCCTGGCTACCTGACGAGGTTGAGGTTGCTATCGTTCGGATATCAACTGGAGGCGTGTGTCAAAACGGGATGCAGGACATTTCTCGAGGTGGGCATTGGTAGCGGCGTTCTCGTCCAACTGCTAAAAAGGATGGGGATGACCTGCCTATCCGCCGACCCAGATGGCGGTACGCATCCTAATGTCGTGGGTGCCCTGCCCAACCTCCCATTGAAGACGGGGTCGTTTGAAGTAGTCGCCTGTTTCGAGGTTCTGGAGCATCTGCCCCTGTCGCTCCTGAAACCTTCTCTCGAGGAGCTGCATAGGCTGTCCTCTCGGTTCGTGTTGATAAGCCTGCCCGATCAGAGAAGGTACTGCCAGGTAAGTATCCGGATGCCACTGTTCTCCTTCGTTGGACTGACCGGGTGGCCCTGGGGCTCAAGAAGGGACCGCGGACCGGTCTCGGACTCTCACTACTGGGAGATCGGAATGGACGGCCTCGGAACAAGCGATATCATAGCGATGGCCGATGCGGCAGGACTAAGGTGCATTAAACATTATAGATGTTTCGAGAAGCCTTACTGGCATTTCTTCACTTTCAGGACCATGGTTTAGAGTCGCGTAGGCCGCTTCGGGGTCCTGACGTACGGATTAGAGAGAAGCACGAACTGCCGGGCAGGAGCGACGTCAAAAAGAGAGGGTTTTCGGCGTTGGCGCGAGGCCAGAAACAGGAGGATATAGGATGACTGAAGCCGGACAAGCGGGCAGTCGAGGTATTCAGAGTGCCCAGGGATACGGCGGCGCCGGGACGCTCGGAGCTGCACGAGCTGCGCAAGTTGGGGGTCCCGACTCGCACTGCGGCCAGGTTCCCCAGGACGCTGGTACGCAGCGAACCGCCGATAGGGCACCAGGGGGAAGCCTTCCGCTGGTGTCCATTGTGATCCCGACGTACAACCGGGCTCGCTGGCTTAGGGAATGCGTGGAAAGTGCACTTGCACAGGACTACGAAAGGCTTGAGGTCTTGGTGGTGGACGATGGTTCGACGGATGAGACGAGCGAAATAATCAAGGGGTTCACTGACCCGAGACTCCGTTACACTAAGAAAGAGCACACGGGGGCCCCAAGCACACGCAACTATGGCATTCGCATCTCGCGCGGCGATTTCATACTCTGGCTGGGTAGCGATGACATCCTGACACCTGGAACCGCGCGAAAGCAAGTGGAAGTGTTTCAGGAGGTCCAAGACGTTGACGTCGTTTACGGCGACACTTGGAGAATTGGGGAGGACGGCAGGAGTCTTGGTCACGGGATATCTCCACCAGAGCTCTACGGCGTGGACCTCGTGCCCTACTTCGCTGGCCGATGCGCTATTCAGGATGCGGGCACTATGGTGCGGAGGGATTGTTATTCAAGATTTGGACCATACGCAGAGGATTTCTTGAGAACTCAGGACTATGAGTTCTGGACCAGAATCCTGGACGGCTGCAAATTCAAGCATGCGGGCATGACCGTTTGTAAGATTCGCGCCCATAACCTCCCATGCTTGAGCGGCTACATGCGTCAGAAGGACAGAAGTTATGAAGCGCGAATTTTCGACCGTATGATGCGCAGCTACCCGTTGAAGCGTCTTTTTCCGAAGCTGTTCAACGGAGACCCTCTCCTGGGAATGTCTCGTGCATTAGTAGCTTCAGCCAGTATATTTCTTAGATGGGAGGCTGCTCAGCGAGCAGATGAGTTGTTCAGTCGTGCGCTGGAGACCAGTACGAGATTGGACCCTGGTTGTCTCGCAGCGCTGGCTCCCGACGTAAACCTGTTCCTATGGCATAGCGTCGCCAGCGGACTTCCCTTTTGGAGGAGACAGGCCATGCAGGCGGCCCGGCTCTGGCCAAACAGTCCTTGGCTCTGGCGCCGAATTCTCATTGGCCTTGTTCCGCGCCGCATGAGGTCTCGACTGCGGAGACTGAAGCCGGCTCCTGGGAGTAAAAACGGGTGAAACCGTGCTGTATGTCCCTGAGGCTCTGGTGTGGCATGTGGAAGAGCCTTACCGATTGACCAAGCGGTACTTTCGGAGCTGGCACTTCCGCCACGGCAGAACAGACATTATCCGCCAACCCGCCACCTCGAAGAGTGTGTGTTACTTTGGCATCCCGCGGTTCCTTCTGCGCCGGTTAGTGTCTGAAGTCCTGCGCTGGGCCTGGTACATGGTTACAATGAGGCCGAACGGTGCGTTTCTCTTCCAGTTGAGAGCGATACACTTGGGTGGTCAAGTTATAGGGCGCCTTAACGTCTGGCGCAGAAATCGAAAGGGACGGTCATCTTTGCGTGTGTGTGGGTCAGCATGACCGAGCTCTGATTTGGCGCGGGTGCAAAGCGTGCTTTCGGATGACAGGGCCGTTGGCGTGCCCTGAGCAAGCACGCCGAGGTTCAAACGTGCGCACTGACAACCCCGGGGTGTCTATTCACAACGCCCGTCGGCTTGCGAGGACATTGCGACGATCAGTGACGCTTTTATGGAGACACCGTTCCTCTTGTGGCTGAAGCGTCGCTTCCAAGGAGGTCTTTGACTATGCCGCCCGTCGTGAGCGTCATAATTCCAACGTACAACCGTTCGGCGTTATTGGCTGAGGCGATTGAGAGCGCTTTGGCCCAGACGTGGAAAGAGCTTGAAATCATCGTTGTGGATGACGGGTCCACGGATGACACGCAGAAGGTCCTGGCACCGTACCGTGGGCGGATAAAGTATATCTATCAACCGAATTCGGGAGTTCCGTCTTGTCCCCGCAATGCAGGTATTCGGAATGCGACCGGTGAATACATAGCGATTCTTGATTCGGACGATGTTATGTTTCCCCGCAAGCTGGAGATGCAAGTCGCGTTACTGGAAAAACATCCGGAGGTGGGCATGGTCTTCAGCGACTTCTCGAAGTCTGCCGACGGGCGAATAGTGTGTGAATCGTTCATCTCTTCGGGGCACAGCCGATTCATGAAACTGCCTAAGAAGCAGGTAGGCCCAAATCAATACATTCTGAACAGTGGCGTATGCGACTGCCTTGCCATGGACAATTTTGTTGGAACCTCGTCGGTTGTCGCAAGGAGGGATGTGTTTGAATCCGTTGGATTGTTTGACGAGTCCCCGGAAATCCGGTCTGTGGAAGACATCGATATGTGGTTCCGAATAGCCGAGAGGTTTCCATTCGGGTACATTGATTTGCCGCTGCACATGTATAGGCTTCACCAGGGGAACATTTCCTCAATGAAAGAGAGCGTTATCCGGGCCAGGATAATAGCACGCGAGAGATTCCTCAGATCCGGCGCGATTTCCTCGAAGACTCGGCGAGAACTGACTCGCCGGCTCGGGAGGATGTACCGGGCTCTTGCATATCGCCAAATGAGTGAGGCGGAGGATGGAGCGGCTTTGCTCAATCTCTGGGAAAGCATCAAGCGACATCCCTTGCAGGTGCTCGCATATAAGCTCCTGTGTGCGATCCTCATACCGAAGATGGCGAGGCAGCCTTTGAGGCGGGCAATCGTGGGCGCCAAGAACGGTCCGCCCTCGGCAGGAAAACAGAAAGGTGATATCGCTCCGCGAGCCAACCGCCAACGTATGTCGGAACTCGGGCCGCTGACATAAGATTTTGGCTTCCGGATTTGATCTATGGCGGTCGTAGGCTGAGGGAGATGCAGTGCAAAAGGGCCGGCTAAGAAAGCGAGATTGCTGATGTACGTAGATTCAAGTCATTCGTGCCATAAGAGTATGAAAAGAGTCTTGATGATTTGCTACGGCTTCCCTCCGATGTTGAGAGCGGGGGCGTTGCGTTCGCACCTTTTCGCAAAAATGCTTCCGCGGTTCGGCTGGCAGCCGACCGTCTTGACTGTAAGTGGAAGGCGTGACGTTGAGCAAGACGACGACCTGCTGCGTGAGTTACCAAAGGAGGTTCGTGTCTTTAGGACGACGACTTTTGACCCGGTCGGCGGGTTCGAGCGCTGGAGAGATAGAAAGTGCGGACCTTCCCGTGGCCCGGCACTTCCGCGAGGCCCAAGAACGAAAATCCGAGTTGAAGGACGGTTGGGATGGGCAGAGAAGGTTAAACGGGCTCTTCTGGCCCCGGTCTCGACGCCAGATTACTTGATTTCATGGTTTCCTTTCGCTGTTGCCAGCGGCGCCTGGCTCATTTCTGAGTACGATATTGACGTCGTGTTCTCGACTTCGCCGCCACATTCGGCACATTTCATCGGCTTTGCCCTATCGAAGCTCCTCAGGAAGCCCTGGGTTGTCGAATTTCGGGACCCATGGGTTGACATGTGGACGCGGTATGCGGAGAGCAGGTGTCAACTGAGAAAGAAGGTGGAATCCTTTCTTGAGAAAATCATCGTAACGCACGCATCGGCAGTGATCGCGAACACCCCCACTAATAAGGAGATGCTCATAAGGAGATATGGGGCACGGAAGTTGCCGCGCGTGGACGTCATCACGAATGCCTACGATGCCGACGGGATGGCTCATATCGAGAACTCGCCGTTTAGTAAATTTACCATCTGTCACGCGGGCACATTCTATCCGCGGGTGAACCCGTATTATTTCTTTGAAGAGCTCAGCAGGTGGTACCATGGCAACAGCGTTTCACGACAGAAAGAAATAGATGAAAACATGCAGGTTCTTCTTGTGGGCACCACGGACCCAACGACGCGACGAGTAGTTCGCGATCTCGATCTTAACAATTTCGTTAAGGTAACGGAGCGATTGCCACTTGCCCGTGCGTTAGAGATCGCGAAGTCATCAGACCTTCTCCTCGTGTCAATGGGGTTCGATGCGAGAGCAGGTCATTGGATTCCGTTGAAGCTCTACACATACCTGGGCTGTCGAAAACCGATATTGGCATTAGGTCCGGAGGGCGATGCGATAGATATAGTGCGCAAGACGAGGTCTGGATTTGCGATAACATCGAAGGCAAACGGGGCCATTGCTGAAATCCTGGAAAAGGGTTATCAGCAGAAGAGGGTCGGCAAACAGCCTTTTGAGGAGGACTTCGATTTCGACGATGCTGAGATTCGAAAATACGAGAAAATCGAACTAACGAGGAAGCTCGTCGGCTTGTTTGAGCGGATAGCATGATCGGGTGTTTTGGCCGGTAACGCGGCTTGGTGTGATGATGGTTGTGGTAAAAGCTTTTGACTTCTGGTGGTCCTATGGTCGCTGTTCTTGGGTGGGCCAATGTTTCGCCATGAGTCTTTCTCGTGGGCGCATGACGAAGGTCTTGACCGGGCAGTTCATTTGGTTGCAATGACTATCTGTCATACATATGAGGCATCGGTCTCGATTCGAGCCTCTGTGGCGGACTTGCCGCTTTGAATGTGACTCACCGGCGCCCGTCGTGCCTCTCGGTGCCGCGTAGCGCCTATAGGGGTTCCATTTTGGCTGAAAATGCTCGGGCTACTGGCTGAGCGCCGGGACGGGGAGTTCCTCGCGCTGGCTTTCTGGGTGGGGGTCAAGAATTGGGGGTTGGTGCAAAAACCGCACACAGGAGACAAAAATTGAGTGTACTATCAGCCATTGGGAACACGCCGCTCGTCAGAATTGAGAAGTTTAGCTGCAACTCAAAGTTGGTGATCCTTGGGAAACTGGAGGGTGCAAATCCCGGGGGTTCGGTGAAGGACCGCGCGGCGCTTTACATGGTCAATAAGGCCGAGGAATCGGGTGAGCTCACGCGGGACAAAATCATCGTTGAGGCGACCTCGGGCAACACAGGCATTGGTTTGGCGATGGTTGGCTCGGCGAGAGGCTATCGCGTGAAGTTGTTCATGCCAGAATGTGTCAGTATCGAGAGGCGGCGCATTCTTGAGGCATTTGGTGCCGAACTTATCTTGACACCCGCCTCGGAGGGGACTGACGGGGCTATTCGCCGAGCGCATGGGCTCTTAGCTGAGTCACCGGAGTGTTACTACATGCCCAACCAGTTTGACAATGGAAGCAACGTCCTTTCTCATTATGAGACGACCGGGCCGGAAATCTGGCGGCAGACGGGCGGAAAGATAGACGCTTTTGTTGCTGGCATGGGCACGACGGGCACGCTGATGGGGGTCGGCAAATTTCTAAAGGAAAAGAAGCCAGGAATCCGCGTAGTGGGTGTCGAGCCCAATGCGGGCCATGCGATTCAGGGATTGAAGAACATGGGCGAGTCCATTGTCCCGAAGATATACCGGCCCGAAACGCTTGACCAGAAGGTCAGTGTCGGGGACGAGGAGGCTTTTGAGATCACAAGGCTCCTTGTGCAAAAAGAAGGCCTGTTTGTGGGGATGTCGAGCGGCGCGGCAGTTGCAGGTGCAATGCGAGTAGCCGAGGACATGAAATGGGGTGTGATTGTCGTCATTCTTCCAGACCGCGGGGAACGATATCTTAGCACGACTCTTTTTCGCTCAATCTGCTCGAAGTGCCCGCCGTGATTTGCAGCAGGAGCCACTGTTTTTGAGAGAGATTGGCGGGCTAATTTGTGGTGGCGGCATAGTGTTCAGCCCGCCGTCGTTTAGGTGCTATTGCTGTGCGCAAATTATTGAGGTCTAAGCGCTTTTTTGGTGCTCGTGGTTGTCATTATCACATTCTTTCTCGTAGGTCACGCTTACGCGGGCCGGTGGCATGACGAATATGGATGTTCCGTGTGCAATCCTTATAGTTGGGAAGTTTTTTGTGGGAGCCATCGCAGCAATGGCCAACCAGGCCAGCGATTAAGTCATACTTGGCCGTCATGTTCGGACTGGGTAAATAGCTGTTTCTGCAGAGACTATGGTTATCCTGTTCTGGATCTCCTTGTTCCTTTTATCGTTCCCCTACATTCAGTATCCTCTACTGCTGTGCATAATCAGCCTGTTTGTTCGACGACGGTTCGTGCCAGGCGATATCAAACCAACAGTATCCATAATCATCGCCGCCCATAACGAGGAAAAACATGTAGAACATAAGATCCGCGATGTCTTGGGCTTAGACTACCCCCGCGAGCGCATGGAAGTTCTCATTGGTTCCGATGGTTCCACTGATCGCACAGTCGAAATAGCTCTACGGTTTGAAAGCAAACGCGTCCGAATCCTGGCTTTCCCCGAGCAACGCGGCAAGACGGCTGTGCAAAACGACTGCGTGGTCTGCTCCTCGGGCGAGATTCTCATCTTCATGGATGCAGCATCCATGTGCAATAAAGAGGCCGTCAGAAGGCTCGTTCGGCATTTCGCGGACGAACGCGTCGGGTGCGTAGCTGGCTCTTTCCGCTTCGTCTACCGCAACCAAATGGTCATTACCGAGAGCCAGAGTATTTACTGGAGATGTGAACAGGTCATTAAGCGGTTGGAAGGTCGGTTGGGCTCGATGGTTGGTATGGATGGGCCGCTGTACGGCATCAGACGACAAGCGTACTCTCATCTGCCGCATGACATTATGAGCGATTTCGCATCGCCCTTAGTAGCTGTTCAGCATGGTTACGTGACCGTGTTCGAGCCGGGTGCAATCGCACTGGAAGAAGCAAGCTCAAGTATTGCAGACGAGTTTCGGACGAGACGCCGGATCGCTCTCCGTGGCTTCGTCGTTCTGTCACGGTTTCCCGATCTCCTCAACCCCTTCAAAAGCGGATTTCTCACTTTCCAGATTATTTCACACAAAATCATGCGTTGGGCGGGAGGCTTTTTCTGCATGGGCCTACTCGGCTCAACCTCGCTCTTGATGCATCGGCCTTTCTATCTGGGTGTGGCGCTGGTGATGGCTCTGTTCTGCTGCACGGCGGTCGTTGGTTTGGTGCTGCAGGCAAAGGGAAGACGAGCAGGCCTTTTCTCGATTCCATGTTATTTTGTCCTCGTTACTCTGTCTGGGCTTTTGGGCTTTGCCGACTTCCTGGCAAAAAAAAGAGCCGTCTCCTGGAGTCCCGTCAGAGAAGGGAAGAGGCAATGAGCAGTCCCTGCCCCTTCTGCCAGGTATTGCGCTCGTGGATTCTGCATATTCCGATAACGGCGAAGCCGGCTTGCGTGATATCAAGGACTCGTGTATGACAAAAGGGTATTGTTTCGCTCTCTTATCTGAACGCAACGATCGGCCAGAAGAGGACCACTATGACATGTGCGTTGCCGAATGTTGTAAGCTGCCAGATGAGAATTCGTTGTTCATTCACGGCGTTGAATACAACTGCCAGTCAGGTGTCCACCTCCCGCGCTACGGAATGGCGCATTATCTGCCCCGTCGGGTCAGCTCTGCAGTTTCTGCCGAGTCTCAATTGCAAGGGGCGATCGGCGTGGTAGCGCATCCTGCGCGAGCCAGATACCGATTTTCGGGAAGGCTCCTCGCGCCAGTTAACGGCATAGAGATTTGGAGTTCGAAAATTATTTATGACGGCAGGAGGTCCGCCCGGCTCCCAAGCTGGCATTCCTGAATCACGTTCGACTACGATTCCTCGATATCTATAGTTATTGCGGGGTCCGCTTCCATCGGAAGTGTGACTTGGGGCAAGCGGCGCCCGGCGTCGCACGGCCATTGGAGCGTGATTCGATTCTTGCGGCTTTCGCGCGCGGGGGGCTTTCAATCAAGAAGGGAGGTCTCCCGCTCAATCCGGACCGCACTCTTGGCTTCGCGAGGCGGATGCGATGCGCGACCTGCGGCGCCGCGCGGTATCCTTTGGTGCGAGACGCCGCGGCCCCGAGCGTTGGTCGAGAAACAAGGGCGTCGGCATTGTCGGGCTAATTCGTAATCGGCAAAAGAACAGAGCCACTTCCAATCGCGTCCAGAGGGAACGATAGATTGATGGTTACAGACCGCACCAGAATGCTCCTACATTTGGGAGCCCGCGCCGCGAGCGCGGGTACATACGCCTTGCGTAAGCTTCCCCGAAACAGGCTAAGGATTCTCATGTACCACCAAGTTGCAGACCTCGACGAAAAGAGATGCTTCAGGTATCGGGCCGTGACGCCGGCGAAGTTCGAGGCGCAAATGAGATACCTTAGTGAAGGTGGTTTCCAGATACTTTCGCTTAGTGAGGGAATCTTCCGATTACAATGCAGTGCCTTGCCCGAGAAGGCTGTGAGTATCACGTTCGATGATGGATATGCCAACATCTACACAGGTGCCTACCCTGTGCTGCAGAGGTACCGTTTATGCGCCACGGTGTTTCTCGTCGGGGCCTACGTGGGAACGCAGCGTCCGTTCCGTTGGGTAATATCGAAGGAACCAGCATTCGCCAAAGACGCAGCGATGCAGTATGGCTGGTATTCGTTATCCTACGAGCAGATTGCTGAAATGCGCTCTGTCGGCATCACTTTCGGCTCCCACACCCTGAGTCACCGACCTCTTCGCAACACGCGCAGCCCGTCTGAACTGAGCCAGGAGATCGCAGGATCGAAGCATCTTTTAGAGAACCGCCTCGGATTCTCCATCCCTGTTTTCTCCTACCCTTATGGGACTAACCTGGACACCAGCGAGGAAGTCGTAGCAATTGTTAAACAAGCAGGTTACAGCGCCGCATGCACCACGAGCTTGGGATCGGTGGCCCCAGGAGATGACTTGTGGCGCCTGAAACGGATTCCCGTGTACCAGCACGATTCCTTGCGCGAGTTCAAGAAAAAGCTCTTGGGTGCCTACGATGGCCTTGGGCTGTTGGCGAATATCTGGCGAAGGTGGACGGAGCCGCAAGACAAACCCTGGAAATCAGAGGCGTGAAAGTTCTTGTCCTGCATGCGGAAACCGGACGAGGTCTTGCTACAGTGCGCTCTTCACGAAGGCACAGTGCTAAGGTTGGCGTGGAGGGCACATCACGCTGCCAACTACCTTTTCAGTCGTGCTACTGCGCTACTTCGTCCCTTTTCCGTTGATAGCCCTGCTCCTCATGAACGCGTGCGTGATGGGTCAGGGGCTATTCTGGGCTGGGGCGTTTGCAGCGCACGCCTTTTTGTACGGCGTGGCAGTCTTCGGTCACTTGTTTTTCTGCCTTGGGAGGCGGTTGCCTTCCATAGTCAATTTCCCGTTCTGCTTTGTGGTCGTAAAGGCCGCCCCATTGGTAGCCTTGCCAAAATCTCTCCGAGGAAAGAAGCAGACGCTTTGGACCCTGAGAACCGGGTAGTCGATTGTTGAAGGAAAGCGATAGCCACGTGCGTGTTGCCGTCTGTTGCGCTGGTGAGCTTTATGGAGGGGTTGAGCAGTTCGTGTATCTGCTGGCTCGGCACCTGAGGACTCTCGATCACAGTGCTGCCGTAGTGATTTTATTCGAGGATGGCCAGCTATACAGGAAGCTCATCAGTGCTGGCATCGAGACTTATCTTGTGCGATGTTGCTTCAGATACGACCCCGCGATGATCGGAAGAGTCTCGAAGATACTTTCGCGCTGCCGCATTGATGTGGTGCACACTCATGGGTACAGGGCTAATGTTATCTGTGCTCTCGCCGCGCGACGGCTTGGCATCCCCGTTGTCAAGACGGAACATGGGCGTATCGAGAGCGTTTTGGCACCGCGGCTTCGTTCCCTGAGGGCGCGAGCCTATTTGTTCGCCGATCGGCTTGTTACACTGGCCCTCGTGGACCATATCGTCTATGTCACTTTCGATTTGGCTGCGAGCTTTCGAAGGACACATAGGCACAAGGAATCGAGTGTCATCCACAACGGCATCGCTCCGATACAACATGCTGAGTCGGGAGTCTCAGGGCATTTTGAATCGAATTGTTTCAACATAGGAATTGTGGGGAGAGTCAGCAGGGTCAAGGGCCACATGTTTCTACTCAAGGCTGTAGAGAGGCTTTCAGACCTTACAGACTTGCGGGTGCACCTCGTCGGGTCTGGTCCATTAGAACCCGAGTTGAAGAGGTATTGTGCTTTGCATGGCATGGACTCGAAAGTGAGATTCTATGGCTTCCGCGAGGATATTCACGAATGCATCCGCAAGCTGGATGTCCTGGTCATGCCTTCGCTCCACGAGGGCATGCCGTACAGCGCACTGGAGGCGATGTATCTCCGTCTGCCCATAATCGCGTCGGCAGTGGGCGGCTTGCGTGAAGTCCTCCGGGACGGCGAAAACGCCATCTTAGTTCCGCCGGGCAACGTCGAAAAGCTTGCTGCGGCGATAAGACTCGTGCGCGACGGTCCCGGGCAGCGCGATCGCATCGCGGAACGCGCTTTCTGTGACGTTACGTCGAGATTCATGATTGGCGACATGGCACGAAGATATATGGATGTCTACGGGGCCGCGACAGCCCGGGCGTGCAGAACGGGACGAAAGATAACGGGCAGACCGGAAGATGCCTCCTATCAGACCTCATAATGTTTTGTTGCCCTTTTTTTTCCGCTTGCGAAACCTGAGGGTTCGTGACTACCTCCGGTACCTGGAGAAGACCCAGTACCTGCCGCCGGAGAAACTGGCAGAGCTGCAGCTTGTCAAACTGAAAAGGTTAATTAGACACGCTTCGGAAACCGTCCCCTATTACCGGGGGCTATTTTCCAAGCGAGGGCTGGTCGCCGGCGACATCCGGACACTCGACGACATCAGACAATTGCCCGTTCTCACGAAGGAGCAGGTTGTTTGTGAGCCTATCTCCACGTTCTTGTCGAAGGGAGCCGGGCGGGGTTTCGTGGTGAGAAAGACTTCGGGAACCAGCGGTCATCCCGTCGCGGTTCGGATTGACAGTGAAGCTTATGCGTGGTCGTTAGCCGCCCGATGCCGCTGCTTAAAGTGGCACAATATCGGAATCGGTGACAGACAGGCGAGGTTTTGGGGCAGAGCTGATGAGCGAAGAGGTCGGTGGCTGGAGTCCGTCAGGGATTTCACTCTGAGCAGACAGACGATCAACGACAATGTGCTGGACAGCAGCAGCCTGTCGAGACAGGCGAGGAGAATTTTGGCCTATCGCCCGGATTACATCTATGGATACACATCTCTGATTTTGGCATTGGCTCAGTATCTCTATGAACACGAGGAGGTAGGCGGCCGCGTAGAGCTGAAGGGGGTGATCTGCACTGCGGAGATGCTTTACAGCTTTCAGAAGCGGCTCATGGGAGAAGTCTTTGGCTGCCAAATAATAAACGAGTATGGATGCAGCGAGACGGATATCGTAGCCTTCGAATGCGAGCGCGGGAAGATGCACGTGATTGCCGAAAGAGTCCTTCTGGAGGTCGTGAACGCCGATGACTCGGGAACAGGTGAAATCGTTGTGACGGACCTAAACAACAGATTAATGCCACTGATAAGATACAAGCTCGGCGATCTTGGCTCAATCTCTATGGACTGCTGCCCGTGTGGAAGAGGATTGCCGATTCTGTCGAGAATCGAAGGTCGTACCAACCAGCGTTACATATTGACGCCCGATGGCAGAAAAGTGCACTCGGTCATATTTGCGCATTTCGTTAATCAACTCGATGGGCAGGGCATAAGAATCAGGCAATTCAGGGTTATTCAGACTCGACTGGATACAGTCGTTTTCTGCATGGTTCCACGGAGCACCTTGGACTGCGGGAGGATCGAAGCGCTTGTTTCGAGGAAGCTCGTGCCCCAACTCGGATCACACATGGTCATACAAACCCGGTATGTTGAGCACATAGAGCCCTCGGGCGAGAAGTTCAGTTATTTTCAGCCTTACGCGGGAGGAGAGGGTTCCCGAAGAAGCCCTGCATCCGAACAGCTGGTGTGCAGGTGACACTGACGGGCACCGTCTGGAAATGCACAGTCCAAAAAAGCCCATCCGGATAACGTGGGAGAATCATAGGAGGACGAAGGAACTCTCCAAGGCGCTGGGGGTAGAGCTTTCAGGGCCTTGCCGCGCAGCGCTCTTTGTTGGAAGACAAGACCAAGGAGTTGAGAGTGTCGGAAGCGGATGTGTCGGTCGTCGTGTTGACGTGCAACAGAAAGAGTCGGCTTCTTGAAAACCTTTCAAGATTAGCCGCGCAGTCTCTCAGGGAAAGCGAAGTCATAGTCGTAGATAACGGTTCCACGGATGGTAGTTGCGAAGAGGCAAGAAAACTGTTCCCCGGGGTCCGGTTAATACGGCTACCAGGGAACAAAGGGTGCGAGGGTAGAAACGCAGGTATCCGGGCGGCAAGGGCACCCATCGTTGTGACGCTCGACGACGATGTTTACTTCAAGGACAACAGGGCACTTGAGAGGTTGCTGGATAGGTTCAAAGCCGGGGACGTTGATGCCATGTGCTTCAAGATATGGGACTACTCGGGCAGGGCCCTGGCGTACAATAACTGGTACCATCCGAGGGAAATAAGACTGAGCGCTGATTTGGAGTTTGAAACGGACTATATCTCTGAGGGCGCTGTGGCATTCCGGCGCGACGTATTTGAAGAAACAGGATACTATCCGGGGGATTTCTTTCTGGGCCACGAAGGTTACGATCTGGCGCTCAGAATTATTAATGCGGGCTACAGGATTGTGTACTGTCCCTCGGTTGAAGTGGTGCACGCGCATTCGGCGATACAGAGAGAATCATCGAGGGACCCATACCACCACACTCGCAATCTGATTTGGCTTTTCGTTCGGAACTACCCGGTGCAGATGATGCTCCGTGTTCTACCGTTTAAGTTGCTTGCGGCGTTCGTGCTCCGATGCTCACAAGGCGAAGCGCGGTCGTATCTCACAGGACTGTGGGATGGCGTGAGGGGCGTAGGGCGACAACGGAGATTCAGGGCTCCTCTTAGCCCAAGGGCGATTAGAAGGCTGAAAGCAATACGCAGTCACAGGCCAGGCGCAAGGTCCAGGTTGCGCGAGTTCCTGCTAAAGAATAGGCTCAGGGCTGTTCTCCGCAAAAAACCCGAGTGAGGCCGTTCCGCGGGCGCTGTCCCTTGCCGAAAACGACAAGGGCCTGACATTGGCGAGTAAATCGCAGTGGCGGTAGGCGGGCGAGCGCCAGTATAGAAGAAAGGAGGCGGGTCAAGATGCCAGGGTTGTTCGGCGCCTTCAATTGCGATAAAAGCTACTACGAGGCTTTAAAGGCGCGCTTTTTTTCGCTTTTCGGCTCCTGCGAATGCAAAGAATTCCACAGCGGCATTCTGGGCGGACATGCTTTTTGCGACTCTGCCCTTCTGCGAGGGGGAGATGGTTGTTACTTCGCTGTGGACGGGGAGCGGTCCATTTATCGGTACGCCAGTACGACCGCCGCTGGGGATGCGACGGCGCTCTTCAAGATTGAGAATGGAAAACTTGAGACGACAGCGCTGTGCAAGGGTAATGTGGCAGTCTTCGACGAGGCCTCACATACGCTCTTTCTGGCAACCGAATGGTTGGGGATTTTCCCCCTGTACTACGCACGAGTCGGCGATGGGATTATGTTCTGCAGTCACTGCAAACCTCTTGCTGCCATCACAGGGGCTTCGCGTGACGACATCGGCATCGTGGAGTACTTGCTGTTGGGGTATCCGATTGGGCGGCGCACACCTTTCCGAGGAATCCACAGGCTTCTTGCAGGTCAGGTTCTTCGCTATTCTGTGAAGGATAAATCATTCAGCATTGAGGAAACGAGCCGCTACTGGAGCGGAACTCTTGACACTCGGTCGCCTGAGTTAGACATTGGCCACATTTGGCAAGCGTTTGTAACCGCATGCTCTCGGTGCGTTGACGGGGACGAGACCCACGGAGTGATGCTTTCGGCCGGCTGGGATTCGCGGCTCGTGCTCGCTGGGCTGCTTAACATACTGCCACCGAGTCAAATCCGATCCTTAACCTACGGTGACCCGAAAAGCCGGGAGATCAGGCTTGCCGGGCGTATCGCTCAATCTGCTGGCGTCAAATCCTCCATGATGCCGTTAGAGGGTCATTTGAGCGACCTCGACGAACTAAGAAGCGTCTTCAGGCTTTGTGAGACGGCCATGTATCCCTACTGGCATCTCGGAGCTCGAACTCTCGCTGCGTGCGGTGTCAAGTGCGCTTGTTCAGGCGTTCTGGGGGAGGTGCTTGGTGGTGGGTATGGGCTTGACGCATTCCAAAGCCCGTGGGGAAGAATCAGGCACTTCGCGGCGGACTTCTTATTGCCAATGGCTTCTTCGCCCCGATCGTCGAAACGCGAGCTTGAAAAGGTGTTAGGCGGGCTTAGGGCCGCCTGTGCCAGCAGGCCCTGGTACGTCAGAGAAGATTTTTGGAGAACGCTTACCGGCGTCGGCGAGATCGTTGGGAGCGATATTAACGCTGCTCTGGACCGCTACAGCCAAAGAGGTGTGTCAACAGCGCATCAATTGTACGAGGCGTTCATTGTTGAGCACCGAGCGGTGCAGTTAGTTTGTAAGCAGATACTGAGTTGTCGAGCAGTGGTGGATATCGCAGTGCCGACAGCGGACAGGGACTTTATGATGCTGGCCAGCCGGCTTCCAATGGAAGCCAAGTCTTACAACAGACTGAGCCGGGAACTGTTAAGGGTCTTTTTCCCACAAGCGGTGAGGTTTCCGACTGCTGCTATTCTCGTGCCGGCCAACTTCCCCGTCACTATCCAGGAGAGCACCCGCCTGGTCCGTTCGGTTCTGGATCGAGTCGGATCTGACGTTCACTTCAAGTCGCGAGGCAGGGTCAGACCGCTTCGTATGGAATGGAGGAACTTCTCGGCGCTGCGCGACGGCCGCGCGTTTACGCGGCTGCTTGATGACACGGGACTCGACCTGCTGGACAAGCCCGCAATTCGAGGTTGCATCGCGGAAATGGCAAGCTTCAAACGAAAAATCCTGCCGGAGCATCTTGCTCATCAGCTTCTGAGGATTTATACGATGGACCTGATGTTGAGAAGAGCGTAGCGAGGCGTTGTTCGAAGGGATCCACCGATACCGTTCACGGGCCTAAAGCATTGGGACACGGAAGTGACGCCTGCCGCCCTGTCCCAGGCGCGCGGTTTGGAGGCATGGCACGTCTCTTGCGAGATTTCTACAGTGCCTGACGCGAAGGGTCGCGGCCTGGGAGTAACAGACGCACCGCAACCAGTGGGGCCTCGCAAGCAGGATTACGTTGGTTGCACCTGGGTCCGATCACAAGGGTATAATTCCCCAGGCGCCGGTTGGGAACCAGTGATGAAGTTGGGTGATTTCAACTAAGGTGCCGTCGGGACCAAGCCAAGCATCGCGTTGCAGGTTCTTGGGAATGGGAGCGAAAGGGCTCATTGCGGGAGAAAGGGCGGCGAAAAGCCCGTTGAAGCGAGGAGGATAGAAATGGTAAGGACGGGATCGGTAGTAACGGCGACTTTCTTGGTCTGCGCGGTGATTCTCTGCTACTCTGCAATGGCCTATGGGGAAGGGGTTCCTCAAATAACGGGGGCACCTTCAATGATAGAGGACAGGCAGAGTGTCACGATTGCCGGGGCCAACTTCGGGACAAAGAGTCAGGGGCCGCCGTTACTGTGGGAGGATTTTGAGTGGGGTGTGGGCGGCGACCCGATAAGCAAGGGCGGGTGGACGCACTACCAGGACGGTGACCCGATCGGCGAAATAGCGGAGATTTCCTCAACGAAAGGCTGCTCAGGCACAAGGTCGGCCTATGCACTCCTCTGTGGCGATAAGGGACATTGGCGGTCGGGCTACAAGCAGTACACCAATTCGCTTGAGATTTATGTGACATATATGTTCTCCTGGGCGTGTCCGAGCCCAAAAGACGAGTACGGCCCCCTCAAGTACGGGAAAATAAGTGCTGCGGGCAGCGTATATTATGGCCCGCCCAAGTTGGTCGTGTCTGACGATGTTGACGCTAATTGGTGGAACGGAAGTCTCAGCACCGACGTGGAAGATAACGGGGATGCTCCTTACTATACGTTTAACACCAAATCTCTCAGTCAGAATGTGTGGCATAGAATCGAGTTTTGGCTTGTTCTTTCCGACCCTCCTGGTGAGCCAAACGGTTCTTTCGGGGTTTGGGTTGACTTCCAAAAGGGCACACCCCGTTCTAACTGGTGGTCTGACCCAGAACTCGACTGGGAAAACATTGTTACAAGAAACGTTGGTGTTACGAACAAGTTAAACACGTTTCTGAGTTCGCACACCCAATCAGGGGGCAAGATTCCTCTTGAGGTCTGGAATGATGATGTCTATGTAGACAACACGCGAGCCCGGGTCGAGATAGGCAATGCTTCCACATGGGGAGCGTGTACGAGTCGCGTGATACAGGTTCCGACGACTTGGTCTTCGGATTCCATAAGACTCACGGTCAACCAGGCCTCATTTGGGCAAGGCGAGACGGCGTATCTTTATGTCGTTGATGAGAATGGGAATGTCAATGAAAATGGATTTGAGATAAAGTTTGCAGAGGGGGGACCTGACACTGCTGCGCCTTATCCGGCCTATCACTCACCCACGAAAGGCGCTACCGACGTACCTATTGACGCGAACATATCATTTCATGTAATAGACTCTGGCGCAGGCGTTGACCGCTCATCCATCGTCGTGACGGTAGGCGAACAGACTGTTCAGCCGGCCATAAGTGGTTCACCATCTGATTATGTTGTCACGTATGATCCTCCTACCGATTTTGGATACAATGAGAAAGTCACAGTTACGATTGACGCGAGGGACCTGGCTTCGCCACCGAATGCAATGCGTCAGGAAGTCTATTCTTTTACCACTGCAAGACAACTGGCCCCCCCAGGAAAACCCGTTCATGTGGATTAGACGGGGAGGCATCGGCGAAGGCCCCACCTTGAGCTAATGGGGGGAACCTGTGCCAGGGTGCGATTCTTCAACTGGGCATATTTTGCCGTCGGACGTCCAGCGTGGCAAACGAGGACAGGATAATGAAAGGTCGCAGCTCGATCTTCCCCGCCAGCAGGTTTCCGTCCTTCATTAGAGTTCGTATTGCGAAAAGAGGCCCTCATTAGTTCCCTGTTCAGAGAGATAACCCCACCTCTCATGCTTCACACGTTGCGCGAAGGTTCACCAGAAGAACTCGTCGAAACAGGGCGTGTGTTAGGAAAAGGGTTTTCGGCAACCTTGAGTTGAGCACCAGTATCGCAATTCGGCCACAAAGCCTGTTATCCCCATGTTGTACCTGATATACGGATATTTAGTCCTGTTTATTATACGCCCTTTCGAGAACTGGCATTTCTTGGGCGCGATCCATCTGGAGAGAATCTACGGTATCCTCATGATTGGGGCTTTGCTGGTCTCCAAGCACAAGAGGAGCATCCGCTGCCCCCAGACCACAGCCGTATTCGCTTTCTTAGCTGTTATTGGCTTGTCACTTATCTTTGCATATTTGCCGGGTGTGGCTTGGCAAAGCTTTTACGTTTACTGCACGTTAGTTGCGTTTTATCTTGTCATCCTGGCGACTGTAAGGGACGAAGCTCAACTCAAGAGCTTTGTCATCGTCTATGTTTGCACGATGGGTGTGTACCAACTGTTGTCTCTGAGGGAGTACTTGTTTTTTGGCCAAGGCGATTGGTCAAGCGGGATGTGGCGAATGGAGGGGTTCGACCGGACGTTCGGGGGCCCCAATTCTCTCGCCGCAAGCATTGTCTACTCGATGCCTTTTGCTCTGGGGATGCTCAAAAGTATTGACCGATGGCAGATACGTTTAGCCATCGTCGGGTACGCTGTTCTAAGTTTCGTGTGCGTCATGTTGACAGGATCGAGGTCGGGCCTTCTGGGTTATGTTCTCGTATGCCTTGTTTACATCCTTTCGCTCAAGGGCAAGCGTAAGCTTCGTGCGGGCGCGGTGTTGGTTGTGTTCTTTTTGGTTGCCTGGCCGCTATTCCCGGGGCAAAAGCAGGCGAGGATGCGTACACTTCTCGGGGAGCACATGACTAAGGGGGAACGGGGGTCGGCGGAACAACGGGTTAGAGGCTGGGGCTTCTGGCAGGGCCTTGAGATGCTTCAAGAGCGACCCTTGCTCGGCGTGGGTCCGGGCTCGTTCGCTGCCTACTCCCAAGAACGGTTAGGGGGAAGGAGAAAGGATTCACACAATCTATATGGTGAGTTGCTTGGCGAGCTCGGCATACTTGGCACGCTTGCTTTCGCGAGCATAGTTGCTGTCACTGTCAAGAACACGCTTGCTGTCAGAAAACAGGTCCGCGCTGGCCTTGTTCCCCGGGCCTCCCCGGTCGCGTGGGTCGCGTCGGCTATACTCGTTCTTGTTTTTCTTCTTTTTTTCGAAGGATGGGCCAGCCACAGTTTGTTCCGGTACAACTGGTTGTGGGCGGCGGCGTTAGGAGTACTGGCAAGGGATTCCGCTGCGCATAGAAAAGAGCAGGAAACAAGTGGCCCGGGGCGTAGGGCCAATCATGCCAGTGGACAAGTTCTTTCGACATGAGTCCGGCCGACGTATGTAAGAAACCGATGCCGGGCCGAAGGGACCTGTGCATAAAGTGACCGAATTTGAGCGAGGCCGTCTCAGGTTGGGGCGAGTGATTCGTCGTTTAGGGTTGATCTTGGTTGTTTTGACGCTTTCAGGGCAAGGTGCTTCGAGTGATCTAAAACCGAAACTGCGGGTTACCGTTTGTTTTCCTTGCGACGATTTTTTCTCTGTGGACGATGAGTCTTTGGCGTGCGTCCTCCAAGTAAACCAGAAAATAGTAGAAATATTCAGAAAGCACGGGGTCCCGCTTACTGTTGCCGTTATTCCTTACGTCCACAGCTCCGTCTCAGGTTATCCCGTTCGATACAGAGCGCTGACGCGAAACGACGAGACCGCTCTGCTCCTGCGGACTGCCTTGGATGCTGGCAGGTTTGAGATAGCGATGCATGGGTTTGCTCACTGTCCCAACAATGTATCAAAGGTGTCCGAGTGGATGGGAAAGGCGGTAGTTCTTTATAACTCCGACATTGCCGACGGCTACGTTGAGCATGGGAAGAACGGTATCGTCGTCCCGTATGGAGACACAGGCAGCCTAAAGCAATGGATATGGCGCCTGTATAGCGATAGGGAATCGAGGGAGAGTTTGGGCGAGGAGGCAAGACGAAATGCCCGGGTTATGGCGCTGACTCCTCAGGGCTGGGCAAAGCGCGTGTACTCTGTCGCGACAAGGAAATTTGGAGACAGTCTCTCGCGGAAGTAGCGCGTTTGCCTTTGGGCGCAAGGGCGGCGACAATAGTGGTGGAGTAGTCTTTTGCGACGAGGGAGGTGTAGGTTCAGCGAGCGAACCATATTCGGGCCAGGAATAAGTGCCGAGCCTACGACCAGAGGCTCGAGAAGCTGGTTAGAGGTGGGACTGCTTGAGGTTGCGAAGTTTTTCGGGGACCTTTCCAAAACTGGAAACCAGCGTCCGCACTCTCTGAACCCTGGCAAGCGAGGATTTCGTAGCTGGAGAAGCATCTTGAGTTTTTTTCTGACAAGTGCAAGAATTGACTGTCTCGGTGGCGTGGTCACATCTTGGAGACAGGAAAATCGGTTGTGGCGCGTGTACTGAAATACTCTGTGAGAAACTGGGTCAAGGTCCTGGTTGCGACTGTTCTTCGCCAATCTGGCATCTTTCGATTAGAGAAACTCCTGGCAGGACGGTCGCGCGGTCTCATTGTAGCCTTGCACAGAGTATTAGGACACAGTGAAGCGCGCGATCTTCTGGACCGCCGAATGTACGTGACGGAGTCCGTGTTGCGCGATCTACTGCTTTTTGTTCGCGGCTGTTATGATGTTGTGCCTCTCGAGGAGGTGGCGGGGCGGGATGCGTCGAAGAATAAGCGGCGAAAGGCCCCTTGTGCTGTCACGTTTGACGACGGATACACGGACAACTACACGAATGCGTTTCCTATTCTGGTTGAGCTGGGCGTGCCTGCGACCATCTTCCTGACGGCTGGACTCATTGGCACCAAAAGGCTGCTGTGGAACGATACGATCTCGGTCGCGTTTGCCGGCGCCTCACGGAATCTCGAGGTCAAGAAACGCTTACTTCGGTTCTTGCGTGCTGCCGGACTTTCAGTGTCTTTACCCTCGTGCCCAGAGGAAAAGGCGGTGATCGGCCAACTGAAGAAGTGGCCACACGCGAGGATCGAGGCTCTTCTCTCAGAACTTGAAACTCGAGTTGGCCCGGACGGGGGTGAGGGCGAAAAGTTCCGGTTGCTGACTTGGGACCATGTGCGCGTAATGATGGCGAAGGGGCTTAGTTTCGGGTCCCATACCCTTTCCCACTGCATTCTTCCTCTGGAGACTGACGGGACGGTTCAGAGGGAGATGGAGGAGTCCAGAGCTCTCATTGAATCAAAGCTCCGCGCGCCAGTAGACGCTATTGCCTACCCGAACGGAGAGTGCAATGGGCAAACTATTCGCGCGGCGCGCCGAGCAGGCTTTCGGGTAGGATTGACGCTCAAGAAGGAGCATGTATCGGCGCGCTCGAACCTGATGCGCCTGGGCAGGTTCCTTATCAACCAGGAGGACATCGCCACTGCCAACGGCCGCTTCTCGAAATCCCTGTTTGACTACGAGACGAGTTTGTTAGTTCTCCATGCGAAGCAGATTTTCCGAGGCTTTCTATCTCGAAGAAAGTGAAAACGAAGAACAGAATAACAACCCTTTTCGTGATCGACCGCGTGGATCGTCCCAAAAGCGGGAAGGAGAGGCAGCTCTTCAACATTCTTTACAAGTGAGACAACAAATGTTCCTTGTTGAGAAAGCGGCAAAAGCCTGGAGATTATGCCGAGGCCATCATTATCTTGAAGCAATTTCGCTGCTCACAAGATATGTTCCCGGCCGCATCCTTGTGTTCAAGCGCTACTATGTAATCCGGCTCGAAACAAAATGGATTAGGGCTGACCGGAGAGAGAACGTTCCTGTGCGCCTGGCCAGAATCGCCGATATCCCGCGATTGGCGATGCTCGTGGATAGAGAGAGCGATCACTGGGAGGCGCTGAGGCAGCAGCGCGTTTTTTGCATTGTAGCGGAATCGGATGGCAAGATAATCGGGTATGAGTTTTGTCACACTGGTCGTTCACATTACGAAGAAAGCGTTGACTACCATTTCGCGCTGGGGCGGCGGAGCGCGTGGTGTTATGACGCGTATGTGCACCCGTCATACAGACAAAGAGGGGTGTGGCGAGCGCTTCAAACCGGAATAGTTGACTATCTTGGTGGTTCCTACAATTTTTACGGCCTCGTTGACTTTACCAACCACCCTTCACTAAGGGCCCTTCTGAAGTACGGTTTTAGAATCGCGCGTCGTTTCACTGAAATGGACCTGTGGGGGCTCAGGTTTATCTTCAACAAGCCGTTTCCCCAGAGCATGCTCCCGAGAGTTGCCCGCAGGCTGCGCATTACTGAGGTCGCTGGGGGAGCAAACATTCTCCCGGCCGCAGCGGATCGCACCTGACGCTGCGTGGTCGATCCCCGAAAACTGGGATCAAGGGCATGGTTCAGCGGGTTCGGCCCTGGGTTCAGGAATAAGGTAGCTCTTGGTTACGTTTGACGTTGAATGTAGGGCGGTGAAGG
Source organism: uncultured Verrucomicrobiota bacterium (assembly GCA_964482435.1). GTDB lineage: Bacteria > Auribacterota > JABMQX01 > JABMQX01 > JABMQX01 > CAYZXL01. The sequence goes on from CAYZXL010000022.1 coordinate 42,914, forward strand.
AAGCCACGGGGCACATGACAGGGAGCAACCTGCGGTTGAATATTCTGTACATAATTGACTACCTGTACGGGGAGCACGGGGGCACCGAACGGCAGTTGCTTCAGATCATGAGAAACCTTGACCGGTCTCGCTTCCATCCGGCCCTGTGCTGCCTTTGGCAAGTGAGGCGCGGTGAAAGGATAGAAATTCCTTGTTTTCACCTTTTTCAAGGGCCCGTGCGGTGGCGCTCGACGCTCTCCTGCTTGTATAGGCTCTGGAGGGTCATTGGAGCCGCCAGGTTTGACATTGTTCATACATTCTTCCCGACATCGAACATTCTGGGTGTCCTCGCTGCGCGCCTGGCACGGGTCCCTGTGATCGTTGCCTCTCGGAGGGACCTTGGCTACTGGAAGAGATGGCGTGACAGGGTTCTTCTTCGTGCGGTTCGAAGGATTCCGACATGTACTTTGGCCAACTCCCACGAAGTCAAGCGGTGTACAGCGAGATGCGAGGGTGTAAATCCCAAGAAAATTACCGTCATCCATGGTGGTGTTGATCTCGATTTTTACTGTGGGCGAGTGGAAGGACAGGCGGGGGCGCTCAAGATGAATCACGGAGTGCCTCAAGGAAATCTGATTGTCGGGGTTGTCGCCAATTATCACCGAACAGTCAAGGGCCTTCATTATTTCGTAGAGGCGGCGAAACTGGTTAGTACGCGCATGGAGAACGTTTGGTTCTTTATTGTGGGAGAGGGTCAACCAGATCAGGATGAGCGTCTTCGGAATCGCCTCCGCGAGCTCGGGCTTGGAGAGCGCTTTGTGTTCACGGGGCCTCAGCGCGACGTCCGGCCATTTCTGTCATTGTTTGACGTGGGAGTGCTGCCATCGCTGTCGGAGGGATTCTCGAATTCTTTGTTGGAATATATGGCGGCGGGGCTTCCTTGCGTTGCGACCAATGTCGGTGGAAACAAAGAGCTCGTCGTGGATGGGGAAAACGGTTTCCTTGTCAAACCCGCCTCCGCGGAAGCCCTGGCAGAGAAGATCGTTGTGCTTTTGAGAAACCCGGAATTGAGAGAGAAGATGGGGCGAATGGCACAGGAAAGGGTCAGAACGGATTTCTCAATGACAAAAATGATTCGGGAGTTGGAGACGCTTTACGAGCATCTGTATCTGTGCAGCTCTCGGGCAAAGGCGGCTGCCCGACGAGGCTTCGGTCCCTCAGGCGGAGGTCGGCATCGGCGCGCTTTCCCAAAGCTGACAGGCGAGACTCGACACGGAGTGAAAACGACATGACTCATCACTCTTGTCCAGCACTGGCGGTTGAGGAGCGTCAGCCTTCGACGTGCGGGAGGTCACCGCTCAATGTGACAGTTGTGAGTTCCGTGGAGGGCTTCAGAAGCCTTCGCCGCGAGTGGGACAGCCTTTTGAGAGAGAGCCGCTCAGACTGCGTATTCTTGACGTGGGAATGGCTTTTCACGTGGTGGAAATGGTATGGCCGCGGCAGCAGGCTGTTCATCCTTCTGTTGCGGGATCGCACCGGCCGCTTGAGAGGTATTGCCCCTGTTATGGTCAAAAAAACCGTCGGTGTCTTCGGTGCCCTTGAACTCATCGGCTCCGACTCGAAGGTCTGCTCCGAGTATCTCGACATCATCGCCGAAAGAGATTGGGAAGAAAGCGTCGTCACATCCATCATGCAGTTTGTGTCGAAAACACGCTCTCGATGGGATGTGTTTGTCCTGTCGCGCGTCCGCGCAGACTCACCGTTCTTTTCTCTTCTTCGACAACTCTCCGCAGCCCACCGCCTTGAAAGTCGCCAGGAGGACCGGGGTACTGCCCTGTTTCTCACGCTGCCGGACACGTGGGAGGAATTACTCGCGGGATTCGGCGCCCGAACGAGGAGCAACATGCGCTATTACAGGAGACGGCTGGAGAAGGCATTTCGTGTTCAATTTGAGCCCTGGGATTCACTTTGGGACCGAACGCAGGCGACCAACACAATGGGAAAATTGCAGCAAAAAAGCATCTCGCGAAAAGGCCTGCGGGGCGTGTTCGAGGACAAGAGCTTCAAGAATTTCCACGCCGAGATTATGGACCTATTCCAGAAGGAGGGCTGGCTCTACATAACATTTCTTGTTTGCGATGGCAAACCCGTTGCCTTTTTGTACGCCTATCTTTACGACGGTACGTGCTACTTTTATCAAACAGGGTTTGACACCGCTTACAGCTCGTACAGCGCCGGCTCCGTTGTCCACTCGTACGTCCTCGAGGACACCATCAAAAGAGGGGCACAGACTTTTGAATACCTTCGAGGTGGACAGGAATACAAACGTCACTTTGCGAATTCGGCCCGAGGAATCGTACAGTTGTCCATCTTCAGCGACGGTTGGCGTCCGGCGCTTCTGCGGCTATTGTTATCCTGCGGGCGACTAATCAGGCTGAAGTCCAGCGGCCTGCCGGGCAAGCGCCTCGCGGCAAGAATCAAGACGAGAATTTTGGGGGCCTGAAAGGTTTGCTCTTCTCGTTCGAAGCCAGCGGCTGGTTGAAAAGCTCCCCGCGGACGTTCTCCGCAGCGAGAGCGGCAAATGAGACGCATTGACGTCGGGGATTCCCGCAGCCGGACTCAAGTTCGAGTCGCTGTCTTTCCTGCGGCGACCCCGAGTTCTATGAAGAGCGGCGCGCACATCGAACGTCCTCCTCAACCGGGCGCGAAAATGGACGCATGCGGTCGGGAGTTTTGACGGGCTGGCCCCTCAGCCGGTAGGCTGATTACGGTCTACCGGTCCAGCCTGAACAGAGCTTCATTCCGTTTTGCCTCGCTCGAAGAAAGCATTGCGGTTCAGTCCTCCCTTATCATCAACTCGCTCGATCAATTCTCTCCCGATTTGACCGCTGCCCCGGTCGGGCTCGTTGCTCCCACCAGCCCATCGCCAACCTCAGCATCCTCCATCGCTCTCCCGTCCCGCGCGCTGTGCTGACTTCTTCTCCGGCACGTTGCAGGTGACACCGCGGCGCATCCCCTGCGGTATCACGCACGCGATAGCATTCGCTCCTCGCCCGAAGTCCCGAGACGTGATCGAGGATGTCAATAGACCCGCATCCACTGCGTCTTCTTGCGCTGCGCCAGCCTTTGCTGCCTTGTTTTCTGTCTTCAGCTTCCGCCCTCTTGTGGCATGGGGGGTTCAAGAGCTGCCGGTCGCCTCTGAGAAAAACGTCCTCCCGGAACGATAAAACGCCCCAGGACGGAATGCAGGTCCCGCTCAGAGGTCCGAGAGGCGAACCTTGCCCGCAGAATCCACCCAAAAAATCCCACCTTTTGTCTTCCAGTTAGAATTTCGCCGGCCTGTTCGCCGCAATGATTTTCTCCTTTCAGGTTGCGCGCTAACTGGCGCTGAAAACATGTCCGGTTCGGCCCAAGTGGGACCCAAGGGCGGTATCATGCGCAAGAGAGGATCATAGTGGCATGGAATCTGCTGCACCAGGGAAGCTGAACCCGCTTGTTCTTCGAGTATCGAGGTTGCACAATGGACCTGTCGGCAGCTGACGAAAGCGTCCATCCCCGACCGACCGCGGGACGCCGCAATTGGTTGTGGGGCACGATGACGATTGCTCGAGCCTTTGCGTTGCGAGGGAACAGGCGACAGGACGGGAGGGGATAAGGGCTCAAGGCGGCGGTCAGCACTAACACGATGTTCGGTGGCGGCTACCGCCATGCTGACGCCCTTTTTCGAGAGGCGAAAGGAATGAAAAAACTGTCTTTACTTTTCGCGGTTCTGTGTTTTTCGAGTCAGGCTGCGGTCTACAACGTCAAGGTCCTTAGCGACAAGGTCGTTGACCTGAGTGACCTCGAGAGCTTCTGCCACAGCGCCACCTCACGATGGGACACGAACGACGAAAAGGCGGCGGCGCTGGCGCACTGGTTCGGAGTTCTCGGAAACCAGGCCAATCCCCCGTGCGACTGGGTGCCTATCGAACCCATCCTTCACTTCAACAACTTCATGAACGCGAACTGTGGGTATTGGACGCCCCTCTACATAGCGATTGGGGAGGGGGGGCTGGGTTGGGTAGGACGGCACTATGAGACGGGTAACCATACGGTTCCGGAGCTTGAGTACGACGGCGGGTTACACTACCTCGACAACACGTACAAGTTCTATCCCGTGGCGTGCGACGGGAAAAGGATTCTCTCGATAATAGAGATGGACGATGTTGCGGGGTGCGAGGAGGGAGGCCCGGCGAGATACCACTGCCTTTGTTATCACACTCCGCAGGCGATTTGCCAGGACAAGGATGGGCCGTACTCAGACCATATCCAGGCATGGTTGACGGGGTCGTGGCTGCCACGGGAGGCTTCAGCGAGGGGCTTTTTTGCTTATCCACTTGACGAGGCGTGGGCGGCGGATCAGTCTGAGGGCGGACACTGGCACCAGCAGAACGTAGACGGTTTTCATTCCGTTTACCGATGCGTCGTGAACCTGCGCGATGGGGAGTATTACACCCGCTACTGGGAGGTGCAGGGGACGACTTCCGATTACTACTACCCGAACGCGAATGGCAACGATCCGGACTCGTACCTCAACGACAGAGGGCGGAGCAACGGCGTGTGGGTCTTTTCCCCCGATCTTGGCTCGGACGCATCGTTCGAGCGAATAGAGAACGTGGAGCGTGGAGGCGTGCCTTATCTGCATCCGGCGGCGGAGGGAACGGAGGCCAGAGTCGTCTTCAAGGTGCAATCTGCGAACATTTGTACGGGCTGCATGATCGAGGGGGATGTTCGCCGCAAGGACACGGACGATTCGGTCGTCATTGAAGCATCGAACAACGCGGGCCATTCTTGGTTTCCGGTGTGGAACAATTCGGGCGTCGGTGACGTGCGCGTTCAAGCGAACGTGTCGAATGCGCTCAAAGGGACTTACGGGGCGGGCGATCTACGAATGGTTCTCGAGTATTTAGTGCGCGTGAGGATGACCGCAAGGGGAAGCAAGGCCGACGCCGGACTGAATTCCATTAAGATCACGACGATAACAGTCTGCAACCGCCAGTCTCTTCCGAAGCTTGGACTGGGGACGAACTACATTACGGTTGACTACGACCCGGCGATGCAGCACGAGACCACGGAGCTGCATCCCGTCCTGAAGAGAGACCTTTACCGGCGAGATGCGGTTGAGTGGCTAAACGTCGCGACTCGCGACAGGTTAGGGACGGCGGTGTTGTACGCGGGCACTACGACGGAGGAGGGCTACGTTACGTTTCAGCTCGATGCACCCAGGCCGATTTTCCGCATGCGGATGGGCGGGTACATATGGATAGGGATGAGAGAGACGGGTACGAATTATGTCCGGTACGAGTATCGTCTATTCGACGGGGCATGGGGAGGCTGGCAGCAGTCGGGGCTGTTCGACTGGTCCACACGGGATAACTACCACGAGCGCCACGACCAGAGCAAGTACGTTGAAGTTGACATCGGCGAAGAAAATGTGACGGCAGTACAGTTCAGGTTTGTTTTCAGGACGACGAGCACGGATATGTGGTACCGAACCGGGGCGAGTCACCTCAGGATGGAAGTTGATTTCCCGGCTGCCGATCCGACCTTCAAACCGATAGAGGTGACGTATAACTGGACGGAATATTACGAGCCACTCCCTGTTGACGAGACGGGTGGTGTTGTGCGCAGCCATACGGAGAGAATCACGAGCCTTCCTCACTCTTACTACATCAACACAGGGGGCGACATTCCGCCTCATACGAACTGGATGCGGGTGAACCTTGAGGGTTCTTCTCCGGAACCGGTGATGCTGGCTTATTCCGACGGCATTGACTTCGGGAACGCGTACGAAATCCCGCCGCACCGTTATCTGCCGGGCAAGCTGCTCTCGCTTAACAAGCCGTACACCGTCTCCGTTCCTCCGGACGCCGACGATTTCCACGTTGAGGGAGATGAGCAGGAACTCACGGACGGCCGCATCAAGGAGCCGCAAGCGTCGGACACGACGGATACCTGCATAGCGCACTGGTCAAGCGGCTTTGACACTCTCGAGATAACCGTTGACCTCGGGAGCGTAAAGAAGGTAGGGGGCGCAAGGACCGATGCTTACGTGATGGGGACGGGGACGAGCATGCCGGGCTCTGTGGAGGTGTACACTTCTGCCGACGGGACGAATTTTAGTTTTCGGGGACGCGACCGCTACCACGGGGCAAAGTACTCGCACAACGACTGGCCTGCTCACTGGCCGCTGCACCCGCGGCACGATTCTCCAGCGAGGGGTTCATTCCCCAACTACGGCCTCCGGGCGAACTATATTTTTATTCTGTTCGATGCGCCCGTGCGGGCAAGATACGTCAAGTTCGTCGTCAAGCAGCAGCCCGGGCAAGGGATCATGCTGACCGAGGTCCATGTCTGGGATAGTCTCAAGCTTGAGTACTGGTCTCCGAGGCTGGCGCATGAGGCTCCATCGGACGGAGACAGCGACGGGATGCCGGACGGCTGGGAGATACTTTTTATCGGGAGTTCCGGCCAGGGAGCATCGGATGATTGCGATGGTGACGGACTCTCGAACGCCCAGGAGTACGAGCGCGGCACACGCCCGGACGTCGCGGATAGCGATGGCGACGGTTATTCCGATTCGGATGAGTCAGCCGAGAGCCAGAGTGACCCACTCGACATGGATTCCATTCCGCCCGACAATGACAATGACAAAATATCAGACCTGACCGATCCCGACGACGATAACGATGGCTACACAGACATTGACGAATTGACCAATAATCAGAGCAATCCCCTTGATGCGGGCTCGGTTCCGCCGGACAACGACGGAGATAAAGTCTCGGATGCCAACGACCCGGACGATGATAACGATGGAGTCTTGGATGAATCCGATGCTTTCCCGTTTGATGCTGCTGAGTTTGAGGACACCGACAACGACGGGATCGGGAATAATGCGGATCCCGACGACGATAACGATGGAGTCCCGGACGGTTCCGATGCTTTCCCGTTCGATCCCAACGAGTTTCAAGACACAGATGGAGACGGGATAGGCAACAGAGCCGATCCGGACGACGACAACGACGGATATACCGACGCCGACGAGTTGACGGAAAATCA
>CAYZXL010000022.1:50090-65787 GCA_964482435.1 uncultured Verrucomicrobiota bacterium
ATCCGGACGACGACAACGACGGATATACCGACGCCGACGAGTTGACGGAAAATCAAAGCGACCCGTTGGACGCAGCTTCAGTTCCGCCGGACAATGACGGTGACAAGGTCTCGGACATCAACGACGAAGACGACGATAACGATGGAGTTCCGGACAGCTCCGACGCTTTCCCGTTCGATCCCAACGAGTTTGAAGACACGGACGGAGACGGGATAGGCAACAGAGCCGATCCGGACGACGACAACGACGGATATACCGACGCCGACGAGTTGACGGAAAATCAGAGCGACCCTCTCAACCCAAAGTCGGTCCCCGCCGATAATGACGGGGACATGATCTCCGACCTGAACGACCAAGACGACGATAACGACGGCATGCCGGACGCGTGGGAAAGCCAGTACGAAGGTCTAAACCAGATGGTTGACGATGCGGATGAGGACATGGATGGCGACGGACAGAGCAATTATGCGGAATACGTTGCGGGGACAGACCCGGTTGATCCGTCATCTATGTTCCAGGCAGAGCTGCTCATTATTCAGCCCGGCTCGTTTACTCTGAAGTGGAACTCTGTTCCCGGCAGAATTTATCGCATATGGCTCAGCTATGATCTGGCAACATGGACGTTGGTATCTGAAGGAATAGGGGCGGACAGCGAGAGCGGGGGCGCGGAATGGACGAATTCACTCCACCTTGAGGAGAAGCAGGGTTATTACCGTGTAGAGGTATTGCCGTGAGGGCGCGTGGGGAATGCTTGAAGGCACTGGGGATCGGCCTTAGTTTCGCATCGCGTCAAAGGGCTCCTAATGCATCGTATCGCTATTAAGCCTCCTCCGTCGCTGTCACTTCACCGCAGCATTTGCCGAGCTCTTGATATCCCTACCAGATGCGGTAGCCGCGTGCGCCCATGCCTCGCTCATTCAGTCCCGGCCTTTCTCGAAATAGGGGAAGCCAAATGTCTCGTTTTCAGCGGATCGTTGAGGGGTTCTCAGGTGCACAAGAGGCGGTGTCCTAAAGGTGTCCGCGAGGGCGACGCCCACGCGGGCTGTCATTGCGGCTACAGCCAAAGGTTTCTGTCGAGGGCGCGGTACTGGATAGCTTCAGAGATGTGGTGGACTTTGATGTTTTCCGCGCCTTCTTCATCTTTCGGCCAGAACACCAGCTCGGGCTTGTTTCCAGCGTAGATCCCTCCGGCCCTAAGGCTGAGGTCCGACCGTTCGACGAATCATGCTTCATTTAACCGCAAGCCCGTGAAGAGAATGAAGCGTGCCGCTTGCCTTGCCCGTCGCTTCAGTTTAGCCAAGAATGGATTAATCTCGTATTCTCCCAGAAAAACAAACCTTCCTCTCCCCCCAGTCTCAACCTGCTCGGTCAGCACGGGTACGGAGGCCAGCTGTCCCTGTTTCACGCAGCATTTGAGAAAACCTTTCAAGTGTCGAAGCTCCAAATTGACGGTAAAAGGCGAGATGTTTCTCAGTCGGCGCTTCTTAACCTCGATTATTCACGGGAAGGGCTTTGGCATCCAGGCCATCAAAGCTCGAACGCGCGTTCCGATGCACCAGGGGCGGTTCCGGCACAGCACACCTCCGAAAGGCCTGAATGCGCTATATTGCCGTCAAAACCAAATTTTAGCCTTCAGTTCTGTAACGCAGCCAACCGCAACCATATGCGAAAGAATCGTGGGAATTTATGAATGATGCGGGTTAAAGCCCTCAATCCCTGAGGAGGGGTGATGTAACCGGCTGTCGTGACGTTTCAAATTCGCCTCAGAACATTGCTTATTGCCGACCGCGTTCTTCTCGGGCGCTTGACTGACCTGTTGTCTCAAAACAGGAGAGATATTGCGGCAAGAGGCCACTTATCGGACGGGATTTGTCCGAGGGCGCCTTCCCGCGCTCGATCCGGCACTGAAGGCAGGCTTCGTATCCCTTTTCTCTGACCTTTGAGACGCTTTCCGTACTGCCCCGATAACGTCACCCTCGATACCACAAGTCGTAATGCCGGTACGAGGAACCCGGATGCTTTCTTACGGTCGTCGCCAGAACCTCCCGAAGTGCGTTTCCAATCCCGACACAGCGATGATATCGCTATCCGGATGAGGTCAGGAAAAACCGACTCAGAGCCGTGCCAGGAAAGCAGAACAGGCCTGAACCGCGGCGAGGTCGGCCTCACAGGTAACGTAAAGCGTGGAGAAAGAAAGGCGGGGCCGCAGGTTCAATTCCTGCCAGGCGCAATAAGTCTGCTCTTTTGTCCTTCCGGGGTGTGGCCGTTTCGGGATAGGCCGCCAGTCTGTGCGGAACGGGGCGGGGCCTGGTGGAGGAGGGGTCAGGGGTCGGGGTTAGGGGTTCGGCGGGATTGGCGTTAGCAGTACTGCGAGGGACGCCTCGGTCTAAGTGCTTCGATTCACAAATCCGGTGACGTATTGTCGGAGGGGATTAGCGGTCTTTTCTGGCCAAGACGCTAAGATGCCAACCACCTTTTGTGTCTCATTCTGAGGAAGCCCTCGCGTCCTCGCGTCTTTGCGAGAGCCCTGCTTTGCGGAGGAGGCAGGGTTGATCGTGTGAAAAGTAACTGCCGGGTTACCCATACGTCATCGTACTTGTGAAAACATTTGCCAGGTTCACTTACGCGACGAACCCCGACGCGGAGCAGTCGTCAGACCAGCGGGAGCAACGGCAGGAAACGGGCAGGGGTGCACGTGAGCGGGAGCTTGGTCCTTTAAGCACGTCGTGGCCCACACACCGGGGGGGATATGCCAACCGGACCGGCAGGGGGGAACACACACGCACAATGGTCGGAGTCGTACCCGCCCAATGGCATTTAGCTCATCCGACAAGCCTTTCGATAGGGCGGAGCCGTGCTGATTCAGACGCTTTCTGGTTCGGGATGGACCCACGGTGAGCGGTATGGCCGACGCAAAAGCCGGTTCGCCTCGTCGTCGCCCACGACCTGCCCTTTCACCGGGTCGAAGGTAAGCGTCCGGCCGAGCTGCATTGCGATATTGGCGAGGATGCAGCTCGTCGCGGAGATGTAGCCCTCCTCAATGTCGGACACCGGCTTGCCGCGTGTCTCAATCGCCGCCAGGAAGTTCAGCCAGTGGCGCCGCAGCGCCGCGGCAACATGACGTTCCAGGTCCTTTTCCGTCCTGTCTTCGGGGTACTTCTCGTATTCGTACAGAACGTCCACGTGAATCGGTTCGCCCCTGCCGCCTTGCGGGACGAAGTCGTAGCCGAAGACGTTGAGCCACAGGGTGCCTTTGTCGCCGTAATAGGTCGCCCCCCAGGGATGATGCTTCGGGTCGGGCGCATCGCCCCAGGAGCGGTGTTGCCAGACGATTGGCAGGTCGCCATAGTCGAAGGTGGCGATCTGAGTGTCGGTGATGTTGGCTTTGCTACTCTTGTCCATGAGAATGCCGCCCGAGGACGAAATCCGCTTGGGCCAGCCCAGGTCCAGCGTGAAGCGAACCATGTCGAGCATGTGGACGCACATGTCGCCCACGATTCCGTTGCCGTACTCCATGAAGGCTCGCCAACTTCGCGGGTGCACGAGTGAGTTGTACGGCCGCATGGGTGCCGGCCCGGTCCACATCTCGTAATCGAAGTAATCGGGGGGAGCGGTGTCGGGCGGATTTTCACGAGCTCGCATGTGATAGTAGCAGTATATCTCTATCAGCCCGATTTTGCCGAGTTTCCCCTCGCGGATGATTTTGTCGCGGGCCTCGACGACATGCGGGGTGCTTCGCCGCTGCATATTCACCTGCACTACCCTCTTGTACTTGCGAGCCGCGGCGAGCATGGCTTGCCCTTCGACGACGTCCACGCTGATGGGCTTCTCGACACGCACATCGGCGCCGGCCTTGACGGCAGCGATCATCGGCAGGGCGTGCCAGTGGTCGGGCGTGGAAATCTGCACGATGTCGAGCTCTTCCTTCTTGAGCATCTCGCGGAAGTCACCGTAGGCGCGAGGCTTTTTCTTCGAGACCTGGCGTACAGCCACCATGTCGGCGGCTTCGGCAAGCATCCTTTTGTCAACATCGCAAAGCGCCACCACCTCGACGGGCGCAATCTGAAGGAGGCGGAACAGGGCGCTCTTGCCATACCAACCGCAGCCGATCAGGGCGACCCGTTTTGCTTTCTGGCCAGCGGGTTCCTCAGCGTAGCTCCGAAGAGCCGACAGAGCCAACCCGGCTGCGCTCGCTTTAAGAAACGTGCGACGGTCCATGGTATTTCTCCCAAGCAGAGGTTAAGAGTGGAAATATCACTAAAAACGACTATACGCGGCCTTTGAATAGTCTGCAAGTGGTTGTTCCCAGGATGTGAAAAGAAACCTGCACCCTGTCGGCGGGTATCTGTAATCCTTGCGGCACATCCAGCTCGTTTGATGGGCAGGGCGTCCCTCCAGTCGCCTATTCCGGCTGTTCTACAACCAGGCTTCTTGTGAGGTTGCCCACTCGCACGTCACAGGTTCCGGGGGCCGACACCGTCAGCCCTCGAAAAACGACATCCCTCCTCTCGCCCGGTCGAAGCCACAGCCAGTTTACGGTCTTATGGTCAGCGACCGCCAACTCGACCTTCCCGAGCCCTTCCTGGGCTTCGTTTTCCACCGCAACGGTCGCTGAAAACGGCTTGCCCGCGACGAAGCGGCCGGCGGGGTCGTCCGGTACGATCTTCATCTCGCCGCAGCGCGGCTGGACGACCGGCACATCGGCGGGGTGAACCCGAACCTCGTTGACATCATTCAACACGAGCACGTCGTGGGCGTCGGCCAGACGGGGAAACTTGAAGCTGTCCAATGTCAGTCGCTCAAGTCCGTCGCAGACCAAGACGGGCCGGAGGTCATGCCTGGTGCAAGTCAATCGGACATCCTCGAGAACGACGTGGTTGACGTTCCGTGCGTAAAAGCCCCAGACTGGCAGCGGCCTGGCATCGGCTCCCGGGGGCTTGATGGGCATCTGGCCTTGCTCCAGAGCGCCGCCCCCGTCGTATTCGATGTTCACGTCACGAAAGACGACACGCTCGACGGGTGTTTCCGCCCAGCTCTCGACGGAAGCCGCGGCCCGATAAACGCCGGTGGCCGCCAGGCGGCTGACTGTAATCTGTCCGCCCTTATTGCCGGGCTTGACCCAGACGGTCAGTGGCGAGGCCACGTTTTTCATCGTTATGTCGGACAGGAGAACGTCATCGAGGTCGCCCTCGGTTGCGTCCCAACATCCGGGTTGGAGGATGATACCCGAAAGCATGTTATGCCGGTTCGAGGTCCGGTGTGGATGGACGCCGGGGCCGTAGAACAGGCAGCTGTGAATGGTCAGATGTGTGGCGGGACCTATGAGCCGCACACCGTTGCACGACGAATTCACGATGCAGTCGGAGACGAGAACGTTCTCCCAGTAGCGGCCCGCGATGGAATCGTCTCCGGTATAGAACTGACAGCCTACGATGCTCACATCTCGACAGGGGCGACCCGGCCACCCGCGGAAATGCACACCATCCCAGCCGCCGGTAATCTTGACGCTTCGCACGTCCACCTGTTGACAGAACTCAAGCATAATCGCGTAATTGGCGGAGTCCTTCACCGAAACGTCGCGGATCGTGACGTCGCGGCAGTTGCCCAGGAGGATGGTGTGCGGCCCGCGCATCTTCTCCTCGCCGCGTGGGTCGAAGACTTTGTTGCCGTCAATGAGACCCAGGCCGGTAATGGCGACGTGCTCAACGCCATCGCCCAAAATCAACGCCCGGTGCCACCGAGGCCATCTCGACTCGGGGGTGCCCTCTGGCGGTGTGAAGTTCTGGTAGTGTGCCAAATCCGTGCTGCCCACAAGCGCGGCGCCAGCATCGAACACAAGCGTCACATTGCTCTTCAGATGCACCGTCCCCGAGAGGTATTTGCCCGGCGGAAATAAGACCTGTCCTCCGCCCGCCGCCGCGGAGGCCTCGACCGCCCTGTTAATCGCTTCGGTGTCGAGGGTCTTGCCGTCGCCCGTGGCGCCGTAGTCGCGAACGTTGAACACGCCCGGAGCAGCGGCGAGTGCTATATGGGCTGTGGCGACCAACCCGGCCACGGCCAAGGCCGCCCAGCCGGTCTTCGCACACTCGCTGCGGCGCGAGCCAGTGCGCTTTCGATTCATCATGGGATTACCTCCTCCGAATATCGTCCAGGTGCAATGTGAGGCTCAGTCCTTTGAGCAGCCTGCAATCGGGCGGTGAGCCTCACAAGGCCTCCGTCTTCGGCCCTTCGTTGCCGCCATTGCATTATCCAGCTCTGCCCTGAAAACAAGCGCCACGCGGCTGGCAGGCAGGGCTCTCGCAAAGCCGCTAAGACCCCAAAGACGACGCCCTCTGAGCCCTCCGCGCCTTTGCGTCTTGGCGAGAGATCATAGAATCCGAACCTGCACCGACAATTGGCGCAACGCACACTCGATTTTCATGGCCTCCGGGTGAGCGAAGCTCATGACGCACTGGCCAATAGTATCCCGCGTTCCTCGAAATGTCCATCTCCACGGCGCGAGGGACGGTGCTCGACGTTCGACGACAGGTGAAGGGCAGGACGAAATCAGGAAAAGGGTGTAGCGTGGGCAATGAGATACGCTGGCGAGATGTGTCTCTGTCGCGGAGGCGCTGGCAGACTCCGGATTTCGAAGACGCCGGTTGCGGTTTTCGCAGTCGTTTTTCGGTGAGGAAGCGCTTTTCCTGTCTGACCTCCGATGTGTGGCTGAGTTTCCGAATGGTTTTCGCGGGGATAGCAGGTCTGCCCTGAAAATTACCGCCACGCAGGGGGCGGGACGCCTCTCGCAAAGGCGCGAAGGCCGCAAAGGAGCACGCCCCGTGAATTCCTGGCGTCTTAGTGTTTTGGCGAGAGAGCACACAATCCAAATGTGCACCGAGAATCAGCGCGACGCGGACTCGATTTTCATGGTCTCCGGGTGAGCGAAGCTCATGAAAGACTGCCGTGGCACGGTTTTTGTGGACAGACGCTTCCGCGCCTTCTGCGGCCCCGAGGTTCCCGTATGCCGGAGGGGCTACTATCTGGCAGACATCGGTAGGCGCACTTCCTGGCGCAGCCACCAACCGTTCGGACCGAGGACGTGAGCGATAACCGCACTAAAGTACTCCTTGTCGAAGGCAACCCCGGCGACGCCCGCCTGATGAGAACGGTCCTACGGAGGGCAAAGGACGCGGTCTTTGAGCTGGAGCACGTTGACCACCTCACCGCCGCGATCAACCGTCTTGCCGCCGGGGGCGAGTACGGCTCCTACGGCAGCACCACATCAGGCTACCAACGAAGCTACATCGGCAGCCAGAAACAAGGGGACTATGGCATCAGTGCGAGGGCGGCGCTTGCCTCAGGCTCTCGCAGCCTGGGGCTTTTCTTCCGGATGACGTACAACGAAAAAAAGCCACAAAAGGCAAACGGAAGCGGACTCATCGGGGGCCACTTCTCGTTTTATCGTTGGTCGCCTCGCTGCGCTTTCGCTCACACTGAGTCCCCGAGCTGCACCACGAAGGACGAACAATCAATGCTTCAGGTCGAATCGCAGGACGAGGGAGCGCTTGAAGGGAGGAAGCATGACGGTTGTTCGGTCAAATTGTGCGTCGGTCCAGCGATTCTCCCACGGGTCGTAAATGCGCGCCTGACCAATCCTCGCCACTTCGAGCACATCGCCCAGGTCGAGAGAGACGTTCTGAACTGTCTCCGGCGGCTTGCCTTCCGCCAGCTCGGTTTGCCACGTGTTCTGGGAGTCTCGGCACCACGCGAGGACTGTCCGCTTGCCTTTGAGGACGTAAATGCGCAGTCGAGGATGCTTCAGCTTCACAACCTCAAATCCTTCCGCCAGCGGATCAAGATTTTTGACTGCCTCGGCGAATCGCCCGAATTGCCACCACAGGCCGTTTGCGTCCACGTAGCTGTCCCAGTGCCAGCACTGCCCGGCGCCAGCCGCACCGGCAAAGAAGGGGGCGAAGAGAACGTCGTGGAGAATGATGCCAGCTTTGTCCTCTTTGTATAGTTTGAACGGGCCGGTGTGATTCGGCTCGACGGCGCCGCTCTCGGCGAGGATGATTGGTCTGCCAGGCTCGAAGGCGCGCAGCTCCTCGACCGCGGCTGCGGCAAGAACGTCAACCGGCCCCCTGCATACAGGAAGCTCCGCTCCGAGGTCGAGATAGCGATGGACCTGCGCGACGTCGTTACCGGGCATCGTGCTCATACGCCGGTAGAGGGGTCGAGCCCTCTCCCGATCGAAACTGCCGAGGCTCTGCATGGCGAGGTTTTTGGGGAAGAGGCGGTGCAGCTCGCCAAGCATCACCTCCGTCCATGCCATGTAATCGCCGCCCTCGACTGCGTTGATCTCGTTCCAGAGTTCCCAGGCGTACACCATTGGCTCGTCGCCATATCGCCTGGCGTACCAGGCGAGTTTTCGTTTGAACTGGGCGCGGCTCTTCTCTCCATCGAAGAAATCGGCGATGCTCTCGGCGGGGCCGCCGCGGGAGACGTGGTGGAGCGGCTTAGCAGCCCAGCGACCCCGGCCGCCCTCAAAATACCGAAAGTGCTCGACGGTCATCTTGACGCGGATGCCGTACTTTCGTGCCAGGGCGAGAAGGGCGTTAATGCGTTCGGCTCTGGACTCGTCGTAAACCCCGCTTCGCTCATGCTCGACATCCCAAAAAGCCGAGCTCAGCCAGACCCGGATGTAGTTGCCGCCATTGTCGGAGAGGTTTTTCATCCAGCGCTCCATTTGTGCCATGTGCTCGTCAACGTTCTCGATCCCATGAGCCTGAACGATATTCAGCCCGATCGGGATGTACGGCTCGCCGTTGGAAAGCTCCAGGTACCGCGCGTCGCGCTTTGAGACCTGAACAAAAGCGGGGGAGCTGTCTTCCGCTCGTGGTGCGGACATGGTGACGCCCAGAAGGCACAGGAGCGCCATGATGATTCTGTTGCTACTCGGCGACGCCGCCGTGGACTGTGGCCTGTTGCCTGATGAGGTGACGGGCCCGACATGCATTGCCTGTTCTCCATCCGGCCTATAAGCCGTGTTTGTTTCTCACGTTGTGCACGACCGTGGCCCTTGACCGACGAGCTCCATTTGCTAAAGACTTGTGCGCCGGACAAGTTTACCATGGCCGCCGATGATTTTGGTTGACAGAAGAGAAAGCACGTGCACAAACTTTAGCATAACGATGTGGATGTTCAACGTGGATTCCGTTTTTTCAACCCGCTTATAGGAGGATGGCTGCCATGTACAAGCTCGGTCTAAGCAACGTCGTGTATTTGTGTATCGTCGTTCTGGCTTTAATTTCGGGCTGCGCAGCGACGAGGGGTGTTGTCAAACAGAACTATGGCGCTTTGCCGGACGGTCGCACCGCCCAGCTTTACACGCTCACAAACGCCAACGGTCTGAAAGCCACGCTGACGAATTACGGGGCGATTCTCGTCTCGATGGAAATCCCCGACCGCGACGGGAAAATGGCCGACGTTACCCTCGGTTACGACACCCTTGAGGGCTGGCTGTCAAACACAAGTTACTTCGGCTCGACGGTTGGGCGATACGCTAACCGCATCGCCGAAGGCAAGTTTTCGCTCGACGGGAAGACCTACAGCCTTGCGACTAACAATAACAAGAATCACCTGCATGGCGGGATCAAGGGCTTTGACAAGATGCTGTGGGATGCAAAGCCTGCCAAGCGCGCGGGAGCCGTCGGCGTCGAGTTTAGCTACACGAGCCGTGACGGCGAGGAAGGCTACCCGGGAAACCTCAAAACCACGGTAACGTACCTCCTGACAGACAAGAACGAGCTGCGAATCGAGTTCAAGGCGACGACCGATAAGGCGACCATCGTCAACCTGGCTCACCATTCCTACTGGAACCTGGCCGGCGATCCGACCAAGACCATCCTCGACCACGAACTGATGCTCGCCGCAGACCAGTTCCTGCCGGTTGACGAAGGTTTGATTCCGACGGGCGAGCTGCGACCCGTGAAAGGAACGCCCTTCGACTTCACTCAACTTACCAAGATCGGTGGCCGCGTCGAGGCGGACGACCAGCAGCTCAAATTCGGGAAGGGTTACGACCACTGCTGGGTGCTGCGGAACCAGAGCAGAAAGGTCGCGCTCGCCGCGACGCTTTACGACCCCTCCACGGGAAGGGCGATGGACCTCTCGACCGACCAACCGGGAATTCAATTCTACGGCGGGAATTTCCTCGACGGAACCGTCACCGGCAAAAAGGGCGTGAAGTATCAGTTTCGGACGGCGCTATGTCTGGAAACCCAGCACTACCCGGACTCGCCGAACAAGCCGAGCTTCCCGTCGGTGGTGCTGCATCCGGGCCAGACCTACAGGCACACGATGGTCCTCCGCTTCTACACCAAGGAGTGACCAACCACCGTCTGGCTGAAGAGGACTGGCGCCGCGACGGGTTAATGACCGCCGGTTTGTTCTGTCGGCGGCCGGGTCGTCCCAGCCTACGATTCGTCGAGCGGACTCTTACTTTTCGGGGCCTTCGTTGACGAGGAGCCACGTGCCGGTCTTCCCGGCGACGGCGATGTCCGGGTGGCCATCACCGGTGAGGTCGGCGACGCAAATCTGCATGCCGGTGCCGACTCCTCCGCCGGGCGGGCTGATGGTATGTCGGACGAACTTCCCCGCGGCGCTGTCCCACTTGTAGTAATAGAGGCATTCGGGGTCCGTCGCACCGGGGTCCATGTCGCCGTGGCCGCGGACTCGCTTGCCGGTGACGATCTCGCCCTTGCCGTCCCCGTCGAGGTCCGCCCACGCGATGGAGTGCGCCTGGGACCACGTGTTGTCAATGAGGCGCTCTGTCCAGGTGGTCGTCCCGTCGGGTTTCGGTTCGCCCTGCTGACGCCAGTAGAGTCCGAAATCGTGCCCCTTGGCCCAGATAATGTCGTTGCGGCCGTCGCCATTCACGTCAACGACGACGAACGGAGAACTCGCGCCCTGCAAGACGGTCTCGGGATGGAATTTCCAGGGCTTCGCAAACACGTCGCCTTCGGGACGCTCGTACCAGCCGACTACGCAGAGGATGTCATCCCTGCCGTCGCCATTGACATCGCCGAAGGAATAGCCGTGCCCGCACCCGTTTGCTCCGAGGACGATCCGCGTTGCCGTCGGACGGCCGTCGGGAGCCTTGGTAATTTTCCAGGCGACCAGAGGGTCTCTGGAGACCCAGCAGTGAACGATGATTTCTGGGACGCCATCTCCGTCGAGGTCTTTCAGGTCGAAAGCCTCGTTCTCGGCGCGAGCCTTCACGAGGAGGTTCGGCTCCCACTTCCATCCTTTCTCAAGCCCCGTCTTGCCCGGATTTTTGTACCAGTAAAGCTCTGCTTCCGTCCAGCCACAGGAAAAGACGTCAATCCAGCCGTCGCCGTCAACGTCACAGACATGGTCGCCGTTGCTCGCGTAGAACTCGTTCGCGCCGAACCCGAGGGAGACTTGCTGGATGTCCCGGACCGGACGCGGGACAAAGTCCGGGGCGGCAAACCAGTGCGTGCCGGCGATGATGTCGAGCTTTCCGTCGCGGTTAACGTCGGCGACAGCGCAGCCCTCGTTAGGGCTGACCATCAAGCAACGCTTGGAGAACTTCAAACCGCCCGTCTCCGACGCTGAGGAGAGGGATGCCAAACAGAACAAGGGCAGCACGACCATAACGAGACAAGCCGCAAGACGCCGCAAAAAGCATTGATTGAACATGGGACACCTCCTTCAGAAAGAATTCATTTCTGCACTGTGCCCAGCGCATCGCTGAGCCTCTACACGGGGATATTAGCTAAAAGTGCCCTGTGGTGCAACCGCTCCCGAAAGAGGGGGTGCGGTTGCGTAATCGGGGCGCATCGCGCCGCTCGCTCTACGTGCTGCGCCAACGGGCCGCTTAGCCACACTGCCGGCTTCAGCCGGCACTCCTTTTAGCCACCTGCTTTAGCTGGTGGTTCAGGGCTTCGGCCCCCCCTTCCCCAAGCCGCCTTCAGGCGGGCTTCTCGAACAAAGGATTCATCCGCCCTCTGCCCCGGAAATACAGCCACACCCCGAAAGACGCCAAATTGAACGTGCATTACCTGCCGAGCCCGGATCATAGCGAAATCTCGGCTTCTTGCGTCAAAGGTCCTGAGTGTCTTTACGTATTGAGTCGAGAGCTTTCGCGGCAGCTTCCCTCACATGACGCGCTCTGTCTTCCAATGCGATAGTGAGGGCTGGGAGCGCCGCCGCGGCTTTCGGACCGATCTTTCCGAGGGCTGCGGCTGCGTCAGCACGTACAAGGGAGATCGGAGACCGCAGCATTTCCATGAGTTTCGGCACCGCCACCTCGGCTTCCGGGCCAAACTTCCCAATAGCGGCGGCGGCCGCGCAGCGCACACTGGGTTTCGGGTCCTGGAGTGCGTTGAGAAGAGCCGGGATGGAGAACTCCGGGCGTC
This sequence comes from uncultured Verrucomicrobiota bacterium, assembly GCA_964482435.1. Taxonomy (GTDB): domain Bacteria; phylum Auribacterota; class JABMQX01; order JABMQX01; family JABMQX01; genus CAYZXL01. The sequence continues at coordinate 62,510 of CAYZXL010000022.1, forward strand.
GCCTGATTTTGCCGAGGGCGAGGGCCGCGTGGACCCTGACCAACAGGCCGGGGTCAGCAAGACGCGCGATAGCCTGTCTCAGGAGCGGCTCGGCGAGCGGACCACACTCTCCGAGGGCGAATAGCACGGCGTGCCTCGCACCCGGGCTCTTGTGGTTGAGAAGGTCGCTCAGCCCATCGGGCAGGAGGTTGTTCTCTTTGGCAATGCGGCCGATCGCCTCGCTGATGGTCTCCCAGAATGGGCAGCCGTCGGGATGCTTCAACAGAGAAAGGAGGTTCGGGACAGCAGGCATCGAAGGGCCGCCAACTTCTCCGAGGCAGACGATTGCCCAATAAGCTTGCCTGTCCTTGCGGCTTTTCAGAAGAGGACGAATCGCATTCACTGCGGGAGCCGCGTCCGGCCCGAGGGCAGTGAGGCACAATAGCGCTTTAAGGCGGAGATCAGCGTCGCGTTGGCTGAGTGCGCGAATGAGAAACGGTAAGCCTTCCTTCCCGATCTGCCTTATTGCACTCTCGTGGCGCTCGAGAAACAGAGTATCCTCCTCGTGCGGCGAGCCGCGGAAAGGGTCGCTGAGGATGGATTGTATGCGCGACGCTGGCGGTTGCGCGGCCGGTTGGAAGAAGGCTGTCAGTCGAGAAGGCGGCAGTCCGGCCCTGGCGTAACATGCCGGGTTTTCCGGCCCCAAACACGTGCCTGCAACTGTGGCGGCAACCCAAACTCGCCCCAAGAACACTGTCCTGCTCCCTCCAGAACGCGGTGCGACTTATCTTTTTGGCACCTGCACCCCCACGACCGGTCTGCCGTGGTTCCGCTGCGAGCACTTTCGAGGTCTCCCGAGCCACGGTGCCACGGTCACCGTGTCGCCCGTGCGCGGGTTGTCCCGTTGTCCGATAATGGACCCGGCGCGGTGCGCCGAGCTAATATGGAGCGTCCCTTAGCGGCCGCCCGTGGCAGGACGGCCTTGCGACCGCGCGGCGACCCGGCCTCCCCGCCGGATGCTGCCCCCTAAACAACCTGGAATAAAAGGTCCGGGCGGTCCTCCAGCTCTTTTAGGAAGAGCTCGATCCATAGGTTTTCCTGGTTCGCAGCTTGGCGCTCGACCATGCACATGTTCGCGAGCAGTAGGAGGGTTACCACGCCAACGGCGATGAGGGGTGCCACGTTCCGGCACCAGAAGCCCTGGCATCCGGACCAGCCCGACAATCCCCATGATACGCCGACTGCCACCGCAAGGCCGGCGACGATCCCTCCAGAGGTGTGGAAGGACTCCCAGCGCCTGTGGCACGCATTTCGGAGCTTTTCGGGCGCGAAGGACTGCCATACGACGGTATATATCGCGCGTTCCGTGAAGGCCGTCCGCTTGTTCGAGTCGTCCTTGCGGCTCCCCTCCAAAATCTGGAGGGCCCGCTGCGCCTTCCCGAGCAGGGTTGGCGTGCGAGCCTGACGATCAAGCATTTCACGATAGAGCCGCTTCGCCTCAGACACGAGGAGCGTATGGTGAACGAAGAGACCCGTGCCCCCACAGAGGTGATAAACCAGGAAGAAGACCGTGTACACGATGTACCCCAAGGGCGGTCCCGAGAGACCTATGATCGCCACAGCGGACTCCGGCTTATCTTCGAGGAGGCACGCCAGGCCGGGCAAGGTACGGGTCAGCAAGACTACTGTGCCCGCAAAAATCCATCCGGAGAAGAGGTAACGCGTGCGCCACCACTCCATGCTTTTACCCTCCTTTCGCTCGGACGCCGACCGACGTCGTATGTTCACTGGGCCCGACTCCGGGCCCTGCCCGGTGCACTCCCGGTGACCGGTCCATCCCGCTTCGCGGACGTCTGCGTAACTGAGCCAACGCCCGCCAATGCCGCTTTCGCCGCATCTCGTCTGCTCGGCGCTCTCGTCTCACCGTGACTTCAGCACCGGGCCGATGTCGCGGAGAAGGGCTTGCACTTTCTCCTCGCGCGATGAATGCCCCATGAGACCTATTCGCCAGGCTCTCCCTGCGAACTCGCCCAATCCACCGCCGATCTCAAGGTTGTGCTCTGCGCGCAACTGCCTGCGCAGCTTTCCCTCGTCAGCTCCCTCGGGGAGAAAAACCGCGTGGAGCATCGGAAGGCGCTGCTCGGGTTCTTTGACGACATAAGTGAAACCGAGGGCCTCGAGTCCTGCCTGAAGAGCGGCAGCATTTTTCCTGTGTCTTTCGAAAACGTTGTCAAGCCCTTCGTCGAGAATGAGCCGCAGCCCCTCGTGGAGGGCGAAGACCATGTTGATGGGGGCAGTGTGGTGATACTTTCTCGTTCCGCCCTTGTTCCAGTACTCCTCGATCATGGTCAGGTCAAAATACCAGCTCTGGACGGGCGTTCGCCTGTTTCTCACCTTCTCCATTGCCCGGTCACTGAGCGTGATGGGCGAGAGACCCGGTGGAACGCTCAAGCACTTCTGGGTTCCGCTATAAGCAGCGTCTATTCCCCACTCGTCAATTCTCATGTTCGTCCCGCCGAGGGAAGTCACGGCGTCAGCAAGGAAGAGGGCATTATGTTCGTGGACGAGGTCTGCAATCTCTTTCATCTGCGGTTGAAGGGCTCCTGTGGAAGTCTCTGCGTGCACGAGGAAAAGCGCCTTGCACCCGCCTTTGGAGAGCACGTGCTGGATGCGCTGCACCTCGACCGTCCTCCCCCACTCCACGCTCACCTCCGCAACCTCTCCGCCGAAGCGCGAAACCTCGTCAGCGATTCGTCCGCCGAAGACACCGTTTCTGACGACCACGACCTTGTCCCCGGGCTCGACGAGGTTGGCAACGAGGGCTTCCATGCCGGAGCTTCCCGTTCCGGAAACGGGAATGGTCATGCGGTTCTTTGTGCGGAAGACCTCGCGCAGCATGTCCTGAGTCTGGTCCATGACGAGAAGAAAATCGGGGTCGAGATGCCCGATGGTTCTCGACGATAACGCCTCAAGAACCGAGTCCGGAACGTCGCTCGGTCCGGGTCCGTGGAGTCGGACGCGAGCGATCTGTTCAGAGACGCGTTTGTGGGTCATAGCCCTTTTCTCCTTGCGGTTCGGCGCGGGGCCGTGATGCTGTCCGGCTCGAAGATTTCGTTGAGTCGGGCTAACACTAACAGTCCAAGCCTGGCTTGCGCACTTTTCGATGCCCGCATGATACTTTGCGACTGCGGCGACTTCAACCGGAAACGTTACCCCCGCTGACTGACCAGCTACTGTCCATGCAGCAGCTCTGAGGAACAAGGGATTTTTCGCACCTTTTGAGGGGGATTTGGGTCGAA
>CAYZXL010000023.1:0-61376 GCA_964482435.1 uncultured Verrucomicrobiota bacterium
CCTCCCACATCCCTCTGCCCTGCCTCTCACCGCCCCCTTGTTCCCCAGAGCTGCCCGGGTTTCTGGAGCGTTGACTCGAGGCGGCTGAGGGCGCATAATTGCGGGAGCGTCGGGGGAGTTCAGCGTAAGTGCCCGTAGCAGGGCCGCGAAGAGAGGACGCGAGAGCGGTAGGTGTCGTTTTGGTGGCCTGCTGTGCAGGCGCAAACGGTTAGGAGGTGAGCGAACATGAAGAAGCTACACGAATTCGGATTTTTGCTGGCTGTCGTACTTGCCGTCGCGGGCATAGCCATCTCGCTGTGTGGCAAGGTAGCGGTGGCTATCGCGGAGGAGGGCGAGCGAGAGGTGGCGGAGAGACCTGTAAGGAAGGCGCCAGAACAGCGCCAGTGGCGAGAGAAACAGGAACCACGACCGGAGGAGAAAATCATCTCCGATGAGGCGTTCCGGCTATTCGAGGAAGCGAAAAGGTTGGAAGCGGAAGGGAAGCGCGAGGATGCCGCTGAATTCCGCGCAAAGGCCAAACGAATCGAAGTCGAAGCTCGCGCGAAGAGTGAGCGGAAGGAAGCACGGGAGCCAAAGGAGGAGTTTGTCTCTGACGAAGCTTTCCGGCTCTTGAGGGAAGCGAAGGAGCTGGAAGCTCAGGGACGCCCCGACGAAGCTCAGAAACTCATAGCGAAGGCAAAGGCGATCGAAGCTGAAGTTCGCGCGAGGAGGGAGCGCACGGAGCCGCAGGGGGAAGAACGAGCTGTTCGGGTGAAGGTGCTCGAGCGACTTCAGGGCGACGTGCTGGCGGCAAAGAGGAAACTGAAGGAACTCAGTCAGGAGTACGGAGCAAAGCATCCGCGGATCCTCGCCGCGGAAAAGGCGGTCCGGACGATAAAGGAGCAGGTTCAAGCTGTGGAAGCCGGGAAGGTGAAGGCCGGGAAAGGGCGCGAGGGAGAGCGCGTCATCCCCGGGGAACTGCTTGAGAGGCTTCACGGCGACCTTTTTGCAGCGCAAAGGGAACTGGAAGAGCTCAACAGCCTCTATGGGCCAAAGCATCCGCGGATGGCTGCTGCGGAAAAGAAAGTCCGAATGATAAAGGAGCAGATTCAGGCCGCGGAAGCCCGGAAGCCGAAGGCGGAAAAGGGGCCGGAGCAACAGGAATGGACGGCTGGGGATGAAGTCCGAAGGCTTCTTGAAAAGGCTGAGAGAATAGAGGCAGAGGCGAGGCGAGAGGCCCAGGAGCTTCGCCAGAAGGCCGAAAGGATTGAGGTAGAACTCCGCGAGAAGCGAGAGGGAGAACGGAGGACAGAAGCCGCTGAGCGAATCGAGGGGGCCATACGCGAGCATTTGGAATTGGCGGAGAGACTAAGAGCGGAGGGAAAGGGAGATGCCGCGGAGGAGCAGATCCGGAAAGCCGAGGCCCTGAAACGGGAGCTTGCCGAACGCCTGGAGCGTCGCCCGGGGCCTCCGCCTGGTGAAAGGGAGCCGTTCGTCAGAGAAAAACCCGAGCCAGAGGAGCCTCGTGTCAGGCGTGAGGCGCCTGCACCGGAGTTTGTCAGGGAGCCGAGGCCAGTGCGCCCCGAGGAGCCTCGTCCTGAGATGGAGCCTTTTGTCCGTCAGCCTATGCCCGGCCCGGCATTCATTGCGCCGCAAATCGCGGAGCTGCGGCGGGATGTCAACCAGTTGCGGGAAGAACTGGCTCATATTCGAGAGCTTCTGCAACAGCTTCTCGAAAGGCAGGCGCCGCCTTTAAGGTAATCCGCGGTGATAGGTTCTGGGATGTGTTTGCCCATCAAGGCGGCACTAAGGAGATATACCGAGCGCGCTCGGGGCCGCAGAATTCGGTCTGCGCTGTGCCGAGCGTGCTCGGTCTTCATTTCCAGCAGGGAGAATAAGAGAGCTGAGTGACCTCGATAAAGGGAGATTGGCATGAGAATCCTCGTTACGGGTGGTGCGGGTTTCATAGGCTCGCACACGGTTGATGCTCTTCTTTCTCGCGGGCACGAAGTCAGAATTCTCGATAACTTCGAGGAGCGAGTTCATCGGAAAAGAAGGCCCAGTTATGTTCCAAAGGAGGTCGAGGTCATCGAGGGGGATGTCCGAAACAAGGCGGATTGGAGGAAGGCTCTGCGGGGCGTGAATGCCGTCTATCACATGGCGGCCTACCAAGATTACATGCCGGATTTCAGCAAGTTCTTCCACGTGAATGCTGCGGGGACGGCGCTTCTGTACGAAGTGGCTGTCGGGGAGAAGATTCCGCTATCGAAAGTGATTGTTGCTTCGTCTCAAGCGGTTTACGGCGAAGGGAAGTACAGGTGTCCGAACGTCAAATGCCAGTCATCGGGCAAAGACGGCCGAGTTTTCTACCCGGACATTCGTTCTGCGGAACAGTTGGCAAAAGGCGAATGGGAGCACAGATGCCCCCGGTGCGGAGCGACGCTCGAATGGCAGCTCACGGACGAATCCCGCGTCAACCCTCAGAATCAGTACGGGATCTCCAAGATCGCCCAGGAGCTCATCGCCCTGAACCTCGGAAGACGCTATGGCATCCCGACGGTGGCGTTCAGGTATTCGATTGTCCAGGGGCCGAGGCAATCGTTTTACAATGCCTATTCGGGGGCGTGCCGCATTTTCTGCGTGAGCTATTTCTTCGACAGGCAGCCGGTGGTTTACGAGGATGGAAAACAGATTCGCGATTTCGTGAATATTAACGATGTAGTTGAAGCTCATCTCCTGGCCCTGGAAAAGGACGAAGCGAACTATCAGGCTTTCAACGTGGGCGGTGGAAAAGCTTGCACGATCCTGGAGTTTGCCGAGCTTGTAAGAAGAGTGTTCGGGAAGAAGTTGTCGCCGAAAATCACCGGCGAATACAGATTTGGCGATACCCGTCATTCGTTCTCCGACATAAGCAAGTTGCAGGCGCTCGGCTGGAAGCCCGGGTACTCGCCGGAGAAAAGCGTGGCGGACTATAAAAAGTGGCTTGAGGAACAGAGCGACGTCCCCGACGTGGCCGAGAACGCCAAGGACGCCATGAGGGACTCAGGGGTCTTGCGCCAGGCAAGAAGTTAGTTGCCTTTGGCCAAAGGGCCAACCCGGACGGGCTTTCTTCATACGGCGAACGACATCCGAGCTTGACTTTGGGGGGTGCCATTTTAGAATAGGGGAAGTAGGTCTCGCCGCAAGGGGCAACGGTGCTTCGACACCACTGATACAGAAGAACAAGCAGCAATTGGGTTTGAGAAATTCTTGCGCTTGATGTCGGCCGGGAAAGGGAGATTTGAGCAGCCGAAAAGAGATAAACGCCGCCGTCCTCGGAGTCGGATGGTGGGGCAGCAAAGTCCTGCGGAATTTCTGTAAAGGCTCGTCGTTCGCGAAGGTTTTTGCCCTCGACAAAGACCCGGAGCGAACCCGCCAGGCTGTAGCCCAGTGGAACTGCCAGGCTCTTGACAACTTCGACGGGCTTTGGAGCCGCTCCGACATCCATGCCATCGCCGTCGTCACCCCGCCGCAAACTCATTTTGACATCGTCCAGCAAGCCCTTGAGCACGGCAAGCACGTCATGGTTGCCAAACCACCGGCACGGACGATGGAAGAAACGGAGCAACTCTGCGCCCTCGCCAAACGCAAGGGTCTGGTTTTCATGGTGGACTCGACGTTCGTTTTCAACCCCGCGACGCTGAAAGTCCGCCAGCTGGTCCAGGATGGCCTCTTTCCCAATCTCAAGTTCGTGCAATCTTTGCGGCATGGGGACGACCTGCGAGTCCACAGCCTGAAGATGATTCTCGACCGCATTCGCGTCGAGGGGGTGGACGTCGTCGAGGACCTCGTCTTCCACGATATTTCCGTTCTGAGAATCGTTTTCGGGAAACCCCTGGAGGTGCGGTCAGTCCGTCGCGTTCGCATCCTCGACCAGAACCTTTGCGATACAGCGTTCATAGAGCTTGATATGCAGGGCATTCGCGTCCACATCAGTTACAGTTGGTCTCTCCCGGACTATCGGCGGCAGTTGCTCCTTTTCGACGACGAGAAATTCCTTCTCTACGAAGATCTCAAAAAGGAAAAGAAGATTGAGTTGCATTATTTAGCGGCCAAGGAGACGACCTTCCCGGATTATCCCGCAGCGGAACCTCTTCACGAGGTCGTGGAGCACTTTTACAGTTGCATCGCGGAAGGGAGAGAGCCGCTGACGGGGAAAGCGTTCATGCTCGACGTGATGCGAACTGCCGACCAAATCCGCAACTTCGGTCTTGAGGGAGGGAAATCCGCTTGAAAGTTCCGTTCCTGAATCTTTATGCGCAATATCTCAAGATAAAGGACGAGATTCAGAGCGCTTTCGAGGACATTCTTCAGCAGACAGCTTTCGTGACGGGGAAATACAACGAGCGGTTTGAAAAGGAATTCTGCGAGGCGATTCAGGCGAGGTTTTGCCTTGCGGTGAACTCCGGGACTGCCGCCCTCCACATGGCGACGTGGGCGCTGGGGCTTGGCCCCGGCGACGAGGTTATCGTCCCTGTGAACACCTTCATCGCAACCGCCGAAGGCGTCTCCCTCGTCGGGGCAAAGCCGGTTTTCGTTGACCACGATCCCGAGACCTACAATATTGATGTCGGCAAGATCGAAGCAGCGGTCACCGGGAAGACCAGAGCGATCATCCCGGTGCATCTTTATGGGCAGCCCGCCGATATGAAGGCCATTGGGGAGATTGCTCGTCGGAAGGGTCTGGTCATTATCGAGGACGCCTGTCAGGCTCACCTCGCGCGGTTCAATGGCACGACCGTCGGAAATTTCGGCCAGGTGGCGGCGTTCAGCTTTTTCCCCGGAAAGAATCTCGGCTCCTATGGCGAGGCGGGCGCCGTGGTCACGAACGACGAGACACTCTACGAGAAGATGCGCCGCATTCGCTCTCATGGCGAAGTCAAAAGATATATCCACGAAATTGTCGGGCACAACTACAGGTTGTCGGAGCTGGAGGCGGCGGTCATAGCCGTGAAGCTGCCGCATCTGAGACGCTGGACTGCCCGCCGGCAGGAGGTCGCGGAAATGTACAGGCGACTATTGAGCGGGATTGAGGAAGTGACATTGCCGACAGTCCTCGACGGAGCGGAGCACGTCTATCATCTTTTCGTGATTCGCGTGCCGGCGGAGAAAAGAGATGCGCTGCGCTCGTATCTCGGGGAAAACGAGATTGGTACGGGACTGCACTACCCTATTCCGCTTCACCTTCAAAAAGCTTATGCTCATCTCGGATACGGCAAGGGCGATTTTCCCGTGGCAGAACGATCGTGCGGTGAGATTCTCTCTGTTCCGATGTGCCCGATGCTCAAGGATTCGCAGGTCGAGTATGTGTGCGAAAAAATCCGTTCGTTCTTCTCGTCATGAAGGCGAGGGTGCTGAGCCAGCGCGCTACTTCAAGCATCCTTTGGCATTAGTCGAGTCCGAGGAGGTCGGCGAGGGCACGCGCGTCTGGGCGTGGACGCATATCATGAAAGGCGCGAGGGTCGGAAGGGACAGCAACATTGGCGAGCACTGTTTCTTAGAGAGCGGCTGCTCCATCGGCGACCGGGTCATCGTCAAGAACGGCATCTGCATCTGGGAACTGGTGACCGTCGAGGACGACGTCTTCCTCGGCCCGAACATGATTTTCACCAACGACCCGAGTCCCCGTTCCGGTTTTCCAAGGCCGTTAGTGCCGACTCTCGTCCGGAAGGGGGCGAGCATCGGGGCGGGGGCAATTATCCTCTGCGGCCACACGCTTGGCAGATATTGTTCCGTCGGCGCAGGGGCGGTCGTGACGAGGGACGTTCCCGATTACGCCCTGGTCTATGGCAATCCGGCGAGGCAGCACGGATGGGTCTGCCGCTGCGGCCTGAAGCTCGATTTCAGGGACGGAAAGGCTCGCTGCTCCTGCGGGAGGGAATATGCCCTCGACGGGACAACGGTCCGGAAGCCTGGCGACGAGGAGTGATTGGTTGCGAAGATGTTTCTTGATGGCAGCAAAAGGCTGCTCCGGCAATCGCCCAAAGGCGCAGTCACGATGAAAGCGGTTCTCCTTGCGGCTGGCGAAGGGACAAGGCTCGGAAAGCTGATCGAAGATGCGCCGAAGGTGATGCTGCCTGTGAATGGTGTTCCGGTTCTGGAGCACACCATTCGGCGTCTTGAGAAGCAAGGCTTCCGGGACTTCTTTATTAACTTGCATCATCTCCCGGATGCCATTCGCGAGTATTTCGCCGACGGTAAGCGTCTCGGGGTGAGGATAGCTTACTCATACGAGCCGGAAATCCTCGGGACGGCGGGGGCGGTAGGAAAGCTCCTGCCCCAGCTCGGCGGAGAGCCTTTTTTAGTGGTTTACGGCGACAATTTGACGGATTGCGATTTTCGCGGGCTTGTTTGGTTCCACCGCGAACGCAAGGCGGCAGTGACCATTGGCGTGCACTGGCGGGAGGACGTCACGTCGTCGGGAGTAGTTGTGTTTGATGAGAAGAGCGGGCGGATTGAGAAACTCGTCGAGAAGCCGTCAGCAAAGGAAGCAAAAAGTCTCGGCCACTGGGTCAGCGCTGGTGTATTTGCCGTCGAGAACGAAATCGGCGAGTTGATTCCCCCCGGCTTTTCCGACTTCGGGCACGACATCTTCCCGGCGCTTCTCCGGCGGGGGACGCCCCTTTACGCCTATAAGGTCGAGAACGTTATCTGGATAGATACGCCCGAAGCGTACGCAAGGGCCCAGAACCTCTGGAGGCAGATGGAGAAGTCATGATTATCACGCGGACTCCTTTTCGGATTCCTCTCGGCGGAGGCGGCACGGACCTTCCTTCGTACTACTCGAAGCACGGCGGATTCATCTTCAGCGCCACGATAGACAAATACATGTACATCTTCGTCCATCGCCCGATTGTGGACGACCTCATCCGGGTGATTTATGCGAAGTCGGAGCGAGTCGAGAAGCTCTCCGACGTGCAGCACGACATCGTCCGGGCAGCCCTCGAGCTGATGGGAATCGAAAACGCCATCCAGATAGCTTCCATCGCCGACATTCCCGCAGGGACGGGGCTTGGCTCGTCTTCGTCTTACGCGGTTGGGCTTCTTCACGGTCTCCACGTCCTGAAACGAGATTACGTTTCGCTTGAAAAACTTGCCCAGGAAGCCTGCCATATCGAGATTGACTTGCTCAAGAAGCCCATCGGCAAGCAGGACCAATATCTCGCAGCTTTGGGCGGATTTGTCGTCTTAGAAATTGACTCCGACGGAACTGTCCATCCTCGCCGGGCCAGAATCTCCGACCGCGTTCTGGACCAGCTTAACGCGAACATTCTTTTTTTCTACACGGGACTATCCCGCAGCGCTGATGAAATCCTCAAGCATCAATCCGCCGCGGCCCAGCGGGACGAGTCGGCTGTCGTGGAAGGTCTTCACCGCATCGAGGAGATCGGGCGGGAAATCTTGCGGGCAGTCGAAAGCGGCAATCTCAGCCGATTCGGGGAACTTCTGCACGAGCACTGGACAGTGAAAAAGACCCTCTGCTCCGAAATCTCCGACCCGCGGATTGACCGCCTTTACGAGATCGCCCGGGATTGCGGGGCGCTCGGCGGAAAGATTATGGGGGCAGGTGGAGGTGGGTTCTTTCTGTTTTACATCGAGGACGGACACCACCGCCTCCGGGAAGCTATGAGACGAGAAAACCTCCGCGAAATGCGGTACAGTTTCGATTTCGAGGGGACGAAGCTTTTGTCCAACTTCTTCTCGTGGCGAAATCGGGAATGGGCATGAGGGAAAACCGCGAAGAAGACCGCGCGCTCAGCAACTTGAAAGCAACACTTCGGAGAGGGATGAATGATTAACGAGAAATTCCTGACCGGTTATTTTTCCGAGATGAAAGAAGTCATTGACCGGATGCCGCTGGAAGAGCTGGACCGGGCCATCGAGGCTCTGTTTGACGCGTGGAAACAAGAGCGGCAGGTCTTTCTTCTCGGCAACGGCGGCTCGGCTGCGACGGCATCCCACGCTGCGAACGACTTCAACAAGGCAACCGTCGTCGAGGGGAAGAAGCGTTTCCGCGCATTCTGCTTGAGTGATAACGTGCCATTGGTCAGCGCGCTGACAAACGACCTCGGCTGGAGCGAAGTGTATGTCGAGCAGTTGAAGAATTATTTTCGACCGGGGGATTACGTCGTAGTTTTCAGCGTTCATGGGGGAAAGGCCGAAGAACCCGGACGCGAGTGGTCGCAAAACCTCCTCAAGGCGATGCAATACGCCAGAGACCACGGCGGCAAGACCATCGCCTTCACGGGCTACGACGGCGGCGCCATGAAAGACCTCGCGGACCTCTGCGTCATCATCCCCGTCAATTCCACGCCTCAGACGGAATCGTTCCACATGGCTCTGGAACACCTTATTGTCACCTGCCTGCGGGAGAAGATCGCTGCACACGATGAATAGAGCGGTTTTCCTCGACAGAGACGGAGTCATCAACGAGACCTTTCTGGTCGAAGGGAAGCCCGTCACCCCGAAACGAGTCGAGGATTTCCGAATCCTGCCGGGGGTCAAAGAAGCTCTCACCGAGTTGAAGAAGCACGGTTGGTATCTTTTCGTGGCGACCAGCCAACCCGACATTCGGCGGGGAACGCTCAAGCCGGACGAGCTTGAGAAGATGCACCGTATCCTTTCGGAGACCCTTCCCATTGACAAAATCTACGTCTGCATGCATGATGACAAGGACGAGTGCGACTGCCGCAAGCCGAAGCCCGGATTGCTTCTTCAGGCGGCAAAAGAATGGAATATTGACCTCGGCGCCTCGTACATGATTGGCGACCGCTGGAAGGACGTAGAAGCGGGCGCAAGAGCCGGCTGCACGACGATTCTGGTGAAAAGCCCATGCTCCGACGAGCGGCCCGAGGGAAAGATTGTCCTGAGCGAGTACACCGTCGAGAACCTCGTCGAGGCGGTGAGAGTCATATTGTCCAGAGAAGGAGACGCGGAATGAAGCAGGGATTTCCCGGCTCAAAAGTACGTTACTCGTACAACGGCGTAACATTCCTCATCATCAGCCGAGGCGTTTCTAAACAGCCAGAATAGGAAATCCAGAGACTGCAATGCCTGAGCGAGCCAGGGAGCCCTCGCGGCACATGAATGGTTCAGTTTTCCCAAGCCTTGCAGGCACAGCAATGTTCTTCTTCACTGTGGCTGGGATCGGGCAGTAACATCTCGTCGTGCCAGATCGGGGTTCACGCATCGAAGCCTCGCTTTTCAACATCGAGTGGGTATGGCGAAAAAGAAACAATGAGGAGCTGTCCAATGCCCTTTCGAGGAGATTTCCCTTTTACCGCTCCGCGGGCTCAGCAGGAGCACCTCCTTGGTCCGAACATCGGCAGGTCACGCAAAGGCTTTTTTAGCACCCACCGCGGGAAGCGAGCAGAGGTTATGGTGACGTAGGCGCATCCATCATGGAACGACCCGTGCGCAAGCCAGTTATATATCTCGTCATCGGCATAAGCACCGCCGCTGTGGCTCTTGTGGCGGCCATACTAATCATTTTCCGTCAGCGCCAGCCCCGGGTAGAAGATATACTGGCAGTTTATCAGGATGAAGCAGAATGCACCGGGTTGGCGATTCGCTATCCACTCAATGAGACGGTCTTCCCCCCCGAGATCGTGCCCCCCACGTTTCGCTGGGAAGACGGCAAATCCAACTGCAACACATGGTTCATCACCATCAAGTTCCAAGACGACGAAGGGCGAATGAATTTCCTCACGCACCTTCCGGAATGGACGCCCAAGGCAGGGGAATGGGAGGCCATAAAGAAGCGGTCACTGGAAAAACAGGCAGAGGTCACCATCTTAGGCGTCAAGCGATCCTCCCCAGTAACAATCGTGACGGGAGGCCGAGTCTCAATCAAGACCTCCCAGGACGAAGTTGGCGCCCCCTTGTTCTATCGGGAAGTGAACCTGCCGTTTGTTGATGCAGTCAAGGATCCCTCGCATATCCGGTGGCGTTTTGGGGCGATTTCCTCGCCGCGGCCTCCCGTTGTCCTGCAGAAATTGCCGGTCTGTGGAAACTGTCATTCATTTACGAAGGATGGCAAAACCCTCGCGATGGATGTGGATTATGCTAACAGTAAGGGCTCATACGTTATTACACCGGTCGCAGAACAAATGGCCCTCGCCACCGGCGATATCATAACGTGGGACGATTACAGGAAGGAAGACGGGGAGCTGACCTTCGGACTCCTTTCTCAAATCTCTCCGGATGGCAGGTTTGTGGTCAGCACCGTGAAAGATAGGTCGGTCTTTGTTCCGAGACCAGGTCTGGAATTCTCCCAGCTTTTCTTCCCGATCAAGGGCATTCTGTGTGTATATGACAGGCAAACGCGTGCCTTTCACTCACTGCCGGGGGCAGATGATCCCCAGTATGTCCAGAGCAATCCCACCTGGAGCCCCGACGGGAAGTATATCGTCTTTGCCAGAGCCAAAGCATACAGGCTCGAGCGAGATAAAGACCGAGGCAAAGTGCTTCTTACCCGCGAAGAATGCAAGGAATTCCTGGAAGATGGAAAGCCCTTTTTGTTCGACTTGTATCGGATCCCATTTAATGACGGAAAGGGCGGCAAGCCTGAGCCCCTTGAAGGCGCTTCCAACAACGGGATGAGCAACTTCTTCGCGAAATACTCACCCGATGGCAAATGGATTGTGTTCTGCAAAGCGAAGGATTATATGCTGCTTCAGCCCGATAGCGAGCTTTATATCATCCCGGCTGAGGGAGGGGAGGCCAGGAGACTGCAATGCAACACAAAGCGGATGAACTCATGGCATAGTTGGTCGCCAAACGGCAAGTGGCTGGTGTTTTCTTCCAAAGCAAATTCAGCTTACACGCAGCTTTTCCTTACCCACATGGACGAGCAAGGACGCAGCAGCCCTCCCGTCCTTTTGTCGCACCTTACCGATCCGGACCGGGCCGCCAATATACCAGAGTTTGTCGGTACTAAGCCCTCGGCAATCAAGAAAATCAAGGAACAATTCCTGGACGATTTTTCTTACGTGAGAGCCGGAAACGAGTTTGAGAGAGCCCTCGACCCCGATGCCGCCATACCGAAATACAGAAAGGCGCTGGAACTCAACCCGAACAATGTGGAGGCACACCAGAGGCTGGGATTTCTCCTCTACCACGTCAAGAACATGCGCAACGAGGGGCTGGCCCATTCTCGCGAGGCCATACGACTGTATCCGGAGGATGTCCGTGCCCACTGTGACCTGGGCATGGCGCTGTTTAACGAGGGAGAATTTGACCAGGCCATCACCCATCTCTCACAGGCTTTGAGGCTCATGCCGGGCCAGTCCGATCTCGAGCCAGTGTATAACCCCGTGGATGTGCATTGCATCCTTGGGCTCGCGTTGCTTTCCACCCGTCAGCTCAAAGAGGCGACCGACCATTTGTCCTACGCCCTTCGCCTTGATCCCAACAACGGCAGAGCTCACCACGGGCTCACCATGGCGCTGCGTCTTGCTCGTGCCGCCGGAGAAGAGGCGCTTGCGCAGGAGGCCGAGCGATGGATTGAATTGTACAAAGGCGATGCCGCCCCAGGACCACCTTGAAACCCTTGATGAACAGAAGAGGTGTTTGCATGAAGATGTTCATTGATTCTGCAAACTTAGAAGAAATCGAAGAGGCCTTCAAGAGAGGCTTTGCCAGCGGAGTCACCACGAATCCCTCTATCCTGTCCCAGGAAAAGAAGTGCGACTTCAGAGAGCACGTCCGCAGAATTATTGACGTCATCCGCAAATATGGTCCCGACAGGCCGCTCAGCGTCGAGGTCTTTACCATGGACCCGAAGGAAATGGTGAAGCAAGCGGAGGATTTCGTCGAGGAGTTCCGTGATTACACTGAGCTGTACATCAAGGTGCCGATTGGCTGGGACGAGCTGTGGGTGATTCGCCAGCTCCGGCAGAAAGGAATCAAAATCAACTGCACCTGCTGCATGTCATTCAATCAAGCAGTCATGGCGGCGCTGGCGGACTCCGATTTTGTCAGCATCTTCGTCGGGAGGATTCGCGACGCCGGATACGACGCGTTTCAGATAGTCCGGCAGGTCAAGGAGGCCTTCCGCGGCGGTGGCACGCGGTCACAGATTATCGTCGGAAGCATCCGCCACCTTATGGACGTGAATGAGGCGTTTCAGGCGGGAGCGGACATTGTTACCGTGCCGCCGAAATTTTTCACGGCGCTGGTGAAGAATCCGAAGACCGATGAGGTTGTCAAGCAATTTCTCACCGATTTCGCCAATTGGTTGAAGTAGAAGTGTCGCAAAATCCGCCTCCGGACACAGGGCGAGATGAATAAAGAAGAAGTAAAGCAAGGAGTCAAGGAAACCGCCGAAGATGTAAAGCGGGGCGCTGCTTTTCGCGGGAAACCTCCACGCCAGAAACCGCCAGCTGTTCGTTTTCCACCACCGCCGGTTCTCCCTTCCAAAAGAGTTTTCGATGTCGCCGTCGCGGGCTTTGCCCTCGTCTTGCTTTCGCCTCTCCTTCTTTTCCTTTCCTTCGCCGTCAAGGTTACTTCGCGGGGCCCCGTGTTCTTCACTGGAGAGCGTGTGGGGCGGGGCGGCAGACGATTTCGAATGATAAAGTTCCGGACCATGGTCGGAAATGCCGACCGAATCGGACCAACCGTCACCGCCGAAGACGACCCGCGAATCACAGCAATAGGGCGGTTTCTTCGCCGGACAAAGCTCGACGAGCTGCCGACGCTCATCAACGTTTTGCGCGGTGACATGAGTATAGTCGGACCGCGGCCCGAGACTGCTCCTTGGATACCTCTTTACACGCTGGAGGAACGCAGGATTCTCCTCGTTCTGCCCGGAATCACCAGCCTTGCGACAATCCTTTATCGCCACGAGGAAAAACTCCTCGCCGGGAAGAAAATCGAGGAGGCTTACCCACCTATCATGCGGGAGAAACTCCGGATCGAGCTGGACTACTTGAGGAACCGCTCCTTTCTCACAGACCTCAAAATCATCGCCTTGACGATAAACGCCATATTCCAGAAGCATGTGCCGGAACGACAATCCCTTCGTTTCGCTTACCGGCCTCAGCCAGAAAGAAGCGTCTCGTCGAGGCGCCAAGCAGTAATAGAACGGAGCAGAGGATGAGAGTTCCGTACTCACGACCGGACCTCAGCGACGCGGAAATCTCCGAGATGGTTGAGACGCTGCGCTCCGGCTGGCTCACGACGGGACCCAGGACTGCCGAGTTCGAGAACGAGTTTGCCGCGTTTTGCGGCGCGAAGCACGCGGTGGGCGTTTTTTCCTGCACGAACGCTCTCCACCTCGCCCTTTTAGCCGTGGGTTTTCAGCCGGGGGACGTCGCTATCGTCCCGACGATGACGTTTGCCTCAACGGCAAACATAGTCATCCACGCCGGGGGGATTCCGCTGCTGGTGGACTGCGAGCCGCAGACCCTCTGCATGGACCCGGAAAAGCTCGAATCCTCTCTGGAGCGCTTGTCCAAAGGGGAGACCGTCTCTTGCGTGCGATGTCCCGTCGGCCGGGTCAAAGCGGTCATCCCCGTCCATTACGCCGGGCAGATGGCAGATTGCGACGCCATAAGAAAAGTCGCCGACCGATTCGGATTGAGAGTCATCGAGGATGCCGCCCACGCCAATCCATCCCGCTACCGCTCAGGTCCTCAAGAACCCTGGCGAAACTGCGGCCAGACCGGCGATCTGACGTGCTTCTCTTTCTACGCCAACAAATGCATCACGACCGGCGAAGGGGGGATGGTCGTTACCGACAACGACGGGTGGGCAAATGAAGCTCGCCTGATGAGACTCCACGGCCAGAGCAAGGACCATTCTTCCCCCTTGTCGTCGTGGGATTATGATATAGTGGCGCCAGGATTCAAATGCAACATGACCGACTTGCAGGCGGCCATCGGACTCCAGCAGCTTCGGCGCCTCCAGGATTTGTGGCGACGGCGGAGGGAAATCGCCGCTGCCTACGACAGGGCGTTCGCTGGCTCACTGGTAATCGAGACGCCAACCATTCTGCCGGACCGGGTCATGTCCTGGCACATGTACGTGATTCGACTGCGGCTTGACAGACTGAACATAGACCGCCGCCAGTTCGTGGCCGAGCTGCAAAAGCTTGGCGTCGGAACGACCGTCTGCTGGAAGCCGGTGCATATGCATAGCTACTATCGTGAGCGTTTCGGCTTCCGGGAGGAGGATTTCCCGGTGGCTGCTCGCGAGTTTCAGCGAATCATTTCCTTGCCCATTCATCCGTCCATGCGGGAAGGCGAAATGAACATGGTCATCGAAAGCGTAAAACAGGTGGCGGAGACGCATACTTTGTAGTGGGGTTGCACGAAAGTGAGCACCATCCGGCGAAAGCTCAGAAACCTTCGGCATTATCTCTTCGGCTCCTTTGCGCCCGGCCAGATTGTCTTGCGGGTTGCCGTTGACGCGACCTCCCTTGCGCTTTCTCTCACAATGGGTCTGGGGATCTGGGCGGTCCTGCGAGACCCTCGAGGAATTGCCGGGACCTTTGCTCCCCCTTACTTGCTTCAGCTCCCGAACTTCGTCGTGATTTCGATTCTCGCCTTGATGAGCGTTGGCATCTATCGGAGCATTCCTTCCTACGCCTGGAAGACGAAAACCCGCGCCATCCTGAAGGGCACACTCCTCGGGCTTCTGGTCTATACCACCTGGATGCGATTCGCGTTCAACCAGCCAGTCGCCGGGCGAGGTGGGAGCATCATTGCATCATTTGTTGCGTTCGGAATTCTGTCATCTCTTCGCTTCCTCAGCGCTTTTGTCCAGGCGAGGTTCTCCATACTCAAGCTCGACGGGACTGCCCGTCGGCGAATCAACACGGTGTTAGTCGTCGGCGGGGCGGGCTACATCGGCTCGGTCCTGACGAGGGCACTCCTGAAAAAGGGCTACAAAGTCCGCGTCCTGGACATCCTCGCGTACGGGCGGTCGCCCATTGAGGAACTTGTCGAGACCAAACAGGTTGAGCTGATAGAAGGGGACCTGCGGAGGGTAGATTCCGCCGTGGCGGCTCTCAGAGGAGTGGATTGCGTTTTTCACCTCGGCGCCATCGTCGGTGACCCCGCAAGCGCCCTCGACGCGAACGCCACAGTCCAGATTAACTGGAACGCCACTCGCATGCTCGTTGACGCGGCAGCGGCGCTTGGTGTGTGGCGATTCATCTTCGCGTCCAGTTGCAGCGTTTACGGCTATTCCGATGCTGTCGTTGACGAGAACTCCGTTCCCAACCCGGTCTCTCTTTACGCCGCCTCGAAGCTCGATGCCGAAGACGCCGCCCTTAACTGTCCCGGGGAGACGGCCGTCACCGTCCTCCGGCTTGCTACGGTTTTCGGGTACTCATATCGTCCGCGTTTTGACCTTGTGGTGAACCTCCTGACGGCCAAGGCCGTGGCGGAAGGACAAATCGCGATCTTCGGGGGACAGCAGTGGCGCCCCTTCGTACACGTGGACGACGTGGTGCGTGCCATGATCCTCTGCATGGAATCGCCGGAGCACCTTGTTTCCCGCCAGATATTCAACGTGGGAGCGAATAACCTCAACGTGCAGCTCGCGGAGCTGGGCGAAGTCATCAGGAAAACCATCTCCGGCACTCAAGTGGAAATCCACCACGATGCCCGCGACACGCGAAGCTACCGCGTCTCCTTCGACAAGGTTCGCGACCGCCTGGGTTTCGAGTGCCAGGTCAGCCTCGCCCAGGGGATTGCCGAAATGGCGCGCGCTTTACATAGCGGTGAGATAAAAGATTACCGCGACCCGCGATACAGCAACATTGACATGCTCACTTCTTCATACGAGAGCATCCTCAACCTCGTCCAGCCGGAGCCCTCCGCGTCCGTCAGGTTCATCAAGAAAGCAACTGCTCGCAGTGCCGTCCAAGCCCCCGTCCTCGCCTCCGAAGAATGATTCCCCTTACGTTCCAGAACCGGCTGAGGTGTGCTCACTCCGTTCGCGCTTCTCGGAGATGGTGTTTGACAAGCCGTACAGGGCGAAAAACGAGAGGAGAACGACCACCACCCCGATGAGAGTGTGCGGCCAGCCACGAGTAACGCCTTCTCCTATGTGCTGACCGAGAAAAGCCGTGACGCACAGCCGGAGGACGTTCGCCGCCAGCCCCAGGGGAAGAGAAAGTAATACGATGAAAGCCTTTTTCCAGAGCCGCCCTTCCATCAAGTACGCCACCGGAAGGCTCGCCGCCGACAAAGTGACGAGGCTCTGGAGCCCGCTGCACTCGTCCGCCACCACAAGGGTGAACGACGGGAATTTCAGGATGGCTCCTTCCCGGACGAGAGGCATCCCTAACAGCGAAAGCACTCCCCCTGCGACTACGGCCCCAAGAATCTTCAGAGAGCCGGTCATCGCCACCAGAACCGTCCTCGGCAGCGGAACCGCAAAAAACAAGTACAACAACGGAAAAGCCATTCCGCGATAAACGCGCTTCCCCCATACGAAAAGCACGACGCCGTTGAGGAAGACGACCACTCCAGCCTGTGACGGCATCGGGTGCTCGAGGACGATTCCGAAAAGGTTCAGGAATGCACCAGCCGCCATGAGAGGCAAGCCGAGGACCGCGCACCCCTTGACAATCGTGCCTTTCAGTTCGGGAACACGACGGGAAATCACCATCGCAGAAAGGAAGGGCACGAGCACCAGTTGCCACGGCTCGTCGCCGCCCTCCAACTGCTGGGCGGCCCAATCGAAGGCCGGCCTGAAAAACAGGACGAACGGAATGCCCACAGCAACGAGATGCACGAAGGGCCAGACCCTCCGCAGTCGAGTGCTTGACGTGGCAGCTTTCGCGCCTTCTTCCGACCCGGCCGGCTTGCCGACCGCAATTTGTTCTCCGGGCATTTCGTTCATCTCAAGACGCTCGGCAAAATCCTGTGCATTTCCTGTGTGAACCGGAGGACTGCCTCTCTCGTCTCATCGTCGCCGGTCCGGACAACGTAGATTACCTTTGCAACAATGTCGCTTTTATAGAAGAACGACTTGATTCGGCGGCGCGTTCTACCCCACAGCTTGCTGAGCCTTCCTCCCGCGCCGATGTCCTCCGTCAGGGCATCATCCGGGCCGACCGCCTGGTCCAGGAGGTCTCCCTCCCAGAACAACACCGCCATCTTCTCCTGATCCTTTTCCACCCAGCCTTCCTTGACGCCAGCCGCCCGCAAAGCGCGCCCGACCTCGCCCGTCAGAAGGCTTGTCTCCGCCTTTATCACCGTCCAGCCGTGCATTTCGTAACAACTCAGCGGGTCGAGCCATCGGCAAATCTGGAGGTAAAGCCTGTCCCCTGACGCCCGTCTCACATAGGCTCGCACAAAAAGGTTGTAACCGCTGCCAGTTAGCTGGTCAGCGTCGGCGACGCTCTTCTCGTCCGTGACGCTTCTATCCCGCTCCCATCCGGCGACGATTTCCGGAATGCTCTGGAGCTTCCCGGCGCTTTTCCTGACTCTCTCGGCGTTCAACTTAGCGCCCAGAGAAGCCACCAGCAGTCGTGAGACAAACAGCGCGGCGAGCACTACCTCGACGACAATGAGCCTTTTTGTGATACTTCGCGCCACCATTTCTCCTCAGTGCATGACTTCGCAAGTACGACGACGTATTCGGAACCGAGCGCTTCTTTTGAACACTATCAATCCCGCCCCGCGTTCCGCGGGGGACAAAGCAGGTCTTTCGCAAAGCCGCGAAGACGCAAAGAACTTGTCACAGTCAGGCAGAAAAGCTGCTTCGCGTCTTGGCGTCTTGGCGACAGAAAACTGAAGACGCTCTCCGATCCCGCCGTCGGCGGGACAGGATTTATGAATCGGAGGACTGAGGTTGCTCAAAACGCCCGAGGAAAGAAGCGACCGGTTATCGGCGTTTCCTACAACCCTATGCCCTGGGCGTGCTGTCAATCACGGGATAGACTTTCTCCTCCAGCTTCTCGTTCGCCTTCCAGACTTCGTCCCAGACTGCTTCTTTGCCCGTGTATCCGGCTGTCCTTCCGAGGACCGTCGTGAACGTCGCTTCCGCTCCTCGTTGGGCTTCCGCGAGAATCGGGCCGCTCTTGATGCTCTTGACGAAGTCCTCGTACTGGTTTCCTCCTTTTTCGGACTTCCACTCGCTCCCTTCGGTTTTAATGGTCCCCGGGCTGTAATACGAGCCTTTCGTCCCGTAGAGCTCTCGCTGGACGCCCGGAGTCTCTCTCGTGACCTGGCCTGAAACGAAGTTCAGGTGAACCGGGCCCGGATATTCAAAGACGAGGTTGAAATGGTCGAAAACGTCGCCGTGCGTCGTCCTGACTTTTCGCCCGCCATAGCCCGCGCAGCGAATGGGATGTCCCCCGATGAACCAGTTCAACACACCGAAGCAGTGGACGTTCTGCTCGACAATGTAATCGCCGGAAAGACACCGGAAGCAGTACCAGTTGCGAACCATCCAGTCGCGGGTGAGCGGCTGCGGCGCGTATTCTCCGACGTGGAACGGGCCAAACGTGTAGATTGCTCGTCCCTGGACGATTGTCCCTATTGCGCCTTCGGCGACCTTTTTCTGGGCGGCTATGTACTCGTTGTCGTGGTGGGCCTGCATCCCGACCATGACGCTGAGCTTCTTCGCCTTTGCGCTTTCACCTCCTTCGAGGACCTGGCGGCACCCCCAGGTGTCAACAGCGACAGGTTTTTCCATGAAGACGTTCTTGCCGGCCTCAACTCCCGCAAGGAAATGCGGCGGACGAAAACCGGGCGGCGAAGCTTCGAGGATCGCCTCCACTTCTTTCAAATCCAGCACCTTCTTATAACCGTCCTCCCCGACGAAGCAGCGCGACTCGTCAACTCCGAACCTCCTCTGCGCGGCTTTCGCTCGGTCCTCAAACCAGTCTGCCACGGCGACAATCTTGCATTGGCCCGTCTTGACGAATCCCGTCGCATCGGCGTTCCCCCGCCCCCCACATCCGATGAAACCGAACTGAATATCCGAATTCGCCGTCGTCTCGCTCACCGACTTGGCGCTCACGATGGCGAACGCCGAAGCCGCCGAAGCCGCCGTTTTGAGAAAATCCCTCCTGCTGACGTTTCTACCTTCGTGGTCTCTCATCTTGTCCCTCCTGATTGGCGCCATGGAACCACTCCGCGCTCGCGGCGTCGTTCGCGGTGAAAAGCGACCGGCGAAGCTCGCCGGCGGAGAGCGTGGAAGGTCCCATCGCCATTTTCCGTGTTTTACTGAAGCGGGTTCACGGCACTGGCCACCAACTCCTATGCCGCTGAACTCTACCACGAAAGGAGGCTTCGTTGAAAGTGCCGAGTGTGCCGCGGGTGTGGCTGCATTTCAGAGGCAGGCAGGCAAACGCCACTCAAATACACCCGCATCATGCAGTGAGCGAAGGAAGTGCGAAGCCCGGCTTCACCAATTCCCGGCACCGCCGGTCAGCGAACCAGGCGGTAGAACCGATGCGTCGGGAGCGGCTCGCCGATTGCATCATGGTAAGAGAGCCAGTCGGGCTGTGTGGTGCCTGCGGGGAGCGATATGCTGCTGGCGACCGATTCCCATGAAAGAAGGTCTGCGGACCGCTGAATCGAATAGACGACGCCGGGAAGAGCGTACCAGGTAATGTCATAAAGCGGCACGCTCCCCTGGTCGAGCGATGTGCCGACGGAGGCAATCTCGAAAAGCTGTTCCGAGAAGGTGAGGGAGACCGTTGCTGAGGTTTCGTCCGTCCCGTCGCTTCCAGAGAACGTCACGTCCTGATTGGTCTCCAGCGCTGGATGGGGACAGAGAAAAGTTGCTGTGCCGTCGCCATTCTCGGTGAAAGTTGACCCGGAAGGTGCGTCCGGTGCGGCGAGCGTAAAGGCATCGCCGTCGGCGTCGGACCCGACGATGGTAAGCTCGATGGATTCACCGGCGTACGCCCCGCGCTGGCCCAGGACCTTCAGTCCGGGCGGGCTGTTAACTACCGTTACGTGCGCGGTCAGAGGCGGTCCGTAGTCAGTGCCGTCATACGGTTCAACGGTGCAAGTCCACACGTCGCCTTTGATTGTTTCTGCCGAGGGAAGGACGTCGCGAACGAGTGTGACCGGCCCATGAACCACTGCCTGTTTTCCAGGGCAGGTCCACGTGTATCTGTAGGCGACGACATCGTCCGTGTCGGCGTCGAGAACGGATGCTGGGGTAACAAGGCAGGAGATATTACTTGTCGTCGTCGGGCTTGAGGGCGAGAGACTGAGCGCAGAGACTCTTGATGGCGGCGTGTTCCCTATGACAACGCTTGCTGCAACCTCGGGCCCGTAGTCATGCAGGTCGTATGCCTCGACGGTGCAGGTCCACGTTTCGCCTTTGCCGGTTTTGTTAGCAGGAAGGGTATCCGTTAAAGCCGACTTTGGCCCTCGGACGATGCTGGTCTTCCCCGGGCACGACCAGGTGAATCTGTATGAAACCGAATCCTCCGGATCGGCGTCTGCCGGAGAAGCCGCCGAGACCGTGCAAGTGAGAACGTCGGAGGTCAGAGGATGTGCTGGGGAAACCACGACTGACGCCGGAGGGTTGGGTGGTGTATTGGGCGTAAAAGCGGAGGCAGAAGCGCTGAGGACAGACCGGGCATCATGGTTCCCCGGGTTCGCGGCGACGACCTGGAACGAATAGGTCGTCTTCGACCTCAGGCCGACGACGGCTCTGCCCACCGAGCCCCCCCATTCAGAGTAGTTCCCCCAGGTCGGTGAATTTATCAGTACACCGGTTTGACGGTCCACGTATTTGGCTGCGGTGGAGCAATACACCGCGTAGTCCACACTACCGCGCTCTGACGAGTTCTGCCTGACGACGACAACGAGGCTGTTTGACGTGAGATTGCTCACGCCGGGAGCTGGCGGGGTCAGCGGGACGACGTAGCATGCAGGGCTGACGCTTTCCGCGCTCTGGTTCCCAAAAGCATCCACGTGATACGACTTGACGGTCAGGTAATCGTCGCCGCGGAGAGAAAGGGAGGTGAAGGTGGCGGTTTGAGAAACCGACCCTGTGGGTGATCCTTTCATCGCGCTGCCCCACGCGCCGGCGTTGAGCTTAAGTTGAAACCACGTGGTACCGGGGTTTGAATCCGCCCACGATGCGCGAGCTATAACCGACGTTGCGCCGGAGGTCGGATTACTATCGAGGGACGTACTCGCGCTCGACTGAGGAGCAGAACCGTCCGCAGAAAACTCGGCAGAAGTCACCGCCGGATTGCTCGTGACCCCGTCCGTCACGCGGAGTTTGACCTTGTACAATCCGTCCCAGCCGGAGACATCTACGACGGCGACGAACGCTTTGCCGCTCGACGTGAAGGGCATTGGCTCGATGGCGGTGTTGGCAGGGTCGGCTGTGTCGAAGACAAGGCGCTGCCACGTCGAGTAAGGAGAAACTGAATAGACACAATCATTCGCTGCCCACACAGCCGGATTATTCTCGGGGTCTTTTCCGACGAACCGAATTTCAAGCCGTCGGGAGCCGTCGCGCCTCTGGGATATGCTTGATATCGTAATCTGGGGAGGAGAGTTGGCGGGCGGCTTGCCGCGCAGGGCGACGTTGTCAATCCCCCAGTACAGCCCGTAGCTGATGTTATAGAAGTGCCAGCGCACCTGCACGGAAGAGCGACCGTCCGCGAAGGAGGAGATATCTAAATTCTTCGTTCCGGAATCGTCAGTCAACTTGTACCGGGCGACGTTCTGCCATGCTCCTCCGTCAACGCGGATGTCCACATCGCCGGTCTGACCTCCCGAGGCTCGGAAGGAGTGGCTGAACTTGATGCGGGTGTGAACGTACAGAGAGCAGTCAATTTCGGGGGTGATAAGCTGCTCGTTCATCGTCCGCCATGCAGCCGCCTCGCTGTCGGCGATCATGAACTTCCCCGACCAGTTCGGGTCTGAGCGATTGCGCGGGTTCTGGTCGGTCCATTTGAATCCGTCGTTTCCGCCGTCCACAACCGTCCAGCTCGCCGGAAGCCCTCCGGAGAAAGTCTCCGACAAAACGTCCGTCAGCGTCGAGATGTTGAACGTCATCGTAGCAACGGAATTTGAGATGCTTGAGATAGCGATGTAAGTCGGGCCAATGTAATAGCTGCGGGTGCTGGGAGTGGTCGTGTCGTCGAGCGAGCGTTTGTTGCCGGTGCCGGGAAACGGGTCGCCGGCATCCCCGAGGTTCGCTTTCTTCTCGAGATCATTCTTTCCGTCGGCCTGGAGGAGGCCAACCATGTAATGGGACTCGTCGTCGTTCCAGGGTTGATTGTCGTCAATGTGCCAGAGTAGAAGACCCGACCCAGGAAGCTTCAGGTCGAAACCGTCGTTTCGGCGATTTTCAATCAACAGGTATTCGCCATCGCCCATCTCGCACGAGATTTTGAACACGCGCAGAGTGGCGGACTTCTCGATGCCCGGTACGCTCACCGGCGAGTCTGACCCGTCAATCTCGGTCGGGACAATCCAGCCGAGCTTGACTTTCGACCAGCAGCAAAGATGGACAGGCCTTTCCGGAGAAAGGCCGTCGCCTCCCCATGACCCTGCTCCCATGAGACCCCACAGGCCGATACCGAACGAGGAGCCATCCGAATCGTAAAGGTCTGGCAGACCGAGAAGGTGCGCCATCTCGTGGCAGACGACGCCTATCCGGGTTATGGAGGTTGTGTTGAAACGCTGCTCCGGGACGACGGCCGCCCAGCTAATCTTTATGCCATCAGCGGTCTCCGGGGGCGTCAGGTCCACGACCTGAGACCAGACGCAAGTCGTCGGGTTCGCTGAGTATTCCTGCCCCAGGCCGGAATGGATGACTGTAAGCATGTCAATCTCGCCGTTGCCATCGGCGTCGAAAGGACGGAAATCGAAGCCCATTGAGTCGAGGGCTCGCACGGCATCCCTGACAAGCTGATAAGGGCTGGCATCGCCACCGCCCGGATTGTCGGCGCCGTAGAAGGATTCGTTTCGCGGGAGAGTCACCCATCCGGAGACCGTGCTGTCAACGGTCAACTTCGTCGCCGAGACCTCAAGGTAGTAATCCCTGACGCTCCCGACCGCGCCATCCGTCGAGTAGCTTACCTGGTTGAAAAGCTTGCTGAACTGGTCCTGCGTGAAGAACGTCATCTGGTCGGAAAAGCGAGCGAGAATCACAAGGCTCTTTATCGAACCCAGGGCCTGCAGCGCTCGTGGATAACCCGCGGACTCATAAGAAGGACTCGCCCCCTCGACGCCGGGAGCGCCGGCCTGCGTCGGCGCAAGAGGCAACTCCGCTCGTCGCGGGCGCCGTTGCGGCCTGCTGTGCCTTGTCAGGCCGAGGGTTCTTGGCGAGATTTCCCCGACGGGCAGGCTCGATTTGTCCAGCATGCCATCTTTCTCAACGGCATAAAACCAGAAACCCGAATCCGCGTCCTGGAGAATCGTATAGCCGTCTTCGGTCTCGGTGAAATTCCATCTTTCGTCGCCGGCCCTCCTCGCTAAGAAAGCCGTCCCATCGGGCTGCGCGACCAATGCCACCTCCGGGCACGCCGGTACGGAGAGTGCCGGACGCGCCGATAGACAGACCATGAGCGTCAGCGTCAAAAGTGATGCTCCTCGGCGGGCAGCATCTGCACAGCCCAAGGGGCGCGTTCTTTGCTGGTTTGCTGGTTTGAGCGAAGAATCCGTGCTCTCAGTTCTCATGAAAGGCAACCCATCGGGTCAGTCCAACTATCGTCGGAAACCTTACAGCGGTTCCGCGCGTCGTCCGGCTTCTCCATCCCATCTTGTTTACCATCGAAAAGGCTACAAGGGAAGAGGCTTTTCAGCGGGACCAGGCGGGGGCTTCAGTCTCTGCCGAGGCGGTAGAAGAGGCGGGAAGGCGGGGGATCGGGGAGTTCTTCGCGATAAGAGAGCCAATCGCCGTGTTCGGTTCCGGCGGGCAGGGCGATTCCGGAAGCGACCTCCTGCCATCCCGCGAGGTCGTCCGACCGGGAGACTGAATAGACTACACCCGGTACGCCGAACCATGTGATTGCGAGGGCCTTTCTCTCGCCGAGGATTGGCTCGATTCCGACATAGATGATCCGAAACTCGACTTCCGCAACGGTTATTGAGACCGGTTCGGTGGTTTCGTCTTCGCCGTCGTGGGCGAGGAAAGCCAGTGTGTAGATGCCGTTGGACGGCGGAACCCAGTCGAATGTCGCCGTGCCGTCGCCGGCGTCGGTGAAGGACGAGCCTTCGGGAGCAGCCTGGCAGGACAGAGTCAGGCCGTCGCCGTCAGGATCGGACGCTTGAATCGCCAAACTCACGCGTGAGTATTCATAGACGAACGTGTTCCCGAACACCTCCACGGCAGGCGGGGCATTGACGATTGTCACGGAAGCGGAGGTCTCGCCGGAGGGTGCTTCTCCGTCGGTGGCGACGACGATACAGGTCCAGACGTCTCCTTTTGTCGTGTTCGACGATGAAAGCGTGTCAAAAAGGTCGGGCTTCGGGCCGGTGACGACCGAGGATTTCCCCGGACAGCTCCACGAATAGTCGTATAACACCTCGTCGCCGTCGGGGTCGGGGGGATTGGCAGGCTCGACGGTGCAGACAAGGGCATCGTCGGTTCTCGGCATGGGCGGGGAGATGGTCAGTGTCGTCGGGGCTGCGGGCGGGGAATTTGCGATTGAGACACTAAGCTCAAGGGCGGCGCTGCAGGCTTCTCCGTCGTGGGCCTCCACGCGGCAAGTCCAGGTGTCTCCCTTCGTCGTCAAATCTCTCGGAAGAACGTCTGAAGTCTCGCTCTTCGGTCCGTGAACCACGTCCGCTTTGCCCGGGCAGGACCAGGTGTATCGGTAGCTTACGGCGTCGGTCGAATCGGCGTCAGAGGGGTATGCCGGAGTGACCAAGCAAAGCAGGTCATCATCTGTCACTGGGGAGTTGGGAGACAGCGCAGTGGATTCCGGAGGATAAGGGGGTGAGTTAGCGATGAGCACCCCGGCGCTCGTGACCGGGAGGGAGTAGTCGGAGGAGTCGTAGGCCTGGACGGAGCAGGACCACGTGTCTGCCTTCTCGGTGTAGGAAGCGGGGAGGGCATCGGTCAGGTCCGATTTTGGGCCATGAAGAACCTCGCCCTTGCCGGGCCATGACCACGTATAGATGTACGAGACCGTATCGCCCGGGTCGATGTCGGGCGGATTGGCGGGCGTGACGGAACAAACAAGGTCGTCAGTCGTAACCGGACATGGCGGCGAGACGCTCACTGCGGCGGGGGGATTGGGTGGAGCATTTGTCGTCGTCGCGGAAGACGTGTCGCTGAAATCGGAGATCGCGGCGTGGTCGAGGGGATTAGCAGCGACGGCTGCGAAGGAGTGCGTCGTTTTCGATGAAAGACCCAGAACCGTAATTCCGGTGTCTCCGTTCCATTTGGTGCGATTTCCCCAGACTGGCGAGTCAACGAGATAGCCCGTGGCGCAACTGACGTATTTGCTGACCGTCGGGCAGAAGACCGCGTAATGCACGTCTGCGGACTCCGCCAGATTGGGGACGACTACCACGACGAGGCTATTGGAGGTCGGGCTGCCGACTCCCGGGGCGGATGGAACCATCGGTGTGACGTAGTAAACAAGGCTAACGCTTTCCTTGCTTGTGTTGCCGAACATGTCAACGTGGTAAGACTTGACGGTGAGGTAGTCGTTGCCGTCAATGATGAGCGAATCAAACGTTGCCGCCTGGGAGGCGCTCCCCGTCGGCGAGCCGGGAATGGCGATGCTCCACGTGTCGTTGTTGACGCGGAGGCAGAACATCGTCGTGTCCGGGTTTGCGTCCGACCAGGAGGACTCGGCGGTGACAGAGACATCCCCGGATTGGGGAGTCGCGTCCGAGAGCTGCGTCGCGACGGAGATTTCTGCGGGGTAGTTGTCCACGCTGAACTCGCTGGAGAGAACCGAAAGGCTCTGATTGAATCCGTCGCTCACGCGGAGTTGTATTCTGTAAAGGCCGTTCCAGGTTGAGGCGTCAATCACAGCCAGGAAACCTGCGCCGGTTTTAGTGAACGCCATCGGCTCGTCGGCGGTGTGGCTTGAGTCGGCGCTGTCGAAGAAAAGAATCTGCCATGTGGAATAGGGGTCAGGGGCGAACTGGCAATTGGAGACGATCCATGTGGTCAAGTCGTTCTCGGCATCGTTCCCGACGAAAGAGACCTCAAGATGGCCGGAGCCATCTCGCCTCTGAGATATGGAGGTTATGAAAATCTCCGGCGACTGGTTGGCGGGCAGCCCCCTCAGGGTGACGTTATCTATCCCCCAGTACTGGTCTCTTCGGGCATTGTAGAAACGCCAGCGAAGCTGGACGGAAGAGCTGCCGTCGGCGTAGGAGGATATGTCAATGCTTTTCAATCCCTCGTCGTTAGCGTAAACATACCGAGCGACGTTCTGCCACGCGCCGCCGTTGACCCGCACATCCACGTCTCCCGTCTGGTCGCCGAATGCGCGGAAGGAGTGGCTGAACTGAATCCGAGTGTGAGCGTAGCCGGAGCAATCGAGGACTGGCGTTATGAGTTCCTCGTCCATCCTCCGGAATCCTGCCCAGAGGCTGTCGGCAATCATGAACGTCCCAGCCCAGTTGGGGTTTGACCTCGAGCGCGGGTTCTGGTCGGTCCAGGTATAGCCGTCGCTGTAGCCGTCAACCACCGTCCAGTTCCCGGGAAGGCCGCCCGTGAAGTCCTCCGAATGGATGTTGACGAGAGTCTCGAGGTTGAAAAGCATCTCGTCAGCGGGATCGGAGATGTTCGTGATGGAGACGTACGTGTCGCCGTTGAAGTAGCTGTCGCTGCTTGGGTTGGTGGTCGGTGTCAGCCGACGATTGAGGGTGCTTCCGGGAAACGGGTCTCCATCGTCGCCGCTGCCGGAGTTGCGCTCCAGGTCCCTTTTTCCGTCCGCCTGGAGGAGGGCAACCCTGTAATAAGTTGACTCGTCGTTGTTGTCCGCTTTGTTATCGTCAATATGCCAGATAAGCAAACCGGCCGAAGGGAGGTCGGCGTCGTAACTCCCTTTCTGGCGGTTCTCGATGAGAAGGCACTCCTTGCTTCCCATCTCGCACGAAATCCTGTAGATGACCGGAGAAGTCGTCTCCTCGATCTGTGGGATACGCACCGGGGAGTCGGTCGCATCAATCTCGACGGGAGAGACCCAGCCGAGCCTTACCTTCGACCACGCGCAGAGATGAACCGGTCTCTCCGCCGAGTACCCGTCGCCGCCCCACGAACCCCTCCCCATCAATCCCCAGATGCCAATCCCCGACGAGGAATAGTCGGTGTCGTAAAGGTCGGGAAGAGCAAGAAGATGCGCCATCTCGTGGCAGAGCACCCCGATGCGGACAATAGAAGTCCCCGAATACCTGCGCTCAGAAGCGGTGCAGTATTGCGAGACCACAACGCCGTCAACGGTGACTGCCGGCCAGAGGGTCCGCATGTGGGACCAGATGCATTCGTCAGGGTTTCCGGCATACTCTTCGCCCAGCCCGGAATGAATGATGGTCAGCATGTCAACCTGGCCGTCCCCGTCACCATCGCATTGAGAAAAATCAAATCCGCGGCTATCGAGCCCGTGTATGGCATCTTCTGCCATCTCCTGGCGTCCCACGTCCACGCCATTTACGTCGTTGGCGCCGTAGTACGCTTCCTCGTGGGGAAGGACAACCCAATCCGGGACTATGCCGTCAATCTCGACCTTCCCGCTCGACAGCTCGCGATAGTAGTTGCGCACGCTGCCGTACGCGCCGTCTCTCGAATAGCCGATTTCGTTGAACAGCGCATCGAAGTCGCTCCGGGTGAAGATTGTCGTATGGTCGGCGAAGCGAGCAAGAACGACGACGTTTTTGATGACGGTGGGAGTCCCTGAGGGCTGAGCGGTCTCGCTGGCGGGGGCTTGGGCGCTTTCAGTGAGCAAGGTTTCTGAACCGGGCGAAGAAAGACCGGAACTCCCCGTCGGCGCGGCACCTTTATTCCGGCCGAACCCCAGCGGTCTCAGGTGCCTCTCGATTCCGACATCGGCAGGCAGGACTCTCCCGACGCGAAACTGGGATTTTTCGACTCTTCCTTCCGTACCTCTCTTAGCATAGAACCACTCCCCGGAAATGGCATCCTTGATTATCGTGTATCCGGCTTCGGTCTCAACGAGGTGGCTGTGTTCGTCGCCAATTTTCCGCGCCCGGAAAGCCGCGCCGCCGGGCTGAGAGTAACCAGCGGACTCGGGACAGGCGGGGACAGCGAAACATTTCGTCTCCAACCAGACGGAAACGAAAGCGCAGAAAGCTACCAGAACCGTGAAACAAAACGGCGACAGACGTCTTGAAACACCCTTTCGGCGAAGGGCTTCGGATTTCATTGTTGGCCGACTGGTTATGGCATACCCCATGGGCTGAACCGCGACCCCGCCAGGGCGCGAAAAGACCTCGCCTGTGGGGGCGAAACAATTTCCGTGCCATGCGACAAGGCCGTTCACGGAGCAGGATTGTCGCCGGTTTGACGCCATGCAGGACGGGCTTACTTAGGCCGGCATTGCGGAGGAGGAGGGGAGAGTGTACACTATTAGAAATGCGCCGAATCCAGGGTGCGTTCGAAAAAGTCGAACTCACGAGGAGCGCAAAGTGCCAACGCGGATTTGCGGGACGGAAGAATCGTCGCCGAAAGTGCCTCTCCCCCTCGGCACGCAAGGCACATGATGGCGGTGGGAGCACCGGCCGAGGTGGCATGGGCATCTTGCCCATCCCACCGGCGGCGGGATGCCACGATTACACAGTCGCATCCAGGGGGAAGGCAAACCTGACAAATGAAGGGAGGACAATGCAGAGGATGGAAACGATGGCAAACCAATCGGATTATCGGCGAAGCTGCTCGGAAAGCAGAAGCAGTAATTCCGATTTGCGGAACCTGAGGCCGAACGTCGAGCGCTGGCTACGGGTATGGCGGCTGGCCGTTGTGATGGTCATTGCCCTGTCTTTCGGCTGCGGTCGAAAACAGGAACCGGGCGAACCCAAAGAGCAGTCAGCGGAACCAAAGGCGGTTGAGCCGCTTCAGAAGACTGAGACTGCCGCCGTCAAGGCTGATTCCGAGGAGCCCAAAGCCACGACGTCAGCCGAGAGCCTTCCGGCCGATTTCGTCAACTACACGGAAACAATCCCCGGCACAAAAATATCCTTCGAGATGATTGCCGTCCGGGGCGGAACGTTCACTATGGGAAGCCCAAATTCGGAATCCGGCCGGAAGGAGGACGAGGGGCCGGCGCACCAGGTCACTGTGGGGCCATTCTGGATCGGAAAGACGGAAGCGACGTGGGACGAATATGACGCTTTCCGAGAAGCGTGCCCCGGACTCCCGAAAGGCACCCCGGAGGAAGACGAGGCGAAGTTGGAGGATGTTGACGGGATAACCGGCCCGACACCCCCCTACGGCGACCCGTATCGCGGATTTGGCGGAGGAAAGCAACCGGCGGTCGGCATGAGCTGGCATGCGGCAATGACCCATTGCCTCTGGCTGACCAAGGTCACGGGGAAGTCCTACCGCTTGCCCACGGAATCGGAATGGGAGTACGCGTGCCGCGCCGGGTCGAAAGGTCTTTTCTGCTTCGGAGATGATCCCGCAACACTGGACGAGTACGGGTGGTATAAGGCAAACAGCAAGCACCAGACCCATCCCGTCGGGACTAAAAAGCCCAACGCCTGGGGCGTTTACGACATGCACGGCAACGCGAGCGAATGGTGTCTCGACTGGTATCAGGCGGACTTCTATGCCTCCATCGCGTCGGGCAAATGGCCCCCGGACCCGAAAGGCCCGCAGAAGGGACTCAACCACGCCATACGCGGCGGGATGTTCGACAGCGACCCTCTCCGGGTTCGCAGCGCCAGCCGCGACCGCTCCCAGGACTGGTGGCTCACCCTGGACCCCCAGGAACCGAAGAGCAAATGGTGGCACGTCCCGACGAATTTCATGGGCTTTCGGGTGGTGCGGCCTCTCAAAGTGGAGAAGCCGCCAGCGCGCGAATCTCGACGAGGGCTTTGAGAGAATCGGCAAGGCGCACTTGAAGAAGGTCCCAACCATAATTGAACGGTGAAGACGATGCAAAAAGGACCAGAATATTGGCGCCCGGGGCAAATGGACACCGGCGAATCCCGCTCGCAGAAAACGGGGAGACCGCTCAGGCGCTCGCGCTGGCTTTTGCGACTTGCAGCGGTGGCAGCGATAGGACTGGTTCTTACCTACGCCTGGAACCATGTCCGCAAGGCGGAGTCGGCGGAACCCAAAACGGCTGCCTCAACTCAGAAAACCGAGTCTCCCACCGCAAAGGAAGAGCCCAAAGCAACGACGCCCGCAGAAAGCCCTCCGCCGGACTTCGCCAACTACACCCAGCCAATCCCGGGCGTGAAGCTGACGTTCGATATGATCGCTGTTCCGGGCGGAACGTTCGTTATGGGAAGCCCCGGTTCGGAATCCGGCCGCAAAGATGATGAGGGACCGGCGCATGAAGTAACCGTGGGTCCGTTCTGGATTGGTAAGACGGAAGTTACGTGGGATGAATATGAGTTTTTCCGCGAGGCGTGCCCCGGAGTGCCGAAAGGGACACCGGAGGAAGACGAACCGAAGCTGGAGGACGTTGACGGCATAAGCGGGCCGACGCCCCCTTACGGCGACCCTTACCGCGGATTTGGCGGGGGTAAGAAACCCGTCATCGGCGTTAGCTGGCACGCTGTCATGACGTACTGCATGTGGCTCTCGAAGGTTACGGGCAAAATGTACCGCCTCCCGACGGAAGCGGAGTGGGAGTACGCCTGCCGGGCGGGCTCGAAAGCGGCGTTTTGTTTCGGAGACGACCCGGCGAACCTGGACGAATACGCCTGGTTCAAGGGGAATAGCAAACACGAGACCCATAACGTCGGGACGAAAAAGCCCAACGTTTGGGGCATACACGACATGCACGGCAACGTGAGCGAGTGGTGCCTTGATTGGTATCAGGCCGACTATTACGCCTCCGTGACCTCCGGCAAATGGCCCCCTGACCCGAGAGGACCACAGAAGGGGACCAACCACGCAATCCGCGGCGGGCTTTTGGGGTGCGAGGGCGACGCCGCTCGCCTCCGGTGCGCCAGCCGCGACCTCTCCCAGAACTGGTGGCTTGACCTCGACCCGATGTACCCGAAAAGCAAGTGGTGGCATTGCGGGTCGGCGACGTACGTGGGCTTTCGGGTCGTTCGCCCGCTAAAGCCCGAGAAGCCCACGGTCCGCGAATCCCACAGGGGCCTCTGAGCGGGTTCGCGAGCCGCGGCGGGGGTATCTATGGCAACCTGGGTCTTCTTACGCACCGGAAGCCGTGCACGGGGCTGTCGTAGGCCCTAAACCGTAAAGAGCAGCGGAGGTCCTCTGCGGGGTGCCACGCGGAGCCACCGCGAAACACTCTTGCGCCGTGATCGTACTGTGACCTGGTTGCAGGACCTGGCGGATTATCCACGATGCCATTGTTCAGGCAGTATTCATAGTAATCCCGGTCATACCAGTCATTGCACAGTTCCGAGACATTTCCAGCTATGTCATACAGGCCGTAGGAATTGGGTGGGAAATAAGCCACCGGTGTTGTCGGCGGCGCCAGCCTATCATAAGGATCTCCACTCGGGCAGTAATTGGCGCGACTCCCGTCAATATCGTCGCCCCATGGGTATATGGCGTACCTCAGGTTGCCGCGCGCAGCATACTCCCACTCGGCTTCCGTGGGAAGGCGGTACCCGTCCGCGTTGAGATCCCACTCCCAGGTATCAAGATCATAACAGGGCCTCAGGCTTTCTTTCTCGCTCCGCCAGTTGCAGTAGGCAACTGCCCCGTACCAGCTCACGTCAATCATCGGATGATTCTCGCCGCCAGAGCGAATCCTGAAGACATTCTGCTCCTTATCCCATTCCATATACCGGATAGGGGTGAAGTGCGAACTCACATCTTCTACGCAACAGTAGTCTATGATTGTCTCATGCGTAGCATCGCGCACACACTGCCCCCCGTGGACCTGGCCCTTTTGCAGCGCTGCATTCAGGAAAGAACAGAAATCGGCATTGGTGACCTCTGTGCGATCCATGTAGAAGGAGCTGACTCGCACAACGTGAACAGGGACATCGTGCCAACCGGGCAGAAAATGCGCCCCCATTTGATATGTCCCCCCAGGTATCGGAACCATTCCGGGCGGCGTCACGTCGGAGACCTCAAGCCTGTAGAATCTCTTGGCAGCGCCTTGGGTCTCGTCGTAAACGGACATCTCGCCACCCGTACCATGTGCAGGGGTTCCAAGGGTCTCCCAGGGACCGCCAGGGAGGAGGCTCCATAAGGCACGATAATCTTTCCCGAACTGGGAATCCCACGATATCTTGGTCACCCGGGTTATTGACTTTATCAAATCCCCCTGCCCGGAGCCTCCTGTCACATAGACAAAAGGCGCCATGCACGCGAGCCACTTGAAGATCGAAGCGCTCACTGTTGCACCTCCTCACATTCGCGCGGCTATTTCTGCGAGTCCTCGGACTCTTTGGCGGGTCCTTTGGCTGCCTCGCCGCTTGGAGCACCCCCGCTCGCCGGCGAACTCGTTCCCGGCTCCAAAGTGGCCGCCGACGCCTGGACCGGCAAAGTCGGTTTAATTGCGTCGTAGAGAACTCTGGCCTTTTTCCGGATAGACTCCACCGGCTCGTTCTTGATGACGTCGGCGAGGGCATCGAAAAGCTTCTTACTGGCCTGCTCGGAACGCGGAACGCCCCTTGCGGTCAATGAATCCACCACAGCAAGCCGGACGGTCTCGTCCCGGTCGAGAAAGGCCGAGATCAAGGTGTCGAGCGCCTCATCGGCGGGAATCTTCTCCAGCGCATCGGCCGCCGCCAGGCGGACGGTTACGGCGGAATCCTTCATGGCCTCCGTCAAAACAGCGGCGCTCTGGCTGGCGCCGATGAGCCCGAGTTCCCGAACCGCCCATTGCCTGACCTCCTGGTCGGGGTCTTTGGCGTGCTCTTCGAGAAGCTCCAGCGTTTTGGTGTCCCCGAGCTTGTAGAGTCCGAACATGGCTGCCACGCGAACGACTTTCTCCTCGTCGTTCAGGGCGGTCATGAGCGCCTCTTTCGCCTCGGCATCGCCGATGAGGCCGAGGGCTTCCGCGGCGCTGCGTCTCACCCACCTTTTCCTCTCCTTAACCGGGTCGAGAGCCTGAACCAACGGAACGACTGCATCCTTTGCGCGGAGAAGTCCCAGACTGGTCGCGGCTTCCGCGCGGACGAGCTTTCTCTTGTCTCCCCTGAGTGCAGAGATCAAAGCGGGAGCAGCCTTCAAGTCGCGAATCTCCCCGAGAGCCTTCGCTGCGGCTAGTCGAACGTCTTCCTGTCTGCGTTTGAACTGGGCGGCGATGGCGTTGACGCAGGAGGCATCGCGAAGCTTCCCGAGCATCTCGATCACGACCTTTCTGGCGTCAAGGTCTTCTTTCAGGAGCTCATTAGTGAGGCACGCGATGCCCGGTTTCCCCAGTTCCGAAATGGCGGCCAGCAAATCCTCCTTCTCCAGTTCGGTCAGCTCGCGCTGGCGCGCGGGAGCGAGGAGCGCTTCTACCTTCTGCTGAACCTCCGGCGGGACGACAGCCGGTTTCTCGAGCGGGGAAGGCTTGGGCGGCTCCTTCGCCTTCTCCTCTTTCTCCTTCCGTACGCATCCGCCCGCGAGCAGAATCACCATGACAACGACGACAATCGGGGACGTCAGTTTCTTCATTTCACTCCCCCTTGCGTTGAGTAGTCAGAAGCACCGAACTCCTCATTCATTCAATCCTATGAAGTGCGGTCGCGGCTTTCAGGGCTCACGATGAAGCCCTCACTGCGGGGACGAGCGCCGAAGTGGCCTTGATTTTATCGTGGGCCTCGCGGGCAGCTTCCTTGACAAGCGGATTCTCGTCGCCCTCCATGACCTTCTTGAGGGGGTCGAGAGCTCTCGCGTCGCCTATCATCCCGAGAGCAGTCGCAGCGGCGATGCGAGTGGCATCTTCCTCGTAGAGGTCCTGCATCACTTTGACCAGGGAATCCACAGCGCGGACGTCGCCAATCTTTCCGAGGGCTTCCGCAGCAGTGCGGACGGCATCTTCGTCCTGGAGAGCCTTGATGAGGTCGGGAACGGCATCTCTGCTTCCGAGCTCTCCGAGGCCGGCGGCGGCTCCCTCGCAAGCATCCTCATCCTCGAGGGCGGCGATGAGGGGCTGAAGCATCTCCTTGCCGCCAATCTTGCCGAGGATGAATGCCGCGACTCCGCGCATTGCCCGGTCGCTCCCGACCAATTCAGCAAGGAGCGGCTGAGCGGCGGGTTCCTTTATCTCGAGGAGCCGTTTCGCTGCATTCTCCTTTTGCTCTCGGGCTGCCTTTGGGTCCTTCAAAACGGCGATGAGGCTGGCAAACTCGCTGGCATATCTCTGGTTGATGATGGCGGCCCGCTCTTCCGGCCTCATCCATGCACCTTCGAACTTGGTGAATCCTTTGGCTATCTGCTCCTGTTCAAAGTCTTCCTCTTCCCGCTTTTTCTTCTCCTCCGGCGTAACCCATTCTCCCTTGTATTTCACGAAGCCCTTGGCGAGCATATCCTGCTCTTCTCTTATCTTTATCCTTTGGCGGTACTCTTCTTCGAGCTTCGAGAGCTTTTCCAGATCGAGGACCGCGTCCTTGCGGATTATTCCGCGGCTGACTCCGGCGCCGTGACTGAAGACGCCGAGAAGCCACTCGCCTTCGACCTGCTCCGCGTCAAACGTTGCTCCTGCTGGCACCTGCGAAATGACACGGTTGGGGTTCTGGCGGTCACGAAGGTCGGTCGCCGTTTTAACTTTCACCTGAACACAGAAGCCTGGAGGCAAGAGGAGGAAGAGGAGCGTAGCAAAAAGCGCTGTTCGTTTCATCTCAATCACCTCATGGAATCGCAGGTTCGGCGTCGCTCAAGTCAGGACGGTGCCCGGCGGACAAAAAACCGCCCCGGCGAGTGCCCAAAAACGTCGCAATTAAGATTATTATAGCACAGTCCTTGCTCCTGGCAAATATGCCGGGGAACGAACCGCCGTTTTCGCCCGTTGTGTTTATCGTCGCCCATTGCGCTCCAGGGCTTCCGCAACGGGCGGCCGCGCGTGAAGCCGCGGGAACCGCCGGTCTTGGTGAGGGCGAACGTTTTACGAAAACTGCCCCGGGCTATGGCGTGGGAGACGGAAAGATGGTATAATACAAAAGAATTTTTGGGTGGTCATTCCCGACCGCCGCGAGGTTGCCGGGGCGGCCGTATGCGTGGCGTGGTGAGAATATCCCGCTGGCGCGGACACGAAATGCATAAGGTAGGTTTCTTGACAAGTGAAGGAAGACTGGATGAAGAAAATGGCAGTTTTAGCAGTCCGCGCCGCGGCGATTGTGCTGGCGCCGCTGGTGTGCTTTGCGCAATCGCCGATCGTTATCAATGAGCTGATGTACAACCCCGGCGAGGGGGGGGATTCGGGAGAATACGTCGAGCTTTACAACGCCGGATACGGCCCGGTTGACCTGAGCAACTGGCGCTTTAGCGTCGGGATAGACTTCACATTCCCCGAGGGGACGGTTCTGGACGAGGCGGATTACCTGGTCGTCTGCAAAAACCAGGATTACATTCGCACGATTTGCTCCATCAATAACGTCGTGGGCGACTACTCCAACACCCTCAGCAATGTCGGCGAGCGGGTTCGGCTTGTCAATTCCGTCGGGATGACCATGGACGAGGTGTGGTATGAGGACAAAAACCCCTGGCCGGCTTCTGCAGATGGGCTTGGATACTCCCTTGAGCTGAGAAATCCTTCTCTCGACAACACATTGGCCTCCTCCTGGTTCGGAAGCATTACCCTTTCAGGAACGCCCGGAAAGGCCAACAGCATCTTTTCGGACCCCGGGGCTGAGTTAGTCTCGCTTATCAAACGGGGGGATGAATGGCAGTTCTTCCGTGGGAGGACGGAGCCGCCCGGTCCGGCGGGGGAGTGGAAAAAGCTTGGTTACGACGCATCCGCCTGGGAGAAAGGGCCATCAGGGTTCGGAGTGGGCGATAATGACGATGCAACTGTGCTAAGCGACCTGCCGGGGAACTACTTCAGCGTGTATATCCGCAAGGAATTCACGATTGACAACCTTTCGGCAGTTGGAAATCTGAGGCTGACGATTGATTACGATGACGGCTTCGTTGCTTACATCAACGGATACGAACCCGTTCGGCGAGGGCTGGGCGAGCCGGGAACAGCGGTTTCTCACACCACGCCTGCGTCGTCTCACGAGGCGGGGACGCCGGAGAGCTTCGATCTGGGGAGCCTCCCTGGCACTCTCCGCGCCGGCGCGAACGTCATAGCAATCGAGTGCCACAACGAATCGCTCACCAACGGCGACTTATCCCTGATTCCAGTGCTGGACGTTGATTTTTCTTGCCCGGTCATCCTCATAAACGAATTCCAGTGCGAGCCGGAAGGATGGGTGGAGCTTTACAACCCGTCTTCGTCATCCGTCCCAATCGGGGGGTATTTCCTGACGGACGACCCCGGAGACTTGACGAAGTTTCGCATTCCGGACTCAACCGTCCTGCAAGGGAAGGGACTGGCGGTATTCAGCAAGGGACAGCTCGGATTCCCGATGCCCGCAGCCGGCGGCGGGATTTGGCTGGTGGGGCCTGACCAGACAACGGTCATTGATTGCTTCACCTTCGGGCAGCAATACTCCGGAATGTCCTACGGGCGGTTTCCCGACGGCGGCGACAACTGGTATTTTCTTCTGACTCCCACCAAAGGCCAGCCCAACTTGGCGGTTTTCCGCGACGACGTTGTCATCAACGAAATCATGTATCACCCCGTCGGCGGCTCCGAAGAGGAGTTCATCGAACTGTACAACAAAGGAAGCGAGAGGGTGGAACTGGCCGGCTGGGAATTGAGGGGGGCGGTTCGCTTCGCCTTCCCGCAGGGGGCGTTCATTGACGCGGGCAGTTACCTTGTTGTTGCGGGGTCGGTGAGTGCCGTTTCGGCGAAGTACGGAATCAGCGGGGTTCTCGGCGACTTCTCCGGAAATCTCAGAAATTACGGCGAAGATATTGTCCTGCTCGACTCGCTGGGCAATCCCGCAGACATCGTTCGGTACGCGGATGACCCGCCATGGCCCCTGGAGGCAGACGGACTCGGGCCATCACTGGAACTGACCCATCCGGAGCTCGACAACGGCTTCGGGCAGATGTGGGCGGCGAGCGATGCCGTTTCCGCGCCTCAAGGGACGCCGGGCGCGCCGAACAGCACCCTGGGAAGGCCAATTCCCCCGGCTATCGTGCAGACCCGTCATTCGCCCGCCGTCCCCAAATCCACGGACACGGTCACGATAACGACGAGGGTCATTGACGATGGAGCGATCGGGGACGTGTCGCTCTTTTTCAGAAAAGACGGCCAGACCCTGTTCTCAATAGTCACAATGACGGCTCACGGAAGCGGCTCGCCGAAGGACCAGGTTTACGAAGCTCAGCTTGCCGCCCAGGCAGCCGCGACGAAAATCGAGTTCTATATCGAAGCTCAGGACAACGACTCCAATGTGTCCCGATTTCCTTCGGATGCCCCGGCGAGGACGTGTCTTTATCTCGTGAACGATGCGACCGAGCCAGCGGATTTGCCCCTTTACCGGGCGCTCATGACCAACGCCAACTACACCGAGCTGCGAACGCGAGATGTGGACAGCAATGTTTTTCTCGATGCCACGTTCATCTGCGGCGAGGAAATCCGGTATAACGTGGGGTTGAGGTACAGAGGGTACGGCTCGAGAGGTGTTGGCGAACCGAACATATCATACAGGGTCCAATTCAACAACGGCGAGCCTTTCGGGAAGGTGCGCAAGCTGAACCTCAACGGCCAGCGCCCCAGCAGTCAGGCGGTCGGCTGGGACATGATGCGAAGGGTGGGGATGCCATATTCGGAGACGAAACTCGTCAATCTGAAACTAAACGACAGTTTCTGGGGCGTCCGGATACAGGTCGAATCGGTTGACCAGGATTACCTGAGGAGGGTTTTTCCGGAAGATTCCTCGGGAAACCTCTACAGAGGAGAAGGGCACCAGGACCGCACCGGTAAGCCGTATGGCGCGGACTTTCTTTACCGAGGAGAAGACCCCGACGCCTACGCCCCCTACCAGAAGCAGACCAACGAGGTCGAAAACGACTTCACCGACGTCATTCATCTCTGCGACGTTTTCACCAACACCCCGGACGATCAATTTGAGCAAGCCATCGGTGAGCTCCTCAACGTGGAAGAATGGATCACGTATTTCGCTGTGAACTCGTGTCTTAATAATAGGGAGGGGGCCATCTACTTAGACGCGGGGGACGATTATTTCATCTACCATTATCCTTACGACGGCAAATGGTATCTCATTCCATGGGACCTGGATACTATTCTGGATGACCCCACCGAGACGATTTTCCGGCAGACCCTTCCGATGATTGTGCGGTTCCTTTCGGCGCCGAGTTTTCGGCTCATGTACTATCGAAAACTTCAGCACCTGCTGGATTATGAGTTCTCGGAGCGGCAGATGTTTGCCGCGATTGATAGCCTCAAGGGAAAATTCGCCGATGCGACGCTTCAGGGATACAAGGACGTCGTCACCGGGAGGATTGCCGACATCCGCAGCCAGATCGTGACGGAATTGACGATTGAGCCGCCGTCGCTGGGGGTCGTGTATATTCGCCCGGGGGACGAGTGGATGTTCTTCCGGGGGAAGGTCGCGCCCAGCAACCCGTACGACTACTGGAAATCGTTGGATTTCGATGATCGAGGATGGGAGAAAGGGCCGAGCGGCTTCGGGTTTGGAGACAACGACGATGCGACGGAACTTACGGACATGCAGAATTACTACCTCACGGTTTACATACGAAAGGAGTTTAAGGTTCCGTCGGTGGCCGACGTCGGCACGCTCCAACTCATTGTTGACTACGACGATGGTTTCATAGCCTGGCTGAACGGTACTAAGGTCGCATGGGGGAACATGCCTGACGACCCGCCCGACGCGCCCGTTTACTTCGACACTCCAGCTAAGAACACCAATCACGAAGCCGGAACGCCGGAAACGTTCGACATCACTAAGTACATTTACCTTCTGAGGACGGATAAAAACGTCCTGGCGATGGAGGG
This sequence comes from uncultured Verrucomicrobiota bacterium, assembly GCA_964482435.1. Lineage (GTDB taxonomy): Bacteria > Auribacterota > JABMQX01 > JABMQX01 > JABMQX01 > CAYZXL01. The sequence continues at coordinate 39,125 of CAYZXL010000023.1, forward strand.
GCACAACGGTTCCAAAGGCAGTAGCGACGTGTCCTTGATCCCGACGCTGAGAAGCACGACGCAGGTGGTGCAGAGTGCTGGAAGCTGGATCGTGAGGCATGCAGACTTGACCCTCTCCGGGACAGCTCCCGTGGCGCTGACCGACACTGTGCTTGTCAACGGCAGCCCCGCAAATTACGACCTGGGACGAGGGACGTGGTCGTACCAGATCTCCCTATCGCCGGGGCTGAACGAGGTGTCGGTGAGTGCGTTCGCCCGAGGAGTCGTGATAGATACCAAGACAGCAAAAATCGTGTACATTCCGCCGGATCACGCCTTGAGCGGCCAGCTTAGCGGGAGCACGACCTGGACGAAGGAGCCGTCTCCGTATCTGGTCTCGCAGACGGTTGTGGTTCCTCTGGGCGCGACTCTCACCATCGAGCCGGGCACTGAGGTGATGCTGGCAAACGGGCAATCGCTCGTTGTGATGGGAACGCTCCTGGCGAACGGGACGGAAGCTGAACCCATCGTCTTCACGCGATACGCCGACGGAGAGAAATGGGGAAGCCTTGTGTTCGAGGATTCGGTGGGGAGCAAACTGAGTCATTGCGTCGTGGAATACTCGTCGAGCGCAGGCTCCTACGACGGGAAGGATTACGTCTGGGCCGTGGCGGTCGTGGGAAGCCAGCTTGATGTGGACGGGTGCGTTTTCCGCAAACTGCCGGATGAGAGTCCCGCGGCGCAAGGGGATGCCATCGAGTTCTCGGCAGGGTCTTCAGGGGAGGTGACTAACAGTCGCTTCCTCTCCATAGGATCGGGAGTGCGCACCGACCGCAGCTACGTCGTCGTCGAGAACTGCGTTTTTTCCGATATTCGCGGGAGCGGCAACGACCCTGTTGACGTTAACGGCTTGTCCTCGCCAATGCCCGTCGTGAAAAACAACCTTTTCACGGGCTCGCAGGATGATGGAATTGATATGGACAACTGCGCGCCGCTCGTCACGGGCAACCTGATTTACTCAATTGTGGGCAAAGGGATTTCCGTCGGAAGCGCTTCCAGCCCGCGTATGGAGAACAATGCTGTGGCCTGGAACGGGACGGGAATCGCCGTCATGGATGGCTCTACACCGCTCATCATCAACAACACGATTGTCAACAATCAGGTCGGAATTCACGGCTACGAGAAGACTGCCGGTCGCGGCGGTGGGAACGCAACCGTAGTGAATTGCATCCTGTGGGGAAACGGAACGGAGGTCGTTCTGGACACACTGTCGTCGGCAAGCGTTTCTTATTCCGACGTTGAGGGAGCCTCGGTGTGGCCGGGAGAAGGCAACATCAACGCGGACCCGCGGTTCGCCGACGGCGCGAATAAGGATTTTCGATTGACCAAGCTTTCTCCGTGTGTTGATGCAGGGACGGCGACGGACGCCCCCGCGGAGGACTTGCTGGGCAACCCGCGCCCTCGCGCCGGAGGTTTCGACATGGGGGCATACGAGTCCCCGTACTGGTTGTTTGTTGACACCGACACCGACGGGGCGGCAGACGGCTGGGAAGTTTACTACTTCGGCAGCCTTGCTCGGAACGCGGACGGAGACTTCGACAACGATGGGATGAACGACCTCACCGAATATGACCTCGGCGCTGACCCGACCAATTCGGACACCGACGGAGACGGGATGCCCGACGGCTGGGAGTGGTCGCACGGGCTCAGTCCCGTTAGTCCTGTGGGCGCCGATGGGCCGGACGCCGACCGGGATGGCGACGGACTGACCAATTATCAGGAATACGTCGCGGGGAGCGACCCGAGCGATGCAAACTCCACGTTCGGGGTCGCTGAGGTGACCCCGTCGGGGGACACCGTGGGGCTGAGGTGGCACGCGCTCGCCGGACGCGGATACAACATACTGCGCAGCAGCGACATGGTGTCGTGGACGGAGGCTGCAACTCTTGACCCGGCGAGCGAGCGCGAGGCTGAATGGTTCGACAGCACGTCCAACGGAGCACCGCGCCTCTTCTACAAGGTGGAGGTCTTCCTGCCCTGATGACGTGCCGAAAGAGACGGATTGTAGTGGCGGGGGATTCCGGCCGGCCCGAGTTTCAAATCCCCTTTTCTCGACGAGGTTTGATGATGACAGGAATGAGCAGAAGAATCACTCTGTTTTTTGCCGTGTGGGCCGTCATCGTGCTTGAGGGCAGCCTCTCTGCGATGACGGTGAACGTCCCTGCCGCCGGAAAGGAGCTCATAAAGGCCGGCGACGAATGGCGCTTTTTCCGAGGAAGGCAGCCGCCGAGTGATCCCCCGGATGCCTGGAGGGAGCGCGACTTCCCCGACGAGGGCTGGGAGAAGGGACCAAGCGGATTCGGGTACGGAGATGGCGACGACGCGACGGAGCTCACCGACATGCGGTGGAGCTACTTCACCGTCTATATCCGCAAGGAGTTCTTTGTGTCGGCGCCGGTCGAAAGCGGGACGCTCCAGTTGGTGATTGACTACGACGACGGCTTCGTCGCGTATTTGAACGGGGGGAAGGTGACAGGCCGGGGCGTCACCGACGATCCGCCGACTTATACCAGCACCGCATCCTCTCACGAAGCCGGAACTCCGGAGATAATCAATCTGGGAAAAGCCGAGGACTTGCTCGACGAGGGAAAAAACGTCCTGGCGATCGAAGGGCACAACACCACTATTGACAGCGGCGATCTCTCCCTCATCCCGGCGCTTCGGATAACGACCGACATCGTAAAGGATGGTCAGACGTGGATCGTCGGGACGGAAACGCTCACAGTCGCTGGCACTGCCCCTATTCCCCAGACGGTTTCCGTCGTCGTCAATGGCAACCCGGTGACCTTCAATCCCGCCGATGGAACCTGGACCGGCGAGGTTTCACTTTCGCCGGGCGCCAACACGGTTCTCGTGCAGGCCCTCGACGCCAGTTCAAGCGTCGTGGACGAAGGAACGGTGGAAGTCGTGTACGTCCCTGCGTCCCGCCGAGTCGGAGGAGAGATAACTCAAAACACGGTTTGGTCGAGCGCGCCAAGCCCGCTCATTGTCGAGGAAACTGTCGTAGTTCGGGATGGGGCAGTCCTCCAGATCGAACCAGGGACGAAGCTCGTGCTGAAGGACTCGGTTTCGCTCATAGTTTTCGGTGAGCTTGTCGCCGACGGAACCGAAGACCAGCCGATTACCTTCACCCATTACGGCGATGGCGGCACGTGGGGCAACGTCGTCCTTGACGGAACGCAGGCGGACAATCGTCTCGTCCATTGCATTGTGGAATATTCGTCGAGCGCCAGCTCCTACGCAAGCAAGAGCTACGTTGCAGCAGTGGCCCTCGTTGGAAGCCACCTGGATGTGGATGGCTGCACGTTCCACAAGCTTCCCGAACAGAGCCCGACTGCTGAAGGCGACGGGATTGACCTCTCTGCCGGGGCGACCGCCCACGTCAACAACAGCCGCTTTCTGTCCATCGGAGAAGGAATTCACACTAACCAGTGCTATGTGCTCGTCGAGAATTGTCTTTTCACCGACATGCGGGGCGACAATGACGGCGTTGACCTGGACTTCGAGTCGGACCCCGTCCCCGTCGTCAGAAATAATCGCTTCATCGGCTCGCAGGACGACGCGCTTCATCCCGACCGGTGCTCGGCTATCCTGACGGGCAACGTTGTGGCGAACTGTGGCAATCACGGGATCGTCCTGCGAAACTCGTCCACGCCGTACGTCGCCAACAATATTGTTTACAATTGCACCACCGCCGGATTCGCCATCGAGGACCAGGCAGACCCGCTCCTCATCAACAACACGGTTGTGGACTGCGGTGTTGGGTTCAGACTGTTTCATCTCGAGAGAGCCGGCTGCGACCCCGGCGGCGGAAAAGGAACCGCGCGCAACTGCATTATCTGGGATTGCCCGCAGCCGATAACGCTCGAGGACGGCTCGACGATTACAGTCAGTTATTCCAACTTCTGCGGAACCAGTGTCTGGCCGGGAGAGGGAAACATCAACGCTGACCCGAAATTCGTTGACGCCGTGAAACGGGATTTTCGCCTTACAAGACTCTCGCCGTGCATTGACGCTGGCGTCGCAGACAATGCCCCGCCCGACGATTTCGACGGCAATGCCCGGCCAAAAGCTGGGGGCTTTGACATGGGCGCGTTTGAATCGCCGTATTGGGCCTTCGTTGACACCGATGGCGACAGCCTGCCCGACGGCTGGGAAATCAACTATTTCCACAGCATCGAGGAGGAAGGGGCACAGGACGATTTCGACAATGACGGGGCCAAGAACATAACGGAGTACGAGCTCGGAACGAATCCCGCCAGCCGCGACTCCGACGACGACGGTCTGCACGATGGATGGGAGTTGCTGTACGGCTTCAACCCGCTGGTGGCGACGGGCGACGACGGGCCGGATGCCGACCCGGACAATGACGGCTTGAACAATCTTGCCGAGCAAACCGCCGGCACGAACCCGAGAGACGCCGGTTCACGTTTCGAGTTGAGTGAAGTGGCTCGCTCGGAGGAGAAGGTCGGGATAAGATGGCAAGCCCTGGCGGGAAGGGAATACCATGTCCTCGTTAGCCCGGATAACGAAGCTTGGACTGACGTGGAAAGTCTGTGGCCCGGCGAGGACGGCATCGCTGAATGGTTCGACAGTGACTCGACGACGCTCCCCCTCCGTCTCTATAAAGTCCAGGTCCTCTGGCCGCGATGAGACGCGAGTGCAGACCAGGCCCGAAGTGCAAAGGGCGGACAGTTGTCGAGGGGCGGGTGGCGCCGGTCAATATACAGAGGGTTTCCCCAACCGCCGAGGTGAAAGAACCGAGGCCGCGCGCTCCCCGCACTACTTAGCGCACGGCCTCGGCTTCCCGTGACTCAAAAATCTGTCGCGGGTTTTCTGTCTGGCGTCTCTACTTCCTCAAGGTCTCCATCACTTCCAGAATCATGCTTGCAAGCTCCGGGCATGCCTCACCCGCGACGAAATCGGGAGGCCGCGGTGACCCGTCGGCAAGCCGGTAGGCGTTCCACAAGATGAACCACGCGGCGTTCGTCCGATTTCGCTCGATGAGAACCTTTGCTATCTCAAGCATGTTTCCAAAGGCCCTGAGTCTCGCTCTGGCAACTCTGGGCCAGCGACCGGTCCCCTCCAGTGTCCCCGCCGCAACGGCCTCGTCGAGGAGCGATACGACCTCGTCTATCGTCGGGGGAAGCGGTGGCGGGGGAGGCGAGGGTTCCACGCCTGTGCCGCTCAACGCAACCTCGACCAGCGAATCATGCGGGTCGTCGCTGGCGATGCCAAGAACCGCCGAAGCCGGCCCGGCAGCGGACGGCGTGTAGGCAATTTCCACAGTTACTGAGTCTAAATACGCAAGTTCCACCGGGAGTGCCGGGACTGACACGATGGAAAAATCGGCGCTGCCCCCGAGTTCCAACCCGATCCCGCTCACCACCAGCGCTCATTGTCCTGCGTTGGAGATAGTCGCCGTCGTCGTGGCTGAAGACCCCAGGACAACGTCTCCAAAGTTGTACTCCAGCGGCGAGACCTCAATGTCCGGCACGTCAACGATGACGATCTCGCTTGCCGGGAGCACAGCCAGGGCGAGAAGAACTGCGGACGCCAACAGCAATTTCCTCTTTGTCATACTTCACCCTCCCCTGATGTGGTGGTTTGGTTTGCTGTTGGAGCCTTCGGAGTGTTTGTTAGTGCGGTTGAGGTAGAAGAAAGCAATTTTCGTGCGAGCGCTTGATGTGTCCACCATCCGGCAAGAGAGAATTCCAGCATCTTACTGACCTCCACTCAATCAGCGAGACCTTTCTTGCCCCTGCCGCTGCAGGCCGTCGTGTTCCTGCCGGTGGCAAAGACGACTGCTGCGTTCTTCACGCGCAACGGTATCTTTGCAAACATGTACCCCCGGGTGGTGCCCGGTGACGCCTGCTGACGATCGTATCTTTGACGGTCGTTCCTCGTTCGGCCGGGACGCCGGAGAGGTCGCTCAAACCCCCGGCCGGCTGTACCGCCAAAAGCCGGAGGGTATCTCGGTCCCGTCCTTTGCGCCTTTGCGAGAGGACTCGTATTGGAATTTCGTTTGCTTTCGCCAGGACGCCAAGGACGCTAAGCGGTCTTCCGCTATCAGGCTGCCCCGGTTCTGCGGGGCAGCGGTACGTTTCGTGGCTACAAGGGGACCGACGGCCCAAGACCCGCAAAATCCACCCTCAAAAGAGCCACACCCGTCAAGGGCGTTGGGGGAGGTCCTATGCGTCGGGAGGGAGTTCGGCCGGGCTTTCTGTATGCGGCGCTGAAGCGGCGGCCCGGGAGTCTTCCGTGCCGCCCCGGAAATATCGGTAAACGGTCTCGGCGGCGGGGCGGGTCATTCCCGGGACAGCGGCAAGCTCGTCAAGGGAAGCTTCCTTCATCCTCTTCAGGCTGCCGAAGCGCCTGAGCAGCTCCTTCTTCCGCTTCGCGCCGATCCCCGGCAGAAGGTCAAGCGCCGAGCGAAAGGCAGCTTTCTTACGGAGGGATTTGTGATACGTTATGGCGAAGCGGTGCGCTTCGTCTCTCAATCGCTGAACGAGGAAAAGGACCGGCGAATTCGGGCGAAGCACAACGGGGTCTTTCACGTTGGGAAGGTATATTCTCTCGCCCTGGGATTTGCCGGGCGGCAGTTGCGCAGCCGGGCGGCCGGGCCTGTCCTTGGCCAGGCTGATGACGTCAACGCCCTCGACGTCCAAATCACGAAGAACATTCCTTGCGACGTTGAGCTGCCCCTTCCCGCCGTCTATAACGATGAGGTCGGGGAGGTCGCCGCTTTCCTTCCCGCGACGGAGCCTTCGACCGAGAACCTCGTGAATCATCGCGTAATCGTCCGGCTGCAAGACCGTTTTAATCTTGTACCTCCGATAGTTGGAGCTGTCTTTTTTCCCGTCGGTGAAAGTGACCATCGAGCCGACGGCGAGGCTGCCGCCGATGTTCGAGATGTCGAAGCACTCGATGCGGCGAGGGACTTTTGTGAGGCGCAGCTTCCTCTGCATGAGGGAAAGCGTCTCGGCGAGGATTGCCTGCTCGTCTTTTCGAGCGGCGAGGGCGCTCTGAGCGTTCTTGTTCGCCATCTCGAGGAGCTTCCCTTTCTCACCCTTCCGCGGACGGACAATTGCGACCTTCTTTTCTTTTCGTTCTGAGAGCATCTCCTCGAAGGCTTCCCTTTCCAGAATCTCGACGGGCAAGACGATTTCGTCCGGGATTGGTCTGCCGGAGCTGTAGAACTGGTTGATAAACGAAGAGACCACTTCCTCGTCGGAAATCATGACGCGTGAGAAGGGATAGCTGGAGCTTTCGAGGAGCTTTCCCTCGCGGATGTGCATGATGGACAACTGTGCTTCGTCTGCCTCGCGGGCAAGACCAAAGACGTCCCGGTCAATCGTCTGCATCGAAACGACTCTCTGCTTCTCGACAGTCCGCTGGATTGCGCGAAGTTGGTCGCGGATTTTCGCGGCGTCCTCAAATTGCAGCTCGTCGGCGGCGCGGTTCATCTTTTGGGTGAGGGAAGCAATCAGCTCGGTGTTTTTCCCCTGGAGGAAGAGGATGGCGCTGCGGACACTCTCAGCGTATTCCTCCTCTGTGATGAGGTTGACGCAGCAGCCGGGGCAGCGCCTTATCTGGCACTGAAGACAGGGGCGGTCGGTGTGGGCTCGCATCTTCGCGTCGGTGCAGGTCCTCATCGGAAACGTCTTGTTGAGGAGGCGAAGAGTTTCCCTCACGGACCCTGCCGACGAGTACGGGCCAAAATACAAGGCTTTGTCTTTGATCTTGCCGCGGACGCGAGCAATGGAGATTCGAGGGTATTTCTCCGCCGGGTCAATGCGAAGGCTGATGTAAGTTTTATCGTCTCGCCAGACGATGTTGTAGCGGGGGCGGTGGATTTTGATGAGGTTGTTTTCGAGGATGAGAGCTTCCTTTTCGGTGTTGGTGATGAGCCATTCGATGCTTTCAGTTTTGCTGGCGATGAAGGGAACGGAGTGGCGGGAGTCCGTGCCGGAGAAATACGACCGGACGCGGCTTCGAAGATTGAGAGCCTTGCCGATGTAGATGATTTGCCCTCTGGCGTTCTTCATCAAGTAAACGCCGGGGCTTTTAGGAATGTCATTAAGCATCGTCTGGTCAATCATGTCGCACCGCTGCCTCTCAGTTTTGCTCGGGACAGAGGCAATCTCCGAATAATAATTTTATCACGTGAACCGGTAGCCGAGAAGAACGCATTTCAGGAGGGTGCGGCTGCATTTCACTTGCCTATTCCGCCCTTTCAAGGCTCGGAGTTAAGGGGCGACCATCCCCGGCGCTTCGCTCTGGGGTGAGGTTTTCTTGTGGGTTTCGACGGATAGGGGTATACTGCAAAAGGTTCGTTCAAAGCCGGACTGCAACGCAGATTTTTCGTTTCCTACGAGCAGGCAAAATCAGGCGAATAAACCTCAGAGCGTGAGGAGGAACCGTGATGAATGAAAAACATCCAACAGGTGTGAGCCGAAGGGAGTTCGTAAAAAACGTGGCTATCGGGACGGCGGGTGCTCTGCTGCTCAAGGCGGGGAGCGCATCGGGAGAGTCCGGTGCCCCACCCGGGACGAGGCCGCTTCGCGTCGGATTCATCGGAGTTGGGGGCCGCGGGACGAGCTTGCTCACCGACGTCTTGAGCATTCAAGATGCCCAGAACGTGCAGGTGGCTGCCATCTGCGACATCAATCCGAGCAACCTCCGACGGGCGCAGCGGATGGTTGAGCAAAAGAGCGGCAAACTACCGGAGGGAATAGGGGACACGCCGTACGATTACCGAAAGCTCCTTTCGCGCGCGGACCTTGACTGCGTGGTAATTGCGACGCCGTGCTACTGGCACTCGACGATGTACGTGGACGCCATCAACACCGGCAAGCACTTCTACGGCGAAAAGCCTCTTGCCATCACGGCGGGAGGGGTGAAGGAAGTCAACGACGCATACAAGGGCCATCCGAACGTCGTCGTGCAGATAGGGTTTCAGTGGGGCGCGCATGGAACTCGCGGAGACATCGTCCGAAAGGTTCAGAATGGGCTGATCGGGGATTTGTTAGAGGGGCGTTTCCATCGTTTCAACGGTTGGGACGGGCACGCAGGGTGGTATGCCGACCGCACGATGTCGGGGGACTGGATGTTAGAGCAAGCGGTTCACGAGTTCAACCTGATATGGTGGGTTACGCAAGCACATCCGTCTTCGTGCTTCGCGACGGGTCGCAGCGGGATAATCCCCGGTCGAGACACGACCAACTACTACCACGCCGTCCTTCAGTATCCGGAGAAGCACAAGAACCTCGTCGTGCACTACGGGCATGGCTGGATTCAGGTGCCGGAGTTTCCTGGGGAGGGTCTCCAGGCGCACTTCATCGGAAGCAAAGGCGCACTGGACGTGATGGGCGCGTACGTGCAGCTTCGGGAGACACCTGCCGGCGGCTCACCTCGCGTTGAAGGAGAAGGACCGGGCGGAGAGACGCGGGAGCATCTGGCAAACTTCTTCGAGTGCGTCCGCGCGGGGACGCCCGAAAAGGCAAACTGCGGTGTTGCGAATGGCACGGGGGCGTCCATCGTCGGTCTGATGATTCGGCAGAGCCTCGAGGAGAAAAGGGTGGTGACGCTGGAGGAGACGCTCAGCGACACGCGCAAGCCGCCCGTGCCCCCAGCGTAGCCCTTCTTTGCGACCGACGGACACGAGACGGAGGCGTACAACTGGCCGACCGGAGTGCAGCGGCGCGGGAGCGTTTCCTCTTGTGCAACAAAGGAAAGCGGTTGACGCGTCGCGGGAAAGGAAAGGAATAGATGGAATTCAGCAAGTTGATTCGTGAAAGGTATAGTGCGCGGGCATATCTGGAGAAGCCGGTAGAAGAGGAAAAGCTCAACAGGGTCCTGGAGGCGGCGGTTCTTGCCCCGACGGCGGCGAACCGACAGGCTTTTCGGCTGATTGTCATGTCAACTGCATCGAGGAAGGACCAACTGAAAAGAATCTACTCGAAAGACTGGTTTACGCAGGCGCCTTACGTCATCTGCGTGTGCTCCATTCGCTCGGAGAGCTGGACGCGGAAGGACGGGAAGAACTACGGCGAAGTGGACGCTGCTATCGTCATGGACCATTTGATTCTCGCCGCGGCGAATGAGGGCTTGGGGACGTGCTGGGTAGGGGCGTTTGACCCGCAGGCTGCCCGCGAAATCCTCAACCTTCCCGACGACGCTGAGCCAGTTGGTTTCACGCCTCTTGGTTACGCCGCCGATAAGCTTGGGCCAAAGAAGCGCAAGCGGCTCGAGGACCTCGTGAAGTTCGAGAAGTAGGAAGCTGCGCTTCGGCCGGTTCTGCCGGCATCCGATGCGCTCGTTAAATCGCCCGGTCATCCTTCGTGGGGACCGGTGTTGAGGTTACTCGCGAGGGGAGTGGGCTCGGCGGTCCTCCAGACTTGACATAGTTCTTCCGGCCGGGTCTCCACACGAGAAATCACCATCTGGATGTTCCCCCAGCTATCTCTCTCGAGGTCGTTCTCGGAGACATATTGAAGCTCGACGCGAACGCCGTCGCCGATGAGCTTGCTTAACCACAGTTTTAAGACCTGTTCCGTTCCCAGGGTGTAGCCATTCCCCTTGACAATTCGGACAACCAAACGTCCGAGCTCCTCGTAAACGAACTGGAACAACCGCACCCCTTTTACTGAAAGGAAAGGACCCGCCACCGTTGCGATTGGCCGACCATCCGGGGCGAGGAAGATGGGCCTTATTCGCCCGTGAATTGCTTTCACCAACGGAAGGCTTCGCCCGCAAGGACATCGTTTCTCGTCGGGGTAAACCTCCAGAACGTCCTCAATTGCATACCGCAAGAAAGGCATGGCCATCTTGTGCAGAGACGTGCACACAACCCGGCCTGCAGCGCAGCCGTCCTCGCCTTGCTTCGGGTCCGCCAGCTCTATGATGCCGTATTCGAGGTTAATGTGATAGTTGCCCTCCAAGCATTGGCTCACTGCCATGCACTTTTCCATGTGGCCGTAAGAATCGAGCACCTTGCAGCCGAAGGTTTTTTCGATTGTCTCCCTCATTTCAGGCATCACCACCTCGCCGCCGGCAAATGCCGCTTCAAAGGAGATGTCGTCGAAGCCGTTCTCCCGCAGCAAAAGCGCGACGCAGTATAGACTCGTAGGACGCCCCCGGATGAATCGCGGCCGGTATTTTCTCAGAGCCTTCGCATACTCGGCGATCCGTTCACGAGAGATGCGAATCCCGTTCAGCAACAAGCGCCGGAGGTGCGGCTGAAAGTGCCATGCCTTGTCCGTCACGTGCCCTCCCCGGCTGAAAAAATCCCAGCGCACGTCGGCAAAAAAATCGCCCAGACGGTATCCAGCCCAGCTCCAGTAGCGCCAGTAATAGACGAACTCGAGGGTCCGGGAAGGCTTGTCAATCAGGAATCGCAGGGGTGTTCCGGTAGTCCCCGTCGTATTTTCGACCGATGGAAGGAACCGGTTGGCATTGTCAGCACGGAGTTCTCTGAAATTCTGCCGGACGTTCTCTCTCGTCAGAACGGGGAGTTTCCTCAGGTCCTCGATTTTCCGGATGTCGCGGGGTTTCAGGCGGCGCTCGTCGAAGAGGCGCCTGTAATAGGGCACGTGATTGTAGGCTTGCTCGACGGTGGCGCGGAGCCGTTCTTCCTGATAGGCCCTGAGTTTGTCCAGGGAAAACCACTGGCTTTTCTCGAGAAACCTTCGCAAGCGAAGAATCCCGACTGGATAGGCAAAGTCGTGCACCCGAAAATCAATGGACAATGATGGCTCCTCCTGTGGTAACATTTGTCCGAGAGAATCTCCCGCCACCCCCAGCAAGGCGGGTTCTCGTCGCGTGTACCACATCAAGCCGCTTCTTGTCAACGGAATGTTCAGGTCTAAAGTCGCGCCTTGGTCTGCGGAGTAGCTCGACGGTTTGACCTCGGAGCAGCAGCAAAACAGCAAATCGAGCATTTGCGATGGAGGATCGTTCGTGAAACTAAAGCTTGGATTGCCGTCCGGGAGTTTGCAGGAGGCAACTCTGGAGATTTTCCGAAGAGCTGGATACAACATCTCCATCGGAGATAGGTCGTATTTTCCGTCGGTTGACGACGAGGAGATGGAAGTCGTTCTGTTCCGCGCGCAGGAAATATCCATATATGTCGAGCAAGGTGTTCTCGACGCGGGCGTAACCGGGAAGGACTGGATTGAGGAGAATGTGTCAAAGGTCGTGGAGGTGGCGGAGCTGAGGTACGCAAAAAGGGGACCGGGGGTGGTAAAGTGGGTGCTTGCGGTCCCGAACGACTCGAAGATAAGGAGCGTCGAGCAGCTCGCTGGAAAACGGATTGCCACGGAAGTCGTCAGACTCACGCAGAAGTTCCTTCGGCAGCACGGCGTCGAGGCGGAGGTTGAGTTTTCGTGGGGCGCCACGGAGGTCAAGGCGCCGCATTGCGTGGATGCGATCGTGGACTTAACGGAGACCGGCTCGTCTCTGAGAGCGAACAATCTCCGGGCCCTTGCGACAATCATGGAGTCCACGAATCGGCTCATCGCCAACCGCCAGGCGTGGGAAAATCGCTGGAAGCGAAACAAAATCGAGAACCTGGCTGTTCTTCTCCAGGGTGCTCTGAATGCAGCGTCGAAGGTCGGTCTGAAAATGAACGTTTCGGAAGCGAACCTGGAAAGGGTGCTCAAGGAACTTCCTGCGCTGCGGAATCCGACGATCTCCCACCTTACCCAGACGGGGTGGGTGGCTGTCGAGACAATCGTTGATGAGCACGTCGTGCGGCGGATCGTTCCCGCTCTCAAGAAAGCCGGAGCCGAGGGGATCGTCGAGTATCCGCTGAGCAAGGTGATTTACTGAGCGGCTGTGGCCGCGCAGTCGTGGCATCCCGCCTTTGGCGGGACCCGTGGGCAGCTTCATGGGCAAGAGGCAGATGGCGCGTGCGTGCGCTGCGACGGCTCAAAGAGGATTGCCACGCCGAAGGTCCATAGCGTTCCTATCACGACGAAGAACTGCCAGTTAAGCTCGGGCCACAGCCAGAATCGGATCGCAAGCAACAGGGCGACGCTGCTGGTCATGGCGATGATGTTGCCGAGGTTGTTTCCCCTCCGCGTCAGAACCCCCGCCAGAAAAACTCCCAGCATCGCGCCGTAAGGATAGCCGGTCAACTCGAAGGCAAGCCACAGCACTCTGTCTTCATCTTTGAGCAAATAGGCAATCCCTATCAGCAGACCTGCGAACAGTGGAACGCAAATCCTCGACGCTGCAAGGTAATGTCGGTCGGTGGCGTTTCTTTTTATGTAGGGTTTATAGATGTCCGTGACGGCGCTGGTGCTGAGTGCGTTGAGGATTGAGTCGAAGCTCGACATGGCCGCCGCGAGAACCCCCGAGAACAAAAGCCCCCGAATACCGGCGGGCAAGGTGCTGGCGATGAACGTAGGGAAAACGTGGTCATTTTGCTTCATCCCCTCCGCAAAGTGAGTGTGCACGTTGAAGGCGTAAAGAGCGGCCCCCACAAGCAGAAAGATGGCGTAAATGGGCAAATCCACCACCCCCGTGAGAACCAGCGATTTCTTACTGCGCCCGACGTCCTTGCACGTAAGCATGCGCTGAGTCGAAGCCTGATCCGTTCCAAGCGCGGCAAACGTCTGGAAACACCCATTCAGAATGGCGGCGAAGAACACGCTTTTCTCGGTAAAACTGAACCTGAAATCGAAGACCCTCAACTTGTGCGCGGGTTCTCCGGCTGCGCCAACGGCGTCCTTCAGGACGGTGTATGCGCCGTGCACTCCCCCCGGAATCTTGTCTATGATGAGGTAGAGTGCCAGGACCGCGCCTCCCATGAAAATGACGAACTGCACCACGTCAGCCCAGATTACGGCTTTTATGCCGCCGAAGGTTGTGTAGCCGACAGCGACGACTGCTACGGCGCACAGTGACTGGAAGTAGGACAGACCGGAGAGGACCTGGAGAGCTTTTGCAGTCACACAGAGCCGGACACCCGTCCCTAAGAGACGCACCACGAGGAAGAAAACGATGCCCGCGTCCCTGGTTCTGTCCCCGAACCTATGCTTGAGATATTGATAGACGGTCGTGACACGCCGGCTGTAGAACGCGGGCAGAAAAAAGACCGCAATGAGGATTCTGCCCAGGAGCGAGCCAATCATAATCTGAAAGAAAACGAAGTTGGCCGCAAAGGCATCGGCAGGCACCCCGATGAATGTCAAGGCGCTGATTTCGGCCGCGAGGATGGAAATCATAACGGCGCCCCAGGGCATTTGCCTGCCGCCGAGGAAGAAGTCTTCGGTGTCTTTCTGTTTTCGTCCGAACCAGAAGCCAGCGCCGCTGACAAGGACGAGGTTGATGGCAATGACCAGATAATCCAGAAGGCTGAGCTTCTGCAAGGTGCTGCAAAGAAAAGAAGGGTTGTGGATTCCGAGCATCATCGCCACGCGGGTCTATTTGTGTGGAGGAGAAGAACGCGTCGCCGAAAATTCCGTGCACAGGACACTGCCGGGACGATAGCGAGCTGTCGGACGAATGTCAAACGAAACCGAGGCGCAATTTGCCGCCGTAGGTTCTCCGGAGTTCGCGGGCGAGAGCTTGTTTTTCCTCGGGGGGCAGGGGAACGTCACCGTTGACGACGGCGAAGGCTTCTTTTCTGGCGAGCTGCATCATCTCGTAGTCCTCGAGGATGTCCCCCATCCCGACCTCGGGCAAGCCGTGCTGTCGGGTGCCGAAAAACTCCCCGACGCCGCGGAGCCTCAGGTCCTCTTTGGCGACCTGAAATCCGTCGGTTGTGCTCCGGAGGATTCCCAACCTCTCTTTTGCGGCATCGGTTTTGGGGTCGGCGACGATGATGCAATATGCCTGCTCGTTTCCCCGCCCGACCCGTCCTCGCATCTGATGGAGTTGAGCAAGCCCGAAGCATTCGCCGTTAATGACGAAGATGGCGCCAGCGTCGGGGATGTCAATTCCGATCTCGATTACCGTGGTGGTGACGAGGATGTCAAGCAAGCCTGTTTTGAACTTGCGAACGGTATCCTCCTTTTCAGAGGGCTCCATAGAGCCGTAAAGAACTCCAATGCGCATCTCGGGAAAGACTTCCTTTGAGAGACGGCGATGCGTCTCCACGACGGACATTCTCTCGGAGGAGTCCTTTTCCTCGATGAGAGGGCAGACGATGTATGCCCGGCTGCCGGATTCAAGGATGGTCCGCAGGCGCTCGTGTGCGCCGTGGAGCTGAGATGAAGGGAAACATTCCGTTCGGACGGGCTTTCGTCCCGGGGGCATCTCGTCAATGACGGAGACGTCCATGTCGCCGTACAGCGTCTGGCAAAGAGTCCGCGGGATGGGCGTGGCGCTTATGACGAGCAGGTCAGGACGATCTCCCTTTTCGTAGAGACGAAGACGCTGAAGAACGCCGAACCTGTGCTGTTCATCAATCACAACCAACCCAAGGCGCTTGAAGCGCACTTTTTCCTGGATGACAGCCTGAGTCCCGATGACCAGGTGGGTGTGACCTTCTGCAATCTGGCGATAGCAGTCCGGTTTATCGACGACGGAGCTAACGAGCAAAGAGACTTTGCAGTCCTCGGCGGCGAGGAGCCTGGAGACTTCCGCGTAATGCTGTCTGGCGAGGAGTTCGGTCGGCGCCATGAGGCAGGTCTGGCAGCCGCTGTCAATTGAACGCAGAATGGCCCAGACGGCGACGACTGTCTTGCCGCATCCGACGTCTCCGTGAAGAAGGCGGTTCATGGGCCTCGGAGAGGAGAGATCAGAGCGTATTCCCTCGATGGACCTTTTCTGGGCGGCTGTCAGAGGAAAAGGAAGGCAGGAGAGGAACCGGTCCGCTCGATTGCCCGACTGCGATTCCGACTCCGGTCGCTGTTTCGCCGTACCGTTGACAATCTTCTTGCGGATAGCTGCGCCCATTTGAAGAAGGAAGAATTCCTCGAAAGCCAACCTCTGCCTCGCCTGCTCGAGGAGCGGCCAGGATTCGGGGAAATGGACAGTTCGGAGAGCCTGGGAGAGAGGTGGGAGGTCAAACCTCTCGCGAATGGCAGAAGGCAAAAACTCACGCGAGCCGCCGGAGAATTCCTCGACGACGCGGTGCATGATGCTTCTGATTACGTGCTGACTGAGATTTTCGGTCGTCGAGTAGATGGGAACGATGCGGAAGAAATGCGGAGACGACGATTCGCCTTCGTCGAGAATCTCCACTTCAGGGGAAGTCATCTGCGGTCTGCCGGAGGGGTCATGACCGATCTTTCCGAACAGGACGATGCGTGCGCCGCTTGTGAACTGGTTTCGGAGGTAGGGCTGGTTGAACCATGTCGCATTGAGGTCCGCCGTCCCGTCCGAGACCTTGACGGTCAGAATTGAATTTCTCCAGGAGAGCCTTCTCAAGGAGACAGAGGCGACCGTACCGACGACCAGCGCAGAAGAACCATCGGTAATCTGACCAATTGGGGTTGCCTGGCGCCTATCGCTGTAGTCGCGGGGATAGAAACGGAGCGCGTCAGCGACGGTGTTTATGGCGAGCCTTGCCAGGAGCTTTTTCCTCGCCCGGCCGACGCCTTTCACCGTCTCTACGGATATGTTCTCAAGACCTGCCATGAGGAACGCGAAACAGAAACAACCCTGAATGCCGCGTCGTGCTGCAAGCACACCTCCCGCATCGGAGGTTGAATTTGCTTGAGACGTCTTGCATCACGGAGGGCAAGATTGGGAACTAATCACCAAAAAGGAATCCGATAGCCGAATGACAGGTGCCCCGCGAAACCGCTTGGGGGAAAGACCATGCCATTACTTCTCCATCTCCAGTATCTTTTGCGTCGTGCTGAAGTGGAGTTTGGCGACCTTGGGGAGCTGCTGGATTCCTCTTGCCTCAATGAAGCGTCTGCCGGTTTCGACGACCTTGTCGGAAGCCCCCTTTGGAAGCTCGATCTTGAATTGCTCGGAGAGACGCTGGAGTCGGGCGAGGAATTTGCCTCTCGCAACCACGGAGGCAGCCGCCACGACGATATCCGCCTCGGCCCGGTGCCTCTGCTCGAGCTCGATCCTTCTGCCCTTCTTCATCAGGGCGTTGCGGACGGCGGACTTGTCCGCAAATTGGTCCACGATGACCCTCTTGCAATTGACCTTGGCAAGGAGGTTTTCGACAACTCGCGCATGCCCCCATGCAAGAATGCGGTTGAGATTGTTCATCTTGTCGTAGAGCATGTTGTACTTCTCCGGGCCGATGACGACGACGGAGTTGTTAAACTTGGAGCAGAGGATGGGAGTCAGCTTGAGAGCTCGCTGGTCGGAGATGCGCTTGCTCTCCGTTACTCTAAGGTCATAAAGGTCTTTGAGGTTGGCTTTGTTTGCATAAAGGCCAGCTATGACGAGAGGGCCGAAGTAATCACCCTTGCCGCTCTCGTCAACGCCTATCCTCTCCTCGCCGGAGACGCCCTCTTGAAGAAGATACTCGTAGCCGAAGCGAACTTCGCGCAGGAGCTCCGGTTCGAGATAGTACCGGACGAAATCCGCCGTTCCTTTGCCCTGGACGAGAAGGCGTCCGTTGGTGTAGCAGGTGATGTTGACGTTATTAGCGGAGGCCCCGAAGTAGCCGAACTTCACCTCCTTAAACGCGTAGCCTCTTTCCTGAAGGTAAGCACGAAGCTGGGCGATTTTTTCCTTGTCGAGGGTGCAGACGTAACTATTGACCGGCTCCGGCTGGTAGGGCGCTTGCTCGTGGTTCGACGGAACTGTCGTCCCTGAAACTTCTGAAATATCAATTAAGCGACGCATCTTCCCGCCGTGAAGAAATGTTCTCGCCCTCGGTCGCACCAGAAGCGGTCCTGAGCAACCGACGAGGAGAATTTCGTTGTCTCCCCCAAAACGAGCGAGCAACCGCCTGCCCGCCTCCGGAGAAAGATACGCACTGATAATACGTGCCGCTCCGAACTGTGTCAAGAGAAAATCTCGCTTCGTCGAGACGGGTGCAGGGTCACCTGTGGGTTGCGAGGATTTTCGTTGGATATGCCGACATCCAAGTGGTCGCAGGCGGCAGGTTCAGCGTTTGCGGGGCAGGTCGAAGAGCTCGTCGAGGAAAGCGGCGACGGCAAGGGCGATGTTTGTCCAGAGGAAAAGGTAAAGGACAATGAGGACTTTGTGCCGGAACACGAGCAGGGGAAACAGGCAAAGGACCGTCACCGTGTAGAATATCACGCTTCGGACGGCCTTTTTGAGGAGGAGATGCGTTTCCTTGAGACCGGAGAAGGACCTTGTCAGGGCGCACCACCACCTGCGCCCCGGGCGATTCGGGGTTGATTTCCCGGCCTGGGGAGATGCGCGTTCACGGCGCGCATGCAAAGCACGCCCGCCCTGTTCCGGGAGAGACCGCAGGCCGTCGCGCACTGACTCGGACGAGCTGAAACCGCGGGTAGGCTCTTCAGTCATTCCAGTGGGGCTTCCGCTCCTCGACCCTCGGGGCTGGCGGGCAGGTTTCACGGAGGAAATAGGTTCGAGCACAAGATCGCATTGGACCTGGTCGGCCGGTCCGGGCCCAGGGACTTGCTCAGGAGGCAAACCGGCGGATTCGCTGTCTGATCGGCGCTCTTTTCGGTTCTCAGCATTATCCCCGTGAGAGTGTTCCATGCCTGTGCTCGACGAGGTTGAATATCTCGTTGTATTTTTCGAGGGCGTACCTGTCGGTCATGCCAGCGATATAGTCGCAGACCACCCTCTGAATCGGGGCGTCGGCTTCTCGCTGCCGAGAAGACTCGCCGAACAGGGAAGGTTCGGCGACGTAGATGTGAAATAGCTTTTCGATGATTTTCCTGGAGATGGCGTTTCTTTTCTCGACGACAGGGTGCTGATAGAGGTTGGTGTAAAGAAAATCGCGCAATTCCTTGAGGGCCTTTTCGACCTCGAGGCTGAAGCCGATAAGTGCAACCGGGCTATTTCTTGCCTGGTCGGCAGACTGAACGTCCTGCTTGGCAATGCGCTGTGCGCTGCTGACTGCGAGGTCGGAGACCAGGAAATTGATGAGGTTGCGGACAGAATAGAATATGCGCACTTCGCTGTTCACCTGCGGGTAAGCTCGTCGGAACTCCTGGTTGACGCGTCGCCACAACTCCGTCTCAGTGAGATGCTCGTCGGAAAGGAGGTTGGAGGCGAGCCCGTCGTCAATGTCGTGGGTATTGCACGCGACCCGGTCCGCGCAGTCAATAATTTGTGCCTCAAGGCTGGGAAATTTGCGCAGCCCGGGGAGACCGAGCTGTGAAGCGGAGAACCGGTCACGGTGCTTGATGATTCCCTCGCGCACTTCCCAGGATAGATTAAGCCCGTCGAAGTCGGGGTATTTCTTCTCGAGCAAGTCCACGACTCGGAGGCTCTGGAGGTTATGCTCAAAGCCGCCGAAATCCGCCATCAACTCGTCGAGAGCGGACTCGCCCGTGTGGCCGAAAGGAGGATGGCCGACGTCGTGAACGAGCCCGATGGCTTCGGTGAGGTCCTCGTTTAATCCGAGGATGCGAGCGACAGTCCGCCCGATGCTTGCGACCTCCATGGTGTGGGTCAAAC
Organism: uncultured Verrucomicrobiota bacterium; assembly: GCA_964482435.1. Classification (GTDB taxonomy): domain Bacteria; phylum Auribacterota; class JABMQX01; order JABMQX01; family JABMQX01; genus CAYZXL01. Next base: position 58,706 of record CAYZXL010000023.1, read on the forward strand.
GCGTGCGATAATGGTCTCCCTCGTGGTTGAGGAAGACCTGCGTCTTGTACTCGAGGCGGCGAAAGGCTCGGCAATGGACAATCCTGTCCCTGTCCCTCTGATAGACGGTCCGGAGATCGTGCTCCTTTTCCGGGTGGACGCGGCCTCTCGTCTCCGCGCTTTTCTGGGCGTATGGTGCAAGGTGCTTCAGCTCCAACTCTTCGTATTCCTGACGCGTTCGCATGGCTGAATTACGGCCTCTTTCCTTCTACTTTCATAAGGGCGCGTCCTGGCATGCCCTTGCTTTCGGCACCGGACAAATTCTGATATGCTTGTCGTCGGTCCCGCGAAGTGGGCGGTATCCAAGCGGATTTTATCAAAGTTCGGGGCGCGGGCAAATGGGCGTTTGGAAAAAAACAGGTGCCCGCGCCGACGGTTCGGAAAGCCACCTACGACAGCGTCCGGGGTCAAAACGGAGAAAATCTTAAGTCTTCGAGACAGAATTCGAGGAGGTCGGTAAGGAAAGATGAATTCTCTTATCGTCGCGGCTGCGGCTGGGCTGCTGTTTTTCTTTGCTTACAGGTTTTATGCGAGAGTGGTCGAGAAGCTGTACGGAGTGGACCCGGCAAGGAAGACCCCCGCCGAGGAAAAGTACGACGGGGTGGATTACGTCCCCGCAAAACACTGGACCATCTTGTTTGGGCACCATTTCTCAAGCATAGCCGGGGCAGGCCCAGTTGTCGGACCGATTCTTGCGCTGGCGTACTGGGGGTGGCTTCCGACAATCCTCTGGGTTGTCCTGGGAACGATATTCATAGGGGGCGTACACGATTTCGGCTCGCTGATGGCATCGGTGAGGCATGGCGGAAGTTCAATTGCTCATGTGGCCGAGCGTTTGGTATCGAGGAGAGCGAGGATTCTTTTTTCGGCGTTTACCTGGCTTGCACTGGTGCTAATCATTGCAGTTTTCACCGAATTCTGCGCTAAGACGCTTGTGGTCGAGAAAAAGATTGTTATCCCGACCTTCGGCTTAATACCCGTCGCGGTGTTTACGGGGTACTTGCTCTACCGGCGCAAAGCGAAGCAAGTCCCCACGACGGTTTTCGGGCTGGGGTTGTTGGCGGGGATGATTGTGCTTGGGGCATACGTGCCGGTCAACCTCGGAGGGCGCGGACTGCAAATCTGGATGGTGGTGTTGTTCATCTACTGCGTTGTCGCGTCGGTGACTCCGGTGCATCTGCTTCTTCAACCGCGAGACTATCTTTCGGCATTCCTCCTGTTTGCGGGAGCGGGGATTGGATACCTGGGGTTAGTCGTCACCCATCCGGCGATCAAACTGCCTGCGTTCACCGGCTGGAAGGCTGGGGTCGGGCCCCTGTGGCCGATGCTATTCGTTACCGTCGCTTGCGGGGCAATATCGGGCTTTCACTCCCTGATTGCCAGCGGCACAACTTCCAAGCAAATTGCCAGTGAAAAACATGCCCGGCGAATCGGGTACGGAGGAATGGTCGCGGAGGGACTCGTCGCGGCATTGGCTCTTCTTGCGGTCGCCAGCGGCTTCACGGGTCTTTCGTCGCTCACGAAAATGGTGGAGGCAGGTGAGACAATTTCTGCTTTTGGGCAAGGGTTCAGCGTTGTTACAAGGCCCATCCTGGGCGGGTTCGGCGGCTTGATGGCCATCACGATTCTGAACGCTTTTATCCTGACGACCCTCGACACCGCGACGCGTATCACTCGATACATGACAGAGGAGCTTTTTGGAATTCGCAATCGCATCGTAGCGACGGTCTTTCCGGTTGTCCTGGCGGGCGCGCTGGTCTGGGGTGGGAAAGCAGGGAAAATCTGGACGGTCTTCGGGGCCGCAAACCAGCTGATGGCCGCGCTCGCTTTGATGGTCGTGACCTTCTGGCTTTTGAGCCAGCAGAAGCTCGTGAGATACACGCTGATTCCGGGGATTTTCATGCTCGCAACAACCGTGGGGTCCCTGGCTTACGGCGCTGTCAAATACTTCAAAACCAACGACTTCCTCCTGGCGGTGATTTCGCTCGTCCTGATCGCCCTATCAATCATGATGCTCGGCGAAAGCATCGCCGCTTTGAGACGGCTTAAGCGAACGCAAAAAGCGTAGTGTCGCGAGTTCGAGTGCCCCGCGTCTGCCCTGAAAATAGAACGCGAAGCCCTTGCGGCCTCGGACGTTAGCGTTAAATCAGAAGTCCGAGGAACATTTTCATGGTCTTCGGGTGTGCGCGGCTCATGAGCCACTGGCCAGACAGCGTGGCACGCTTTGCGCGCCTCATTTCCTATTCCACCGGCTGCCGGCAGCAGACGCAGGCAGCCACGGGTGTGGCTGCATTTCTGCGGCGTTGGCCGGGGGTAACGCCGCCTCGCCAGGGCGGGGCTGTCGGGAGGGCGTCTTGCCCTCGGCGTCGAGGGCAGCATCCCCCGGAGACAGCCGTCAAGATGCCGGCGGCACGCTGGGCGGCGACAGACGCCGGCTTCCAGCCGGCGCCCCTGTTAGCCCCCCGGTTCACCGGGGGGTGCAAAGGCTAACCTTTTGTCTGTCGCAGCCCGCTTTAGCGGGGCTTCCGGTGAGGCCCGCGGCGCCAGTTCAGCCCGACGACACCCCCAAAATCCACCCATCTATGAAAGCGGGCGTCAACTGAATTTTTCGGATTCTTTATGCGAGCATCTT
>CAYZXL010000024.1:0-61138 GCA_964482435.1 uncultured Verrucomicrobiota bacterium
TATGCCGTGAATCATCACTCATCAGAGTGTCTACTGTTTAGGTGTCGGAGTAATAGTGATCAGACCAAAGGCGCGCAAGAGGTTAGTGACAAAACAAACCTTCGTGTTTTTTCTTACCGGTGCTGTTCTCTGGATGGTTGGCAGCTTTATCATTGCCCTGGCCTGCTTCGACGCAACTCTGTCCGCTGAGCAGATTGCCAGGAACAAAGAACTCGCGAATCGCGTCATGGTCACCTGGGCTTCCATAACGGGGAGAACCGCAGGAATATGGGCAATCTCCGGCGGGATTCTGGGCGTAGTTATCTGCGCACTCTTCATGAACAGGCCCGGAGATGAGTTCCGTCCCCTGGTGCCCGGGCCCCTGCCGAGATTCGCTGGCGTCCGCCGCCCCGAGACTATGGCTGAGATTAAAGCTGGGTTTCAAGGAACAGCTTTAGGATTGATAATCGGGGTTTGCGGTGCCGTTTTCATTCCCCCGATGATACAAGACCTCGAGTTCCTGAAAGTCCGGTCATTGTACGTGAGGGCTATCATCGGAACAATAGAGAGCCTGATCGTGACAGTTCCAATCCTACCGTTGTCTCTTAAAATTCTATCAAGGGCTCGGAGAAGGCAAGCTGGCTTGTAGGTTTCTTGGCAGGTGTTTCCAAAGGAGACTAAAGTGAGAAGAAGGTTGCATACGGGGATGTTAGGCATAGCTATCGGAGCGGCGTTGGCTTGTGCGCTGGCGTTCGCTCTTATCTTTGTTCACAGGAATAGCCAGCCATCGTCCTGTTGGTTTGACATTCTGGCGGGCACACTCGTCAACGGTGTCCTCGCCGGGTTTCTCGCTGGCGTTGTTCGTGGGCCGGCCAAGGCCGGTAGATTGATGAGACTGCCGTCAATTCCGCCGAGGCAGATTCCCCATACAATCAGGGTGTACCCGTACCTGGGGGCAGTGATCGGCGGGGTGCTGGCTATCGGCGCGCATGTAACTATGCAAATGAACGCGAACCTGGTAACCGCGATTGTTCGAGACCCGTCCGAGACATGGGCAAGCATCTGGGCCCATGGAGGAGACGACCTGGCGGCCCACGTTGTGTTCGGTGTGATCCTCGGAAGTATTGCGGCTATTGTCATGTCCCCCCTACTTGAAAAACTCGAGGTTCCCAGTAAAGCCGCAGCGCTTCAGGAGGTCGCCGAACCGCACCTCGACGAGGGCCGTCAACCGGCCTCAAGAGATTTCTCCATTCCGCGAGCCCTGGGCGAAGACGAGCTTCTCACCGGTCCAGAGACTGAAACGGGTGATATGACAACCCTCATGAAGCAAGCAACATCGGCCCTTCACAACAAAGATTACAACCGCGTCCTGGCACTTCTGGAACCGGCGCGAACGAGTTTCCCCGATGCGTTGTCCGTTGCATACCTCCTGGGCGAAGGTTATGCCGGACTGGGACGAAACGAGGAAGCAGAAAAGGAGTTTCGGCGCGCGGTTGACATTGATCCAAATAACCATGTCAGCCACTACAATCTGGGCTGTTTGATGCGCGACGTCGGAGATGTCGAAGGGGCGAGGCACGAGTTTCAGGAAACGGTCAACCTTAACCCTTTCCATGCTAACGGCTGGATCAATCTATCGGAACTCATGGACCAGCCGGAGGGGGCAATACAATGCCTGGAGCGAGCCCGGCGATGCGGGTGTCAAGATAAGGAGCTCGACGCGGTCCTATCAATGTGGCGTGGCATTGTGCGCGATAAGGTTGACATGGGACCCCTGAGGCTGGTGTGGGCGGAGGAAGCCCTGGCGAAAAACGACGTTGCCTACGCTCTCATCCACCTGGCCATGGCAAGGCGACTTGAGCTCAATGACTGCGGTCGAGCGCTCGCATGTAAGATCGAGTCAGATATCGCGAAGCGTCGGGGAAACCTTCCCAAGAGCGTGGAGCTCCTGAGGGAGGCGATCCGAATAGATTCTGAGCCACCGACCTTGTGGAACACACTCTCAGCCCGCGAGATTCTCCTCGCCCGGCGAGAAGGCAGGCGCGAACAAGCAGCTATCTTGCTGCGTCAGGCACTTGAACATGCTCTGGAGGCAATCCGAAGACAGGATTACCCCAGGCCACACCAGAACGCAGCGCTTGCCTATCTGGCACTTGGTCGCCTGCAAGATGCCAGGGACCACGCTCAGAAGGCAAGGGATATGGTGCGGGCGGAGCTCGCAGGAACCCGAGCATGCGCAGGCTGCCCAGCGGAACGGAAAAGTAGGGCAGAGTGCGAAGAGTGCCTTCGAAAAGCAGAAGGAACTCTTTCCGACATTGATCTGGCGAGTGGTGACTATCGGGCAACATGACCCACTGGACAAACGACGGCAGGTCTTGTACCCTGCGGGGAGTCGCTGTCGGACGAAAGAACTGGTTGTTCTTCGGCAGCGATAACGGTGGGCGAACCGCCTCCATCCTCACCAGCTTCATCGCTACGTGCAAGCGACTCCAGATCAATCCGTTCACCTACCTGCGCGATGTCTTCGACCGCATCAGCGCCCACCCCATTAGCCGCCTCGACGACCTCCTCCCCGATAACTGGAAAGCCGCTCAGAACACTACCCCCAACCTCCCCGCCTGATGCCCCACACCCCAACATCCGTGCCAACCTCCACCCGTGTCTACCGGACGCGTACCAAACAACCGCCCCGTTCGTGGCGTTCGCGACCCGCAAGTGCGCCCGCGCACCTCCGTCTGCCTGCCGAGCTAAAGGCGGTTTTCTTGGAGGGGAGTCATTTGATGAAGGGGAAAAAGCAGCGGTCAACGGGGTCAATCACGACGGTTAGCGCCGGGCCGCCATCGCTCGCGCGTGTAGTCCAAGCGCGTCCTCGGAACCCTGCTTTCCATCGTCGGGGATTCGGCACCGCCGTGTTGTTCCCCTCGGAGCGACAGGCCGCCTGCCGGTTCGTCGAGGGGTCTCTACTCAGGTATCACCGGAAGGGATCTAGGTCTGACGACAAACGTCAGGCGCGAGTGACGGCCGCTTCTGCGCGGCCTTCACTTCTCGCTCTGCACGCTGTTCTTGGCCACAGCACCGCTGCGGGATACTTCGCAACCCCAACAGCGAGGAGCCCAAACACTTGGACCGGCTCAACGAATGCCTTTCAGCTTCTGAGCGAAATCCCTGATGGTCTCCTGTATGTCTTCGACACCTTCGAGCATGGGATCGCCCGACGGGGCGTGCCCTACGAAGTATTCAATTGCCTCGTTCAGAGCGGGGATCACTGATTTCCAGTTAATGTCCCTCGCGCAGACACGGCCATTCTGTGCGTCGACCACCAGCTTCGAGAACTCCCCGATGAGTCGTCGCGCCGATGCCAGATCCATCTCACTCATCTCATGCCTCGTCTTATTGTGGTTTGAGAGCCCTTAGAGGAAACTCCGTGTCAAGCAGCTCGGCGGCTGCTGTTCGAAGTCGCCTTTCCCGTTTGGTGCCCAGCATTCCGCGCGCATATTCGAGCAGAGAGCGCTGGGGAGAGGGTAAAGAGGCTATGCCAATCTTCTGCAAGAGTTTGGCTATCAGTGTGCCGGCATACGTTGCATGCTGGCTGCTGGCTGCGATGGAGAAGGAGATCATCTCCACCAAGCCATAAAGAGGATCGTCGCTGAAAGCCAACTGTGCGAGACAAGCCCGTGCCTCACCAAGTGGCGCCGTCTCTATGGGTAGTTCCATGGGCATGTTCAATGAGAGCTGGTCTCGATAGTGCCCACCGATCTCGTGGTAGATGGTTCTCCGCTTGAGTTCAGCCTTGTAGTCACGAAGGAACACTTCATCAATACGGGGCGCACCTGTTTTGTACTTCGAAACGTCATGACGTCGCAGAAACGATTCCTGGAGCCAGTGTGCGAACAGAATGCTGCCGGTGTCACGCCAATTGAGGTCGCCGGAGAGCCAAGAGTGGCACCCAAGAGCGAAGTAGAGTCGATCTGGCGATTCCAGGCCGATCTCGTGGAGAGCCAGAGTGAAGAACCAAGCAGTGTGAGCCACCGTTGTCATCGCGTGCTCAAGGAAGAAAACGTTGCCCTTGAGAAGAACAGCCACCAAGGTTTCCGGATGGGCGCTATCAGGCAGTTCCCAGAGTGGCTCGCCAACGTCCACCTCCGTGTACATGATAGCTCGTGATCTCTGGTGACCATCCGCCGCGGCCCTCTGGAACGTCAGAAGTTCTGTCTCACCCGGCCGATGATTGCGGAGCTTGCACCCCGTTCTTACAACCAAGATGGGAGAGATGAAAGCCGTTGGCTTTCCCATAAGGTCATGCGCCAGATAGAAGAGGCCGTACGTCACAAGGGGGGATTGCGGGCTGGCTGCCGGGATGTTGTTTGCGTTCAGGACGCCCGCGACAGCATTGCTCAAATCCGTCACCGACATGCACGAGCCGGTAGCGGCGGAAGGTAGAACCTTGGTCAGATCGTCGAGCAGGCGTCGAGTTGACGCACTGTCGACAAATGGCTTCGGATCAAGATATGCATGCACGGTTGATGCTCCATTTTCCTTCGCGGGGCCAACGTCCCGGATCAGGCGCGGCTGTAAGCCGTCGCCTGCATCCAGCTTGTTGGGCTTTCTACTTCTTCCAGAACCGCGCAGATTACGACCCAAAGAGTCTGTTGGCCGTCTCCAGTACTTTGTTGAGGAATTCAAGCATCCGCTTGAAATCCTGTCGAAGGTTAGCATCGACGGCACCGATTTGCAGGCCCTCGATCCCCAGCGGATATAGCTCGGCAAGCTTACGAAGTGCAGAGTGATGTGTTCCTATGTAGGCAGAGACCTTCTCGTCGGGACTCATGCCTGTCGTGTCAGTTCCCGAGTCCGTAGGCGTGCCGAGCACTCGCGAGAGACGTTTGCCAATAGCGTCCATGATCTGGTCGATGTCTGAGGTTCCAATGGAAGTCAACGCGACCACACCCCCTGCTTCTGAAAGTGAATTTGCCAACGTAAGAAGGGCAGATTCTACGCGTGCGAAATAGGCACCGGCTGGATTCTTCTTCATATTCTCCTTGGTAACGTCAGATGCCATACCAAGGGTTTTCTGACGAAGAGATTGTGCAAGATGTGCGCAGTTCGCACCGAAGAACAAGTAGTCGGTGAAATCCTTCGTCGGGCGACCTTGCAGGTCTTGCGCGACCACTTTCCTCATTGTCTTCTCATCGACTCGCAGGCGAAACGAACTCATGTTGGTCTCCTATGAAAGCACAGTGCAAGTATTGTTTAATCTGCCCTCTTGGTTGAGGGAGATAGAAAGTTAGATCATTCTCCTATCCGTGTCCCGCCTGGGTGACACACATCATAGTGTTCGATTCCTGACTCCCTAATCTCCTTTATGGGCTCGGTTTCACACCCGCTGGAGCGGATGGAAATCAGCCAGGTCACAATGAAGGGCAGTCAGGAACGTCTTTGTTAAACCAGAACACGGGACATGGGCGTTTTCTACCCGACTCGATCGGGCACATAGTCTCTTTCCTGCTTCAACACACGGTAGGCCACGGTGGCCAGCCAAGCCGACGGCTTGGTCGCCACCTTAGCCACATTGGCGTCCTTTCTCCTCTTCATGCGGTCGTAGTAGACCCGGATGGTGCGGTCCACCTGGATGGCCGGCCACACCGCTTCCACAAAGGCCCACCTCAGCCACCGATTGCCGCTGTTGGTGATTCGACCGCGATACACCTTCCCACCGGAAGCGTAGGTAGAGGGGATCAGACCGATGTAGCTGTGCAGCTTTCGGTCCGTCCGAAACCGACTGATGTCGTCGATCTCATGGGCAATCAGCACCGCGAAAAACTTCCCGATCCCGGGAATGGTCATGAGCCGCTTGACCCGATTGTCGCCTCGAGCGAGCCTGGTTACCCAACCATTGCTGGCGCCGATGCGATCTTCTATGAAGCACAGCAGCTTCAGGTCCTCATCCAGGAGTTTGCCATCCGTCTCGGGAAGCTCCAGCTCCGCCAGGCGAGCCTTCCCCAACCGGGTGAAAATATCTGTCTGCCGAAGGTGAGCTGTGGCCTGCGGGTGTCGGTCGACCAGAGCGTGGATGCGGTTTTTCACCATGGTCTGCACCCTCACACAGAACATCCTGTGCCTCAGGACGTTCTTCGCTTCCCGACTCCCCTTGCTCGGCACATGCGCCTCCGGAACCAGGTTAGCCCGAAGCAAGTGGACCAGCGTGCCGGCGTCGATCTTGTCCGTCTTGATCTTGGCCTCGGCAATGGCCTTGACCTTCAGAGGGTGAGCCAGCTTCACCTCATCAACCATCTCCTCCAGCCAATCGTACATCACCGTCCAATTACGCGTCGCCTCCATCACCGCACTGACAGACTCGCCGTCCGTTACGGACCGGAAACTCCTTAACGCCTCCGGGGAATTGGCCACCTGACCTTCCCTCTTGATTCTTCCATCCTTATCCACTACCTTCAGATACGAAAACCGCTTGTGGTAATCCACGCCCAGGTAAAGCATAGTGCGCTTCCTCGTGGTTGCTTGAGCTCTTGGCCGATCTCTCATGAGCCGTTTTTGGCCAATGATAATCAGTCGGCCCCGAGCGCGCCCTATGCTTTCATACTATCTCCTTTCTTGCGCAATGTTGCGAGTGAGGCGCGGTCTATTGGACGTCGCCTCCACTCGGCCTGTTCAAAGGTGGTGTCGCTTTTTGATGCGGCATACTGTCGCCCATCGGTTCCACTGTCTGCGTCCATGGCAAGTAAGCCTCCTCTCTCGTTTTTCCGACGTTGACTCGATTGACGTGTTGCAGACTTCGTCGAGAGAACTGGACCACCACCGTCCGACTCTTCCCTGCGTACTCCCAATGTGTGTTCCGTTTACTGTCAATCTCTCGCCCCGGGTCCCCGAGGCAAGCAATCACCGCCGCGCGCGGCTGGCCTTGGAGACGTTCGTGCTCTGCCGCTGGCACCGGGTCAACCGAAGAGTACTTCGGCGCCGAGGATACACAACCGCCAAGGACCATGACCAGCAGAAGTATGGGTTGCTTGCGTCTCATTGTCTGCCCCTTGGGACTTCTGTTTATATGCTTTCCGGATAAACCCGCCTTCGGGTTCTGCATCCGGATAGCACAATGCTGTAGTGTTCCGATAATCCACATGTCCCAAAAGGTTTGCGATCACTGTTGTGGAAAGGTGACGTGTTGTATGGTTTCCGCACAACACGCATCGCTTTCTTCCTCACAGGTTGCCCACGGGGCGCTTACAACCGCACCAACTCCAATTCGAGGGCGCTATAGCCCGGTCAGCAGGAGCGCATTGTTAGCCCACCTTCCGTGCTTGCGGATGTCCAAGCCCTTGAAACGACCAACTACCATCGCGCGAATCTCTATTTGAATTCCTCGAACTCTTCGGGAGCATCTCTATATACTTCGCCTAGACATACGGCGTTGTTGAGCAACAGCTTCAGACACTCGCCACTTCTTGTCAAATGCCTAAAATCAAGGTTCCTTAATCGCTTTAGGGTACTAGATTCCCGAACAATATCCAATAGCGTGGTTTCTCTCCCATTCCCCAAGAAGAATTCTGGGACTGATAGCACGTGGCAGGGATAGACTGACCCATCAGGGTAAATGTTGATATAAGCCCCGATGCCGCAATTACCACACCCAACGAGTTTGTAGGCATGAGCTCCTCCCAACCGTGAGGGTGCACCGAAGCGAGCACGCCAGAAATCTGCTACGGCGAATTGCGCATCCCTCCAGGAACAAAGAAAATCAGGGTGTTCCGCGCCTCTCCCTACAGGTCTAAACGAAGCGAGGTGGAATTCGGTAACCAGTTTGTTCTCAAGTAGGAAAGATAGGAACTGTGATAGGTATGGAAGGTTCACAGCAGTTACCGTAATGGAGACACAGAGATGTGCATCGGAACTTCTAAGATACTGAACAGCTTTCATGGCTCCCTGGAAGGCACCTTTTCCCCGTGTTTTGTCGTTGACCTCAATCGGGCCATCCACGCTGATCCTGACCTCATCGAAAACCTGAGCAATCTGGTATCCCGTCCTCGCATCGATTAATGTGCCGTTTGATACTAGGCACAGACGGATTTGCTTGTTCGGATCAAGTTCACGAAACGCGAGGGCGATATCGAAGAGGTCCATTCGAAGCAGAGGTTCACCTCCCGTGAAAACGACCTTTTGGGGTGCAAGTAAAAGGATCTGTTCGAACAGGGGGCGGATTTCACTAGGGGATAACTCCAATTCCATAGCTTCACCAGCAGCAAAGTAGCAGTATGAGCATCGCAGATTGCAGGCGCGCGTAAGATGAATATAGACCGTCTTTAGACAAGGGGCAGCCTCTGTTTCTTTGGCGTTCAAGACGTTTTCCCTTTATTTAGGCGCTCTATCACTTCTTTATAACTCCCAGGCCATGGACTTTTGATCACGGCTAGAGCACTTATGACATCCTCGTGGGTGAGTTCCCTTCCAAGTTCAACAAATGCCGCTTCAAAGCTGTGGAGACCACCTGGACTGATAGTATGAGTCCCGGCCAGTTGTTTCGTGAGATGTCGTAGTACATTGGATAGTGTGCTCCTGGCTTCCTGCCCACGCAATTCCCGCCCGATAGCAACGAGCCGCCGCACAATCCCGTATATTCCATAATCTGAATGGATGTCGCACTCCCCAACAAGGTCACTCGCAAGTAACCGTAAGACTTCCGCTGTTTTGTAGTTGTTGACAAGTTCTTCTAAGTAGGCAGCCTTGTCCTTCTCTTCTCGGGCGCTTACGTAGCCAGTAGACTGTCTCTTAACGAAGGATAACAGAAACTGGTATCTTCGCTCCCTCTCCTTCTGCTGTGCGGTTCGCACTTGCGTTACAAGTTTTTGGGCTTCAACTTCTGAAATCTCATAGTAGGCTTTGGGCCGATATGTAGAATTCCCTCTTTTTTTCAGCTCGCTTACGGCCTGCTTCCGCTGATTTTCAAAACTTACCTTCTCTTGCCACCGCTCACTGCAACCCGTGTCCATCGTTACGGAAATGTCCTTTTTTTCGGCAATCAGGTGCAATAGATTATCTACTGCTGGCGTGTTTATATCACAGAGACACCTTATTGCTTCGTCAGAGTCTTGGAGCGTGATGTAACCTGCCTCGTACCATCCACCTCCATGACGCTCCCCTTTGTGTTCATAGGTGGACGCACGCACTGCCCACTCGAGCACCTCTTTGGGGAGGGAGCGGTCAGAGGCGAGTGCGAAAAGAGCCTTTTTGAAATCCTCAACTCGATCTTTGCTTCGAGGAACGGCAAATAACCGTTTGAGCAGGGGGTCAACGGCTTCGGTAGCCCCTATCTTACCCAACGCTTCCGCCATACATTCTATCTCTGGCTCCTTGTCCCATACCTGGATCAATCGAGGCCCAGCATCCTTCGCCAGCGAACCAAGATTAGCGATAGCTTCTACTACCACCCATCTCTCGTCTTTGAATTCGGGGGCACAGAGAACATCGAGCAAGTTGGGTAACGCTCGCGCCGCACCCGAGCCCATCATTCGAAGGACACCCACCGCGTTTTCCCTGATGGCCTTGCTTTCATGTTTGAGTGCTTGGGTCAATGCTGGAATGGCTTTTGCACCAAGGGCCGCCAACGAGCGACGGGCGCTTTCCCGAATTTCCGGGCCTTCATCACCGAGCGATTCTATCAGGTAGGGTATGCCCTGTTCGTCGGCTCCGATGACATTGATACCTGCGGCGACATTTGCCCTGACCTCCCTATGCGCGTCACGAAGCGCACTGTACAGTACTGGAAGTCCCTTTCTCCCCAAAGACTTATCAATCGCAATTAGGGCCTTGGCCGCCTACGTGCGCACAGTGTGGTCACGCCGATATTTCAGTGCCTTTATTAGGCCCTCGATGTCATTGTTGGCTTTCAGCTTTTCGATGCTGGGTTTAATGAGACCGAAAAACGCAAACCGCATGAGCCACCTCTTAGATGACCGAAGTTTGAGAAGTGGGGCTGACCGCTGTGTATATGGTTCCGCATAGATCCCTTATACGGGCTGCCCCTCTTGTATAGGACCCGGGGCATTTTCGCCGGGAAAGCCTCTAACTCATGGGCTGTCAATCGGATGCATCGCCAATCCTCTATGATGAGTTGCACCTTATAGAAAAAGCATAACACGCAGGTCTCCCTCCCCTTTTAGAGCAGGTCCGCGGGGCTTCGGGCAACTTTTGCGTTCCGGATCCAGCGCGTGACTGTAGATCATCGCAGTTCGCACATCGCTATCGCCCAGGAGTTCCTCACCCGTTCGGATGTCATAGCCGGTTTCGAGCAAACATGTGGCAAAGGAATGCCGGAACCTACGCAGCGGATGGAGCGTGAACGGTAAACGCTCAATGATGAAACGATTATGGAGCTTTCTCCCGGGAGCAACTCTCTCCGCCCGGTCATTGCTATGTCTCCAAAACAGGTTTGACTGCTTTTCTCGAAGCAGCCGCCTCTCTTTTTCCGGCGTCCATTATCCCAAACGGCAAAACCACGTCAACACCAAATTGACCGAAGTAACGTGTTCCGCCTCGCCACCTTCGCCCACCTCCGGGACGTGTCTCCCCGCATCATCGCTCATCCCATCAACCGGCTCGAAGAACTCCTGACGGACAACTGGAAAGCCGCTCAAACCACCACCCAAAACCTTCCCGCCTGATCCCCTGCATCCCAACATCTGTGCTAACCTCCCCCTGTGTCCACCGGGCCGTTACGGACGGGCGGCGGCTTCGGATCGGCAGGGGAGTAGATGAAGAAACCTCGCGGACGGTGGTGGTGGGGGGGTTGGAGGAGGGATGCTGAGTCTTCCGGCGGAGATCCCGGTATGCTTGTGCACGCAGACGCGCCCCATGTCCCGCCGTTGGCGTGGATCCCAAGTCGCCGTGAACGCGTTTGTTGCCTGCGGTTCCATCCCTGATTCATCCCCCATCTTACCTCTTTCCGGAAGAGACTACTTTGGAAGCCCGATCTTGTCCATAATCGCTTGCACCCTCTGAACGGCAGGGCGGCGCGGGTCTCCCGTCGCTGCGTTCACCATAAACCAGTCGACGTCTTTTCGGAACTTTCGGATCCCGAAGACCACCTTCATTCCCGCTTCGCTCCGCTCCGACCCCGATAGACTGTCAAGTTTCAGGTATGTTTCAACCTGATCCTTGATGTTGTCCCATACATCATCCAGCTTTGACATAGCTATCTCCTTTCCGGCCTCACGGTGAAATCCTCCCGTAGCAGCGTAAAAGCAACCTCACGAAGACGGGCCCAGTCCTCGGAAGCCATGAAGTCTGCTAACTTGATTGCCTCACATGGCTTGATTTCATCACAGCTGAGCAGATCAGGTTTAACCTTGTACGCCAGTTTGCTCAGTGCCCGCAGTGCATGTCTGTGATGGTACACTCCTTGCTCGGATAGGAACGTCACCAGTTCAATCACACCGTAGAGGGGCTGGTCGCTGAAGGCGACCTGGGCCAGTGCCGCCCTAACCTCGTAGACACCCGCGAGGTCTCTCGGCGTCCCGAGTGTATGCCCGTGGTCGATCTGGTCCCTGTAATGTCCAGCTATTTCGTGATACGCCGACCTCAGTCTCATGTCACGGAGGTACTCTTCGGAAAAACGGGTCTCATCAGCAAGACAGGTACCGGGTTCGGTCTTGTCCAGTCCAAAGCGTTCGCAGAGCCACCGGATCTGCAGCAGTCGCAGCGCCTGTGTCCAGTCCAATGACTGCCCCGACGGAATCCCACAGAGCCCACGGATGATGAAATCCTTCCCGAACGTCTGGACATGTTCCGGCTGCAGTTGCTTCATGGGCGGGATGAACTGCCACATGAGCTTTGCGTGTTGGCGAACCACATGAGTAAATATGAAGACATTCCCCGAAACCAGGATCCCGACTGGCGAGACGGCGCATTGCCCGGCGGTGTACACAGGGTCGCCCAGGAGGACCTCGGTGTAGATCAGGGCTTCCCCCGTCCTCGTGCTGACGAAACCTTGCTTTGGGTCGGAGTAGTTAACGAGCTTGCAGCCTTCGGTGATACACACGATAGGACAAAGGGACACCAGGGGCTCGGGTGTGACATCAAGGTAGCTGAACCACAACCCTCGCTCGGCGAGATACGACTGAACCTGTGCTACCGAGTTCAGGCCGGCAACCGTTCCCAGGACCCGTAACATAGACCCTACCGCGTCGCGTTCAGCCCTCCCTCCTGCGTTGAAGGAATCGGCGAGGGACTGCCGCAAACCTCTGAGGAGGCTACTCGGCAGCTCCTCATTCCGGAAAAGATTCAATCTGAGCCAACCTTGCACTTCTCGAAGTCTCAGTTGCTGTACTCCCGGCGCGCCAGCTGGGGCTGCAGGCCGGGTACTGGTTCGTCGGCGGATTTCCACTCGGGTAACACCGCAAGGTGTCGTCATGCTAACGTCCGGCATAAGGCACGCTTTGTGCGCGTCGCCGGGATGATGTGGTTCGTTCGCCGCGGCTTATCTCCTCTGTCTGAGGGCGCGTTGGTAGCGACATAAAAATCCTACTTGTGCACCCGTCCCAGGCAACAGCCGTGTGGCCTTAATCGAGTGGACTTCCGGTGTCCTCGTCGAAAAGACCGTTGGCATCTTTGCCAACGCTGCCCGATGGCGTCTCGACGATCACATAGTAAAGAGGCGGAATGGCGTTGCTCGGAATCCGTCGGAGAAAATCGAGAGCAGTACCGCGGGAACGCGAACCGTACACCTCATATGTGCACCCCCTGACCGTTCTCTTGACTCCCTTCAAGTCTACGCCGTTGATTAGATAGGCGTGCGCCTTCAGGTCCTTTGCCATGGCGGCTTGTGACCGATACAGAAGCACACGTTCCCCGCCTTCCAAGGGGACGTATTGATCGCAAGGAGCGTCGTGTTGCGCTTCAGCCAAGGATATGAAATCCGTGGTCGGTGGTTTTGACGCCTTGCACTTCATATAGGGCTGGCCGCATTTTTGCTCCCATTCTCCACGGTTTCCGCACTCGACACACTTAGGCATGATTACCTCCTTCCGATCCTGCGAGCACACGTCTCTGCTTTCCTAATCCATGGCCTAACGTCACCCGTCAGGCGCGGCGCCAACGCTACCTCACCCGCTGGGCTTTGGTGGCCATGTTGGAATGCGCTTTATGGGAGCCACTTGCCGATGAAGCCCCAGGCACTCTCAAGCGAACGCGCCTTGCCTGGAAGCGCTGCGCTAACTCTGTGTGTGCCGCCAGCATCAGATCCGTTCCGCCACGCTTATTCAAAGCTTCCCCAATCTCGCAGGCGCGAACGTGATTGCATTTCTCGTTGAACTTACCGCCGGGGGTCATTGACACGTAGCCATCGGTCCTGCCGATTTGAATTAACTCAGCGACGAGACGATCAACATCAGGGCCAAGGCTCTCACCCGCGTAGGCGTCTCTCTCGATTTCACGCTCCTTGTCATCGCGCAAGTCGATCACTGGCTTACCCATGAATTCCCCGACCACGCGCTCATCCTGTCGCGGAGGTTCCTTCTTGCCGAAAAGTCTTCGCCATATGCTCATGTTTCTCTTCCTCCTCATACCTCGCCAACGCTTGACATCAGGCGCAGGGGTACCGCGCCGCCTGAGTGCTGTTGTTCGGCGTTCTCGTCAACTGTTCAAGGACATTCGGTTGGCCCATCTGACCGTGCAACCGTAGACATGTAGTCGTACAATTCTTCCATTTCCGGACATTCCCGTGTAAGCATGAGAAGAGCTGTCAAGCGCAACTCAATGGTAAAAAGCGTCATTCGGTTGACGCTCTCCTTGCGCTTCTCCGCATCCTCCTTCCATGCTGGGATCAGGAAGCGACGGATCCCCTCACGGAACCGCTCTCCGTGTCCCCGACGGGACGAGACGTAGTGGTTCACGAATCTGCGCACCGCGGGATGGTCGTCGTAAAGTATGGTTTGCGCTGCTTCGGATATAGGGGTGCCATCCCCCTTGCCAGAGACCATAGCAGGAAAAGCATCGGCAAGCCGCTGGACACAGTCCTGCAAGAGCTGCTCGTAAAGGCTCAGCAGCCTGCGGATGTCCTTGGCAACATTGTTCGCATCGTTGTTCCTCGTGAATGGCCAGATGCTGAGTGCTCCTTGCCGAACGTCGGCGTGAGCAGGGCGGGTTACCACGCACCCCTTGACTCCGTTGTTAGCCGCTGATCATTATCATTTGTCCCAAGCTATGGTATAATATGCTCCTCCGGTTTCTTCCGCCATTTGAAAAACCCGCTGAAGCTCTTGAGAGCACGTTTCACGAGTGATCTGAGAGACATCTTCTGACTGTGTGATCGTCCAGCCGTCTCCCTCCGGGTGGGCTCGCGCAGCACGATCGGCATCTCTGCTATTCTGAGCGGTTGATAAGTATATAATAAGAGTTCCACCAACGTCATCGGCATATTGCGTTCCTTGTTTTGGCAATACTTTGTACTCCAATCTGAACATTCGCCACCTCCTTGTGTTGGTGCAGCGTGAATTGCGCACCTCCACTTTGCGGCTAAGCTACCGCTGGAGACCCGCGGGCATTGGGTTTTCTGAGGCAGGGAGGCGGCTCTGGATCAGCAGCCGCTCTGCTTGACTTGCCCTGGTCCCGCAGGCAAGGCTTACCTGTGGGTGTCCTGCTTCGATTTCCGGTAACGCCGGAGCGCTTCGGACGCATAGTACGCGCCATAGATCCATCCGACAACGAAAATGATGAAGGGAAACCGAATAACCTGGAAATGGAACGTACCTGGTTCCGCCAGCAATGCCAAAAACTTGCTTTCGCTGAGGGGGGCGACAAGGACGGCCAGGAAGCACAGAGGCAAAACGAGTATGGCCTCAGTCAACTTACCCACGGCCACGAGCACGTCAACCTCAACCTTTACACCGGCCACGAAAAACATCAAGCCGAAGACATACCCAAGGTAGGTTACTATTATCACGAACCCCGCTACATCGCGGTCAGTGCTCTTTACACTTGCCGCGGTTGCGAAGGCAAATGCGAGAATGCCGATGCCGACAAGAATAAGGATGGAGGCCCCGATCACCAGGGGCCAAGGCACCGGTCGCGCGCGAGGGCCCTCTCCGGCGGCTGTGGATCTGTCTCGTTGCGAAGTCGCGTGTTGCTCTGCTCGACCTGTATTCTTGTAGTCGTCGGGCGTCCACATCTTAGTTGCTAGCCGGTGTCGCCTCTCTTCTGGCGTTTCTATTACCATTTGCATATGTTCGAAGTCGAAATCGCACCTGACACAAAGAAGCCGTGTCTCCTCATTCAACGTGCCACAACGAGGGCATTCTTTTGTCGACCGCTTGCCATCCATAAAATGCCTCCTTCCCTTTGCCTGCCCAAAGCCTGCGGCCAGCAAGGGGCGCCCCGGACGGACTCCGTCGCCGCGCAGCCCGCCATCCCTGTCCTGCCGAAGGCCGGACGTACAGTCCCTCGTCTTCGCGGGATTTCTCCGGCTAACTTCAGTATCTCCACCTCCTGTCCGCTTGTCAACCAGGGCCTCAGTGGGTCTGCTTAATGAACGCCCTGCTCCTTGTGTCGTGCAACTCGTCTATCCAGGTTCCCAGGCCAGTCCCTTTCCTGTCCGGGCGGGATCCTTTTCAGATGATGCGTCTTGGTGTTGACGACCGCGAGGCCTTCGTCGGAGCAGTCGATGATGAGGAGGTCGCCCACTTTTTTCAGCTCGTCAGGCCAGGAGTACATGGAGTAAGGGTGAAAAACGATCCAGTGCTCGTCTGCGCGCTTATCGTAGGCCTCCACTCCGGCTTTGAAATAGGCTGTGTAGAGAACGTCGCCATCCTGAAGTTGTGCCGTGACGCTTGCCCCCATTTTGCTCTTTCCTTTATACTTCCTCACTGTCATATACCCATCTTTGATAGACCCGTTGTCGCGCCCCCAGAAGTAGTAGGCGAACGCGGGGTCATCCGCATGCCTGAGACGATCAATTTCGCCAATATAGCTGTAGTTGTCGCACATGAGTTGAACCAGGAATTCTCTCTCCTTCCGCAAGGTCCTCTCATGAAAATTGTCGCTGATGCGAATGCCTGGAATGGGGTCGGTCGCATTATAGCTAAAATGGAGCGACAGCCAGATCCGCTTAAGCTTCCGGGGGCACAGCAGGTTCAGGTAAACATTATTTGCGCCGGTGCCGCCGCTTTCCACCCCAACGAATATGACTTCGGTGCCATTGCGCTCCAGGTCCACCTTACCGATTTCGACACCGATGGGGAGTCCCCCATCGAAGACATCCTCGAACCGGCCAACCTCCTTTCCTCTCCGCCTGACGACCGCGTCGAAGCCACTGCCATTCTCGTCCATTTGAAATGCGAGGGTTCCTGCGCGTTTTCCCTTCTCCTTGAAGCTCACCTCAACCTCGCCATAGGAGCCCTCATGAACAAGATTAATCCGGCTTTTTGCGGAGGGACTTTTCGCCGCCCCAGATGAGACGGGGCTTCCAGGTAAGCTCAAGGCGATTACTGCGAAAAGAGTCCCAGAACCTATCAGCTTAAAGGGGATTGGCAATTTCGACATACCCTCTCCTCCGATTTTCCCTGGCCCGAATGTGCTCGGCTCCGTACCTGATTGCATCTGCAATCTCAAGTGCGTCTTGTCTTCTCTTGTCCCCTGATGGGGCGTTCTTGAGAAAATAGTCGGCAGCCTCGTCAAAGTTGAGGAAAGAAGATTTCCAGTTAACTTCGGACGCGGATACACGCCCCTGCTGTATCTCAACCACCAGCTTCGAGTGAGCAACGACCGTCTTCCACACTTCTTCCATCTTCGCGGTTTTGCCAGGGTCGCTCCGGGCTGTGGTGCGGCCGCCTTGGAGTTCATGGGAAGTCGCTTCTTGTGGTCTCTCACGTTCCGCGCGCTCCCCTGACTTATCGCAGCGGGAATGGACGGCTACTCCGGCAACTCAATTGCCTTCAGGGCGTCGACGAGGGCAGCCATGGCAGCCAATCTCGAAACAAAGGCTTTCGGGTCGAGTTTGCCCGGCATCGGGCTGTGAGCGCGGGGCCTGTCGTCCAAGGATCGTCCGATCGCGTCGTGAAGCGTCTTGACAGCTTCGTAGCGCTTGTCCGACGGTGGGCGGAGTTTGAGGAACTCTGCCGTCCTCTCATAAAGCAGGCCAGGATAGTCCCTCTTGATGAACCTTGTCATGCCGTGGGTGCGCTCCGTGCCTGCAGGTAATGCGCTCGCTGACTTGACCTCACTGGCCATAGATAATATGTCGCCGTACAATTGCTCCGGCGGGTCCTTTCGACACCCGAGCAGCGCGGCTGCAACGATAAGCACGGCTGCGAAAGTCATATTCCTCATTTGTTTGGGCCCTCCTTGTGTTCGTTCCACGTGAATTGGGCACCTCCGCTTGACGGTTAGCCTACTGCCACTGGTGTGGCGGCCCGACGTGGAATTCGGATGCGGCGCCGACTCAAGCAAGCGAAACACGTTACTGTGATTAGAGGTACGTGCTCAACAGCATCGGTCGTCTCAGCCGCTGGCTCGCGCTACTGCCCGAACTCCACGCTCTTGATTTGCACCCACGGGATTTCGAGGATAAACCCATCGTCCTTTAGTGGGAAGATGCGGGGGTTGATTTCGCCTTTCACGAAGAGAGCTGCGAGTTCCTCGATTTCGGGCGACGTGAGCTTACCCATGTCCGCGGGATCATACGTGGCCTTGTCCGAGCCCCGGTCGTGAAACACTTTCTCCAGTTTCGGCTCAAAGGATGCGGGTACGAGCACACAAAGGTTGTAATACGGCCAGCTCGTACGTCCCTCCCACGCACCGCCGTCCTTTTCTTTGCCAACGACCTTCAGTGTGAACTCGCTTGAGGACTTTACCCTTGCAGGTTCCTTGTCCGGGGTCACCTCGATTCTGGCGATGTGCGCCACTGTCACATTGACGGTGGCTCCCGTATTCTCCGTAATCGCCAGGGTTTTTGCATTCATATATGTCTCAGAGAGCGTGAACAAAGCCTTCTGTGCGCCGAACTGCTTGCCCGTAACCAGGGTCAACTTGGCCGGGCCGACCGTGTACTTCGCGAGGTTTTCCCAGGTATACTCCGCGCCAGGAGCTGTTGCAGCAATCAGCAGCATGGTTGCCGGTGCCGAAATAAATGCCCATCGCAGTGCGTTCCTCATGGTCGTTCCCTCCTTCTTAATTTGTTTCGTTCATGTTCGTTCACGTTCTTCCGCTTAGCGAAGAAAGGCGCCCATCACCTCCTTTCTGCCTTCTGTAGTGGCCAACGACTGGTTCTCGACAAAGCCACGGGTGGTATGCCTCCCTAACGCCAGGCAAACCACAGCCAAGACATCGAGTATCTCAAGCCTTTTTGTCGAGCTGCAGCCTGTGAGCCCGCTTCATATCAAGCTGCCAGAGAACCACGCGAAACAAGCCACCTGTTGCCGCTGTTATCCCACTCACGCTCACCCTCCTTTCTACCGATCACTCGGCTTCTTACCCTGCCTTACTTATCAGACTTCAGCAGGTGTTATGTCAAGTGGAAGAAGCTCACTCACGGCTGAACACTTTTCGAGCACCGACACCGCACGATTGTCAACGAGGAGGCCCCAACTCCATGTGAACCACGGCCCGAGTGCGAGTTCACGCCTTGGGGCACCCAATTGCGATTTTCACGAATCGCACGCGAAGAAAACAAAAAGGCGCTATGGCAGAACGCCTTCCTGTCCCTCATGTACCTTCCGCCATCGCTCTTCTGTCTCAAATGGGTCGCTCAGGTCGAGCCAGCGCCTGCCCAAAAGGTCGTACACCCCTTGCCAGTCACACAGATAGAAGCAAGAGCAGTCCGAGAATCGCCGAACATATTCGCCACGAATTCTGGCGCGACCAGCGGCCGGTGGATTTACCATAGCGTCCCTCACGCTGTTGTCGTCTACGCCTGGGACGGTATGTTGGAGCACTCCTGCTCGATCCATTGAGGAGAAAATCCCCTTCTCGCCCAATTGGCCAAATCTTGTATCAACTTCGAGCAATTCGGCTCGAAGGCCCAGAAATGCTCTGAACCCTTCCCACGTGAGCCCCTTGCTTTTAATCCAGGATGTAAGACGCTTGACCTCCTCGGGAATCGGGCTGGTCTTACCCAGGATAAAATCGAGGCTGACGGACTTGTCCCGATATTCTTCCGTGAGAGCGAGGGCATCATACAGCCGAGCGACAACATGGTTCCAGATTGGCAGGAATTCCCAGGGGACGCCGCGACGGCGTGCCCAATGCTGGTACAGCTCATATTTGATTGCCCAGTCGAGTGTAGTCGCCACGGACTCCGGTGCGCCCTGTTCCAGACTGTCAAGAGTCTCTCCCCACTTTGTCCAGACTTCTTCACCCCAGGGCGGCGCCGCCGCGCTGCGAAGATAATCCCCTACCATACGGTGGTAGTGCCTTTGGATTCCGATGGCGGTCGCACCCTTGCCATTTGCCAACTCAACAACGGCTTTGCACTCTGGATCCCCGGCAATCGTTCGCATTGCGTCGAGCGGAGACTGAAGCTTGACCCCATCGCCGGGTCGCCATCCCTCGTCTATCATCGCCACTATCAGCGCGGCCGTCCCCAACCGCAGAAATGCGGCATGCTGTGAGCAGAGACTCTCACCGCACAGAATGTGCAACCTGTGGTATCCGTTCCGAGAGAGTGGCTCGTCTTTTGTATTGAATATGCCACGACAATCAGTCGTTCTACCTGATATTTCTTGGTCGAGGTGCGGTACGCGTGTAGAAAGAATGAACTCGAGACCCCGCGAAAGATTGTTGAAACCGCCGGCCCCGGTATAGATGATCCGCGAAACCAGGTGCGGAATGATTTGTTCGGCGAAGGCAGATGGGGCGAGCCGCAAGAGATACGACTCGTGGGACCCCCAGGTCGTCCGAAAACCGTTGCTGTAACATACGTTTGCCTTCGTGAATAGAACTTCCGAGACATCATGACACATGGCGACTAAGTCGTCCGCGAGCGCTGAGAGGATTCTGTCTCCTGCCAGGATGTAACGAACAGCATCGCGGGGATTGTCAACTTCTGGCGTGGCCATCTCAGGGTGAGACCCACAGTCTATGTAGAACAGCGATCCGTTTGGGAGGAAAAGACCCTGAGAACGCATGCGCGGCAGGTAAGGAAGCTTGGCCCTCGCCAAAGAAATGAGTCGCCCGCAAGCTTCTGCCGTTTGAAGGCTCTTCCCTCCGGGCTGTAAAACTGTAAGAGCATGCTCCGTTTCGACACCGAAAAGCGGTCCGGCCACAGACCTATTGACCTCCAACCTGCTTGGCAGCGTTCAAGAACGCTGTGCTATCCGCAGAGATGATTTTCTTTATGGCCTGGTCACCGGCGGAAAGATAGTCCTCTCCGGCCTTTCGCAGCCTCTCAAGGTTGTCACTTGTGGGCTCTCCAGGTCCTGGATTCTGTGGTTCTTCACGTGAATCGTCGTTAAGACGCTCCCGAAATCTCATGGTCTTTCACTCCTTTCCGATTTTCGATGTCCTCACCAACTTGTTGGTCGTCGGCCTGTGACTCGTGACCAGAGGCCACGCCGGTATCGGCAGCGGGACAAGCGGCGGCTGACCCGGTTAGGCAACTGCGCTCGCCTTCCCGTCCTGAGACATTGTTTGTGGCACCCGCATCTGCCTGGGCACCCAAGGCATCAAGAACCCCTTCAACGGTATTGTCTTCATGAAAAATGTTTTCGGTCTGTTCTTTCGTGAAAGCGAGTGGGTTAGCCAGGTCTATTGTCTTGTACACAGGCCAGCCATGGCTGCCTTTGCATTTCACTGTGACATAATCCCAATCCACTTCATCTACCGCTTCCCCGGCTCTGCGAAGTAGCATGCCTCGCGTCCAGGCTCGCGTATCGGTCGGGGGTTCATGAACAAACCGCTCGATTTCAGCATCGCTGACAATTCTCTCCACAAACCCGTTCCTATCGAAAATCCAGTAAAGCCCTTCGTCGGCGTCTAAACTGGAGTATAGATAATCCAAGTGCTTGATTTGGGGAGAGTTCCAGGTTAATTCGGGATTCATTTTCATGGCCCGTTGGATGATGGAGAGCTTAAGCACCCAATCCAGCCTCGCCGCGAGCGACGCCAGCTCGCCTGCCCCCAATTTCAGGAGAGTGTCCTCCCAAAGATCGAGGATTTGGGGGGCGTCTGGAACGACGCCCTCACATCCACCGGCGTTTACGAAATTCCTGGCCTCTTCGACAAAAAGCATCTGCAATTCCACGGCAGTCACTTTCTTGCCGGATGTCAGGCGCTCACGGCTCTGCAGAGAAGGGTCGTGGCTCCAACGGACGACGGCACCAACAGGGTCATCGAGGATAAGCTTGGCATTAACCGATTCGGCCTCAATCATTGCCAGGAGGATCTGGAGGGCACCCACCTTGAGGTAGTTCGACGCGTCGCAGAGATTGTTATCGTAGAAAATGACATGGAGTCTCGCCAGCTTGTCAGCTTCATCGGCACTGGCATTAGCGGGCTGCCTCCACCCGCAAAGGGGTTCGTTTCTGCTATTCACGAGAGGCCTTCGAGACGTGGTCTGGGGACCCACCACAGTCTCCATGAAATCTGCACGTTGGGTTAACTGATAGGGAACTGGACCGGTCCCGTTTTGGCCGCCAACCTTGCCCTGGCCTGTATTGACCATACTGGAGACCTGGAAGCTGGCGAGATACAGCATGTACTGAAGCTTCCGGAGAAATATGTTCTCCCATGTCGGCCGAGTCACAAGAATGTCCACGTGGCTCCCGTAGGAGTTTTGGCCATCGGTGTTGTTTATCAGAACCTCATATTTCTCCTCGGAGGGCAACTTCTCGTTTGCATTCGTCTGGGCTTGCTGAGCGATGTGCAGCATCGCATGCCAGGCCGCGACAAGCTCGTAAGCACTCAGAACCTCCGGCGTACAAAGTTCTAAGTGCCCCAGGTCTATGTACACACACCCCCCATTTGCGGCGAGAAACTTTCGCCCCCAGTCTCGGGACATATTGTCACGCTCTTCTCCGCCGCTGGTCACGCGGCTCTGTCCACAGTACTGCCGCTCGTCCCCACAGTACTCTCCCTGGTTTCTCTCGCAGTAGGACTCTGGGCGGTAAGAGTATGAATAACTGCTCTCCGGAGCGGCACTCCGAACCTGCGGTGAACCTTCAATTTGTCGCAACAGCGCGTACGCAGCCTCGTCGCAGGTGCAACCGCGGATATCCCGCCCAATTTTGAAGTTTCCTAATTCACTATCGTAGCCACAGAGTTTTGGCACCTGCTTGGTGGCCAATTTCCTGGCACGCGTTCTTTGCGGTCCAATAGACGACGTCACGATAGGTCCTTTTAATCTCCATTCTACGTTAAAGTAAGGTAATGATGAGGACGGATTACCTTTCGACGAACCGGCTCCACGCTAACAACATCAACGTCCTGAGGAAGGTCGGAGAGATAAGCATGGGCGTTGCGCGGCGTGAGCGTCGTGGAAAGCCGTTCCATCGCCTCCGCTACGGCTTCTTCGACGTCCGGGACGGTGAGCCCTTGTTCGCCACCGCTCACTTCGCGAAACATCGCGGCGTTGTAGGCCGCCCGGCAAATCTGCTCGAATGTCCGCCCTGAGGCCAGTTGTCGGGCAACAACCGTCCGGGTTGCCCCGTCACGGAACCGCAGGACACAAAGCTCGTTATCTCCATTTGGGCTGTAAAACCTCGATGTGGCCGTTTCGATTATCCGTTCCCGGGTCTCGGTGGGGCTGGAGCCGTTCGAGCTGTAACAGAGAGTTGCCGGCAAATGGATTTGAAATATTTCTCGCGCGCCCTTTACATCTGGTCGGCCGACCGTAATCTCGATGTCCGAAAGCCTTTCAAGAAGAGCCGGGTCAACTAAGTCCTTTCGGTTCGTGGCAGCAATTATCGCGACATTTGAGCGGTCGTCGAAGCCGTCGAGTTTGGTTAGGAGAGTGGCGAGTGCCGCGTCTGAGTGATGACCGCCCAGCTCGCCCCGGATTCTTCCGAACGATTCGATCTCATCGAAAAAGAGGACCACAAAGCCGTCCTTCGCGGCCTTCCGGGCGAATTCAAAAGTGTCAGAAATGTTCTTCTCCCAGACGCCAACCCACGGGCTTTTCCATTGCCCCGGTCCGATCTCTCGAAACGCGCACCGCTTCCCGCTGAGAGCAGCGAGCTCATGCGCGGCGATTTTGGCCATCAGCGTTTTCCCGCAGCCGGGCGGCCCAACCATCAAAATGCTCCTTCTGCCGCTACTGATTCCGTACTTTGCGGCCTTTTCGGGGTACAGAAGAAAAGCCGTTATGGCCCACAGCAGCTTCTCAACGTTCGCCCTCTGCCCCCCGACCTGATCGCGCGTGACGTTTGGAATGTCCTGCGACAGAGATTGATGCCCCTCGAGCCGTTCGATCTTCTCGAATGCTATCCACGTGTTGCGGTCCCAACGAACCAGATCCCCGCTTTTCAGTCCCTTCGCTTTCAACCGTGGAGTCAACTGAACGACGATTTCTTCTTCCCGATACTTGAGGACCGCACGGCCGTTGCCGTCAGGCAGGCAACGGTCGAAGGTGGCGATTTCGCCGCATTGTTCTCCACCGTCATCCGCCTTGGCGACGATTACGTTCAGTTCGCTTCCGAGGAAAACCTCGTCTCCCGGAGACAGCGATTCGAGACTCACTTCATCAACAAGTCCAACTACTCGTCGCATGCTGCCGTGCGAGACGAGCGCCCGCGGGCCAGAGGCAGTCCTCACCGCGCGGCGGAAAATTGCCGAATGCCAGGGGGGAGCGCCCAGCTTCTCGAGGACGGCCCCGAGCTTTTGTTGATTTGCCTGGGCTTCCAACAGGCTGGTACTCATGCGTTTCACGTGGTCAAAGAGGGAGGTTATCGCTGCCTTCCGAAGCGAGGGTGGAAGGTCCTCGATAAGGCGAACCTTGTCCTCAACGCTCGGGGTTCCTTCGCCTGTGGCCATCAATATCTCCGCGAAAGGGAGTTCAGGTCGCTGCGGCATTGTCATTTCCTCCTGTAATCGGGACTTCAGCCGGTGCATCTCTTCGGTGTTTGCTCAGGATATGGCATCCTCGTGCGACGATCACTCCGCCTCTCCATCCGAACAAGGCCCACGACATTCCTGTGCACGGGTTATCGCTTATTACTACTGCAACGCTATAGGCTCGTGGGAAAACCGTCCTGTGAAAGGCGCAGTCAACATCCGACATGAAGAGTGCAGTAGCGCTGCATGTCTTATGTTTCGCCTTCTCGCAGTTCTTGCACGTCTCTTTCATGTACGAGTGCGAGTGCCACCATCCCAGCATCACCTCGTTTCTCCGCCTCAGGTTGATCGCCGCCTGCACCGCGGTCCACGTCTCCGCCGTGAACGTCAGCTTCGCGACGCCCGATTCCGTATGGCAAGCCGGTATCTGGGCCGTAACCTCGGCAAAGACCTCGGCCATCACTAAGTCTCTGTGAAGGTGCCCGACGAGTATGCCTCCTGTCTCATTCGCTCCTGCTTGAGCCGTCAATGCGGCCGCTTCATCGAGTACGCCCTGTGGGACAAAGACAGGGAAATCCTGGTGGTCTATTTGCCCGAAAGGGGACGAGTTCCGCACAAAGCCGTCGAGTCGTGTCTGTTTCAAAGACAGCGGCGGGGCAACCTCCTCCACGTGAAACGCGGCTGGAGTTTGTTCGCGGCGCTCTCCTTCGCTCGGAAAAGCCGACAGTGAGTAGAGAAATCGTTCGCCAGCTTTTAGGAGCTTTTTCTCCACGCAGAGAGAGGCTATGCGTTGGGCTACCGATTCAAAGTAACGAATCCGGAACTCAAGGCACAACAGTTGTCGCTTACCCGTGGAATTCACGCCTGATATGCCCACCTTGAAGCCGCCGAGATACGGCTGGCCCGCTTTTGGGTGCCAGATAGGTTTGACGGAGGCCTTGCCGAGGTCGTCCGGGGCGAAGGTTCCCCGTCGGATTCCGCTGAATCTCACCCATTCCTCAGCGGGTTGAAAATCAGGGTCTATGGGCACTTCAACGATCAATTTGCCATCCTCGTTGTAGATGGCTATGGACCAGCCGAATCCATTCTTGGGCACGATGTAGGTTTCCTTTTCACGTTGGGCCGTTTCCGCTCAGACATCGGCCGCCCGGTGTCTTGTCATGCCCTTTGCCCAGCATCCACGTTGGGATGAAGGACGATGTGGTCATTCTCCCGCAGCACCTCTTCCACAACCTCTGAATTGTGAAGGTGCCGTCCTTCCCGGTCGAGTCGCGCGCGGTAGGTCAATGGCCGCCCGTTGACGTCAAATCGAGGGATGTCCATCTTCGGCAGAAGGTTGTCAATGAGTTCGCCGACCGTGGAATCACGCTGCACACCCCGCAACTTAGCTATCCTCTGCCCTGAGACGTCGCTCGCCGTGAGTGTTAGCCTCTTGGTTCTTGAGTTGACCATGGGAGCTTTTCCTTTCCGGCCCGCTGGCCGCATTGGGTTGAAATTGGATCAGCTTGACCGCGGGGACAATCCTCGGGTCAACAGGTATTCCTTGGCTAATTCCTCGTCATGGTGGAGCAGCCTTGCCTCTCGGCCGATCATCCGACAAGCTACCGAAAGGGCTGCGAGAGCGTGATTCAGTTCGGGGGCACATGGCCGGCGCGCAAACGAGATTTCGAGCGAGACTGCCGATCCGTGATCCTTTCCCTCCGTTACCGGCCGCACCATCCTCAGGGCGCTGCAGGCGGTGAGGAGAAAAAAAGCGGCCGCCCAGCGACACACCTTGGGCGACAATTCTCCTTGGGTTAACCCGATGGACAAACGGATTCCACCATCTCTGCCTTCCTGCTCCTCAACGGTCGCCTGGTAAAAGTCTCGAGGAACACCCAGGTCTACTGCTAAGCTCCCGCTCGGCCGCTCGAGAAACGGCCATCCCGCCTCTTCACACAGGTGCTTAAGGTCAGAGTCTGGGCCCTTCGCAGCTTCGCTGGTTGAGACCGTGCAGTGCGAGCCGATTGAGGCTCTGTCATCTGGACCGCGAGGCGCTTCGAGGACCGTCGCGAAACCGTGGAGTGATTCTTCAATCCGACTCGCGAGATTCACTTCGTCATCTAAACAAATGTCTGCTGACAGAGTCACAAACCTCTCATCCCTGCACAGGATGAGCCTGGTATTTCCTCTGATCGCTTTGTTTCTGCGCAAGACATCCAAAGCACTTCTGGGATTGCTCAAATGCCACCTTTTGCCCCTCACCGTCGTCGACGGCATCTGGAGGCGCAACCAGGTGTTTTCTACATAGGCCGTTCCCTGGAGAGCCCGTCCATTTGAAAGGATGAACTCCAATTGTCCGGTCCTGACTGGGCTTACCGCCATCGCGTGTTTGCTCAAACACTCGTGAACTGCATCTTCTCGAAGCGTGCTGATCACCTCTGCTCTCCCCTCTCCTTAATTTCAACCCGAAAACCGAGAGCCCGTCTTCTCAGCGGTCTTCGGTCAATAGGAAAGCGAGTGGGTTTCTGTTGCCTCGCCCACTGCGCGGCCGCATGGTTCAAGCCCTCGTCCCCCGTGTAGTAGAGGTTCCACGTCCATAGATCGTATAGGCTGTAAAGAAGGTCAACCAGCGGAGTCCCGGGCGTCACATGAAGACAGATGAAGGGGGCCATAATGTTCGGGTGCCACGGTCTCGGCGGGCCGAGATAAGTAAGTATTTGTGCCACGTCAACCCGGCGAAGGTAGTCCGGAGGGAACCATATTCCGACATTGCAGCCAGTTGCCTCAGCGATATCGCCCGATGGTGAATGAACAAGCCCCTTGGCGTCGAGCCTTGCCACGTACCGGCAGGGCGGCGAACCCTCCATGGGCATGATATCAAGAAGGTCACTCGACCGAGCGAGATCCACACCCTGTTCAAATTGGCATCGCAGGAAGGATTCAGAAACCTTGTCTTGCATGGTCGGCCTCCGCCATCGTGTCAGATGCTGCCTGAGAGTTCGTAGTGGGACTCCTTTTTTCTGGAATCGAGGATGCGGAAAACGTCTCCCGCCCGGAATCCGAACGCCCGAAGCGGGAGGTCCATGGTTCCTTGGGCCAGCTGTGAGGGGTCAAGTTCGTGTGTCATGTCAAGCCCCGATGCCGCCATCTCCTTACCGCACCTGCTGCAAATACGCTCTTTCAAACCCAGGCGGTGACGGAGAAGTAAGCCACTGTTCACCTTCCCGCACTCGGGACACGTGAGCTTCTTCACGAAGACTTTGCCCGGCACCTGGAGAACCGTTGATCTGGACCCCTTAGGTAGCTCAAGCGCCTGCCTAACCGTGATGTCTTCCGGTCGGCAAGCGAGCCTCCGAATGTTCCACGTCCTATGGTCAAATCGGCACTCAGGGTTCCGTACCAGCCTGCTCAGAAAACACTTGTGATTCATGGCGTCAATCAAAACTTCGTAGTTAGCTGCTACCCGCCCCGTGCTCCCAGCCAAGAGCTTCTGACACTCGATCGCCTGTATAGAAGCAGCCAGAGCTCCAAGGCTCGAAGGCGCGTCCGTCGCCGCCCCACCAACCTTGCCTCGGCATGGGTACTTCTGCTCCAGTTGTTCGTAGTCCCGGTCCGTCCATTGGCACTCAACGCACGCAGAGTGCGCACCCGGTACATAGACGCTGACCCGGGCCAGCAGTGACCCCGCCTCCACGCCACCATCTACCAAGGGAACGCCAAGCCGCCAGGCGAGTTCGCTCACGTGCTGGCGGGATGCCCGCCCATCGAGACAGGTGGCAATCACGTTCCCTCGCACAAGCCCCATAGGGACGTCCTCCACAGCTTGATGAATAGCCTCTACTTCAAGCGACTGGTTGATCTCCTTCACTCGCTCGGCCTGAACATGGACCTTGGGCATTTCAACCTCCGAAGGTCTGATGTCCTGCGAGACAAGGTTCTTCTCCTCGTAGACATCCCGGTCAACAAGCATCATCCGCCCAATGCCCGGAAGGCGGGCGAGATGCGACGCAAGATGAGACCCGATATTGCCCAGGCCAACAAGAACCACCCTTTTCTTCATCCTGTGAGCCATGCGATGTGGTCGTATCTTGCATCGCGCCATCGCTTCTAAAAATCCTCCGGTGTCCAGCTGAATCCAGCGTCCAGGTCTGTCTTCTGGTTGCACATCGAACAAACTGCACTGTACGTCCAGCATGGCAAATCCTCAGTCTGGTGATGCCAGAGGCCACAGCCTGGGCAACGAACCGATGGTGTATGAGGCTGGATCGGCTGCTTGCACCGAGGGCACGCCACAACGCGCTCCTCAATACCCGGGAACGGGTCGACGCGCGCAAGCCGCTCTGTCGAAAAGTACAAGCGGCTTCCACCGACAGCGATTTCGTCTCTATCGCGCAGGACGCGTAGGCCTCCCAAAACGGGCATGCCGTTTACCCGTAGGTCAGTGCCTTCCCTCAGCAAAAGCACCCAGACCTCCTGCTCACCCTGCCTTCCCGCGCCAAGAATCAAGGCAGCGCCATTGTCGGTTGGACCGCGCCGCACGCGGATCGGGTTCCCGGCGTCTCTGCTCAGGACAACGGCGTTCGAATTTCCGTCAAGATTGACAATGGCCCAGTCGTCGTTATTAGATACAGCTACCCAAAGATGCGCCATGTTGTTTGCCTCAATTCTTGCCTGAATAGTAAAGGGCTCACAAGCTCGTTGTCGATCGAACGAGCGCCTTTTTGACAAAAGCCTTAGCCCTTCTCCTAACTAGCGCTTTGCCATTAGGTTCCGCCAGCCCCCGTGTGCGCTTCATCCCAAAAGTCCTGTGAACGTCCATTCTCCGATAAGGCGACAATCACATTCCCAGGCGCCGTGCTAAGCCTGTAGCCCCCGCCTCGTTGCGGAGCCGACTCAATAAGGCGCTCGTTGCCACCCGCCTCGCGGATCTTTTTCCGCAGGCGAGAAACGCACCTTCGGACGTCCTCAGCGGATGGATCTCGCCAGAACTCAGGATCCATACCCGATTTTCCTCGAGCCTTGTTCAGATTCTCGATCTGGTCCAATATGTCTTTGACACTGAGGTAGAGGCGCTGACAAGGCTTGTCCAGCGAGACCCGAGTGGAACCCGCGTGTTTGGCAAGAACAAGCATCACCGTGAATTCTCTCCGATCAAGCTTTATCGCAGGCAGCCCGTTTATCTTCATTTGCCTGGTGCCCTCCTTTCCCAATCCCCCGGCGAGCTGAACAATGTCATTAGTCAAAAATCCCGCTGCAGTAATCTCCCGAATCCGCATGTCTGTCAAGATGTCGCGAACAGGAACCTTGGCATCTTCTTGAGCCTGTGTTTCGTCAGGTTTCTCCGGCTCCTGTGTGACGACTTCGGGAGTACCAGAAACGCCCAGAGCTTTTGTGCCGCCGAAATCGAGCGCCTTTCGACCTTCTCCCACAAGAGCCCGCGACATCAACAGAACCCTTATGGCACGGTCAATAAGCTGAGCCAAATCTTTCGTGTCGTCGCTTTCATTGCCCATGGGAAACGCCTGAGATTCAAAGCTGTTCTTTCTTCCTTCCTATCTCCCCCTTAACACCAGGCCTGCGGCCTATAGGGCATAGAACCCAAAGGAAGGACATGAGCAGAAGGAATTCAAACTGGGCGACCGCATCAGCAACCCCAGCAGCCAAAGCTTCCGGCTGTTTCCGAATGGCTTCGCCCAGAAACGGAGATATGAGTGCCAAGTCTCTGTAGTTCTCCTCAATAAACTCTCTGACATTTTGTTCAAGTTCTTGGTCTCGGCAGAAGGCTGGCCCTTCTCTCCTCGGTTTTCTGTTAGGCGGCACATTGTCACTCATCAATGTCCTCCTCCCTGATGTCCTCCTCCCTCGGGGATTCAGCCTTTCGGGCCTACCGCCCCGTGAGTGGGTGTTCGCAACTTCCCTCAGATCGCCCATGAGGCCTTGTCCATCGGCTTGAACAACTTCGTTTTGCTATTCGCGTCGTTTCTTCGTGTGCCTAATCCCCTTTGCCGGCTCCTTATGTGCGTGGCTTCACTCAACCACCTCGCCCCTTCCAAGGCAGATTGGCCACCCCTCCCCTGTGCTCAAGGTCGCTTATTCGGGATACTTGAACATGCGTCCCCCTGACGAGATTTTCTCAGGCGTCTCCTGTGGCAATCCCGAGGACGCGACCCGACACAACGCGTGTTCTAACCGGCAAGATGCATTTCCTTGATTATGCGCAAATCCCACGCTCGTAACCGTCGCTGGTAGCTTCAGTTAGAGAGGTGTTGGTGCTGTTTTCGCCACTGTTCTCCACCCACCTGGCGTTTTTGGCGTGGGGCGCGACGTTTCAATCATGTCGCGGGGGCGGGCTCATTTAAATGGCGGGTGACACGCGAAACAGCATTCGGAAACACTGGTCGAGTACAATTTCCAAACTGGGAGATTCGATATTCAGGAAAGATTAGCTGGCGAAAACGCTCAGTCGATCGCGGTAGGGACTCCGGTTACCCGGGGCCCCCGCAGCTTTCACCACCAAGCAAGCACTCTCGGAGTACGGCGTTGAAAGCCCCTCCGAGACTGTGCGTCGAACCGAGCGAAGGGCCGTTTTGCGTTTCGCCATCAGCATCCCATGGAAGAACTCTGGGCTGTTGAACGATCAGCGCTTATGGCAAGACTTCGATTTTGTAATAGCCTTTCGACTCCCCGGGACTCCCCGGGCAACTCCAATCTGTGCTTTTCCCCTCACTAGCCGGTACGGCCTCGGAGAGCAAACTCCACATGGCCAAGTCGTGGCTCTGCCAAACGCGGTAAACTTTGCCGGGAACCGAACTCCAGGTGAGGGTGGATTCACCGGCCTCGACGATTAGTTCTGTAACCGCGAATACCGACCCTGGATCGGTCGGAGTCGTGCCGGCGACGTACTCCGCATAATTGGCCTGACCATCGCCGTCGTTGTCCTGGTTAGCGTCATTTGCCTTGGGATCGAGTCCCCATTGATTTTCCCAGCTGTCTGGCATGCCATCGTTGTCGTCGTCGGGATCGGCGTTGTCACCAGTGCCATCTCCGTCTGTGTCCAGCCACTCGGTGGGGTCGCGGGGGAAGGCATCGCAGGCATCTGCAACGCCATCGCCGTCACCGTCTCCCGAGGGGCTCTGAAACCCGAAATCGGCTCCGAGGTACTCCCAGCTGTCGGCAGTTAGCGTGGCGGCGTACCTTGTGGGCGTGATCGGAGCAGTCCAACCGAGGAGATCATCGTCGGCAGCGTCAATCTGAACCACGTAATGCACCATGTCCGAAGCGCCCGGCGGGCACGTATTAAGACCCTGGAAACCGTAGTAGCCAGCCGCTCCTTCCTCCGTACACGTCTCAGTGGTCAGCAATAAGGTGCCATCCCCCTGGTCACCGTCTCCGTTGGGGTCGCTGTAGAGATAGACTGCTATTCCGTCGAGCCCCTCGCCCGAATCATACTGTAGAGCGCCGTCAAAGTCTGTCCACACTCTCCCGCTAATTGATCCCGGCCTAAAGACCCCCATGTCTTGAGAGAAGTCGTCTTCTGAGAGCGGAATGTCGCGCACCTGCCGGGTCGCCTGCTCAGCATCGGAATCGAGCGTGTCATCCCCTCCCTGATCTTTCGGCGAAACCACCCACCCAACGGGGATGTCAGCGAATTGAAGAGAGTAAGTGCCACACGCGAGACCGGCGAAGACATATTTCCCGTCAACCCCCGTGAGGGTGACGTTCATAGGGTCGCCTGAGCAGTCCCCAGTTTGATAAAGGGAGACCTCGATACCTTTTATCCCTGGTTCCTCTTCGTCTTGTATGCCATCCTGGTTAATGTCGTACCAGACCATGCCGCCAAGGCTGACTCTGGGCCTGGCGAATCCAAAGTTGCCCCCGGTCTTACTGGCAGAGTCCGAGGCGAGAGATTCGGAAAATGCACCGGGCGTGATTAACTGGTTATAGTTGCCGAGGTCCGGGTCGGCGCTGTCAACGCTCACAAGGTAGTAAACGGGGGGCCCCCCGGGTGGACCGGTAATCAGGCCCTCAAAAGAGTACCACCCTCCATCGCCTTCACCATCTGTTGACTCTGTTGTGCGCAACAAGACGTTAGGGATACCGCCTCCATCGGGATCACCGTAAAGCCACACCGTTATGCTGTTCAGCCCTTCGACAGCATCGTACACTCCCGCCCCATCGAAGTCCGTCCAGACTCTCCCGCTAATTGAACCCGGCCGGTAAAGACCCACGTCTCGACTGGCGTCGTCACCAAAGAGCCTAATCATACGAATCTCGCCTGTGAGCGGGTCGGCGTCCGAGTCGAGCCGGTCGTCTCTTCCCTGATCTCTGGGCGAAATAAGCCACCCTGGGGGGATGTTGCTGAACAAAAGCGAATAAGTGCCCAAACCAAGGCCAACGAACAGGTATTTCCCGCCTGGCCCCGCCTCCCCCGTAAAAAGGGTCCTTACAGGAGCGCCAGCGCAATCGCCATTGTCGTAAAGGGAAACTCCCACCCCGCCTACGCCTGGTTCGTCCTGATCCTGGATGCCATCCTGATCTGTGTCGTACCAAACGAGATCGCCGAGTTTGTAGGTGAACGGATTAAGGCTCCTTGCGGTGAGCACCGTTGACGCAGACGCCCCGGCGCCAAGCGAAGCTGCCGTCAGGGTAACCGTGGTCTGCTCTCCCGTAACGGCATTCGGGGGGATTGACAGACGCACCTGCACGGTGGTGGACTCATGGGGAAGCAAGCTTATCGGCCCCTCAGGAGCGACTGTAACGGGCCATGAGCCATCCACGCTCCATTGTAAAAAGAAGGTGTCCGCGACATCCTGATTGTTCCATAGAATCGGCAAAAACTCCACGGTTTGCCCGGGATTGCCATTCTTTGTTTCCGAAATCGGATCCCAGCGGAGGAGAGAACGCGAGACCTTGCAGGTCGTCGTTGCGAGCCCGCGGGTTATTTGCTTCCATCGTTCGGGCCAAAGAGTCGTAATCGTTTCAAGGGCATCTAATTCTGGATCTGAGGCGCCGTGTTGCGTGACCAAAACAAGAGCCATATTGAAATCCTTTTGCGAGTCACTCACGCCCGGCAGGCGAGGCCCCTCGACAGCGATGATGTCTTCGACGGATACTTCCACAAGAGAACCGGCGATCGTCGTCTCAGTGCCGCCGGCTTCGTGATCCGCCTTGATATAGAGGATGGGGCCAACGCCAGCAGGTTCAATCAGGCCCATGAGATAAAGGTCGAGGTTCGAAAAATCGCGGCCAGACCGATCGGCGCTTTCATCCATCGTGAATGTGCCATCTCCATTATCCAGCCACGGCCTGCCCCCCATAAGGTCCCATCCGGCGGTGACCGTGTTTTGGGTCCAATGGACCGGCGGGGGATAGGTCGTAAGCAAGGCGCTGCTTACTTTACCTTCGGCATCGAGATGCCTGACGTACGCAATCCACCTATGGCCGCATTCATGAGCGATGAGATTAACCCCTGTCCCTGCGAGTCTATTCATCATAAGGACACATTGGAGGCGCCCCGAACTCCCGTAGTGAGCGGTATTGTCGAAAAGGGCGTATCCTATCCCCCGAACGTCGTTCTTGACACGGTAACAAGCTGCACCGAGCTCCTGAAGGTCGAAATCAGTAAATACTGCCATGAAATCGGCGTTGTCAGCATACGTCTCATAGAATTTCCTCGCAACAGCTCGAAGGTCAAGAACAAGTCCCCCGGGGCCGGAATGCGTGAGCGTCCCGTCGTCAATAAGAACCGCAAACGGAGTATCCTGGGCGGACGACAAGACCGAGGCGGAAAGCGCGACCAAAAGATCAAGGAGTGCCGTCAGCCAGCGAAGTCTGAGACTGAATCTTGATGCTTCAGGAAACATAGGCACACCTTGCGAATCCCACTCGGCAAAGTCAACATGCAATTTTGACATATCGTACGACGGTTGTCGAGGGTGTGTTTGGGCTCGAAGGGGCGCTGGTTTCTAAAAAGCACAATTTGTGCCAGGCTGTTTGGTGCCGGACAGTCGCTGGCGCGTCCCGCGTCGCGGAATGTAAGCATGCGTTTCCCGAAAGCAACGTTTTTCTTTATCCCCTTAAGACCGCGTCACTTACGTCGCAGACTCGCGCCTGGACCAGCGCGCATGTTGATTGTCCTGAACGCAGACCAAAAGCGGCGGAAATCGCGTGCTGGATATAAGTGCCTGTGACCGTGGGGATTGCGCCTGAGAAGGACGGTGTATCTTTCATTGGTACATTTCGTGCTCCAAAGAGCGCGGGATTGTGGAGGGTCTTCAACCGCTACTACGGGGGGCTAAACCCATGAGGACAAGACTTTTGTCTTTCCTGACTGTTTGTGTTTTTTCGCTCTTGCCATTTCATCTCCTCGCCGACGTTGAAATCCTTAACCTGAACGATTTCACGCCAGAACCTCCGGAAGCAGTTACCATAGCTCCCGATGGTTCCTGGGCGACATTGAGCGAGGACCCGGACTTTGGAGTTGTCGTGTTGTGGAACGAAGGTATCTCAACAGCACTTACTGCCCCGCACTTGCGGTTCACCTTCGATTTTCACCTGGGAGAGAACAATCTCGATGACTTCGAGGTGGTGCTCTACGATCCTTCGACGTCCACCGAGTACATGTCCATGCTTGTGGACGTGTCTGAAACCTTTACAGTTACGTGGGATATTGATGGCTACAGTTTCCCCGTAGGATTGGACTTTTACCTGAATTCCTGGGACGATCCGAACGCTCCGGGAATGCTTGCGTCCTACGTAACCGTCAGCGACGTGCATACCTTTGGCGGGGCTCCTCCGCCTTATCCCGTCCCCGAGGCAAGCACGCTTCTTCTGTTTGGTTCCGGTGGTCTTGCCATGCTGCGATTCCTCCCCGGGCTGACCAGGGCTCGGAAAGTGAGGAAATGAGGCCGGGAGCCATGGAACGAGCGTCGTATTCTTGCCTTGCAGTCAATGTGGCGATGACGCCGACCGGGCGTTGAATTAACTAAGTAGTGAAATCTTCAAAGAGGGGGTTCCAACCATGTTCAAGACAACGGCAATTCTATTGACAGTTGCGCTTGCGGTGTTTGCTTTCTCGCAAGGCTCCTTGGGTGCGAGCGGCAGGCAAAGGGAGCGGGGACTCGGCGTTAGACCGCCCACTCCGGAAGAACAGGCGTACCTCGATCGGGTGACGACCCAGGTGAGGTTCGTCGCGCCAAACCGCTTAGCTCGCGTTCGAGCGCTTATCGAAGGCGCCGTGGCATTAGACGCATTGCCTGCTGCCGTCGACAACAGTACGCTGCAGTACTTCCCGCCCATCCGGAGCCAAGGAGGGCAGGGCTCATGCACGTGCTGGGCCGCTTGTTACTATTGGAACACATATACCCAGGCTATGGATGAGGGACTTGATGTCTCGGGAGGAAACAACGACCACATTTGCAGTCCAGGGTTTATGTATAACCTCATCAATGGAGGTTATGACGGGGGCGCGTGGACACCTTATGCTGTCGCCCGTCTAAGCGATGTTGGATGTTGTAGCTGGACCTTGAAGCCTTATAGTGATAGCGACTATCTCTCGTGGCCATCGGGGCCCGCATGGATCGAGGCGTTGAACCGTCGCACGAGCGAAGTGCACAAGATAGATGGAGGATCGCAGCCGGGCATTGATGCCATAAAGCAGCATCTGGCCAACGGCAATCTCGCCGCAACGGACTTCGAGATTTACGAGAACTTCTATTATTATTACCCCGATGAGGTTCCGGGGATTAGCAACGGCGTTTACTATTCTCTCGAGGGTTACTTCCTCGGGGGACATGCGGTCACTATCGTGGGATACGATGACAATCGTCCGTATGTTGATTACCGGGATGGTCTGGTCCATTCGGGGGCTTTCCTCATGGCCAATAGCTGGGGCCCAGGTTGGGGCGTCTACAACAGCACCGGCGCCGGAACAATGGGCTTTTTCTGGGTCGGGTATAATATGTTTTTAGAGGGGACGTGGGGATACTGGAACCCGTTTGAGGGACGGAAAGCACCGTTTGCTTACTTCAACGACGATCGGGACGATTATCGCCCCACGCTGTACGTGAGTGCCGGGCTCAATCACGCTCAAAGGGGTTATTTATACTGCGACGGAGACGTCGAGTTCGCGTGGTATTCCTATCCGGCAATCGACTACCATGGCGGGACCGCTCTCCCCATTGACGGTACCAAGCCTGTGGCTGTGGACCTGACCGACGGAATACCATACATAACCGACTACACAGCGATTGACGTCGGCGTGTGGTTGTATGTCGACGGGGGTGCGTCCTCCGATGGCTCGATTGGCAGCGCTGTTTTCTATCACGATTTCGATGGTAATGGAATCTACGCTTCTGTAGCATCTCCTGACCCGCCGGTGGTCGTACCGCCCGGCAACTGGGGTGTTGCCCGCCTCATTTTCGATTCCACGAAGAATAGTCCGCCTACGACAAATCCCGTGAGCGTAAGCGGGCCCCCAGACCAACCTACTGGCATCAACTGGGAGTACAATGACCCCGAAGATGACCCTCAGCAACGGTATGAGGTCGAGGTCTGGACAGGCTCCGGCGGCACCGGGACGCTCATCTGGGATCCGGCCGTCGGCGCCGGGACGGAAACGTCTCTGCCATATACCGGTCCCCTGCTCGAAGACGGACTCTACTATGCGCGCGTCAGGGCTGATGACGGCATGGAGGAACCCGACAACTGGGGCCAGTGGTCAGAGCGTGGGTTCAGAATCGGCGCGCCGGGTCTCTTGGGCATCGTAGCGGACGACGCGACCGGGGCGGTAACTGTTTTTGATCCCGAGACGTATACGGCGCTTGGAAGTGTCAGCCTGCCCTACCAGGGCACTGGCATTGGCGACTGCTCTATCCTGCCGGATGCCGGACTCGGGTTCGTCACGACCTTCACCCACGAAGTATGGGTCATAGACCTCACGACAATCAGCCTGGCGCCAGGAACCAACCCGATTGCTATTTCCAATTATGGTGAAGAGACCGCGATAACGGCAGATGGCAAGTTCCTCGTGGTTTGCGACGGGAGCGCCTACGAGCCTATATCGGTCGTTGACATCGCCAGCCGCACCGAGATTAGCACGTTCTGGTTGGACTACGATGTCAATTCACTCGATGTAGGGAGCGACGGCTCTGTCCTGGCCACCTCGTACTCGTGGGGGTATGTGTACAGGCTGACGATTGATTCCTCCGGCAATCTGACCGACACCGGTGAGCGGCTGGATCTATGGTCGGTGGGTCTATACGACCCCATGAATGTGTACATTGCACCAAGCTGCACCTCGGGTGTCGCAATTGACTACTGGGGCGCGATTCAGTCGTTCACAATTCCGGGGCTCGCGCCGGTGGACACGGTCTATCTGTCCGGCTCGGATGCAGTGTCGGGCTTGATTAGCCCAGAAGGAAGCCGGGTCTTCGCACGTAGCGACGCAGTGCAGGGCTTTGAGTTCAATTCCGTCACCGGTGATGTGGGTGCGCAGTTGGTCTCCTTCCCGATTGCTCCTGATTACGGCTTGTTCGCGATGGACCAGATGGCGATTCATCCCGACGGCACGAGGCTATATGTGTCGCAGCCGGGCGCCTTGAACGCCTACGATGCGGCCAGCGGCGCACCGATTGCGTCAATAACGGCCCCGAGCATTGTCGCGCCGACAGGGGTCTGTATCCCTTGCGTCTTGCCTCCCCCTCGGAACAAGCCCCCTACGACAAATCCCGTGAGCGTAAGCGGGCCGCCGGACCAACCTACAAGCATCAACTGGGAATACAAGGACCCTGAAGGCGACCCGCAGGAGCAGTATGAGGTTGAGGTCTGGACAGGGTCCGGCGGCACCGGGACGCTCACGTGGGATCCGGCCGTCGGCACCGG
Organism: uncultured Verrucomicrobiota bacterium; assembly: GCA_964482435.1. Lineage (GTDB taxonomy): Bacteria > Auribacterota > JABMQX01 > JABMQX01 > JABMQX01 > CAYZXL01. Next base: position 37,828 of record CAYZXL010000024.1, read on the forward strand.
CACGGAAACGTCTTTGCCATATACCGGGCCTCTGCTCGAAGACGGAGTCTACTATGCGCGGGTCAGGGCTGATGACGGCATGGAGGAACCAGACAACTGGGGCAAGTGGTCAGAATGCGGGTTCAGGGTGGGCGCGATACATTCAATCGGCATGGTGACAGACGAGTATAGCGGCGCGGTAACCGTATTCGACGCGGACACGGACACTGTGCTGGGAAGCGTCAGCGTGCTGCCTGGTGTGACGCTTTACGACTGCTCCATCCTGGCGGTGGCCGGTCTCGGCTTTGTCGTCGATTTCAACTACAACGTATGGGTGATTGACCTCTTGTCAACGCCGCCGAGCTTGGCTTCGGGGACCAACCCCATTCCCATCTCCAATTGCGGTGAAGAAACGGCGATAACCGCTGACGGGAAGTTCCTGCTGGTGTGCGATGGGGGAGCTTGGCAACCCATTTCCGTTGTAGACATCGCAAGCCGGGCGGAAGTAAGCACCTTCTACCTCGACTATGAGTGTACTACCCTGGATGTGTCCAACGATGGCTCTGTGCTGGCTGGTGCTGGCTGGCAGGGAATTGTGCACAGGCTCACCATTGATGCGAGTGGGAATGTGACCGACACAGGTGAATGGCTTTCGGGTGTGGACCCAACTAACGTCTATCTGTCACCCGGCGGCGCATCGGGTATTGTAGTCAACTTTGACTGGAATCAGATTCATTCGGTCGCAGTGCCGGGGCTTGCGCTGGTTGACACTCGCCCGTTGTCCGGCTCGTGGGGAATCTCCGGGTTGATTGACGCTCCGGGAGGCCGCGTGTTCGCACGTAGCGATGGGGGCTACGTTGACGTATTTGCCTTCGACCCCATCACAGCTCAGCTAAGTGCCTCCCCAGTACTTACCTTCGGAATCGCGGGCGCCATGCCTTACTGGGGGGTCGAGCAAATGGCGCTCCATCCGGCTGGGACAAAGCTGTACGTGCCGGAGTCTTGGTGGGGCTGTCTCGACGTTTTCGACCCCGGTACCGGCGCCCTGCTGAGGTCCATCACGGGTCCAGACATACTCAGCCCATTAGGTGTGTGTGTCGCGTCGTTAATTGCACCACCACCTCCCAACGAACCGCCTACGACGGAGCCGGTCACTGTGAGCGGCCCGCCGGCTCAACCCTCGAGCGTAGACTGGACCTACAAGGACAAGGAGGGCGACCTGCAGGACCAGTACGAGGTTGAGGTCTGGACCGGGTCTGGCGGCACCGGGACCCTTGTATGGGATCCGCTGGTCGGAACCGGCACGGAGCAGACACTGGCATATACTGGCCCCTACCTGACCCTCGGGACTTACTATGCACGTGTCAGAGCTTCCGACGGTAAGGATTGGGGTGCCTGGTCCGAATGCCAGTTCGAGATCGGTATGATTGACGTGACCGCGCTGGTGCGGGTAAATACCGGTGGTATGACATATCGCCGCAACACAGGAAACGCCAGTTACCAGGTGAGTTTGACGAACATCTCCTCAAGCACAATTCCAGCGCCGGTTTGGGCGGTGGTCACGGACATCTCCAGCCCAAGTGTCACGCTCGTCAATCCCGACGCTACGACGCCGAAGGGCGATCCCTACTTCGATTATTCTACCGAAATCGGTGGCGGGGAGCTTGTGCCGGGCGAAACCTCAGCTATCAAAACATGGATCTTCCACAATCCCACAAGAGTGAGGTTCTCGTACACCGTCACAATCCTGGCTCCGTCACCGTATTGATTTTTCGCGACAATAGTGCCGGGACAGCGCGCCCGGCACTATTGTCTTTTCGCCGCAAGGAGCACTTTTGGACAAACGTTGTGGGGACACCTACTTGGACTGTGCGTGCCCTATTTCCACGCGCTTTTTTCCATTCTGGCAAGAGGGGGTTCTTCTCGAATACCACCGTGAAAACAGATGTGCTCCCCAAACGGTTCCTGGTAGAGCCGCCTGAGTGAATCCTCCCAATACAGGCCCGAACAAAGAAAAAGGGGGTGCTCATCTGCGGGATTGCGCGTTGTAGGCAACGTTCATTGCAAGAGGATCTATTCCTTCCTCTGGTTAGCAACACCCGTTCATCTGAGCGTACTGTTACACCCCGAGACGTTCTCCTTACCAGGGCTTTCAGATGGACCCTTATGGCGATCCTCCGACATCGAACAGGGCGTTGAATCCGGTCGGTTCAAAGTCTTCATTCTGCGAGGGGAGGCCTGAGATACCCGACCGCGGCAGGTAGGCAAGCGAGAAGGAGAGCCCAAAACTCCATGCGATCCTCAACCCAGGCGCAACCGCCTCCTCACCGAAACTTGGGAAGCGTTCCTCAGGCCGGGAAAAGAGTGCGTCGTCAAATTGCCATCAGCAAGCTTGGAGCATCGAACAACGGAGATTATGCCGCCACCTTATTCATCCGCAGCGCGTAACCAAGATTCCTTGCCTGAGCAAATCAATCGGCTTTTTCCTTTATGCTCTGAGAACACCAATTCTCAGACGGAAAGAGATGGCTCCTAAGTATGAAAATCCTTTCCCGCAATTTCGTCGAAAGAACGTGCTCGTAACCAGCGGGAACACGGTCGATTACAAGAACATCCGAGCCACTTTCGCAAGATAACTCCACTACTCTCCCACGGACAGTTTCAGCTATCAACTGGCATTATGCTTTAGCGGTCGCTCACCTATATGTGTGACAATCAGGATTCGCCAGGTGGGTGGAGTATAGTTTACTATCTGTTTGATCGTTGAGCGTACAGACCTACTCTTCCCAAAGCGTGCGAGCAGGAATTCAGGCAACATTGAGTTGCCGAAGGAGGGGGTAGGTGCCTGGCATCGTTCCCCGGCAGGGCCTCTTCGCGAGGTGAGGGTCTGTCCGCCTGTGGGCTGCAAAAGACCGATGCGCCAACACGCCTTGGTCGGTCCTGTTGTAAGAGGCCGACACTGGGCACTCGCAGCGCGTTCCTCGCGTCTGTCCGTAAAAGGGTGTATGGCGCTTCTGGGTGGCCGATTGATTTGTGCCGCTTGATAGAGCAAGGCAGCACTGGCAGATACTTCGGGTGAGGTTTAAGACACATCTACTGAAGTGACGCACGATAGACCATTCCGGGCAGAGGGCTCATCTTTGCTTGACAAACGCAGGGAGCTTGTGCTTTATATCTCTTATGAACCGGGAGGTTGGATTCCTCGCTGGCTTTATGTTTGCTCATCAGGAGTAGCACGGTAACTGTAGGGGCAAGTAACAATGAAGCACATGGTCGCGCGAACGGGTTCTTGTCTTCCTTGTTGTTGGTGTGTTGATTGTTTTTGTGCCGTTTTGCCATTCCTCATTCCGTTCTCGCTAGTATCGCCAATTCAGGCCGTGCGTCACGACAAATGTGCATCATTTTGTTTTGCCACACAGGCGTTGAGTACCTGGACCATGCGCGAAAAAGACCTACCCGGCGCAACTTCGGAATGAGGGCCGCATTTTGGGTTGTTCGGAAGGGCTTGGCCATGATGAATGAAAATATCGTTGGAGAGGTGGAGGTGGGCATGAACGTGTTAAGGGGACATGGGAAGGTTAGCAAAGAAGAGCTGAACGTGCGAAAGATGGATAGCGCGGCGCCGGCAACCTTTGCGGCTGTCGGGTGTTGCTTGTTCATTCTCGGGTACTCGCTGCCATGTCAAGGGACCCGCGCGAATGTGGCGATTGACAGTTCCTCTCTGGTAACGGAGGCCTTCGCGCCCTCGCCATCAGCCATAGCGAGGGCGGCCGCGCTGGCGAGCCCTGCAACAACCGCAGGGTCTATGCCGGAAGCTGTTGCGGGTAGTCTGGGTGAGGAATGCTGTCCCGACGGCATACTGCTGAGCCCGGAAGGCGAGGCAGGATATTCTCCTGACATCGCGGTTGACCGACTCGGACGAGCTCACGTGGTGTGGAAAGGAGGAGACAATTGCCTATGGTATGCGCGAGTAGGGTCACAGCAAAAAATCGAGGTCGGCGCGAAGCCACTTTTCAGCAATCTTACAGGTTCCCCGAAAGTTGCAGCGGACTCTAAGGGCAGCCCCCATATTGTTGCGCCCATCCGCGCATGGATCTACCCGGGGTCCATGCTTTTGTACGTGAAGGTGGCCGAGTCTGCTCAAGGTGAGGTGCTCATCAAGACGAACGTTTTCTCTTTGTTCCCCGCGTATTCCACGGACCATGGTTGGCCCAGCATTGACGTTAACCGGGTGACGGACCTGCCGGTCGTAGCTACGGAGGCCCGTTTTTCTCACAACCTGAACCCGTACATCACCTTGTGGTGGGAGGGAATTTGCGTTTTTGGTCTGGACGAGGCGGGCAGGCCCGGTACGCTCTGGAGCGCCTATTGGCAGGACCAAGCTACGTATTGGTCTTATGTTGCGGGGTTCCCCGATGTGGCCGTAGATGCTTTGGGGCGAACACACTGCGTATGGTCGCACAGGGACCCAGGGTGGACGGGCTCCAGCGTAGGCTATGCTCTCGAGGGCGCCGACTACTGGACAGACATCGCGAACGAGCGCAACGTTGGCGGCTTCGGGGTCGGCGGGCCGAAAATCGCCCGCGGGGATGAAGGCTGTGTTGAGATCGTGTGGACGACCACAGCCGGAACGGTGGTTTGGCAACGGACGAACCATGATGGCCTCACCCTCATAGACGACGGTGTAATCTCCGATTCAACAGCTAAGGCTCATCGGCCGAACGTCTGTGCTGGTTCTGGAAGGGTGCTCTTTGCCTGGGCTGATGACCGTGGGGGGCAGAGTCAGATCTATGGGCGGAACCCTCCGGATGACGAAGGCGACGAGGCGGACAGACTCATCGCATGCAGCCCCGGATCGGCCTTTTTTGTCTCGCTCGCGGCACGTGGTGCGGTGTCCGTTGACTATGTCTGGCAGGACAACCGGAACGGCTTGTTTCAGATCTACTACTTGCCGCTCCCGCCTCCCGTGATTTTGGTGCACGGATGGCACGGGTCGCCCGCAGTTTGGAAGGACTTGAGTGACAAGTTAAGTGCCTGGGGCTTGGTACACTACATCTTCGACTACTCTCCGGCCAACCTTGAGCCTCGGGGATATGCCGGCGACTCAATAAGACCTTGTGATAAGAACCTAAAAAAGTTTATCGAGGACAAAAAGAAGGAGACGGGTTACGCGGGAAAATTTGACATCGTCTGCCATTCGATGGGGGCGTTGGTCTCAAGGTGGTACATGGAGGAGCTCGACGGAGCCAAGAATGTGAGGCAGTGGATAGGGATAGCTCCTGCTACCCACGGCATAGCCCTCTGTGATAAGCTTAACGAGCCTCCTTGGTGCTTTCTGAAGTTGCTGAGGCCCGTCATTGGTGACCTGAGACCAGGCAGGGCGATAGTCGAGATGCAGACTACCAGCGAGACCGTGAGAAGCTTGGACGTGGATGGGACGGCCCAATGCGTGAAGCATAGGGTGATAGCAGGCGTGAACAAAAACAATAAACCGGGGTTTTGGACGTTCGCCAGCCGGTTCCGGTTGACTCCGCCTGGAAAAACCTATGTAAAGGCGGTGGTCGCAGGAAAGAAGTGTGACGGGAACACTTGTCTGGGGGACGGCCTGATAGCTCTCGAGCAGAGTAGACTTGAGGGGGAAGGGCTGGATTGTTTTGAGGGGTACGACCACAATGGAATCCTTGAGAAGGAGGATGCGCTTGACACGGTGATAGAATACATCCTTGATCCATTCAGGCCGGTCGCTTGTCGCTACCATAGCGGCGGTACACCTACCGAGGACTGCTTGAGACCGGACCCGAAGGAACTCGACTGTTACGTTCCCGGGGCAGGGAACGAAGGGTTCATCTACAGAGGTGCCGAGGTTCCCCCTAAAAACTTTCTTATGGACTCCACCGTGAAAAAGGCCGCTGTCCAGCTGATCTGGTCCGGGAGCGAACTGAACTTGGTGTTGACTTCTCCCAGCGGTTCTGTAATGCAAGAGGGAACGTACCCTGTTGTTGAGTACGACAAGGACAGCAATGCTATTTGGTACGTGCTGGACGCGCCGGAGCCTGGTATATGGACTGCACAGATAGAAGCGGTGGACGTCCCAGAGGAAGGTGAAGAGTACGTGTTCATGGTTTATTACTTATCGGACCTTCGGGCCGAGCTTGCGACGGCGGGCGACAAATTTGGGTACGGCTTGGGCGAGGCAGCAACGATTCTCGCAACCGTAGCCGACCAGGATATGCCGATAATTGGAGCGACCGTGAGCGCCGATGTGAAGCGGCCAGACGGGCTGGTTGATCGCTTAACGCTTTACGATGACGGAACCTATGGGGATATCTTGGCTGCCGACGGCATCTACACAAATACCTATTTCCTTTCGATGCCCGGATATTACGGGATTACCGTTTTTGCGAGAATGCCTGTGGCGGGACGCCACGAGATCACCGCTCTTGCGAGCGGGACCGCGTATGGCAGCTTCGAGCGCATGGCATTTCTGACTATCTTAGTTGAGACCCCTCTCCAAGTCAATTCCATTCGCCCAAACCAAGATGGGACGGTGTCATTGGCGTGGGAACCGGAACAGGTTGGCGTCGAGGCCGAGTATTCGACCGACCTGAGAAGCTGGACCCTGTTTCCAGGCGCGGAAGAGGAGGGGGGCCTTTGGAGAAGCACGCTTCCTCCTTCGGGAAACCTCGGCTTCTTCCGGTTGAAGATGAGGTAGGGTCGTGAAGCCCTCCCGCGAATGAGGGTGCAGATTTCCTCGGACGCGTGTTGCTCTCGTGTGCAGTTGCCGACAGGGAGGTAGTCAATAACCGCATAGAGTAGAAGGAGTAGGGAAGGAGGGAAGGTATGAGAGCGCAGAAAGGCGCATGGGAGAGCCTGCTGTTTGTTTTTATCGGCTGTGGCCTTACGGGGGATGTTCTGGCGACGGCGTTGTTTAGTGAAAACTTCGAGACCGGTGCTCCGGAATGGGTATTGGAATCGCCGTGGGCTATCACGTCGGAGGACGCTCATGGGGGCGTCTATTCACTTACAGACAGTCCGGGCTCCCTGTACGAAAAGGGCGTTGAGAAGCGTGCGACCTTTCAGGTCAGCCTGCTCGGCTGCACGCGGCCGGTGCTATCCTTCTGGCACAAGTACAACCTGGAGCAAGATAGGGATTACGGATACGTCGACGTTTTCACGGACGGCAATTACACGCAAAGGACTCTTTTTCAGGTCACCGGCGATTCGGCCTCGGAGTGGACAAAGGAGGAAATAGACCTCAGTGTTTATGCCAACAAAGAGATTCGCCTCCGGTTCCGGATATGCACAAACCGGTTTATTTACCAGAGAGACGGCTGGCACATTGACGATGTCGAGGTATCAGAGGACGGTGCGACCACTTTATTCCCGTTCTTCGACGACATGGAGACATCCGCCAGTAGCAGCAACTGGATCGCCTCCTCATGGCGGAGGACAGCCACAGATGGGCACGACAGCGCCCACTGCTCGGCAGCCGACGTGGGTGCCGGGGCCGAGTGTTACATAGAGCTTGTGCTCAGGGGAACGCTTGATCTTTCGGAGGTAGCCAGCGCTCAGCTTTCCTTCTGGCATCACAAGGTCCACAGAATCGGATACGTCTATGTATCGGCTGACGGGGGACGCACCTGGGCCCAGGCCTACTTGGCTTCATTGCAGGATAACTGGACAGATTGGCGGAAAACCGAGGTTGACTTATCAAGCTGCGCCGGGAAGTCCGATGTCCTCGTGAAGTTCGTGCTACGCGGATGGTTAATAGAGTTTCTAACGGGTTCGGCCGGCAGAGGCGCTAATATGTCGAGGTCGGTTCCTGCTGGGCCCGGGTACTACTGGTACATTGATGACGTGCAAATCACCGGCGAGCTGGTCGGGCCGCCGAAGCTCGCGATCTCCGTTCCCGGCGGGGCCGTAACGCTGTCCTGGGCCCCGTTTGGCACCGGGAGCTACACGATAGAATGGTCGGACGACTTGCGGGCCTGGACTCCAGAAGTAGGGATGCCGATTTCAGAGACGACCTGGGCCGTAGGCTGGATCGAGACGTATCCCAAGTGGCGATTCTGGCGGGTTTCATCGCCGGCACGCTGAGAGATTCTTTCCCGGCGCTTCCAAAAAAGGAACTTAATGTGCAGTGATGGAAGAGGAGGCAAAAACTGCTCGACCCGTTGACAACGCGAAGCGATTATCGCGGGACAGGACGTGCACTGCGCTTCGAGCGTAAGGCTGGAAGGCGGGCTCCCTTGTTTCGCTAATGCCTGATGTGTGAGACGGAAAGCAGATGCATCGCCGGGGGGGAAAGATCGGTATCATGGGAACATCTGCCCCTTTTCTCTTTTTCGATTCGCGGCGCTTGCTGGTTCATGTGTCTTCTTGTCGCGAAGAGCGGGCCGGCGGTTCTCCATGAGTTACGCCAGCGAGGAGCGAAAGCTCAGCGGCAATGATGCGAGTTGCGATGAGACGCATACAACACGCATACAGGCTCAAAAAATGAGGAAGGAGCGAAGAGATGAGAGTGCAGGAATCTGCTCGCGGCTTAGTCCTTTTGGTTTCGATCTATTTGGTTACCGGGCAGGCGGTCGGCGTGGTCTTGTTCACCGAGGACTTCGAGACCGGCGCCCTGGCCTGGGTAATGGAATCCCCCTGGGCTATCACGACGGAGAATGCTCACGGCGGGACGCACTCCCTTACCGATAGCCCCGGAACTCTCTACGAAAACAACCTCGACAAGAGCGTCACGGTTCCGATTGACCTCTCTGGCTCCAACCGTCCGCTGTTGTCGTTCTGGCATCGGTACGATTTCCAGGAGAATGCCGACTACGGATATGTGGAGGTATCTGCGGACGAAGGGAAAACCTGGACAGCATTGTTCTTCATCACGGGCAATTCGGAAACCCAGTGGTTCAGAGAGGAGATAGACCTCAGCTCCTATTTCAATAGACGAATTCATCTGCGGTTTCGGATAACCACGGATAGCTCTGTGAATCAGGACGGCTGGTTTGTTGATGACGTTGAGGTGTCCGAGAACAATGCCGTGATCCCATTCCCGTTCCTTGACGATATGGAGACCTCCGCCAGCGACGCCAACTGGGTCGCGTCTTCATGGCGAAGGATAGACGGCGATGGTCACGACAGCGACCATTGTTGGGCCAGGCGCTGGCACGGGCGCGGGGACATGTCCACGGAGCTTGTGCTGAGAGGAACAATGGACTTTAGAAGGGCGACCAATCCCCGGCTTTCGTTCTGGCATCGAGGTTCTTGGGTCGGATCGGTCTTTGCATCAGGCGACGGGGGCCACACCTGGGCCCAGATTTACCAATCATGGCTCCCGGGTGAGTGGGGAAGAGCTCAGCTCGACCTGTCCCCCTTTTGTGGGGTATCGGGCGTGCTTGTCAAGTTTGTATTGGGCTACGATTATTGGCATCTCGACGACGTGTTGATCAGCGACGCCCCGGCAAAAGCCCTTCTGAATCCCGTTTCGCAGGTCGAAGAGCACAGCATCACTCTGTGCTGGTCGGAGAGCATGGATTCCGATTTCGCCAGTTACAGGATATACCGCAGCCCCAACGCGGATATGAGTGGTGCACAGGAAATTGCGATGATCGTAGACCGGGCTACAACATGCTACGTTGATAAGGACCTCATCTACGCCGGTAGGTGGTATTACTACCGGGTTTATGTCCTTGACACCGAGGAGCTTTGGAGTGACGGGAGCAATATCCAGAGCGCTGAAACGACCGTTGGCACAGAGGTGCTTCAGTTTCCGTTCATCGAGGACATGGAATCGGGAGACACCTGGGGCAACGATTTGCCGTGGGGTCTGACCGACGACGACAGCCACAGCGGCACCTACTGCTGGACCGACAGTCCGGGGACCTCTTATGACAACAGCGTGGACCGTTCGCTGACGACAGTCGTGGACCTGTCCGGCTCCGAGCGCCCGCTCCTCTCGTTCTGGCACAGGTATAACCTGGAGGAGAACAGGGATTATGGGTACGTGGAGGTCTCCACAGACAAGGGCGCGACGTGGAAGGCCCTTTTCTTCGTCACTGGTTATTCCGCAACGGAGTGGTTCAAAGAGGAGGTAGACCTCCGTCCGTACGCGAACAGTCAGATACGTTTACGGTTCCGAATTATCACGGATGGTTCTGGAACATACGACGGCTGGTACATTGACGACGTTGAGGTATCTGAGAACAATGCTGCGACCGCTGTTCCGTTCTCCGACGACGCCGAGACGTCCGCCAGCGAAGACAACTGGATCGCGTCGTCGTGGCGAAGGATACCCACCGGCGGTCACAATAGTCCCCATTGTTGGGCCAGGCCCTCTATGGCGAGTAGAGGAGATGACTGCGTGACGGAACTCGTGCTGAGAGGCAAACTCGACCTCACCGCGGCGAGCAATCCTCAGTTTTCGTTCTGGCATCGCAAATCGTACTGCAACGCATCTGTCCATGTATCGCCCGATGGAGGGGACAGTTGGAATTGGGTCTATGGCTCCTATAACCCGAACGAGTGGTCACCGGTTCGAGTGGACCTGTCGCCCTACGTCGGCTTGCCCGAAGTCTTGCTGAAGTTCGTCATCGCCGGAGGAGGGGACTGGTATGTTGACGATGTGATTGTGAGCGACGCACCGACGAGCGTATCTCTCGACCCTATCTCGCAGGTAACCGAGCACAGCATCACCCTGTGCTGGTCGCCGAACACTGATTCTGATTTCGCCAGTTACAGAATATATCGCAGCGTCAACTCGGATATGAGCGGCGCACAGGAGATTGCGAGGATCACGGACTGGGCGACAACGTGCTACATGGATAGAGACCTCATCTACGCCGGCAGGTGGTATTACTACCGCGTCTATGTCGTTGACACGCAAGACCTATGGAGCGAGGGGAGCTATGTTCGCGGCGCGCAGACGGAGCTTGGCGCTCACGAGCTCGCGTTTCCGTTCGCAGACGACATGGAGTCCGGAGACACCTGGGGAAACGATCTGCCGTGGGGTTTGACCGATGTCATTAGCCACAGCGGCGCTTATTCCTGGACGGACAGCCCGGGAAAGCCCTATGACAACAACATGGACCGCTCTCTGACGACGGTTGTGAACCTGAGCGGCTCTAACCGTCCGCTGTTGTCGTTCTGGCATCGTTACAATCTGGAGAAGGACAAGGACTATGGGTATTTCGAGGTATCAACCGATGAAGGCGCGACGTGGAACTCGCTGTTTTTCGTCACGGGCTATTCGGGCGCAAAATGGTTCAAGGAAGAAATAGACCTCAGTCCCTATACAGGCAGCCGAATACGGCTGCGGTTTCGGATAATCACAGATGCCTCAGGAAAGTACGATGGTTGGTATGTTGATGACGTGGAGTTGTTCGAGAACAACGCCACCACAACGATACCGTTCCTTGACGGTGCTGAGACCTCCGCCAGCGACAGCAAGTGGGTCCCATCCTCCTGGCGAAGGATACCCACCGATGGTCACGATAGCGCTCAGTGTTGGGCCAGAGAGGGGCCGGCTCAGTGCTCCCCCGAGCTTGTACTGCGGGGAACGCTCGACTTTCGCGCCGTGAGCAAGCCGCGTCTTTCCTTCTGGCATCACAAGACATACGGAGGCAATGGGCAGGTCTCCGTGTCAAGCGACGGAGGTCACACCTGGAATACAGTGTACACCGCCGACAGCTGGTCGGGGTGGACGGAGTGGCGGAAGGTGGACGTGGACCTTTCGGCCTACGAAGGGCGGTCCAATCTCGCGGCCAAGTTCGTTATGCCGGGTGCCAACTGGTACATTGACGACGTGGAGATCGCGGGCGAGATAATCCGGCCCCCGGCCGCCTTGATCTCAGTTGAAGGTGGCATTGTAACCCTTTCCTGGGCCCCTTTTGGCGACACGGGCAGCTACACGATAGAATGGTCTGAGGATCTGAATGCCTGGACACCTGAATTAGGGATGCCGATTTCAGAGACGACCTGGGCCGTAGGCTGGATCGAGACGTATCCCAAGTGGCGATTCTGGCGGGTTTCGGCGACAAACCAGTGAGACAAGAAGTTGAGAAGAACGCTCGTTTGATTCGCTTCTCGGCGTCTTGTGAACCTTCAAGGAGGACATGCGATGAGGGCGCGGGTAAGTAGGATGGTGGCTGGTTTCTTTTGCGCGGTGCTCGGCTTGCTGACTGCCGATGTTTTGGGAGCCGCGACGGGTCAACCAGGGTCTGTGCCACGCCCGGTAGGCGAAGCGGTGACATCCTACTGCGCTTCTGGCAAAGCACAACGGCCCTCCGGGGAGGGTGTCCCCAATGTTACCATCACTTTCACTCTGAGGAGCGGCACGGGGTCTGTTCCGGGGCCGGTAACGACGGGAGCCGACGGGTCTTTCTCACAGTGCGGATTTGCCGACGGGGCAGTTTATCGGGCGACTCCATCCAAACCTGTCTGGCGCTTCGATCCCCCGTACTGGGAATTCAGCAGAGAAATTGCCAATATCGTCTTCACAGGCCTTGCTCCTTTCGACACCTCCGGGGACATCGTTGACCCTGCGGGTCATGGGTGTGTTGGCATTACTGTTTCGTTCTCGTTGGTTGCGGGGGAGGCAGAGGTTCCGACACCGGTGCAGACCGACTCCACGGGACGGTTTACTCAATTGGGTTTCAAAAATGGGGCGACGTTCCGCGCCACGCCAAGCATGCCAAACTGGGGATTCGTTCCGGCGAGCCTCGATTTCACCGTTGAAGACGCCTCCACGCCCCTTCGGTTCACGGGACTGCCTCCCTTTTCTGTGTCCGGGATTGTGCGCGACATCAATGGCAAAGGAGTGGGGGGAGCAACAGTCTCTTTCATCCGCCGGAGTGGGTCTGGACAGACTCCGGTGAGCGTTACTTCTGGCGAGGACGGGGGGTGGTCGCAGTCGGGGTTCCAGACCGGAAGCTCTTACAGAGTTCAGGTCTCAAAGGAGCTGTGGAGCTTCCTTCCGACGTACATTGATTTCAACGGCCCCCGGAGCGACCTGGACTTTGTGGGGAAACCGCCCTTTTGTGTGTCAGTGACTGTGAAGGATACCTCGGGCAACCCCGTCGAGGGTGTCAGAATAACCTTCTCCCTCATCAGCGGTTCAGGGCCTACTCCCCCGTCGGGGGATACCGACAAAGACGGCGTGTTCCGTCAGTGCGGTTTCCGCGCCGGGTCCCAGTTTAAGGTCCAGACCTCAAAGGAAGGTTGGTCTTTTCTGCCCCTTCACTACATCGTTAGCGACGAATCCGAACTGCTATTTACGGGCAAAGGACCCTTTTCGGTCTCCGGGCGCGTGGTGGATGCGTCCGAACAGGGCGCAGGAGATGTCACGATAACTTTCACACGAGTCGGATCGTCCGGGAGTCTACCCCCTGCGGTCAAAACCCTGGCCGACGGGACTTTCTCGCAGCAGGGCTTCACCCCCACCGTGACATACCGCGCCGCGGCCACTAAAATGGGCTGGAGTTTCTTGCCCGGTTACATCGAGTTTTCATCCGAAACGAGCGGCATGCGTTTCGTCGGGACGCCGCCGTATTGTGTTTCCGGAGGGGTTATTGATGGCTCTGGAAACGGGGTATCTGGAGTTCGGATAAGTTTTCAGCTCAGGAGTCAGAGCGGCGTAACTCCTTCCCAGGTTTTAACCGATGAAAAAGGTTCTTGGAGCCAGTGCGGCTTTACGGGGGGAAGTGCTTATCGGGTCTCAGCGTCTTTTGTCGGCTGGGTCTTTCAACCGCTATTCTACGATTTTGACGGCCCCGCGGAGAACCTCATATTTCTGGGCACCGGTCCGTACCCTGTATCGGGCAAGGTAATTGACGCGTTCGGTCAGGGCGTACCCGCGGTCACAATTACTTTCCAGCTAACATCCGGAAGTGGCATAACGCCGGCCCCCACCCTTACTGACCCACTCGGAAAATGGAGCCAGACCGGATTCTCTGCGGGGTGCACATATCGTGCGACGCCATCGAAATCCGGTTGGTCATTCGCGCCAGCAAACTGGGTTTTCTCCGGACCACGGAATGACCTCGACTTCACGGGGACGGGACCTTTCTCCGCTTCGGGGAGGGTCGTAGATGATTCTGGCCAGGCTCTCGTAGACGTGAAAATCGTGTTTTCGCGTCGTTCGGGCACCGGGAGCATCCCTCTTTCCGCGAAGACCGATCCGAATGGGTATTGGTCTCAATCGGGATTCGCCTCCGGTTCGACTTACAGGGCAACGCCCGAGTTCCCAGGCTGGGTGTTTGTGCCTCCTTACAGAGAATTCGCAGCGGAGGCTCTGGACGTGAATTTCACCGGTTCTGGTCCCTACTCTGCCTCCGGGAGAGTTGTCACAGCCTCTACTGGAAATTCGCTCCCGGGCGTGACAATCGCTTTCACGTGCTTGAGCGGAACCGGGCTACCCCCCTCACCCGTCCTCACCGACGAGAAAGGGATTTGGAAGCAGGATGGCTTTGCGGCTGGGGTGACGTACAGAGCGACCCCTTCCAACAGTGGTTGGACGTTCCTCCCCACCCATCGTGATTTCGGAGCGAAGGCCGTCGGACAGGATTTCACAGCGGTCCCTCCTTATGAAACCGGTGGGACGGTTGTGGATGAGTCAGGCGACGGCGTTGAAGGCGTGAAGGTCATCTTCTGGAGGGAAACAGGCGGAGGGTTTCTGCCAGGATTCGTGTTCACAGGCCCCGGCGGTGACTGGACGCAAACAGGATTCAGCGAAGGCACGTGTTACCGGGTGACGTTCGAAAAACAGGGGTGGGTCTTCACTCCTTCCGAGATGGAGTTTTGTGGTCCCGATGAGGGTCTCGACACACAAGCCCTCGGTCCGTACGGCGTGTCAGGAAAGGTCGTAGATGCATCGGGGAAAGGCATCGCAGGAGTCAAGATTTCGTTTTCCGTCAGGACAGGCACAGGAAGGATACCACAAGCTGTCGTCACGGCCGCTGACGGAACCTGGTCACAGGAAGGCTTTGATCGCGGTTGCACTTACTGGGCCGAACCTTCTCTGGACGCGTGGTCTTTTTCGCCATCACGGCTTCAGTTTTCGGGACCGAGAGGAGACCTTGACTTCATGGCGAACGCTCCTTACGGCGTCTCAGGCCATGTTGTTGACACCGCAGGACAAGCAGTGCAAGGCGTTACAGTCGCCTTCTCACTGGTGAGCGGCACGGGTGCGGCACCGGACGCCGTTACAAGCGACTCAAAAGGGTTCTTCACGCAATCGGGTTTTCGGTGGGACTGTTCTTACAAGGCTGTGCCGGACAAAATCGGATGGTGCTTCCTGCCGGAGTATGCGGTTGTCAACAACAGTTCCAGCCAACTTACGTTCACGGGCAAAAGCCCTTACACTGTCTCAGGGCGGGTGACACTCGCCTCGGGAGAAGGTGTGGGCGATGTCCTGATATCCTTCTCCCTGATGAGTGGTTGCGGCAAGCCCCCTCCCCCCGCGACTGTCACCACCGAGCCTGGCGGCAAGTTCACGCAATCCGGTTTCTGGGGAGGAACCACTTACAGAGCAACGCCGCGCCTCACAGGATGGACGTTCACACCTGCATGGCGGGATTTCAACTCCGCGACTCAGAACCTCGACTTTACCGCCCAAGGGCCGAAAGCGGTGCTTGTGGTCGCCTCAGAGTACGGGTCACCGGTCCCGCCTCGAGGAAAGACAGAGTTTCCGAAGGGAGAGACTGTGAATGCCTCTGTGGAGCAGCAGGTTTCAGGAGGAGCGGGAACGCGGTACCTTTGCACAGGGTGGACGGGAACAGGCTCAACCCCCGCCACAGGGCAGGCTTCGTCGGTGTCCTTCGTTATTCAGCAGGACTCTTCGCTCACGTGGTCGTGGAAAACGGAATTTCTTCTGCGAACCTTGTCGTCTCCTGGTGGAGCTGTGACCCCGTCTGGGGACCGGTGGTACGAAAAGGGAACTAAAGTCCTCGTCTCCGCTTCTGCGCAACCAACCTACATCTTCACAGGTTGGTCAGGAGGCGCAACGGGCAAAGCGAGAACAATCGCGGTGACGATGGACGCCCCAAAGACGCTGTACGCGAGTTTCAGTCTCGATAGCGACTTGGACGGGCTGCCTGACGATTGGGAAAGAGACCACTTCGGGGATATTTCCAGGGATGCCGATGACGATCCGGACGGAGACCAATTGCCAAACATTATCGAGTATTACTTCGGAACCGACCCCAACGATTCCTCGACACCCAAGCTGACAGTACACCTGACAGCGTGCGGGATTGATGTCGCGACGAAGTTCCCCACGATTATTAACAGGGTGTCGGTGCTCGATGGAGAGGAGAGGTACGTGACTGGGCTGACGGCGGCAGACTTCGTGGTGTGGGAAGATGGAGTCCCACAGATGCCGATAGAAGTCCTCGAAAGAGGAGGCGGCGCGTGTGCGGCAGTTGCCCTTGTTCTTGACAACAGCGGCAGTATGGCCGGGCTGCCGCTCGAGAACTCGCATACAGCCGCAAACCTCTTCATTGACCAGCTGCAGCAGTGCGATACTGGTGCAGTAATCAAGTTCGGTCGTGACATCTCTGTAGCACAGCCGCTCACGTCGGACGAGAATTTGCTTCACGGTGCAGTGAACGGGGGCTTCGACGGCGACCCGGGAGGAACGGTGTTCTACGATGCCATTTACCGAGCTTTGCACGAGCTTATCTCCGGCGTTGGCAGCAAAGCAATCGTTGCTTTGACCGACGGCAAAGACACGAGTAGCGGGCATACCATCGAGCAGGTCATCCAGTACGCTCAACTTCTCAAGGCGCCCATCTACGTGGTTGGCCTGGGTGACGTCAACGAGGAAGACCTGCGCCTTTTAGCTAAGAGCACCGGTGGGCAATATTATCATACCGCAGACTCCAGTGACCTCCAGGACATATATCGGAGGGTTTCTCAAATTGTGGCGAACTGGTACGACGTGACCTACCAGACCAGCAATGCCGATCCGAATGCCCCCCCGTTTCCCCGAACCGTTACGGTCTGGGCTCATTCCGATGGAGCCGTCGGAAGAGATGACGGAACATACGAGCCGCCTCGTTCGACGGCGGAGAACGATCCACCGATCTGTCATGTCGAGACCCCAGAAGGAGTCAAGAGCGGCGATGTGACGGTAAACTATCAGCTTCTGGACCGGGAATCAGACATATGTTCAATTGGGGTTTTCTATTCGCTGGACAGCGGCAATTCGTGGAGTGTCGCCGCAGTTGCTGCGACTTCCCCAACGAAAGAGCTGCAATCCTCCCCTGGGGGGGTGGCTCATACGGTTGTCTGGATGTCAGACAATGACATCCCTCATCGTGACGAGGATCGAGTCCGAATCAAGATTGTTCCTTACGATCCCCATCAGGAAGGCGTCCCGGACCAGACAAAGGATTTCAGCGTTCACAATAACAAGAGACCCTCGGTGCAGGTCGACACGCCCATTGGTGAGCAAAGCGGCGACGTTAACGTGGCCTACAGTCTTCTCGACCCGGACAGCGATCTTTGTTCCATCGCCGCCTTTTTCTCGTCGAACTGCGGTAGAGAATGGCATCCCGCGACCCTCTCGCCGAACACGCAGGTGAAGAGCCTCTCGTCCTCACCGACTGGGGTGCGTCATACCGTGACCTGGGTTTCAGCGACCGACCTCCCCGGAGTGGACAGCGACACAGTCCGGGTCAGAATCGTCCCCTATGACGCCTACGAGGGTGCCCCCGGGGAGACGAGCGATTTCAGGCTCCGCAACAACAAGCGGCCTATAGCCATCGTAGCGACCCCGCAAGGCGTGCAGAGCGGTGATGTCCCCATCAGCTATCGCCTCGTTGACGCAGAGGGCGACATTTGCACGATCGCCATCGGGTTTTCGGAAGACAGTGGAGACACATGGAAGCCGGCGACAAAAGCGGAAGGCGGCGATCCTACCGCCGGGCTGTCCTCGTCTCCCCAGGGCCACCCGCATGTTTACGTGTGGGACTCCTTTGCCGATCTCGGTTACACGACCCAAAGCGACATAAGAGTCAAGATCACACCGTCGGACGCGAAGCTGGGAATATCCGGTGAGACAGACGACTTTACGGTGAGCAACGTCCGACCACCGAGGCTTTCTTACTCCCCTGGCTCCTTCGATTTCAGCGCCATTGAAAATTCAGGCGACCCTCCTGCCCAAGAGCTACAAATCTGGAACTCAGGCGGTGGCATGCTCAATTGGAAGGCAGAAACCGATTCCGGCTGGCTGACTCTTTCGGAGACCGAAGGAAACAGCGAGGGAGAAAAAGACACTGTGCCTGTTATGGTGCACGTGACCAACCTTCGGCCCGGCGCTTACAGAGGCAATATTGTGCTGTCTTCATCAAATGTCTCTGGAGGTCCTTGGTTCATTCCAGTTCTGTTGCAGATCTATCCGGTCGAAGTATCGGTGAGTCCGTTGGAGATGACATTTCGCGCTCGACGCGGCGGGCCCACCATCAACCCGCCGGACCAGAAGTTCACGATAACAAACACGGGCACGAAGGATGTCGGTTGGAGTAT
Source organism: uncultured Verrucomicrobiota bacterium (assembly GCA_964482435.1). Classification (GTDB taxonomy): domain Bacteria; phylum Auribacterota; class JABMQX01; order JABMQX01; family JABMQX01; genus CAYZXL01. The sequence goes on from CAYZXL010000024.1 coordinate 56,329, forward strand.
TCAAAAGGCCGCAAGTTGGGTATCGGTGTCAGCCGCGGCAGGAACGGTCCGACGTGGAACCACTTCCGAGATAGCGGTTTCCATTATCAAAGCCGGACTTAACCTTGGAACCTATGAGGCCGATCTTGCCCTCAGTTTCCCTGGAACCGGATTTCTGGAACGAAAAGTCCATGTGACGCTCCATATCGTCCCGATATGGGTGAGCAAAGCCTATCCGCTTCGCGGAGATTACCCCACGATCACTGAGGCAATTGAGGCCGCCCTGGGGCTTGACGTCATTATGGTGGAACACGGAACGTACCCTGAGAAGCTCTGGATGAAAGATGACATCGAGGTTATTGGTTCAGGAGCAGACACGACAACAATAGATGCTGAGGGAAAAGGAACGGTGGTTTCTTTCCAGGGAATTGGGTCGTGTCTCCTGAAAGGCTTCACAATTACTGGAGGCACTGGCGAGCGCCATTTCCAGCATCCACATACTGTTGGAGGAGGTATCTATTGTTTGAGCTCCTCTCCAACCATTTCTGAGTGCGCCATCGTCGGGAACTCAGCGGTTTGGGGCGGCGGAATTTGCGTTGATTCAGGTTCATACCCACGGATTGAGAACTGCACTTTCTCAGGGAATTCGGCAACCGATGGGGGAGCAGTCTTCTGTTATGAGGGGACACAGCCGGTCTTTGAGACGAGCACCCTGTTCGACAACGAAGCCCTGTGGCATGGCGGAGGAGCGTGCTGCTATTCCAAGCCGCTATTTGCTGGATGCGAGTTCGCACGCAACAGGGCAGGCTCGTCCTACGGAGGAGGTGGGATATACAGCAAGGCAGAGTGCATTATGCGAGTATTGAATTGCACGGTCGCCGAGAACTCATGCCCGGGAGCCGGAGAAGGTATCGAGACCGAAGAGGGATCTTCCATTGAGATCGCGAACTCCATTGTGTGGGGGAACGGTTCAACCGACGCTGTGCTGCGTGGTGTGTCCTCCGTCCGTTATTGCGATATTCGTGACACGACTTTCCAAGGACAAAACGGAAACTTCTCCGTTGACCCCCTCTTTTTCAATCCGGGAAAGGGAGATTACCATCTCTTGCCAAAATCGCCCTGCATAGACCGGGGTCTGAATGGCCTCGTTGATGTGCCAGAGAAGGATATTGACGGCGATCTCAGAACTGTCGGGACGGTCATTGACATTGGAGCCGATGAGCATGATCCTGAGGCGCTTTTCCTGAATATTGATGGCCACGAGCAAAGTGACGGTGGGCTTGTAACTATTCATTACACTATCTGGAATGCTTTAAGTAGACCCTGCTCCGTTTCCACAGAGTACTCCGCTGACGACGGTTGTTCATGGCGCCACGCGACCCGAGCCGAAGGGTCCGAGCCAACGATTGAGCGCTCATCGTCACCTGAAGGGCAATCACACACCTACGCCTGGGACTCGATACCAGACGTTGGCGCCGGGGGAAGCTTCCGGTTCAAGATGGTGCCCGTCGCTGGAACGAGGAGCTATTTCGTCCCAACCGAGCCCTTCAGCGTGGACAACTCCACCGTGGACAGCGACGGAGACAAGCTGCCGGACGCGTGGGAGCGTCGGTATTTTGGAGACCTTACTCGGGCAGGCGACGGCGATTTCGACGGGGACGGCCAGAGCAACCTGCGCGAATACTTGCAGGAAACGAATCCTGCTGATGCGACTTCATCACTCATTCTGACATGTGAGCAAGGGGAGGCCGGTACATTCCTGCTCTCATGGCTTTCGTCTGCCGGGAAATACTACGTTCTGTACTGCTGTGAGCGGATGGGAGACCCGTGGCACCCGCTTGGCTCCGCGTTCATGGGGTCAGGAAGCCTCCTCCAGTATCGTGACAATACGGTAAGTGGGGCCACAAGGCAGCGCTTCTATCTTCTTGAGACGTACTGAGAAGGGCGCGGTGAGCGGTTTTCTCAGCTCCTGTTTGCTGTAAATAATCCTGAATGGAGAACTACTCTCGCGTGAAGATGATTCCTGGGGAAGAGCGTGTTTTTCGGTGAACCGCAGCATGCGTCGGAGGATCAGACGAGCGCGTTCGCGAAGTGGAGGAAGGGCCATGAGCACCTTATCGGTCGGACTGAAGAAGCAGCTTTGCAGCAACGTCGTGCTTCTCGCCTTGCTGGCTTTGCCAAATGGGCCGTTTTGCGTGTGCGCCTCGCCCGTCCAAAAGCTCCCAGACCTCTATACCTTGCTTTTCCCGGGGATCAATTTTGGCGTATCGCCCGACCAAGTCCTCCCGGGTGAAACCCTGGTTGTGAACTGGAGCGGGGCTAACAATGGCACCTATTGCATTCCTGAAGACCCATATTGCCCTGAGTTCTTCGGACCCGCTTTCGGTCCCTGGGAGGACGCAGTGTTTCTATTTAACGACTCCACGAGCTGGCTCCTCGGCACCGCGACATTTGGCGGGTATCTGTTGCCGCACGGCGGCTATGACCTCCAGGGCTCCTTTCAGATTCCGTTGGACCTGCCCCCGGGCGTTTACGGGGTTGAAATAAGAATTGACTACCTCGATGGAAATGATGAGGGCCGAATTCTCGAACACAACACCCAGAATAATGCCGACCGGGTCCCAGGAGCGGTCACCGTCTTGCCGCGCCCGTCGTTCACAAGCGTCAGTCGTGGAGCAGACGGCAAAATCCACCTCCAGCTAACAGGCTCGCTTGCCCGGCAGGTCAGAATTCAGAGTTCCCCGAGTCTTTCAAGCGACTCATGGACAGACTTGGTGAGTTTCACAGATCTGACAGGCAGCGTTGAATACACCGACAACACCGCGCCAGACGCCGCGATTCGCTTCTACCGAGCTGTATCGCCCTGAGAGCGCACGTTTTTGGGGTATCTATTGGCACCTCGATGCTTTCACGCTGGGAGCCAAACAAGAACGGAGTGCATAACCACCCTGAGACCGCGCTTGAGCCGACAGCCGCGTCGGCTCCCCCTTATGGCGTCGCAGCAAATTGGACGCGGCCTGGGGGCCCGAAAACTCGACTCCTCACCGTGAAGGGTGACCGAATACCCACTTCACGCCGAGGAACCGGACGACTCGCTGAGGTCCAGCTAAGTCGCTGCACCCGGGGCGGCTAAATCGTGCACCGAACGCTGAGGCTGAGCGAAAGAGGCGCTTGCCCGGGGGCAAAGAAAGCGTCGTCCCCGCCGGAGCGGGCTTTGCGAGAAGCAACTCCTGTCCGATCCCGCCGGTTAAAAGGGCCGGCCTCGGTGCTGCGGCCCCCACGGGGGTGTTTCGCCCCCGTATCGGTCATACCTTCAAATTCCCTTTTCTCTCGCCGCGACGCGAACGCGCCCAGCCCCCTCCCCTCTTTCTCTTGTGGACAGGCTCGCAAGTTCTCGACTAAACTCACAGAACGAAGACTGCCGCAAGGTCCTTGGCAAGCATTGAGATGTCAACACATTGGAGGGAAAAAGCATGCGCGCGACTCTCCTTCTCAGCATCTGCATTGCGATTTTCGCAGTGGCGCAGGCATCCGGCGCGATATGGTACGTTGACGATTCGGTTTCCCCTTCTGTCGAGGGCAAGTCGCCGGCCACCGCTTTCAAAAAGATTCAGGAAGGGATTGACGCCGCAGTTAGCGCCGACACCGTCATCGTCGCCGAAGGAACCTACGTCGAGAACATCCGACTTAATGGCAAAAACATCGCCCTTCAGAGTGAAGACCCAACCGATCCAGCCGTTGTCGCCAGGACAATCATTGATGGAAACCAGATGGGCTCCGTGGTCATCTTCTTAGGCACAGAAGACGAAAGCTGCATCCTCTCCGGGTTCACCATTCAAAACGGTAAAGGGGAGTTCGATGGCAAGTATGGCGGCGGAATCTATGGCGGAGGCACCCACGCCACCATCCGCAACAACAGAATCGTCCGAAACCGGGCCCCGAGCACCTGACCTCTCTGCAAGGGGGGCGGCCTGTATGGCTGCGACGGCACGATCGAAAATAACATCATCGCCGACAATTGGACCCAGGGCAATGGAGGCGGCCTCGCCAACTGCGGCGGCACGATCCGTAATAACGTCGTCTTCCGTAATTTAGCCGAGCGGTCTGGCGGCGGCCTGACCACTTCCAATGGCACGATCGAAAACAATACCATCGTTGGCAACTCGGCAGGTTTGGACGGCGGCGCCTTGTACTCCTGCAATGGGACAATCCAAAACTGTATAGTCTGGGGGAACACAGCGCTCACCGGGGCACAACTCTTCGGGTCTGCGGCGCCGACCTACTCCTGCGTCGAAGGCTGGACGGCGGGAGGGCAGGGAAATATCGCGCAGCAGCCGAGGTTTGTGGATGCGGAGAATGGGGATTTCAGGCTTTTGCCGGATTCACCGTGCATTGACGCGAGCTTCAATAACCCCCGGTTGCCGGAGACGGACATTGCAGGGATGCACAGGGTAATGTTCGGAGGAAAGAGCCTGACGGTTGACATGGGGGCGTACGAGTTCTACATCAACGACCTGACCCGAGGCCCGAACCCCGACCAAACGACCTTCACCTGGAGCTCGCTCGCCGACAAGACCTATTCCATCTTCTACACCGACGACCTCCTCACCTGGCATCTTGCGGAGGGCACCATTCCCTCCGCCGGTTTCGAGACGTCTTTCTGGATTGACGACGGTTCAAAGACGGGTGTTCCACCTTCTATTGCGACGCGCCGCTTCTACCGCGTCCTGGAGAATCCGTAGAAACACTCATCGGAAGTTCACCTCACTGATGCGCACTTAATGCATTGGTATCAGAGGGGTTAGTGGGCTTTCAGGGGCGGTTTGTGTAG
>CAYZXL010000025.1:0-5922 GCA_964482435.1 uncultured Verrucomicrobiota bacterium
TTGCCGCAGCCGGGGAGAATCTGCGTCTCGATGGCGGGCTTTCGCGGCCAGGCGTTCGCCTGCGCCTTCCATTCGATGCTCCACTGACCGGCGGCGACGTTCGTGTGGATGTTCTCGAAGACTTTCACGTCCGAAGTCGGTTGGGTGCGACTCTCGATCTCTTGCCCGTCAGCGAGTCTCCTCAGAACATAATCTGCCGCGAAGTTGGACCGGGCGGTGATTGTCGAGGGGCCAACGCGAAGGGCGACCATGACATACTCGAAGTCCTCATCCGGATTGTCGTTGTTCGAGAACCTCACAGCCGCCAAGTACTCTCCGTCGGCGAGGCCGGCGATGTTCACTTTCAGGGCTACGGTTGTCCGGTCGGCGGGGCCTGTACTGGTGCCCGAGAGCGGGTCAACCGATAGCCAACCGGCGTCCTGGAACGGCTCAATCTCAACATCCGGAGCACACGGAAAATACTGACGGCAATCCGGACAGCGCAGTGCCGGGTGGACCGTGGCGGTCCAGTTAACCGTGCCGGTGCCCGCGTTCCACACCTCCACGGTTTCATCCGGCGGGTTGGCTCCTCCAGCGCAGACGTCCTGGAATTCTACCTCATTCGGCTCAACCTCCAGGTCCGGCTCAGCACAGACCTCCACCGTCAGGCGAACCCCGACGTCAATGAAGCCCTCTTCTGGCGCCGTTTGGTCGTAGAAGCGCACAATGGCTGTGTAATCACCGGCCTCCTCAATAGCTGATACATCAGCGCTGAACGTCACTGTCGTCCTGTTTTCAGGCCCGGTGCTGCTCCCCGAAGTGGGTTGGACTTTGAGCCAGCTCGTGTCGTCTTGAAGCGGCTCAGAACTGAGAACAAGGAGGAGGTCATCGGGACTCTCCGGATTGATTGTCACCAGCCAATAGAGCTTGCCGCCTCCTGCGTTCCAGACCTCGATCGTCTGATCCGGCGGATTCGCCCCGCCTAAGCACGCCTCAGGAAACTCGACGCTTCTGCTGCTGACCTGAAGCGCCGGGGGCTGAACCGATGGATTAATGACGAGGTCGAAATCCTTCTCGTCAATCTGAGCGGGTTCTCCGCTGTCCCTGACGCGAATCCGGACATAAGACGTTCCATAAAAAAGGGGAGTGCCGCTGATGGTTCCTGTGGCTGGATCGAGGATCAGGTTAGACGGGAGTCCGCCGCTTCCTATGTTCCACGTATAAGGGCCCACGCCTCCGGTTGCCTCGACGGTCTGGTTATATGGTTCCCCCATGACACCGTTCGGCAGCGACTCAGTGGTGATCCGCAGTTCCGGCGGCGGGAGGCCCTTCCCGCCGATTTGAATGACCGTATTCGATGGGCTTCCGCCCCAGGTGGAGACGAAGAAATCGTTGGTAAGCGGGTCGAATTCGAGTCCCCACGGTCCGACACCGAGACCGGAGGCGAACCGTTGCGTGCGCGGGCTGCTCGTCCCCTTCGTAGGAACGCCGGTGGTGTCGTCAATGGGCAATCCGGTGGCATCGTCAATTTCGAGAATCACGATTTCGCCGTAGTCCCAGTTGACATACATCATGTCGCCTTGGAGAGGGCCGGAAGGGACATACTGGATGGCGCCGGTTCCCTGACGGGGGAGGTTCACGAAAACCTCGGGCCCCTGGGGCTGGAAAAGTCCGCCGCCAAGGGGGGTCAGGGGGATGTTATAAAGGGTGCGGTTGCCTCCCCAAACGCTCACCTGCATCACGCCGAAGTTTGTATTGGCGTCCTGAATGTAAGGCGAGAAGGCCAACCCGGCAACCGAACTCGGGAGGCTGATGTCTCCCATGGAGTAAAGCGTCTCTGCCCCCGAAACGCCCCCCGGACGCTCTCCGAGATAGTTCGCGCTCCAGTAAGTGTAGAAGAGAGTCCCTCCGGGTCCGATTTCCCAGCCGGCGTCCAATCCGGCGATGCCGGGTGCTCCGTTGAAGACGACGGTGACGTTCGCCGCGGGGCCCATATCGGTTACTTCCTTCGTAACCGGGTCGCGCGTTAGGGGGACGGCGTACAGGGCGCTGTAGGACGTCTCGGAGTTTCCCACCACGTAGAGAGTCTGCCCGTCACCGCTGAACAACATCCCGCCGAGGTTTCCGGCGACGCTCACCGAGCTGCCCGCCCAGGTTCGCTTCACTCCGAAATTGTCCGGGTCATCGAAAACAACGCCCCATGCCGTCGCCATCACGATGAACGACATGAGCATGCCCAGACAAACCAATGATGCCGATTTGTTTCTTTCACTCATCTGAGATTACCCTCCGCTGTTAGGGTGAAATGGGACCGCGCTGATCATCCCTGTATCGAACAGGCGCGTCCCCGCCACTGGCTGCAACAGAAGCGCCGCCTTAGCGAACGTTGAGCCTATACTATCTCTTATTAGCCTTGAACCGCACACTCCTGGAACAGCGACGGAACCGATTTCGGCCAACTGAACTCGACGAGACAGTGGAGAATCCTCGTAGTGTTCGGGCGTGTTCTTGAACGGCCAACATAGTCGTCCTTGGATCCATCACCCTGTGTTGACAGTCTCGGACAGGAGCTTAACGAACAATGACAAACAGGGGACGCGTCAACTTCTCGCACCCTCATCAAGCATCCGCCCAGCCAGGAAGGCGTATGGGGACTTGGGAGCAATCGCCGACAATGGTCGCCCCCTGGTGAAATCCTGTCAAGGTTTTTTTGACTGGAATGGTCTCGGCACACCCAACGCGAAGAGGTTTGCCCCAGATTTCCCAGCCAAAACATTCCTTCAGGCCATCGCTCGCCAATTGTTGCTTTCGGTAAACATAGCAGTATAATGGGAACGGTGTGAGACACAGGGGTTCAAAGCATATCTGGCTGCTATGAGCCAAGATAGACAAAACTCAACGTGAAGGCGCGCTTCTTGCTGCTTGAGAATCAGCACGATTCGCATGCCCTGGCCTGAGGTCAAGGTGTCCAGAGGGCAGCACGTTTCAAGTGTGTTCAAAATCGGTGAGAGGAGGCGAGGTTTATGAAAGGAATGGTCAGGTCGCTGAGGAATCGCAGGTCGGTGGCGTTGCCAGGGGTTGCAATGCTCGTATTGGTGTTCGTGCTGAGCGGTGCGGTGCTGGCGTCGAACATGGGATTCAAGCTGAACTTCGGAATACTCAACGCGATAAACAGGTTGTTCTGCCCCAGCGGTTATCGTCAACAGAGCGAATGGACGGGGCAGGGAAGCGGCGTCTCATTTTCAGTGAGCAAGCCCGAGGATGGGGAAAACGCCCTTTCGCTGGACATGAGAACGCCTGCGGGAACGTTCTCGGTGCCATACGCGTACGAGGAGAAGTGTCCTCGAGGGCCGGGGCGGATGCGCTCTCAAGGTGTCGTCATTCCGGACCCCTATATGAGGTACTCCGGAACCAACCTTAACTACAACCCCGAGGAACCGCTGACGTTCACGAGCGCCGACGGCGAGGCTCGAATCAGCATCGAATCATCAGCCACGTGGAACCCCATGGTGAGATTCTCCGGGGCGGGGTTCTGTATGGGGACCGGTACCAACCAGGCGAGCGTATATGTTACGCCAAAGACAATCACCCTGACGTTCGGCGAGGGGGCAACGATTCCGACCGAAGTATGGGTCCTCGAATCAAACTGCTGGACGAAACAGCCGTCACTGGGCGGCAACTGAGCGCCACTGTGCTCGCTCACACCGAATCCCAGGTGGCTCCCGCCCGTGTAAGCGGCGTGGGCTAATCAGCACAGCTCAGCGGCGGCTGTATTTTGGTCGCCCGGGCATCTTGCCCATGTCGGCCTTACGCGACGTCAATCACGGGTCCCGCCCCGCCCACGGCGGGGGATGCCAGCAGAAGAACTCAGGTCGAGGCTCCAAATCTGCCACCGATTCGCAGCCACATCTGCTTGATGCCAGGTGCTCTGATTCTTGAATTCCGTGACGTACAATTGGAGAGCATTACCAGTCTCTTCTCCTCAGGACGCCGGGCATCTTCTGTCTGATTCTCGCCAATCCCGTTCGCGCGCCCTGGGCGCGCCGCCTCCCCAGAGACCTCCTTCGCTGACGAAGCGGGGGCGACAGCGTCAAGGACAACTGCTGAGTTCCCCAAAGGTAATCTATTCGGAGAACATGTACCTGGCGTGTGCACCATCTCACAAGGAGCAAAAAGAGTTGGTGACGACGCCCCATGAGCGGGGCCTATCATTTACTACTTTTCGTACGTGCATCAGCCTGTGGTCGTGAGCACGCTGAGGTGGGATTTGGCGTGGGTGTTGGGTTGGGAAAAGAGGAACATCTCCCCCGTCTTGCTGTCTAAAGAGGATGCAATGGCAATTGGCGGCCTGCGCCTTTGCGCGGCCGAGACAAGGTCAAAGAGGATGAACGAAAATGACGATCACCGAAGTGCTGCATAAAAAGCCGGTCTGCCTGAGCACCCACTACCGACTCGCCCGGACTCTGTCCGTCGCAGGCGCCCTTATGATGTCTGCCTTGACGGCAAAGCTTTCCAGTGGGGCAGAGATACCGCAGCCCGGAGAACAGAGGGTCGAAGGGGCGCCTGATGCACGCTCAAGTTACACATTTGTGAAAGCATGGCCCGATGTGCCAAATGGATGGGACCTCGTGCAGCCCCATGGCGTCGCACTCGATTCGTCTGGGAACGTGTATGTCACGGACACTGGAAATTGCAGGATTCAGAAGCTGGATTCCTCGGGGAAATTCCTCGCCAGATGGGGTTCGAAGGGCTCAGGAGATGGCCAGTTCGAGTGGCCCAGTGGCGCGGCCGTTGATTCGTCGGGCAACGTCTTCGTCGTGGATACGTATAACTATTGCGTCCAGAAGTTCGACTCTTCGGGGAAGTTCTTGAACACGTGGGGCAGGAAAGGCATGGGCGATGGAGAGTTCGGAGAGGGGGGATATGGTGGCATCGGCCCCTACGGCATTGCGGCGGATTCGTCTGGGAACGTCCTTGTGGCGGATACCGGGAACAACAGAGTTCAAAAGTTCGATTCTTCGGGGAAGTTTCTTGCGAAGTGGGGCAAGGAAGGATCGGGAGACGGAGAGTTCAAATTCCCTCGCGGCATCGCGGTACATACAGCGGGGAATATTTATGTCTCGGACTACAACAACAACCGCGTTCAGAAGTTCGATTCCTCGGGGAGGTTCCTGGCCACGTGGGGTTCCCCTGAGCCTGCCCCCTGGGGAGAGAGGCAATTCACTCAGCCCACGGGCATTGCCGTTGATCCATCGGGAAAAGTCTTCGTTTCGCATAGCCACAGGGTGAAGGCCCTGGATTCGTCGGGCGAGTTTCTTGACGAATGGGGCAAGGTTATGGGTTCCGGCGACGGGGAATTCTCTCTCCCCGAGAGCGTAGCGGTGGATGCAAAAGGAAACGTTTACGTGGCAGACACGGGCAACGACCGCATCCAGAAGTTTGGCCCTTCGGGGAAATTTTTGGCCGCATGGGGTCCCGCTGGCTCAGACGATGGACAATTCCGGGGTCCGCACGGTGTTGCAGTAGATGCGTTGGGAAACATCTACGTCACGGATACCGGTAACGACCGGATTCAGAAGTTCGATTCCACAGGGGAGTTGTTGGGCAAGTGGGGTCGGAAAGGTAAAGGGGACGGAGAGTTTTTCGATCCCAGTGGCATAGCACTGGATTCACATGGGAACCTTTTTGTATTAGAGGCGACCAACCGCCGTGTTCAGAAGTTCGATTCCTCCGGGAAGTTCCTTGCGAAATGGGGATCGGAAGGCTCCGGGGATGGGCAGTTTCAGTCGCCTTACGGCATAGCCCTCGATGCAGCGGGAAACGTTTTCGTCGCAGACACATGGAACGACCGGATTCAGAAGTTCGATGCTTCCGGCAAATTCCTTACAAAATGGGGCTTGAGAGGTTCTGGAGACGGAGAGCTCTTCCAGCCTGGTGGTATAG
>CAYZXL010000025.1:6022-60072 GCA_964482435.1 uncultured Verrucomicrobiota bacterium
AAATGGGGCTTGAGAGGTTCTGGAGACGGAGAGCTCTTCCAGCCTGGTGGTATAGCTGTAGATTCGAAAGGGAACGTCTATATTACGGACGGATTCAACGGTCGAATCCAGAAATTCGATTCCGCGGGGAAATTCCTTGCGAAGTGGGGCAAACGGGGCTCCGGGGACGGGGAGCTCATGTGGCCCTCTGGAATTACATTGGATTCCTCGGGAAACATTCTGGTTGCGGACACGAACAACAACCGAATCCAGAAATTCGACTCCTCAGGGAGATTCCTGGGAACGTGGGGCTTGCCAGGTTCCGCTCAGGGGGAATTCCATCGGCCCACAAGCATAGCCCTTGATGCTTCCGGAAATGTTTTCGTCGTGGATTCTGGCAACCACAGGATTCAGAAGTTTCGACCGCAAAAGTGAGTTCTTGCCCGAAAATAGCCACTCCGCACCCAGGGTCAGGGGAGGGAGGATCTCTCGCAAAGGCGCGAAGTGCGCAAAGGGGCGAAACTTGTGAATTCCTGGCATCTTAGCGTCTTGGCGAGAGGACACCTAACGCAAGAGTCGCCCTGGGAAAGAGCCACAGGCAGCCAGCATTTTCGTGGTCTCCGGGTGAGCGACTGTCTTATCGGGAGGCAAGGCCCCAGTAGTGAGTATTCCACAGCCGGTTTTTTCGGATGAGTGCCCCCTTGATGAGGTGCACTGCCTTCGGTTACGGGTGCGCGGTGGGGCCAGAGAAGGTGTTGCATGACGGGAATAGGCTGGGGTGTTAACATTGCGGATGAAACAAGGAGAGAGACAGATGAAAACCTATGCTCTGGTCTCGCTGACAGTGTTCGTGTTCGCCATGTTCTTCTCCACGGCGACAGCCGCCATGCGGGAAGGCGTAAAGATAGAGGCTGATGGCAAGGTTATTGACATCGAGCGCGGACATCTTGTGCCCTGCGTCTCGGATTGGAACAACGACGGTAAGAAGGACCTGATCGTTGGGCAGTTGTCCGGTGGAAAGGTCCGGCTGTATTTGAATCAAGGCACGGACAGTGCGCCAGTCTTCAAGGATTTCGGCTACCTCAAAGCCGGAGGCGAAGAGATAAGCCTCCCTTCCGGGTGATCCATGGGAGCCTATCCACAGGTTGTGGATTGGAACAGCGATGGCAAGAAGGACCTGATTGCTGGCGACGCCCAAGGAAACGTAACGCTCTTCCTCAATGTCGGAACCGACAGACAACCTCAGCTTGAGAAAGGACAACTCGTCGAGGCGGACGGCAAGCCTATCTCTGGCCAGAGTCAAACCTACAAGGAAGTTGTCAGGACTCGCAAATTTCGCTCTGCTTTGGTCGTTGTATCCAGAACCAGTGTCGTTGACAAAACCATCCCTGCGAGCCACAAGCTGGCTGAGGGTAACTCCAGGATTCATGTCGCGGATTGGGACGGCGACGGCCTGAAAGACCTCCTGGTAGGGCACAGCTATACCATCATTCTGTACAAGAACGTGGGGACGCAGTCGGCTCCCCGGCTTCAGGCGCCCGTTTTGATCGAGGCTCCGGAAGGGAGTTTTCCTTGCACGCCGTCGCCCTACGTGGTTGACTGGGACGGCGACGGGAAAAACGACCTGCTGGTCGGAGGCGAGGGGCCGCGTTGTGCTTTCTATCGCAACATCGGAAGCAACAAAAACCCAAGGCTTGCGGCAGTAAAGCGGTTGGACTTCACAGAACCTGCCGGTGGTGCTGGCTATGTGTGGCGGCTTGAGGTCACGGACTGGAACAACGACGGCAAGAAAGACCTCCTCGTGGGGAATAGATGGTACGACGCGAAGAGCTCCGGCGGGAACATGTGGTTGTTCCTTGCGGAGTGAGCCGAGGAGAGCAGACAAGTAGTTACATCCAATCCTGGGAATCGCCCGCTGCTAAATCCGCTCACGAAAATGCGCGGCATTGAAGCGTCGTAAACGTCGGATAAAATAATCGCCGTGAGGCGGGCGAGCTTGAGGCCCGGCACTCCGCGAGACCGGTTGTTGGTTAAGTCTGGCACCGCCGCACCCTAAATGGCTGTTCCGCTGCGTGACGCCAAATCGGTTTCTTGAGCATCAACACACGGCTTTGATGCAGGGCTTCCCCTCCTGTATGGGCCCCCCGCATTCATTTCAGGCGTTTGATTGCGATGTTCCGGAACATGACCGGGTCGCTGTGGCCAGCGAAACCGAAATAACCCGAAGCGCGGTTTTTCCCGGGGTGCTGCCTATTGTCCATGAACTCAGTGACCTTGCTCGAGTCCGCGTCGAGGATGACGGTTCCGTTCAGCTCGACTCTAATCGTCGAACCCTTGACGGTCACTTCCTGGTAATTCCATTCACCGACCGGGCGAAGATACCCGCGGTGTGCCGCCACCATGCCGTAGGCGGAGCTATGGAATTGGCGGGGGTCGAGTTTGGCATACTGCGGCGAAGTGTCGTCCAGGACCTGCAACTCGCACATACCGACGTAAGCGGTGTCGCCGTTGCCGGGATAGCGGATCGCCAGCCCATTATTGCCGCCGGGGGGGAGCTTGATTTCGAGCCGGACGACAAAATCGGAATATTCCTCTTTCGTGTAAATCGTCCCTCCTTTGTTTTGCTTGCAGACGATTGCCCCGTCCCGCACCTCGTAATTCTGGACCGGCCCGGCCCAACCCTCAAAATCCTTGCCGTTGAAGATTGATTCAAACCCTTCATCCCTGCCGCGCAGAAGACGCTTCGCCTCATCGGAAGGAATCTCACGCAGAAAAATCTTGCGCCAGCGAATCTCACCTCCGTGGGTCTGGAGCTGAATTGGGCCTCGAGAAAAGAGGGGTTTGGTGCGGTCCCAGAAGTTTTCCATGACCGCATTATCCACAACCAGCTTGTCGTTCAGATAGACGGTTGTGCGGCTGCCGAGCTGGAGAATCCGGAAATGATTCCACTCCCCGAACGGTTTGTCCGCCAGGACGAGCGGGTCCTTCCCGGGCGCGCCCGGGCTGTTGTTCCAGAGGCCGCCGGAGCCCTTGTCAGCACCGATGTCCCATTTCCCTCCTTCCTTTGTGTAATCCCAAATCTGAACCTGCGGCGTCGCACGCAGGTAAATGCCGCTGTCCGCCATTGCAACGGTCTTGTAGTCAATAAGCAACTCGATGTCGCCGAATTCCTTTTCTGTGGTTGCGTAAGGACCCTGACCATCGTTGACCAACTCCCCGTTTTCCACTCGCCAGTGCGCTTTGAACTCCGCCATGTCGGCATCGCGCTTCTTAGCGCGCTCTTCCGGAGACATCGCCCATAGCTCCCGCGGATCGAAGTGTCCCAGGCCATACCAGCCGGTCAAATCCTTCCCGTTGAAAGGGGCCGTGAACCCGGGAGGCACGACGGTGACGGGGGCTTGTAGCGGCTGACTGGCGGCGGGCGCTTTCCCGACCTCTGCGGCCTCGGCTGGCCCCAGAGTCTTTGCCATCATAATGCTGCAAATTGTGACAACCAAGAAAACCGGAGACATCATCGCCACGAAAACCGTCTTTTTCATCTCTCCACCCTCACTTGGAATTTGTCCCTGCTGTTTCAATGCTTCCAGCCTCTCCTGGACACCTGTCGCCTCAAACAGGTGTGATTGTAATCGCTTGAAAACCCCTGTCAAAGGTTTTGAACGTCCCCCAGACCTCTCCCCAGCCCGCGACTTGCATCTGGCTTCGGAGCCAATGTTCAGTTAGCATGTCCGTCGGAGGCAGCCACACATTGACAGGCCCGTAACAATGAGTAACAAGAAAGTATTGTACGTCAGCGGGTCGCTCGGCCTGGGCCATATCGTCAGAGACCTCGCCATAGCGAATGAACTGCGCAGGCAGAACCCTGAAATACATCTGTCCTGGTTGGCTTCTCACCCTGCGAGCGTGTTGCTCACAGAAGCCGAAGAGGAGCTTCTTCCCGAGGCAGCCCTTTGCGGCAATGACAATATTCCTGCCGAAAAAGCCGCAAGGAAGGGATACCGACTAAACGTCACGAAATACGCCTTCAATGCGCAAAGGGAACTGGCCCGGAATGTCAGAGCCTTTCGCAAGGCCATCCGAAGGCAACGATTCGACCTCATTATCGCCGATGAAGCCTATGAGATAGCTTTCGCGGTGGGAATCAAGGCAGTGAGCGCACGAGCGCCGTTTGTGATGATCTTCGATTTCTTTGGAATGGACTCAGTGAGCAAGAATCCGGCGGAGAGGCTTCTGGTTTATGCGGGCAACCTGTGGTGGACACTTCTCCATCAACTCCTCTCTCGCACGACGAATTTGTGCCTCTTTGTGGGCGAACCGGAGGATGTTCCCAGGGGGAGACTTGGCTTTCTTCTGCCGAATCGTCGTGAATACGCTAAAGCAAACTTGAAATTCGTCGGGTACGTTTTCCCCTTCGAGCCGGGGGAGTACGCCGACAAAACAGAGGTCCGGGCGAAACTGGGCTACGGCGAAGAGCCCTTAGTGGTGTGCACGATCGGGGGCACTTCAATTGGCAAAGAGCTCCTTGAGCTGTGTGCCGGTGCGTACCCAATAATCAAGCAGACGATCCCCGATCTTCGAATGGTGTTGGTGTGTGGTCCTCGGCTTGCCCCGGATTCTATCCACGCCCCGAAGGGGATAGAAGTCAGGGGGTACGTTCCCGCTCTCTACGAGCATCTGGCGGCGTGCGACCTTGCCATTGTTCAGGGAGGTGGAACTACGACACTCGAATTGACTGCCCTCAGACGGCCATTCCTTTACTTCCCCCTTGGTCACCATTTCGAGCAGCAAGTCCACGTGGCTGGTCGCCTCGGCAGACACAGGGCCGGGATTAGAATGTCATACTCTGAAACCACGCCAGCGGCCCTCGCCGAAGAGGTGATTTCCAACATTGGCAGACCCGTCTCATACTCCGCCATTCCCAGTGACGGCGCTCAGAAGGCAGCGCAACTCATAAGCCAGCTCCTCTGATTAGCAGGACCGCTTCGGGTCGAGACGCAAACCGTGCGCCGCCTTGCGAGCGAGAGGTCGCCCTTGTCTGTCCCAGGATAAGGGCCGTGACCCACATAGACTTCCGCCATGGCGGTGAAATGATATGTGCCCGCGGGAACGCCATCACTCCAGAACGTGTCTCGCAGGACTTCGAGGCGCACGTTTATAGGCGAGGAGTCTTCCTGCGCGGAACCTACGTTCCCGGTTCGCGCATCCTCTGCCGGAGGAGGCGCAGGAAGTCCGGCTTCACCTCCCCCCCCGCCTTCTGGCACTTGCGGACGCATTCCCAGGCTGAGGCGTATTCGCCCCTCTCATAATAGGCGACGCCAAGGTTTGACCAGGCTTCCGCGAGGTTGGGATTGATGGAGAGCGCCTTCCTCAAAGCTTCGACTGCCTCCTCGAACTTGCCCTGCCTGTGGTAGGCGGCGCCAAGGTTTGTCCAGGCTTCGGCGTAGTTGGGATTGATGGAAAGCGCCTTCCTGTGAGCCTCCACGGCCTCGTCTAACTTCCCCTGGTTCCGATAGGCGACGCCAAGGTTTGTCCAGGCTTCGGCGAGATTGGGGTTGATGGAGAGCGCCTTCCTGTGAGCCTCCACTGCGTCGTCGAGCTTCCCCTGGCTTCCATAGGCGGCGCCAAGGTTCGTCCAGGCCTCCGCGTGGTTGGGATTGATGGAGAGCGCCTTCCTGTAAGCGTGCACTGCCTCGTCGAACTTCCCCTGGCTATGATAGGCGAAGCCAAGGTTGTAGCAGGCTTCGGCATCATTGGGATTGATGGAGAGCGCCTTCCTGAAAGCCTCCACCGCCTCGTCGAACTTCCCCTGGACATGGTAGGCGGCACCGAGGTTGTTCCAGGCTTCGGCATCATTGGGATTGATGGAGAGCGCCTTCTTGCAGGCTTCCACTTCCTCGTCGAACTTCCCCTGGCTTGCATAGGCGGCACCGAGGTTCGAGAGGAGAAAGCCGAGGAACTGGCGCTTCGTGAGGCTTCGCATGTAGAAGGAGCGGGCGGCATCGGTGCCCGGGACGCCAAGTCGAATGGCGTAGCTGATGTCCCAGTGCCGGGCGCCCTTCTCGGTTGGGTCGACGTTCAATTTTGTCCCGCCCGACTCGTATCTGACGAAGACGTGCCCGGGAGCGCAGACGGCGGAGAGGGGAAGGGCCAGCCTTTCCGCGAGGGCGAGATATAGAGTCGAAAGGTTCGCGCAGCGGCCCTTTTTGCTGTCCAGCAGGACGTGGAGGAAGGAGTGCTCCGGCTTCCGTTCGTCCTCCCGCAAAGCCTGGTAGCGCCCCTCCCTGAAGATGTAGTGGTTGAGTATCTCGATGAACTTGCGAGGGTTTGTCTCCTGGGCTTCCCATTCGGGCCGCGCGCGGATTTCCTGCGCCATTGCGTCGAGCCGTACGAGGTATTTGGGGACATCGAGCCTCGGGTCATACTCTTTGCCCATGAGGAGGGCGCCAAGCGCGATGTCTATCTTTTCGTCCGGGAGCGCCAGCATCTGGTCAATGGTTGTGGCGCTCAGCGCGACTGTCCGGCGGTACCTTTCGCGGAGGTCCGCTAACTTCTCCTGGTCGAGGATGGCACCTTGCGGTATGTATCCGCGTAGGACAACGTCTTTGTGCTTGTACGTCCCGAGCGCCCAGTTCGGCGTGACCGCGAGGGCATCGAAGGTAGCGCCAGCCGGCACCTCCCCGATTACTTTGTCGAAGTCCGTCGGGTCCCGGAGGGCGACGGCGGTCTTCACGGTCACCTCAACGCCGCCAGCCACCAGCGGGAAGACCGCGAGGAATGCGAGGATCAGTGTCGCGAACCGTTTCATGGTCAGTACCTCCCCTGTTGCGGGGCACCAGCTACCTTAATCGCCCGAGCGCGGTGCTCCTTCACCGCGAGGCGCTGGATTAACCAGCCCCGCGGAGCGGTATCCTATCCCATGAGGCCCGCGCTGTCCAGCGGGAATGTGCGCGTACGGGCAATCGCTCACTTTCCGGCGGAGGAGCGCTGAGTAACGCCGGCCTGTCTCTGCCCGGCGACGCCAGGGGTGTCGGAGTGCGCGAGCGACAGCTCCGGCTCTGTCGCACCGAAGCACAGGTTCGAGCCTGCAAACCGGCGGCACCACGGGAATGGGTGAACAACCGTTCAGGGGCTACTTTGGCGACCCTCCGACGCAGTCAGGACAATGTCGGCTCTGTGAGCGGCGGCGGGGTCCTCCCGGACAAGGGTGACGTTTTCAGGGGATTTGCATTCTTCGTCGGCCAGCACGATGACGTTGCCGTCTCTGAGCCACGGTTCGGGGAGATAGTATTCGCCGTCGGGGATATACTGCCCTATGATTCTGCCATTGAGCCAGAGAGTGCCGTGGCTCATGCCGCTCGTCTTGAGGCGCAGGACTTCGGAGAAGTCCGGGCTTGCTCTCCACGAGAACTTGCACGAGAAGAACGTCGGAACGTCCTTCGGCATCTCCTCCGAAATCGCCTGCCATTTCACGTCTGACTGCTTTTCGGGACGGAACCATTCTTTTTCTTCACCGACGAGCCCGGCGCGATAGCGCCATCCCTTGAGCACCTGCGAGCCGGATTCCGTCGCGAGTTTCACCGGGCCGTGGATGCCGGTGGCGACTTTCAAACCAGCGACGCCGCTGAAGTTGTAAAGCTTGTCCCTGCCGGAATGGCGGGCGAGGACGGCGAGGAGATTCTTGCCCTTTTGCAGACGAACGGCAAGCGGATGGAAGCCTCTTCCGTCGGCCTTGGCAGCGAGTTTTCCGTTGGCAAAGAGATGGATGCTGTCGCCGGCAAAGGGAAACTCAACTTTGCCTTCGCCTTCCGCTGCTGAGTCAAACGAGCAGCGATACCATCCATAGAATGTGCGATGTGCTCCGGGCATCGCGCCCATGTCCTTCGGGTCGTCGGACGACGCCCACGTTGAGTCGTCGAAGTCTGGCTCCATCTCCGGCGCCCCCTGGGCGAATTGCCAACCGCCGAGCTGCGGTATCTTCGGAGCGTCAGGCAAATTCGTCATCTTGCCGTTCAGGCAGAAGTTCATCTTATCGGCTTCGAACGTGATGAGCTTTGACGATTTTTGCCTGTCGAGGCGCATCGGCTGTCCGGTGTAGACGTAGCACGCCTTCTCGTCGCCGATGAACTCAGCCGCGATTTTCGCGGATTTGCCTTTGAGGGTCATTTCGCGGACAAAATACGGACCGACGACGACCGCGGGGCCAGCTCCCCACGGGTCAAACCAGACCCGCTCGGCGAGTTTATCATTGAGGGCGACGACCTGGATGTTTGCGACGCCGGACTGGAAGGCAAAATCCTTTTTCTGCCACGGCCCGGGGAAATCAAAGGAGATAATCAGAGTTCGCCCCGTCGAGTCCATGATGTAGCTCTCAACTCCGGAAATGAGGCTGAGGGCTGCCTCCAGTTGGAAGACAATTTCGCCCGGCTCGTTCTCCCGACCGTAGATGAAAATAAACGTGCGGTCGCGCATCCTGCGGATGCTGAGGACGTTTGCCGAGCAATGGGAAATGGTCACCCCCGCGCCGAGGGGCATGTCTATGAGCATCGGAAGGATTTCACCCCCGATGAGCGTCAGGGGCTTGACCATCGGGACCGGGTCGCGGCCTTCGATTTCGATTCGGGCGGTGATTGGTTTATCGCCCTGATTGTCGAGGAAGAGGATGTTCCCACGAGGAGTCGAGCAGAGGTAATGGGCCAGCTCGCCGGAATTGACCTTGAGGCCTTTCTCAGCGGGCGCCGGGCTCACAAGGATGTGGCCGAAAGTGGCAGCGAAGATGGCGTCTTTTTTGAATCGAAAATAGCTTTTGCGGAGCGCCCCCGACTCGCCGATGGGCGCGCTGAAATCGTAGCTCGTGGAGATTTCGTCGTTGCTGGTGTAGCCGAAGTTGGTGCCGCCGTGGAGCATGTAATAGCTGTAGCCCGCCCCGCCAAAGGCGAGGATTTTCCGCGTGGCTCTGTCGTAATGGGCGACCTCGTCGTCGGGAAGCTCGCCGAATCGGTCGTACCAGCCGGGCCAGAATTCCGTGGTGAACCAGGGAGAGTTGCCGGTTCGCGGCCAGGGTTTGTCGGCAGCGGGATCGTGGCTGTGTCGCAGACCGGAATAGAACATTGGCACTTCGATTCCCATCTCAAGCGCCTTTTTCCGGAGGTGCGCGAGATAAGCATCCTCCTCGGTGCCCCAGCCGCCGCTGTACTCGTTCTCGAGCTGAACCATGATGACACAGCCGCCCTTATGGATTTGCCGCTGGGCAACTATCGGCAGCAGCTTCTCAAACCATCTGTCCACATACTTGAGATATTCCGGGTCATCTGTCCGGAGACGAACGCCTTTCCCCACGGCCAGCCACGCTGGAAATCCACCGAGGTCCCATTCCGCGCAACTGTACGGCCCGAGCCTGACGAAAACGTGAAGACGCAGTTCCTTGCAGAGGTCGAGAAAAGCTCCAATGTCCTTGTTGCCGGAGAAATCGAACTGCCCTTCTTCCGGTTCGTGGGCGTTCCAGAAGACATACGTGGCGATTGTGTTGAACCCCGCCATCTTGGCCCGGACGAGGCGGTCTCGCCAGAGCTCCCTCGGAACGCGCGCGTAATGAATCTCGCCACAGGTCAAGAACGTCCTCATCCCGTAAATGATGAAGCTCTGGCCATCGAACGTGATGAACTTCTTCGCAGCCTCTTGCTCCTGAAAAATCTCCGTGTTGGGGAGGGCTTCGGTCGCTGCCACAACCAGAGCGGCGATCACGATGGAAAACAGAGGCGCAACGCACCTATTCCTACAGAGTCTCATGGTATTTCCCTTTCATCAGGCAAGGTGAGAAACTGCCCCGCATTCTATCACTGAGAAATCTCAATCCGATAGAACTTCTGCGTCGCCTTTTCCGCATAGGGGTCGGCCCACGACGTAGCCGGTCCGTATGCGTAAATCGTGGCCAACGATTTCCAGTCTCCGGAAAGGAGGTCAAAGCAGGACATGACCGTATAGGCATCCCCGGGCCTGCTTCTCCAGGTAAGCTCCAATTCCCCGTGGGTTCCTTCGGTGATGCTCAGGACGCCAAACTCGCGGATGGAATATTCATAAGCCCCCACATCAACGGTAAGCGAGCCAAATCCTTGGACGAGGCGGGGATTCCCGTCCAGGTCCACCGCGCTCCACATCCAGCTTTCATTTTTTCCGGCGTCAATGCACGGAGAGTATGGCAGCAGGTGGTAATCGTTGTCCGCCCATGTGGAGGGGTCATTGTCTGGACCGTCGGGGTCGAAGAACTGCGGGTCGTTCGCCGTGTTCCCCATTCCTCCTTGCGTCCAGTATTGGATGCAGCAATAGGCCGGAGTCGCCGACTGGCCAATCTGGTCGGGCCGACCGTCCCAGAGATTGCCCCAGATGACGCAATTCAAAATCACGCCGCGGCAGTAGCACAACGGTGCGCCGCCTCCGGTGGCAAGGTTCCCGACAAACGTATTATTACAGATTGTGCCATCACACCAGGAGAGTCCGCCTCCTGGGCCAGCGCCTGAGTTGCAGGCGATGAGGTTATTCCTGATCGCTCCGTCGCAGTCGTACACCCCGCCACCAGAATTCCGGCAGATCGAGTTGCCCTCGATTGTGCCGTGGCACACGTACAAAGCACCCCACGAGGCAGAGTTTTCCGTGACGGTGTTGTTGTGAATGAGGCCATCGCAAAAGGCCAGCCCGCCGCCGGCGCCGCCTGATTCCACCGCATTTGACGTGATGACGTTGTTTCTTATCGTAGCCCGCGTCCGACTCTGTGCGGTCCCACCGCAGACTCCTCCGCCGTATCGGGCTTTGCCATTGCGAACTGTAAATCCCGCGAGGACGCACGTCTCGTCCTCGATCCCCGAGAAAGTCACCGCCGACCCTTCCCCCTGTGCATCAACAATCGTCGCCGCGACGACAGCCGGGTCCGATGGGTCGGAGCTTCGAAGGACCACGTTCCCGCCGGGCATAATGACATTCTCGTAATATGTCCCTGGATAGACGACAATCTCGTCTCCTTCGCCCGAATCGAGGAGCGCCATCCAGATGGTTTTGTAGCGCTGGCCCGTCGTGACGTTTCTCACCGGCCCTCCGGGCACAACGATCGGGTCCGAGCCGTAGCGGTACTCGGTCGTGTTCGAGACGCCGTCATTATCCGGGTCAGCGAAACCGTCCCCATCGAGGTTCCCGAACCAGTGGAGTTCCCAGTCGTCCGGCAGCCCGTCCTGGTCAGTGTCGGGAGACTCCGGGGTCGCCTCTGCTGTGTTTCCATAGGCGCCCATATCTATCCGGCCGCCCAGCGGGTCGCGGGGCTCGTTCGAGAAGTCAGACGACGGATCGCCAGCGTCAATGCACGACGACCAGGACAAAAGGTGGAAATCGCCGTTTTCCTCGTCCACGAAATATGGGTCGAACCTGATGTTCCCTTCTCCGCCGCCGGCCCATCCCTCGACGCATGAGTACGAGGGGATGTCTGAGTCTTGGAGCTGTGGGCGGGGCCGGTTTCCCCAGATGATGCAATTGACGATGTCGCCAGTGCAATTCAGCAAACCGCCTGCGCCCTTGCTCGCCGAGTTTGCGAATATCGTGTTATTGATGATCGCGGCCTTACAGTAAGACAGCGCGCCGCCCTGCCATGCCGTAGAGTTGCCGTAAATCAGGTTGTGCTCGATCACCCCGTCGCAGCGGCTCAGGCCCCCGCCCGAATAGTCTGCCCGATTCGCGCAGATAATGTTGTCCTGGATGACGCCCTTGCACTCGTACAAGCCCCCGCCAGACCGATCCGTGTAGGCGGCCCCAGCGGAGTTGCCGCTGATCGTGTTGTTCCGGATTGTGCCCCCGCAGTAACTCAGACCCGAATCGTGGTTGTTCGAGATCACGTTGTTTTGAATGAGCGCGTCGCAAGAATAAAGCCCCGCCCAGTTCTCGGAAATCAGGTTGCCCTCAATGATTCCGCCGCAGTCGAAAAGGGCCGTCCCGTTGTGGGCAATCTCGTTGTTCCTGATCGGACCGCCGCAATCGTAGAGCGCGTTCCCTGAATTCCCGGTGATAAAGTTGTTCTGAATCACTCCGTCGCACGCGGCCAGCCCATCGTACCCGTTCCCGCGGATCTCATTGTTCTCTATTGTACCCTCGCACTCGTACAATCCCCCGCCCATGCTCCAGTACTCGGCCGAACAGGCATAGGGCGGAATGACACAGGTCCATAGCTCTCCGCAGGCTCTGTTCCCGACGATTCGGTTGTTCCGGATCGTGCCGCTAGAGTTGGCCAGCCCACCGCCGTAACCAACATGCCCCTCGTAAGCCCAACCGTCGCAGGCACCGGCGCAATTCTCGGAAATACTATTATTCTCGATCAGGCCACTGCAGCCCGCGACTCCGCCGCCGGTTCCCGGGCGGCAACCGATGGCCATCCAGAACTTCTCGTAATCCCCCCACACCCAGTCGTAATATACCTCCCCGACGACCCTGTTTCTCTCGATCGTATTGTTTTCGATGGGGCCGCCGCACCCGTAGAGGCCTCCACCGTCGTAGGTGGCAAAGTTATCCGCAACAACGTTGTCACGGATTCCTCCGTCACAAAAAGCGATGCCGCCGCCGCAAGATTCGGCAGAGTTCGCCCTGATGACATTGTTCCGAATCGGTGCCCGCGTACGCTGATCGTTGGTGCCGCCGCAGATTCCACCGCCGTAATGGCCACTTCCATTCTGAATGGTGAAGCCTGAGAGGAGGGATGTTTCGTCTTCAGTCCCGCTCAAGGTGATGACAGGACCCGCTTTGCTACCGTCAATTATGGTGTTGGCCACGACGCCTGGGTCTGATGGGTCAGTACTGCGAAGGACGACGCTCGTCCCACAGAAGACAAGGTTCTCGTAGTAAACGCCCGGGGACACAATGATTTCGTCCCCGTTCACGGAAACGAGGAGGGCGCCCTGAATAGTCGGAATATCCGAAGGGACGTGGAAAACGCCAGGAAGTGTGGGAGAAAGCCGGTCAGCTCCGCGCGCTATTTCCAGCACATCTCGCAGACCATCCCCGTCCGAATCCTCGAGCGCCGGGTCCGTCCCATGGCTGAGCTCATCGAAATCCGAGAGGAGGTCACCGTCCAGATCCGATGAGGCCCCGAATTCATAGCATCCGATGTCAATCCTCTCGCCGAAGAGCCGACAATTCCCGTCAAGATCGTGCTGTGGCCACACGAACCAGTGGAAATTCTCTCCCGCGTCTATGCACGGAGAGCCCTGCGAGAGATGATAGTCTTTCCTCTCTGGATCACGAAAGAGGGGGTGAGATGTGATGTTCCCAACGCCAACCCCGGTCCAATTCTGGATGCAGCAGAAGAAAGGGATGCTTCCGTCGTAGATCTGGCTCCCCGATTGCGTTGCGGTGTTCCCCCAGAGAACGCAGTTGCGAATGACCTTTCCGCACGAATCAACGCCGCCACCGTACGGGGCGGAGTTCTCGCAAATCGTGTTGTTCTCAATGGCGCCGTTGCAGTCAGCCATCCCCCCGCCCCGGCCTTCAGCGGAGTTCCCAACGATCAAGTTATTGCGAACAGACCCCCAGCAGCGAGCCAGACCACCGCCCATGCTCTCGGAACCGATCGCTGAGTTCCACGAGATCACGTTTTCCTGGATCAGCCCACCGCAGGCTGATAAGCCGCCCCCATAGCTGTTAGACCCGGTCGCAGTGTTATAAGAGACTGTGTTCTGCTGCACGACTCCCGTGCAGGAGCACAGGCCGCCCCCGCCGCGCGCGGAGTTCTCCGTGACGGTGTTTCCTTCGATGGTCCCCTGGCACTGGCAAATCCCCCCTCCTTCCCCTGCGGAGTTCTGGGTGATGAGGTTGTGTCGAATAGTCGCATACGTGCGATGACCGTTGATGCCTCCTCCTGCGTATTGGACAGCGCCCTGAGTCAGGGTGAATCCAGTCAGGACGCACGTCTTTTCCTCGGAGCCAGTGAACGTGACTACTGACCCCGCGAGATCCCCGTCAATGACGGTATTACCCACGATTTCAGCGTCGAGCGGATCAATGCTGCGTACGATGATATTCTTGCCATGGAAGTGAAGGTTCTCAACGTACCTTCCCTTAGCGACTGTGACCGTATCGCCATCCGAAGCTGCGTCAATCCCCTGCTGGATCGTTTTGAGAGCTGTTTCCCAGCAGGACCCGTCGCCGGAGGACGGCACCGCACCATCCACGTGCAGGACAGCCGGGGGGGCTTTCGGGTCCGAACCCCTACGGTACTCCTGCATGTTCGGCAGCGCATCCCCGTCCGCGTCGCCATCACCCTTCTGGCCGAGTTCCCCGAAGGAATGAATCTCCCACTGGTCGGGCAAGCCGTCACCGTCGGCGTCGGGTGATTTGGAGTTAGCTTCCGGCGTGTTTCCGTACGCCCCGATGTCTATCCGGCCGCCATTGGGTTCGGGCTCTTGTGAGAAATCGCAGGAGGGGTCGCCAGCATCAATGCAGGGTGACCAGGGCTTGAGATGATAGTCGCCATTGGCCGCATCCACGAAGTAAGGGCAATCGCTGATGTTTCCCTCGCCACCCTCCTTCCAGCGCCAGATGCAACAGTACACAGGCTGGCAGCCAATCACCTGCATGCGACTCTCGTTCTCCCATACGATGCAGTTGCGAACCATGCCCGCACACATTGACAATCCGCCGCCATCCCACTCCGCCCAGTTCCCGGCGATGGTGTTGCTCTCGATCGCCCCGCCGCAATAGTCCAGGCCGCCACCAGCGTATGCCACGTTGCCGCTGATTACGTTATTCCGGATGGTGCCATTGCACCCCCGCAACCCTCCGCCGTCGCCTTCGGCCGAGTTCGCGGAGATTGTGTTATTTCGGATCACACCGTCGCAATAGCACAGTCCGCCGCCCCCCACGATCCATCCCGTGGCATGATTGGCCATAATTATACTATTTCGGATCTCCGCGCGGCAGTGAGCCTTGTTCGTTCCGCCGCAGATTCCACCGCCGCTCTCGGCACGGCCATTGCGAATGGTGAAACCCGACAGCACGCATGCTTCGTCTTCTGTTCCGGAGAAAGCCACAACGGAACCAACGTTATTCCCATCAATGACCGTGTTCGCGACGACATCGGGATTGAGAGGGTCGGTGCTGGTAAGGGTGATGTTCTTGTCGCGGAAGTGAACGTTCTCGACGTAGGTCCCCTCCGCGACAATAACCGTGTCGCCATGAGCTGAGGCGTCTATCCCCCCCTGAATCGTCTTGAAGGCGGTCTGCCAAGACACACCGGTGCCCGATTCCGGGACCGAGTCATCAACGTACCATGTTGCCCCCAAGGCAGGAGACGCCGCGGCAAGGACGAAAGCGAGCAGCAGTGCCAGGATCATGGTTCAGTCCTCCCCTTGATGGAACGCACGAGTTGCTAGTCAAAAAATACCATCGGCACGACGGATTTGCAAGAGGGCTTTGCGAGCGCCGCGAAGGGAGCTCGCGTGGCAAGAAGGAATCAGGCGGAGGGCTCGGCGGTCTGCTCGGTGGCTTTTCTTGGAGGGACGAGGTAGGTCAGACGCTGGAGGATGGACTGGATGGCGCGAGACTGGTCAGCGGTGAGTTTTCCGTCTCCGAATCGGACGAAATAGTAAAGCTCTGTGAGGGTTTTGACGCCGGAGAAGAAGCGGCTCGCGGAGACGATGCTCTCGGCGAACTCGAGGGGAGTGTCCTCGACTTTCTTTGCGATGCCCTTGTCCATGAGGAGGTGGAGCATTTTTTCGTAGAACCTGACCCTCCTGCGTGAACCGCGAGAGAGCTGATTCTTCGTGTAGATTCGGTGGAATTTGCCGCGTCGGTGGATTCGTATCGTTCCGGCGACAGCCAGGGCGAGAAGAAATGACACAGTCGCCACCGGGACAAAGAGGCGGAGGAACATATCTTCCGAGATTCTCCTCCACAGGTTCGAGAAGGCGAGCTTGACGGAGAAAGCGTACTCTCCGATGCTTTCCGAAACATTTCTGATAGCCTCTCTCACCGACCGGACGACTGCTCTCTGTCGGAAGCGGGTGTATTCGATGACCCTCTCGACCCACTGCTTCTCAAACTCTCTCACAAGACCAGTTATTGGCTGAAGGAGAATGGAAAAGAGAGTCTGAGGAGTCTCCTCGTCGGGAAGGGCCGGAGTCGGATCGAAAGCGACCCATCCCCTGTTCTTGATGAAGACTTCCGGCCAGACGTGGGCATCGAGTTGCCGAACCTCAAAGGCTCGCCTATCGGGGTTCCATTCTCCCGAGGAGTATCCATAGGCGAGGCGACAGGGAATCCCCAATTCCCTCAAAAGGAGGACCATAGCGGAAGCAAAGAATTCGCAGTGCCCCGGCTTATTTGAGAAGAGGAAGTCGTAGAGGCGGCCTTTTGGGCTGGCCTTAGCCGTCAAGTTGAGGGAGTAACGGCAATTCAACGCAAGGTAGTTTCGGATTGCCCAGGCCTTATCGAAGTCGGTTGCGGCGCCTTCGGCGACCTGGTTGGCAAGGGAGGTGAACCGGGGGCTTAAATCGTAGGGGAGTTGCGTGTGGAACCTTTTGATGACCTCGTAGAAACGGTCAGAGGTAGGCTCGGCCGGACCGCTCAAGACGGCCCGCTCACCTTGCGCCGGGTGCAGGCGGGAAAAGACGGTGTAGCTGAACCACCATCCGTAGCGCGCCTCGCAGGAGAACGACTCATCAACGTCGCAGGAAAGTCGGCTGAGGTCGCCGACCACGGCAACAGGGGATCCGGCAAACGAAAAAATTGGCAGACGGGGGTATCCGAGAAGAAGAGTGTATCGCTGCTCGACGAGGCGTGGGTCGTTTCGGAGGTCCTCGATGGAATTGTATTTGTCGAGCTCCGAATCGGCGACGAAGAGAGTCGGGGACTTCTGGATGAGGGCGTTGACGAGTCTCTGTCCGCGTCCCCGCGGGCCTCTGTCCCTGGTGGAGAACCTTCCGATGGGGCGAAGCCATCTCCTGCTCCTGTTGTCGTATTGGTGAAGGGCGCCGCGGCGCCACAGGGCGTTTGCCGGAGGAACCTCAAGGGACGGGAATTCGACTCTCATCACCATCGTCGGGTCACGACTGATGATCCCGGCCAGGTCGAGCTCAACGAGGCCCGACGACCCGGTCACAAGCGTCCTGCTGAAGCCGCCAAGAAATCCCTGGAAGTTGAGGGGATTGTCGGAGGCTGCAGAGCGAGGGAAAAACACGAAGAGCAACGCCGCCACGCCCGCCACGAGGAGCGATACTAACAGCGTCCCCGTGAAGAAGCTGGGCCGCAACAGCCGGGCACTTTTTGGACGACCAGTCAACGCAACAACAGGCGCGGCGACGGCAGCCTCCGGACTCTGGAGGTGCCTCCGCAAATGGAAAAGGGTCAACGCCCACGTCGCAACAATCATATAAACCAAAAGAAGCGGAAGAAGATAAAACTCCACCGAGACGCCTGCGCACGACACGAACATGAAGAAGCTCAACAGGAACATCTGCATGTAATCTCGGTCCGTCTTGGCGTTATAGACCTTGAATATCAGAATGAAAATCGAAAGCTGCATCGCTGCCACGGGGACGTATGAGACGAGGTCCTCTTCAGACTTGGGGTTTAGTCCGAAGTCGTAGATGACCCACCCCAGGAACAAGACCGTGATGACGTACCATGCGAGCAGATACACCCGGGTGTGAAGCCGTGTGTCCCAGAAAAAGAAGCCGACCAGAAGAACTCCGATGATGATTGAGGGCTGAGGAGGAACAAGAACGCCGGTCAGGAGAATGGAGAGGATGCCAAGAAAAACCGTGAGGAAGGTCAGCAGCCGCAGTGGCATGTTGAGGCGTCTTGCTTCCACTCAGATTCCCTCCATTCTCGTGGTATCGAAGACCCACGCGGCAGCACGCCCGACGGAAGCTTGTTGCGGAACGTCCGAGGCGACACCGTTGCCGGAGAGGTTCGCGGAGGGGGCAAATTGTTTTCCGCAGTGGACGAGAAGGGGGATGCCCTGCTCCGGGTGCTCGGCGGAATAAACGTTAACGGTGGCGTCGTCGGGAGTCGCAGGCTGGATGAGAGCGAGGTGAGTCAGGATTCTGTAGAGTTGCTTGTTTCCTTCCCCGTATGGAATCGCTTCGTTGCGGGTGACGAGCTTGACTTTGAATCCTGTCTCGACGAAGAAAGAACACAGAGAAGCCACGAAGGTAACGGCGGACTCAAATCTCTCTGCGGAGTGCTGGTCGGTCATTTCCATAGTATTGTCGAAGAGAACGCAGACTCTGAGATTCTCCTCCTGGCAGAATTTGGTTACGAGGAGGTTCTGCGTTTTTGCCGAGAGACGCCAGTTGATGAAGCGAGAATCTTCACCGTCCTGGTATTTTCGAAAACCGTACAGGTCGGTGCCCATGCCGGGGCGGTTGACCTGGTTCTCGATCTCCGAAACCATGGCGTTGAGGAAGTTCGGATTGAGCCTGACGATGCGGGGATACACGATAATCGGTTCGGGGAGGACAACTGTGTAGCCTTTGAAAAGGAGGTCGAGCGGATAGGTCGTCGTGACTTTTATGCCGCGGAAGGCGCATTTGCCCCTCTTTTCGATGAGGTACTTGTGCGCCACGGAGACGCATGACTGCGCGGGGAGCTTGAGGATGTACCGCCCGGGAAGCTCCCTGCGGTCGAGGATGTTACTGACCACAAGGGAAAAGGAAGAGAAGAATTTCTTGTTGTTGGTGACCTTTGTTTCGACGAGGAAAGGTTTTCCCGAAAAGATGTGCTGGGGGACAAGCCGCTCGACGCGGAGGCGATACAGGCTGATAGTGCCAAGAATCGAGGACACGAAAACATAACTGACCAGCATGGAGAAAATGAGGAAGATGACGTTTCTTCCGGTGGTCAGCGCCGCCAGAAGGATGACTGTCGAGAAGAAAAGAAGCAGCATCCCTTTTCTGGTTATCCTGAGAATTCGAGCTTTTTTCCGCCGGATGCGTCGCATTGTGTGTTCGGCGTCGTCAGCATGACGCGCCGTCTCCATGCTGCCCACATTGAGCAGAACTGACGTTGTTGGTTGCCGCCCGGAAAGAGCCTGCCAGCAGCGGTAATTCCATCGTGAGAACGGTAGGAGAACATCGGCAATCCGCCACGTCCTTTCGCTCCCGCCCTGAGTCCACCTGGGGCACGGGAGTCCTTACAATGGAACGGGCACGCCTTCCACAATGTTCCTTATGACCTGATTTGCGCCTGTCGAACCCGTGGCACGGGGGCCGTAATCGGTGCTGAGAACGATGCGGTGAGCGAAAGCGGGAACTGCCATCTTCTTGATGTCGTCGGGGATGCAGTAATCTCTCCCCTCGACGAGGGCGTGGGCCTGAGCCAGCTTGTACATCGCGAGACTTCCCCGGGGGCTGACCCCGACCTGGATTAAACTCGACTTGCGTGTAGCGGTAACGATGTCCATCAGATAAGAAGTCAGGCTTGAGTCCATCCTCACCTCGTCCACTCTCCCTTGAAGCTCGACGATGTCGTCCGCCGTGAGGACCGGGGCGATGCCATCGAGAGGGTCACGCCCTTTCCGTGTCTGAAGCAGCTTTTCCTCCTCCTCGGGGCCGGGATAACCGATGTTGATTTTGAGCATGAAGCGGTCGAGCTGGGATTCCGGGAGAGGAAATGTGCCGTAGTGCTCCACGGGGTTCTGGGTGGCGATGACGATGAAAGGACGCGGGAGGGGGTACGTGGCGCTGTCAATGGAGACCTGCCAGTCGTTCATAGCCTCCAGGAGGGAACTCTGTGTCTTCGGGGTCGTTCGGTTGATCTCGTCGGCAAGCACGACGTTGGCGAAAATAGGTCCCTTCTGAAACTGAAAGCGATTTTCCTTCGGGTTGTAGATGGAGACGCCGAGAATGTCAGAGGGGAGGAGGTCGCTCGTGAACTGGATTCTCTGGAAGGTGCAACTGATGGACCTCGCAAGGGCGTTGGCTAAGGTGGTCTTGCCGATGCCCGGGATGTCCTCGATCAAAATGTGGCCCTTCGCCAGCAACCCGACAACCACCAGCCGGATGACGTCGTCTTTTCCGACGATGGCCCTGGCTACGTTCGCCGCGAGTTTTTCTATTTTTTCAGTTGCTTCATTAGTTGGTGCCACTTCTTCCGCTCCCACTGGTGCCTGATAGGCCGCTCGAGTCTGCGGCTGGTTTCCACCCTTCCCGGGTCATTTGCCAGGTTTGAATCTTAGTTTCACTGTTAAGAATGCGATAATTCCGCACCCTATGTAACGCAGGTACTTCATCCAGGAACTGTGAACATCAATGAACTTGATTTTCTGCTGGTCGAGGGCCATTTCTTTTGAAAGCCAGTTGGCGACTGCCACTACCAGGAAGGTGAGAAAGTAGAACCCCGCGCAAAAAAGCGCCGTTTCCAGAATCAGCCGCCCGATTCGCCCAGCCAGGGTCTGGCCGAACTCCTTGGAGACTCTAAACTTCATCCGCGTGCGGATTTTCACACCGCCCGCCGCGACGGGAGCTTCGTGGGAGGCCTCGCTGACTGCAAGCAACCCGCCGCAAACGTGACAAACGCTTCCCCCGAAAATCTCTGTTTTGCACTTTAAGCAGAACATAACTATCACCTCCGGGAGGAGCGTTCAGCAAGGCGCCTGCCAGCTACACAAAATAATAACCGCACTGGAGACATACCCGCTCTGCCTCGACCCGAGGATATTTCCGGCACGCTGGCGGCCGAATTCCATAGATTTGGCAACGAGCGTCGGCGGAATTGCCGTCGTACGCCAGGAACGGGCACCGAAACATCAGCCTGCAGCACGAGCCGCATCTCAGGCAACTTCCCCTTCGGTTCGCAGCCACTGGCAAAAAACCGGTTATTGTTCTTCTGAGCTTTTGTCCCCAGGTGTTTCTTGCCAACGCTCACCTCGGTTTGGCCCTGCTGGCTTCGGGTTATAAGGCCATGAAATCGTCCCGAGCGCATCTACTTTTTTGTTCGCTGACCTCGGCAAATTTGAACATCGCGTCACCGCCGACCGCTTTCGCTACGGAAAAGCATTCGCCCTTTTACTCACGGACGTTTTATACCTGCAATCGGTGGAAAAATCAATAACCAATGATGAAAAAAGCGCGAGCCTCACTCGGAGGCGGCAACAGGGGCGTCTGCTCCAGAACAGCCCCCAGGAGGGCAGATGAAGGAACCGCAGATGCACGCGGATGGACGAGGAAGCGCACCGGAAGATGAACGTGTGCTCATCCGACCCCAGCCCACGACGGATGGGTCATGAAAAAGTGACTCCAGCTGAACCGGCACCGCCAAGAATTGTGAGCGCCTCTCCCCTCGGAGGCTCACGGGCGGTGCCTTCGCCTCCGTCGAGTTTCCCGCTCACCGAGTGCCAGGCGGAGAAAACCCCGATTTTCTTTTAGCAATCGGATAGCCTCCCTGTATCCCACTTCGCGCCTTGCCATTACTGTTGCCACCTTAACGCTGCCCTTCGCGCTCTTCATGTACATCTCGGCTTCCTCTCTTCGGATTCCGGAGAGGTGGGCTACGATTCTCAACGCCCTTTCCTGGAGTTTTCGGCTCTTTGGAGTCAGGTCAACCATCAGATTTCCGTACGTCTTGCCTATTTTCACCATGGCGGCTGTGCTGACCATGTTGAGAACCATCTTAGCGGCTGTGCCCGCTTTCATCCTCGTCGAGCCTGCAATTACCTCCGGCCCAACGACAACCGCGATACGAACATCTACCGGAGGGTCACTCTTTCCGGGAGGATTTGAGCTGAGAAGGATGGTCCTGCAACCGATTTTTCGGGCTGCCTCAAGAGCTGTGCGGACGAACCGCGTCTGACCGCAGGCTGCGATACCGAACAATACGTCTTTCCTGGTGAGTCGGCGTGCGGAAATTTCCGCAGAGGCGTCCCCGTCCTCAGCCCCCTCAATTGACCTGAAAACAGCTTTTCTGCCGCCAGCTATGATTCCCTGAACGGTGCTGGGCTTTGTGCTGAATGTTGGAGGGCACTCCGCGGCATCGAGGACGCCGAGGCGGCCACTCGTGCCCGCCCCAACATAAAACAGCCGCCCGCCGTTCCTGAGTACATCGGCGACGAGGTCCACTGCCCGGGCAATTTGGGGAATCGCCGCCCGAACACAGGTGGCGACTTTCGCATCCTCGCGGTTGATGAGACGAAGGATGCGTACCGTCGGGAGAATGTCTATTTCGGCCGTTTCGGGATTCTGAGACTCCGTGATGAAAGGCGCCCGGTAGTTTTCCATCCGGGCTGCGCTACTCAAACGACCGGGTCGTTGCCGTCGGGATGAACGGACTTTTCGAGAGAGCTTCATGGTGCAAATCACGCCGCAGTGCGCCGGCGTGCCAAAGGGGGCGCTGCACTCGGAAACCAGCGGCACAACGAAACGCCGTTGGCACGCACCTTGCTTTCCGTACCCAACGAGCGGGGGCCGCGAGGCTCCAGTCCTGCCAGTAAAACATCGAACATACAACATGGGACCCCCCCACATAAAGACTGGCACGAAAAGCCCCACGCCCCCGCTCGTCTTTTATTATACCGCTTTCTCCATTGTAGAAATATAGCCAAACGAATGAACGAGCCGACCGGCCGGGAGCTGACGACGAGTGACGGGGTTGGCGAGGCATCTCGACAGCCCACTGACAGGTATCCGGGCGAGGCCGATCCGACAATTCATCTCCAGAGGATGCCTCGCACGCACGGCTCAACAGGTCCAAAAAGGCGAATCGTTTGGGTTATAAGCAAACCGGTTCTGGCTTGCCTTTCTGTCATCGGGGCTGTGATATTTTTCTCGCTGACCCAAACGAAGCCCGCAAAAACGAACCCGCCCGCCTACTGGCGCATTGCCTTAGACCTCGCGCAAAAAGGGGCGGAGGAGGCTGTGGCCCGGCTCCAGAACGAACGAGGATTGCGCGGAGAAAGGCGGCTCAATGGACCGGAATTCGCCCTGTCGTCGGGATGGGCTTCCGGCGAGGCGACGGGGAGTTGCCACGTGAAGATCGAGGAGCCCGACGAGTTCACACGCGTGATTGACTCAACGGCGACGGTACGCAGCTTGTCGCGCACCATTGCGCGGCGCACCGTGCGAGTGGAGATGCGTCGGCCCCCCCTGTTCGAGTCAGGGCTTTTAGCACGCGAAAGGCTTCTTCTCGAACCGGGAGTTGAGCTGAGCAGTTACAGCTCGACGGAAGGGACTGATGGCTTTGCAGGGGACAGGACGAATAGCGACATCCGCCCGGCGGCTGTGATTCAGGTGGAGCTCAGTTTGCCAAGCGCATCCACAGTCGCCGCCGCCGTCCTCACCGCACTGCGTGCGAGCGACCGAACACTCCCTCCGGGGAGGAGTGCGGGAGAAGGCGGCGGGAAGGGTGCGATAAGACGCCACCACGAAGATATGCCGCTGATCCTGCCGCCGTGGAGGTTGGCGGCATTTCCTGCGATAGATTTATCAAACTGCGACGTCCTTTCCGTTCACGAAAGTGGAGCATATCCACACGTCAGGGTCGAAGACTCCTCGACCCTCTTCATAACTGGCGACGCGGGCATCTACGTGGTCGGGTCCTTAATTATTAAAGGAAGCGGGAAGGTGGTTATCAAGGGAAGCGTCATCAATGCGGCTTTCTACGTGGAAAAGGATGTCGCGGTTGAGAAAGACGCCGCGGTCGTCAACCTGTCGAGGCGGTCATCGGCCTTCACAATCTACGGAATGGACCGCGCGTCATCCATCCGCATTGAGTCGGGGCACCCGTTCGTGGGAACGATTTACGCGCCCCACTCCGAGATTACTGTTGGCCCCGGGGTTGACTTCTTCGGGGCGGTCTGCGGGAAGCGGGTGCGCGTCTGCCGCGGGGCGACGATATGCTACGACGAGGGTCTCCGTTCAATTCCGTCCACGTGGCGTCGCTTTGTCGTTGTCTCGCGTGAGGAACTCTAATCCCGGGCAAACCGACGAGGCGCCTTCTTCCGAAGGGTAGGCGAGGAGCATCTTGGTCAAAGGGCGCGCACAATTATGAGCTTTTTTCCGGTCAGCCTACGTACACAGCGGAGGCGGCTGCGTTTTTTTCCACTGAATGGCGCGCCGGGCAGCGCAGTTTTCCCCTCGCAGAACCTGACGTGCAGAACTGTTACCGGCGTAACGAGGAGGCAATCTGGCGGAAAGGGAGATGCATTGGGCGCCGGTGCTCGTTCGTATTATGCGGCAGTGGTGGGGCTTGCGCCAGGTGGCGCCCCGCTGAGTCGAGAAGGGCTGGCACTTTTTGTGCTTTTCGTTTGGCGTCGATTGGTGTGGAGTTTTGCGAAAAATATATTGAAGTGGACTTTCCCGCTCTGTTAGAATCGGTTTTGGGTGCGGGAAGGGCGAGTTTCCTCGGTTATTTGGCTTCGAGGTTGGAGGTGTATGGCAGCGAAGAAACGCAAAAAGCGCAGCAAGCTGTCGGTCGGACTCGACGTAGGGACTTCCTTTATAAAGCTCGTTGCCCTGTCCCGAAACGGCGGCGGTAAGAAACACAAACTGCTGCAGTACGGCGTGAAGCCGATCCCGCCGGGCGGGAGCAAGGCATCCGACGAAAACATTGTCTCGCTCATCAAGGAACTCTACGCCGAGACAAAAGTGGGCACCGAGGAGGTCATTGCCGCCATCCCTGGGACGTCAGCGGTTGTGCGCTACATCCAGATGCCGCGAATGACCCTGGAGGAGGCGAGGGAGGCCCTGAAGTACGAGGCGGGGCAATACATCCCCTTCAACACGGAAGAAGCCCAGATGGACTGCCACATCCTGGACGGGGCCTCTACCGAGAAGAGCGATACGATGAGGCTGCTTCTCGTCGCGACCCGAAGAAGCGAAGCTGAGAGACGCGTGGAATTGCTGCGGAAAGCCGGCCTCACCCCGGTTGTTCTCGACGTGGACTCACTTGCAGTTCTGAACGCCTTTGACGCGGCTGGCACTCTTGCCCGACACAAGGAGGCGGTCGGCCTGATTCACATCGGTGGACGCCAGACAAATCTTAACGTTGTCCAGGAGGGCATTCCCGCCTTCACGAGGGACGTGGAGGTGGGGGGCGGCGGTATAACGGTGGCTATCGCACGGGGTTTGGGCGTTGACATCTCGGACGCGGAGGGCTTGAAGGTTTCGGGGGACGTGATCATCCAGCCGCACCTTGAGATTGTGCTGAGGTCCATCGTCCACCAACTGAGGTCCTCATTCGATTACTACCAGGGGAACCAGGGGAAAGAGGTTCACAAGGTTTATATCAGCGGAGGAACTTCTCTCTTGACCGGGCTGCCAGCCTTCCTGACGGAATCGCTCGGCATTCCGACCGAACCGTGGGACACACTGGAGGGCGTTGACACATCCGACTTCAAGAACGACTTGGCACTTCGTTCTTTGGCCCCCCTGCTTACCGTAGCGGTGGGCCTGGCAAGCAGGAGAATGGATTCACAATGATAGAAATCAACCTTCTGCCGGTTGACCAGCAAGTCAAAGCCAAGGTGGCACAAAAGGGACTGGGATTTGAAGTTCCGAAGTTCATTCCAAAGGGCGTCGGTATCGCCGTGGCGCTCCTGGCTGTCATGTACACCCTGGCGAACCTGCGGGCGTCGTCCTACACAAGGAACCTCACCAGCACGAGGAAGACATTGTCCGACTTGACGACCCTGTCGGAGGAGGCTCAGGCAATTGAGGCGAAGCTGCCGACCTTGAGAGACCGAGCCAAAGTGTTCCGAGCGCGAATCGAGAACCGGAAGGTCTGGTGGCAGATTTTGCAGGAAATCACTCTTTGCTGCCCGGTGGAAATCGAGCTAACGGACATCTCACTTGTGGTTCCGCGCACAAGTACATCTGCAACGCAGAGCCCCAAAGAGCTGCTGATAAAAGGGTTCTATCCGGCGGCCGGAGGCGTGGTAAACAGCGAAATGAAGTTCAGGGACAACCTCCAGAAGAGCGAAATCGTGGCAAAGCATTATCACAATTTCATTGCCATGACCGCACCGCAGACAACAAAAACCGACTTCACCATCCGTTGCACGGAGCTATAACCGGGGATTACTGGAATGAAATACACGAAAGAACAGGCTGAGATGTTGGCGCTCCTTGTAATCATGGGGTGCGCGCTGATGGTTCTGTCGTTCCTGTACCTGGTGAAGCCAAAGTTCACCACTATCGCACAGTGCAAGAAAGAGATGAACAAGGCCGAGGCAGAAATGTCCAAGCTGGGCAACGCTCCCACGGCGCGGACTAAAGCGAAAATGGAGATGGACGATCTGACCGGAGTAATTGACCGCGGCGAGAAAGCGGTCTTTTCCGGTCTGGAGAAGGGACCGCCCCTCAGCGAGGTCTGTGTCCAGGCAGCCACGGCGCTGGGCCTCAAACCCGCCTACGGAGAGCAGACGAACAAGCAGTTGCTGGAATTCACTGACCGGGGGCCGGGTGGAAAGCCCGTCACAAAGCATTACGACGAAGTGGTCCGAACGCTCGACGTGCGCGGAGTGGATTTCTATGCGTTTTGCAGGTTTCTCAGCGCGGTTGAGGGAGCGAACGAGGGACTGACGGTGACGCAGATGGAGATGGATGCTGGTTCGTCCGACCCGCAAGCGCAGGGGCGGGGCACCGTCAACGCGAAATTCGAGGTCAGCATGGTGGGGATAAGGGAAGGCGAACACAATCCCGAAACCATAGACATCAGCGGACACAAAAAGTTCAATGTGGGAGAAAGGCGCAACCCCTTTGGTGCCGCCCCGAAGTCAGAAGTCGTCGTCGAGGACCCGCTGCGCAGGGTAAGAGAAGTCCTGGGCAAGGTCAAAATAAGAGGTGTCTGGGCTGACTCGTTGCTCGTCGAATTCACGGAGAAAGGAAAAACCGGACAGGACGTGACTCGCAGCGTGGAAACGAAAAAAGGCGAAACCGCCGTCATCGGCGGGGTGAAGGTCAAGTATTTGCAGGGAGCCGGAGACAGCTTTGTATTTGAAGCAACGGAGCACGCAGTGCGCTTCGTACTGGAAACAAACTCGAAAGGAGAGGTCAGGGCAGTCAAACAAGAGGAGGAGGCAAAATGAGTTCAGCAGCAAAACGCTACGCGGTCAGGTGTGCGGCAACAGTTTTGGGGCTGATGGTCTGCCTTGGGGTGGGTTACGCCGAGACAGAACCAGCTCCCGCGGAACCCGTCGTGAGTCCGACGGAAGCAGTGACTCCGGAAGAAGTAATCGGTCCCGAGGAGGAAGCGGGGCCGACCGTAGCCATTACCCCGACAGGGTTGGTCACCTTCGACTTCCGGGAAGCACCGATCCGGGACGTCTTGAGGCTCTTCGCCCGACAGGTCAACATGAACATCGTGGCGACGCCAAGCGTTCAGGGCATGGTCAACATGAAGCTCGACAACGTGAAGTGGCGGAAGGCCCTGGAGACGATCTTAGAGGTCAACAAGCTGAAACTGACCGAGGACAAGGAAAACAACATCATAAAGGTCATGACGCAAGTCGAAGTCGCCGCCGAGCCGATGACGACCAAGGTTTACAGCCTGAAGTACCTCCAGGCGGCCGATTACGAGGTGGAAACACTCGACTACGACAAGGACGGGAAGAAGGTAAAGACGACAAAGAAGGCGGCAGGCGCTGCGACGATGCTGAAGAAGCTCCTCGCCGAGAACGAAATCATGGAGGCGGACCCGGGGAGCAACAAACTGGTCGTTCACGCCATCCCTGCGACGCACGACAAGCTGCGAGCGGCGATTGACGAACTTGACAAGCAGACGATGCAGGTTCTCATCGAGGTGAAGTTCATCGAGGCGACCCAAGAAGCCGGAAGAAACCTGGGAATCAAGTGGGATTTCCTGAAGGAATACGCCGTAGAGATGGGGAACCTGGGACAGACATACAATAAGACCATAGACAAGACGTTTGAGACCAGCTCGGGCGGCTCGGATGTGAGCAAGCTCGCGGAGAAACTCTCATCGAGCGGCGAGACGTCCACCAACTGGGCCAGGGCCCTCTCGGACACCGGCTCTTACACGACGTCGTCCGAGGCGGGGGCGAAGACCCGCCTGTATGACGCGGACACAAGTGAAGGGCTAAAATGGGAACACAGCCTGGACACAACGGGGGCGGACGCGTCCAAGTTGACCGGCGCGGCCGGCTCGAGCCTCACGCGAGATTACTCGTCGGGCGCCCTGAGCTCATTCTCTCGTGACGTCACTCGCGACCTGTCGAACAGCCTGACCTGGGCTCGCGGGCGGAAGGAGGCGACGAACACGCTCAGGACCGCGGACCTGTCGGCTGACAGCGTTAAGCTTGTGCTCAGCGCGCTTTTCACGGATACCGACACCAAGTTGATCTCCAATCCGAGGATATCAACCGTTGACAACAAGCAGGCAATCATCAGGGCCGTACAGCAGTTCCCCATACCGAAGTACACTTTCAACTCCGACACGGGCGGATGGGAAGTTCAGGGGTTCGATTACAAAGACATCGGGATAACGCTCAGGGTGACGCCCCACATCAACCAGGACAACTTCATCACGCTGGACGTTGACCCTGAAGTCAGCAATCAGGTTGGCACGGTGTCGTTCGGCGGCGGAGCTGGCGGAACCGCCGTCATACCCATCGTTGACAGCCGGAACGCCACGACCCGCGTCGTCGTGAAGAGCGGTGAGACCCTGGTGATTGGCGGGTTGATAAGGACCGACGAGACTGTGATTAAATCGGGCGTTCCCCTTCTGAAGGACATTCCGGTTCTGGGGTACCTCTTCAAGCATTCGTCCAAGGAGCTGATGAAATCGGACCTGCTGGTTTTCATCACGCCGACGATTGTGGAAGGGCCAGGAGCAGCCGTTCTCGCTCCGCCGGCGGAGTTTTCTGAGAAGCCTGCGGAGGCACCCAAGCAATAGGCCGCTCGGCGGCCCGGGGCACTGACGAGCAGGCGCCGGGATTTCGTCGCGGGTGCGAGAGGTTTCGGCCCGCGCACATAGAGATTAATGAAAGGAGGGCCCTGACGATAGAGAGCTCAGGGCCCTCCAGGACAGTAGTTTTATGCAGGGGGTCCCTCAGTCGTGAAGAAACAAATCATAATCAACGTCGAGAACACTGAAAACCGTATTGCGTTCTTAGAAGATGGCACTCTCGAGGAGTTCTACTTTGAACGCAGCGGAAGCAAAAGACTGGCAGGGAGCATATACCGAGGGAGAGTATCGAAGGTTGTGCCCGGGATTCAGGCGTGCTTTGTGAATATAGGGCTAAGGAAGAACGCTTTCCTGCACGTCTCGGACATCTTAGACCCGAGCCAGACTTATGCGGAAGTTGTCGGAGAGGAGCTCGAAGAGGCCTTCCCGACGCAGAAACTGGTGAGGAAGCCGATAGAAGAGCTGCTGCACGGGGGAGACGACCTCTTAGTGCAGGTCGTCAAGGACCCAATCGGCGAAAAAGGGCCTCGCGTGACCACGAATATAAGTTTGCCGGGGAGGCTCGTGGTTCTACTCCCGAAGACGCCGCGGAGGGGAGTATCGAGGCGGATTGAGGACCCGGCCGAGCGGGAGAGGCTCAAGAAAATCCTGGATCCGCTCCCCGTGCCGGAATCCATGGGAGTGATCGTCCGGACATTTGCGCAGGGCGCGACAAAAAAGAATCTTGCGAGGGACGTCAAGCTCCTCCTGTACCTCTGGAAGAAGATAGAAAAGCGGTACAAAGAGGCAGGGAGACCAGCGGCCCTTCACCAGGAAACAGACATCATCAGGCGGTTTCTTCGGGACGCGATGTCGGAGGAAATCGAAAAGGTCGTCGTTGACTCGAAGAAGGTTTACAGGGAATTGAGGAAGTTCATCTACTCAGTTCTTCCGAGGCGCCGTACGGAGGTTGAGCTTTACAGGGACAAGGTTCCAATATTTGAGAAGTACGGGCTGGAGAAGGAGATTGAGAAGGCGTTTCAAAGGAAAGTGTGGCTGAAGTCCGGAGGGTATCTGGTGATTGAGAAATTCGAGGCCCTCGTCGCCATAGACGTGAATACCGGGCGAAACGTCGGCGCGGAGGATGCCGAGGAGACGATCTTAGCGACGAACCTGGAGGCTGCTCGGGAAGTCGCTCGACAGCTCCGGCTGCGGAACATGGGCGGAATCATCGTCATAGATTTCATAGACATGAAGACAAAGACGAATAGAAAGCTTGTTTACGACGAGCTGAAGCGAAGTCTGAGGAGAGATAAAGCCAGGACGTATCTGCTGCCGATTTCGGAACTGGGCTTGCTTGAGATGACACGAGAAAGGAACAGGGAAAGCCTGGGGGAAGCCCTTTTCGGGAAGTGCCCCTACTGCAATGGTACAGGGGACGTGAAACTGCCGGAAACGGTGAGCATCGAGATTCAAAGGGAGCTGAGAAGGATCGCCTCCGAGAGAGGAATCGTGGACGTGAAGGTGTACGCCCACCCGACGGTGGTGGAAACGCTCAAGACGCAAGATTCGGCTGTGGTGGGGAGGATATTGAAGCGAAGCAAGATGAACGTGGAGTTGTTGTCCGTGAATGATTACCACCTCGAGCAGTGGAACTGCTATGTGAGCGAACCGGGCCGCAACGAACAGTGACGCGAAGGGTACAACCATGGCCAAGAGCATACTGGTGGTTGACGACGAACAGTCTATGAGGATTTTCCTGACGAAAATCCTTCTCCAGGAGAACTACTCCGTCGTCACAGCCTCGTCCGGCGCCGAGGCGGTAAACCGAGTAACGTGCGACGAGCCGGACATCATACTTCTGGACCTGCGACTGCCGGACATGGACGGCATGGCGGTTTTGGAGAAGGTCAAGAAGATTCTTCCGGCGGTTCCGGTCATCATGGTCACTGCTCACGGGGCCGTTCAGAGCGCAGTAGAGGCGATGAAGAAGGGCGCGTATCATTACCTGACCAAGCCGTTCAAGGTGGAAGAGCTCCTGATAATGATTGACATGGCTCTGGAGAGGGAGACTCTCCGGCGGGAAGTCACCCACTTCCGAAAGCAGCAGCGCAAGGAGCGACAGACCGAATACATTGTCGGGAACAGCGCTGCCATGAAGAGCATGCACGAAATGGTGGAGCGCATCAGCGAAAGCGACTCGACCAACGTGCTGATT
Organism: uncultured Verrucomicrobiota bacterium; assembly: GCA_964482435.1. GTDB lineage: Bacteria > Auribacterota > JABMQX01 > JABMQX01 > JABMQX01 > CAYZXL01. The sequence goes on from CAYZXL010000025.1 coordinate 37,083, forward strand.
TACGGGGAGAGCGGCACAGGGAAGCAGCTTATCGCCCACGCCATCCATTACAAGAGCCGGCGAGCGTCGAAGCCCTTTGTTGAGATAAACTGCGCTTCCATCCCGGACACGCTGATGGAAAGCGAGCTTTTCGGATTCGAGCAAGGGGCTTTTACCGACGCCAGGGAGAAGAAAAGTGGGCTTTTGGAAGAGGCGGACGGCGGGACATTCTTCTTCGACGAGATAGGGGACATGTCGCTGCATCTCCAGGCAAAGCTGCTGAAGTTCCTGGACACGAAATCGCTGCGAAGAGTCGGGGGGACAAAGGAAATCCAGGTGGACATCCGAATCATCGCCGCCACAAACCAGGACCTGCTGGCGGCTGTTGAGCAGAAGGCTTTCCGGGCAGACCTTTACTATCGCTTGAACGTTGCAACGCTGCTCCTGCCGCCGTTGCGAGAACGGAAGGAGGACGTTCCGATCCTCACTGACCATTTCATGAAACTGTGCAGTCAGAAGCTCAGTAAGAAGCTGGAGGCGATCTCACCGCAGGCCCTGGCTATCCTGATGGAATACGACTGGCCGGGGAACGCGCGCGAACTGGAGAACGTGATCGAGCGAGCAGCGATTCTCTCGGAGGACGGAATTGTCCACGCGACCCACCTGCCGATCAACCTTACGCGCCGTAAAGCGAGCGTGAACGGCGAATTCAATGGCCTGGCGGTTCACCTCGAGGAACTCAGCCCGGGAAACGGCAGGTCGTTGACTGACATTGTCCGGTCCGTCGAAGAAAAGCTGATTGCCGACGCGCTGCGACGGAGCGGCGGGAACCAGGTTCAGGCTGCCAAGCTCCTGGGGATTACGAGGGACATACTGAGGTACAGGATGAAGCAGTACAGCATGCCCCCAATGCGCCCCGGGACGCCTCGAGGTGAGGGGGGGACGGCAGTCGAGGCATCGGAACTGGAAAAGGAAAAAGTGCATGCCGTATCGGAGGAACCGAGCGGAGCACATGAGACGATAACGGAAACAGGAACACAGCCGCCGGAAGGTGGGCTGCAAAACAAGGGGATTGTCTGAAATGAACGAGGAAAAAAGCAGGCCGCGGCCAGTGAGACGCATTCTGATCGTGGAGGATGAGGCGACGCTGTCGTTCTTTCTCGCGTACAGCCTGATGTCCGAGGTGGAGGACTACGAGGTGGTCACGGCGCGAGACGGGGAGACAGCCGTTGGGAAAATGGAAGAGAAACCGTTTGACGTGGTCATTTCCGACATTGTTCTCCCGCAGATGGACGGTCTTTCGCTTCTGAGAGAAACCCGCAAGCAATGGCCACAGACGAAACTCATTCTCATGACTGCCTACGGTTCCCAGGAAGTGCGGACCCGTGCCGCGGAGATGGGTGCCTTTGCTTACATTGAGAAGCCGTTCGTCTATACGAAAATGCGAGACCTGGTCATCCAGGCGCTGGAAGGCAGAGAGGCGGGCAGCACCGCCAGCCCAAGCCCGGAAAGAATGGACCCGGCGGGCGGAGCAGGGCTAAGCTCAGGGCAGGAAGGGGCAGCCCACAGCCCCCTGGCTTCTGCCAGCGAACTCTAAAAGAGAGAAGGTACAGTGCCGACTATGAAACAGCTCAGCGACATTCTGGACGAGATAGCGGATGGACCAGCCATCCGATTTGCAGCGCTGGTATCGAGGGATGGATTTCTCATCGGGAACTCTTCCTCGACGGGTGAGGCCGACCAACTGGCGGCTTCGCGGTTAGCGCAGATGCTGTCGGTTGCGGACGGCGTCGGGGACGAGTTACAGCATGGTCAGACAAAGCAGATTGTTGTGAAGTATCAAAGTGGGCTTGTGGTGGTTGATTGTCTTGATTCGGAGGCATTACTGGTGACGGCCGTCGCCAGCGAGGCAAGCGTGGCGTGGGTCAAATATGCAGTGAGGAAATACTTGTCCGAGATAAATCAGAAGCTCTGAAGGCCAAAAGGAAATAGAAACCGCAGATAACCGAATCCAAGAAATAGAGGCACAGAATGTCCACAATCAATTACGCCTCCAAAGAGATTTTCTTCAAGATTGTCTTTTACGGGTGCGGTTTGTCCGGGAAGACGACGAACCTTCAGTACATCCACCGCAACATCCCCTCCGTCAGCAAGGGGAATCTTGTGTCGCTGGCGACGGAGACGGATCGGACGTTGTTTTTTGACTTTCTACCGATTGACGCTCTTAAGGTAGGGGGATTCACCACGAAGTTCCAGCTCTACACTGTTCCCGGACAGGTCCACTACAACGCCACACGAAAGCTCGTCCTTCGGGGCGTTGACGGAATCGTCTTCGTAGCGGACTCACAATGGGAAAAGATGAGGGAGAACGTGGAGAGCTTTCGGAACCTGGAGGAGAACCTCGCCGAATACGACTATTCTCTCGACGACATTCCGTACGTTCTTCAATACAACAAGAGGGACCTCGACAACAGGTCCCCGGTGGAGTATCTGGACTATCTGGTGAATCGCAGACAGTTGCGAGTGGCGGCTTTTGAGGCGGTCGCCATCAGGGGAACAGGCGTATTTGAGACGCTGAACCGCATCGCCAAGCTGGTTTTGCACAAATTGCACCAGGAGATGGAAGCGAAAGCCTCATGAGGAACGACTGAGTATCTCGCGGGCATTTCGTCTTAGCGGCAAGTCGTGAAAAGGCATCTTGGGGGCCGACGGGAAAGTGGATAGGTGACAGATGGCATTAGTTGGCGACCTGAAAGACATCAGCGTTGCGACGCTCATTCAGCTCAATTGCGTTGAGAAGAATACCGGGCAGCTCACGGTCAGCACGGCCAAGGGGCCCGCGGTAGTGTACCTCAACAGAGGGGATATAATAGACGCATTATTCGCCGGGACGAGGGGTGAGGAGGCACTGTATCGGATACTGAGTCTGGCGGAGGGAGAATTCCGTGTCACCGGGGTGTCGGAGCTTCCCGACAGGACGATATTCACCTCCTGGCAGAGTCTCCTCCTGGAGGGGATGAGAGTCATAGACGAGACACAAAGGGGAAAAACGAAAATCGCCGAGGCAATCGGTAAGGAACTGGACCAAGCTGCGCAGGTTGAGTCGTTCGTAATCGCCTCGAGGAAAGGGGACGTCATCGCCACGAAGCGAGTAAAAGATGCCGACAAGCTTGTTGCGGGATTGCTCCTTGTAACGTCTAAAGCACACGAGGTTTCTTCGCGGCTCGGGTTAGGAGAGATGGCTTTTGCGCGACTGGTCTCCGGCAGGAGCGTCACCTTCTTCGTGGACTGCGGGGAGGCGGCGGTTGTCATTGTTACGAAGAAGGGAGCGCAGCTGGAACCGGTTAACGCCCTGGTGGATGACGTGCGAAAGAAACTGAAGTACATAGAGCTCGCCCCGGTTCAGCAAGGGGTCGAGATAGTCGAATGAAAGGGGACAGGTAGCATGGCTGCGAACGTCAGCGAGGCAGTCCGAAAGAGCTTGCGACACCTCCTGGAAAAACTCTCTCCGCTGGGCGAGGTTGATGGCGTGCGCGATTACCTTCTCCTTGACCGCCAGGGGACAATCCTGGCGACGAAGCCCGACTCACTCTGGTCGGACGAAGTTGCGAGGGCCTGCGCCAGAGACCTATCTCAGGTGGGCGAGATTCTGAACCTTTTGCCGGTGCATAAAGGAAGCGATTGCCCCACCCCGGGCGGGAACGGGTCGGGCGAGGCCGGTTCGAGTCCGGCGGACAAGGAACTGGTTTTCGATTTCCACTTTAAGGCCGGTCTGCTCATCGGATGGAGGTTAGACGGCACCTATCTCATGGCCCTATGCCGGGAGGACACAAACCTGGCTATTGTGCGGATGACGGTTAACGTCCTCGAAGACGAACTGCAAAAGGACAAGCAGCTCAGGAACTATCTGTCCCGGCGAGCCGAAGGGGAGTGCCGCGTTCTGAGCGAGCAGAACCTCGGAAGCGAACTCTACAAACACCTTGTTACCCTCAAACAGGAGTAATCGTGTGGGAGATGCTGCCGTGTCCTCCCAGGAAATCCTCGGTCGAATTCAGAGGGAGCTTACTGTGGCAATGGGGCCGCTGGCCCCGGTTGTATTGAAAGATAAAGCTGCGGAGTTCAACGAGGACATAGACGATTTCCCGGGCGAGAAGATAGCCGAGTTGGTCGAGGAAGTGAGCTTCGAGATACAGAATCACCGAAGAAAACTGCAATTCCAGCGAGCGGCTTTGAAGGTCTTGCGGGAAGTCCCCCTGCCTTCGCCCGCCGCTGGGCAGACTAAGGCTGCGAGCGACCGTTCCCAGGCGGAGTCTTCCGAGAAGTCTGTGGACGGCCGAGTCGGCCGTTTGCGTCTGCGCCTCGCAGACGACAAACCTCCTGAAAGGAAAGCGTGAAACGATACACCAATTCCGGAGCCAGGTCACGGTTGAGGTGGCAGCTCTTCATCGCGTGGGCGAGCGTGCTGGTCGCGGTGCTGGGGGTGGTCGTGTTCACGTGGCTGGCAAGGAATCGGTCACTGGTCTTCGACACGCAAGTTGAGAAGTTGCGTCCAGCGGCCAGAGAGCTGGCGAAAGCGTGCGGGGAGTACTATATGTCGCCGTCGGATGACCAGTTGAGAATTCGATTTGCCAAAATCATGAGAGACTTCCCCGACCTTTCGTACGCGGTTCACAAGGACAGAAATGGAAGGGTTCACTCCAGCGGAGGCGATGAGACGGTTGCATCCTTGACGGATAAGATAGCACGTATTAATCCTCTGCCCAGGGATTGGAATATCGTAAAAGCCGACGGGGAGAGTTACATTGACATCGGAGATGTGACTCCTACCCGTCCTCCTCTGCCCGTGCACGTAGGTTTCGCCACCTCCCTTCTTAGCCAGCGAATGCACGGCTTGCTTTTGCGGCAGGGCGGCATCGCCCTGATCGTATTAGGTGCCGGATTGGGCGGCGCTTTCCTCCTTTCAGTCTGGCTGACGCGTCCGGTCACAGAGCTTTCGTCCCTTGCGGAAAGAATGAGTCTTGGTGATATGGAAGTGAGATTAGACTTGAAACGCAAGGGGGAAATTGGGAGAGTATATCGTTCCTTAGAAAGACTCCGAGAAAGCGTGCTGTACGCGCTGAGACGGCTGGACAACAAACGTCAGTCCGAGGAAGATGACGCGCAGTTCGAAGCGCCGCCGCAAGACAAGCTGGCAAAGGGAGAGAGGAGATGGCCGAGCGCGAGGCAAGAGGTGTAGTTGAAGGAGAGTTGGCCGGATTTCTGAAGTCGAACGAGACCACAGGGGAAGTTCGAACCGCCGACGGCAGGAGAGCCGTGTTAGTGACGGGGGTCCTCTGGAAGGCTCTCACGGATTCCCTCGAGGGAAGGCTCGCAGCGGAATTCGTTGAGGTGTTTTACACGGCAGGGCATGCCTGGGGGACACATGCTTACTCAACCTTCGCCGAAGGGGTATCCACCTCCCGAAAAGCCCTTTACCACACCCGCAACATGGGGCTAAGCGACTTCAAGCAACAGTTCAACACCTACCTGATGCGACGTGGCTGGGGACGATTCGACATCTACGAGAAGTACGACCTCATCTTTATTGACCTTTTCTCATCGCCTCTTCCCGAGATGACCGAAAGGCGTGAAATGAGTGCGTGCTCCTTGATGGCGGGATTTTTCTCTGGCTTCTTCACGGAACTGACCGGAGTTGAATTGAGCTGTGCCGAGCTTCGGTGCGCTGGGACCGGAGCGGATAAATGCACGTTTATTGTTGCGGATTCCTCGATAACTGCGTCCGTCAAAAAATGGCTTGCCAAAGGGAGGGGCTTTGACGACATCGTCGGGGCCATCGGGGCAAAGGAGTACCTGGGCAAAAAGTAGCGCGCCGGTTGGATTGCCCGGGGGGACACGGGCGGCGAAAGGAGCCAGAAGGATGCTCGTCGAGGAACTCGTGCGATATGCTTGAAAAGGCAATCAGCCCGGCGGACGGTGATTTCCAGCCGGGAACGTGGAGCTAACAGAAAATGGACGACGATCAGCAAAAAGGAAAGCAACCCTATAGAGAGACCCTGGACGCTGCCAGGATTTTCGAGGAGATCTCAAGCTCCGCCGGAAAGCGGCAGGCAAAACCATCCGGGCAACCAGAAGGCCCGGAGTCGGGAGGGGCTCAAGAAGCGGAGCAGCCGGAAACCGCGGGCGTTGGGGCCACGAGTGAATTGACCTGGCCCCCCGCGTCTGAGGAAGGGCCAGGTGGCCGCGACACGAAAGGAGACGAGCTTTCGGGGCTGCCGGCCGGAGAGGCTGCACCCGTCGCGCAGACGGCCCCTGAAGAAAAGGAACCATCCATCGGCGAACTCTTTTCTAAACTCGTTAAGATGTCCCCCCCGGATAAAATCCGGATCGAGCAGGATTCAATTGGCTCGCTCTTCAAGAAGTTCATAACAAAGCGTGGATGATTCCTATGGGGAAAATCATCGCCGTCGCCAACCGCAAGGGCGGCGTCGGAAAAACGACAACCGTCATATGCCTCGCTTTTTTCCTCGGCCGGCACGACAGGAAAGTCCTCGTCATTGACCTCGACCCGCAGAATGCTCTCAGCGCGGCTCTGTCTCCTCCGGGGGAGAAGCCCGGTAGCGGGGCAGTCGGCATCCTGCGCGGGGAAACCGACCCCCACCGCATCGTGTGCCGAACGCTCCTGCCGAACGTTGACCTCATCCCTTACGCCCGCCCGTCCATGGCGCGTGCCGGGGCAGGGCGCCCGCCAGCGAAGGGCAAGTCCGAATCCGTTCCCCTCGATGATGAGGCTCTGTTTGCGATGCCGAGAACCAGGGCTCTCCTCGGGCGGGTGATTTCGCGGATTGCCGCGGACTACGACCACGTTTTGATTGATTCCCCGCCCGGCTCGTCGGCAGTGGTTCGATTTGCTCTCGTGCAGGCGCAATCCGTCATCATCCCTCTCCAGTGTCAGCCCCTTGCGCTGCGGATCATTCCCCGTATTCTGAGCGACATCAGAGACTTGGTGGAGACCTCGAACCCGCGGCTGGCCGTCGAAGGGGTTCTTCTGACCATGTACGACTTTTACGAACCCACCTCCGAGAACATCGCTGACCAGGTATGGTCTTATTTCCCTAAGAAATGCACCTTCCGGGCGGTCATTCGGAAAAGTCCCGCCTTCGAACAAATCTTCGATTTCGAGAACAATCCGCTGCTGGCGGAAGACCTTCCCGAGGAGCTCCTCGATTACGACGTCATTGCCCAGTTGATTCTTGCGCGTGAAACCAGCGACGCCCGCAAAAGCAGCCGCGCGCCCGCGGGGGACAGCGTCCCCTCCGCGGCGCCGTCCTCCAGCGCAAGCCGCCGTGCCACAACGCAGAGCCCCGGGTGAGACAGACACAGGGAGCGCAGCGCCTGTCTCGTGCTCTCTCCACCGCTCGCTTACGAACGACCCAAAGAACCCTTGACGGCGCCACGCCCGCGGGGCTAACCTTGTTTCGCTTCTGCTCGCGGGGCTGTCCGCATTTCGCGGTCGGGTCCGTGCGCAGAACTCCGCAATTGGCAATGAAAACGCGCGTCTCACGAAAACACATGCCCTGCGCATAACGACCGACCCAAGGGCAAAAGGAGGCTGGGTGTCGGTCTCACCAATGGAGGAAGCTGCCATGGCAGAGAAACTGACCAGGAGAGAGTTTTTGCAGGCGGGCGCCGCTGGCGGAGCGCTGTTTTTAGGGAGCGCACGCCTTTTCGCCGAAGCGGGAACTCCGAAAAAGACGGTCGTGATAAGCCCGGGCTGCCGGAGGTCGAAGGTCAAGGTGGCAAAGATTTACATGGGGATTCCGGGGGCACACTGGCCAACGCCCAGGCTCGACCTGAAGGAGGAAGTTCAAAAATACGAAGCCGAGTTCGCGCGCATGAAGAAAGAGCTGGCGGACGTGGATTTCGTCGTTGACCAACTGGTCACGTCGCAGGACCAGGCCCGACAGCTCAAGGAAAAACTCAAGGACGTTGATGGAATCCTCGCGATTCATCTGTCCATGGGAGGAGCTTCGCAGTGCGTCGGAGAACTTCTCGGCGCCGGGCGACCGATGGTACTTTTCGCGGCGCCGTTCTCCGGGCACGAATGGACAGCCTTCGGACCCTGGCGAAACACGAAGGAGGGGGCCCTGCTCGAGTGTGCACTCACGAGCGACTTCAACGAACTGGCAGTCGCCATCCGGCCCTTCCGAGCGATACACCATCTGAGAGAGGCGAAAATCCTCAACGTTACAACGTGGGATTTCACGAAGTACGCCAATACCGTGAAAGAGAAGTTCGGCACGGAGATCAAGAAAATTTCGCGCGAGCAGGTTCTTGACGCATACAACTCCATCCCCGACGCCGACGCGAAGGCGGAAACCAAGCGCTGGATTGACGGAGCGGAGAAGGTCATCGAGCCTTCGGATGACGAGATATTTAGGTCTTTGAAGCTGGCGCTGGCTTTCGAGAAGCTGCTGAACGATGAAGACGCCACGATGATCACCGTGGACTGCTACGGGACTATGTGGGACAAGACAATTCTCCTGCCGGCTTATCCGTGCCTCGGTTTTGCGAGACTCAACAACATGGGCCTGGGCGGGATGTGCGAATCGGACCTCCAGTCGTCAATGACGCAAATCCTCTTCCAGGGAATCGCCGGAAAGCCCGGATTCTGCAACGACCCGACGATGGACATGTCGAAAAACGGCATCGTCCTCGCTCACTGCATGGGGACGCCGAAGATGGACGGCCCCGACAGCGAGACAGAGCGGTACAGGTTGCGATGCGTCATGGAAAGACAGGAAGGAGCCGTCTGCCAGGTCTTCATGAAGCTCGGCAAAAAAACCACCACGGCAGAATTGATCGGAACAGACCTTCTGCTCTACTTCACCGGCGACATCATCGAGACGCCCGATTTGCCGAGAGGATGCCGCACGAAAATCACGGTCAAAGTGGATGGCGACGCCGAGAAGCTCTGGCAGAACTGGTCGCACGGCCTCCATCGCACGACCTGCTACGGAGACCTCACAAAAGACCTCAAGCGCTTCTGCCGCTTCATGAACATCAAAATGGTCAACGAAGCCTGACCCTCATCCCGTGGGGGCACTCTCGAAGGGGGAATCGAGGGCGTGCACTTGGGTGGCGCAAGCAGCAGGCAGGACCCCGGCTTCAGTCAGGCCCCGGGGAGGGGCCGCAAGCCGCAGAGGCGAACGAGGGGAGGCAGAGTGGCCCGCGCGGCGACCAGCGTTCGAGCGCCATTCCGGAGCGCGGAAAGCCCCCATTTGCGGGCCCCAAGAAACAGGCGGCGGGTCATGGGCGCCCGCCCGACCATCTCGCTGGGCTGCGATGCGGCGCCGTAATTCTGTTGCCCGGCAGCCGGATTTATGGTACCCATGTCGACAGCGCGGGACGGCCGCCCACGCGCTCAAACCGCTTCAGCCACCAAAGCCAACCGTCAGGCCGGTTAGACAGACCCGGTGACACGGGGAGGTCGCTGATGGGCGCTCGAGTGCCTCGAAATCAGGTGTTGACCGCTCGGCCGGGGGGAAAGGACAGCCGCGCCGGCGGGCCATTCAAGTACCCGAGCGACATGGCCCCCGCTCTCGACACGTCCGCGAGGGGTCCTCCGTGCGCCCAAGCGTAGCCCCGGCCGAAGCCTGGGGCCTTAGCCGCGAGTTGCACGTCCGGCACTCTCGCTGAACCGACTGACCTAGCCGAGGAAAGGAGTCTCAGGATGTCCACCAAGATGAAACTTGCAGACAGGGCGCTAGTGGGGGCAATTGGGGCCGTGTCTTTGGTTCTTCTCAAGCTAATACAAGCCCGCTTCTTCCTTGAGGAGGGGTCCCTCACGACGATCTGGGCTTCATACCTGACGTACTTCGCGTACATAGTGTTGGGGATGTTTGCGGCGGTCATGCTTATCGAGCGAGATCTACCAAGGCAGAAGTCCTTGAGGGATGCGTTCATCCTCGGGTTGCTGGCGCCTTCAACCCTGTTCGCCATAATTCGGGAGCCCATACGACCCGCTGAGCTTCCAGAGCAAAGCCAGCGGGGCGTGCCCGAAATTCCCGCACTGTCACGCCAAGTACCCCTTCCTGCAGAGGCTCCCGCGCCCGGAGGAGAGGTTGAGGCGCGGGAAGTTAAGGCCAAAGGACAGCAGCTCGAGGCCGAGCGAGGAGAGAAGTTCGAGGCCAAGGCAAGCGAAGAAGCCGTGGCCGAGAAGGAAGAGGTTGAGGCCGAGCCACGCGAACTGAAGGAGCGCGACGTGGAGCGCGGTTTCGGGGATGCTATTCTCCAAGCCATGGGCCGATCGCGTCCATCCACAGCCTACGTGCTTGCAGTCGGCGGTACCCGCGACGCTGCGAAAGCGTGCGAGGCCGCAGGCCGAATCAACACTATTCTCACGAAGGGTCGTTTCGCGGTCCCCCCCGCGAACGTTGTCCGGCCGGAGGGCAGGACAGTGTTCTACGTCATAATCGGAGGCCTGGGCACCGCCGCCAAAGCGGCCGAGCTGAGATCCGCCGTGAAGTCAATAGCCGAGGAGGAATGCAGGCACGCGGCCGATCCGTCCGCGAAAAACGTGGCTTTGCTACTCTCGGACAGCAGGATCGTCAAGGGGCAGTCACTCTTCGGCCAGTGACCGAGGCTACACTGCGATCCAGTCGCGTCCGCGTTTGACGCGCCCGAGCCCTTCGCAGTCCCTGGGCTCCCCTTCCGGCCCGCAACGCTGACCCGGCCTCGCGCTGGCGCCTCTCGACCCCGGGTCGCGTGTGCGCCTTGGCCGGACCTTTGCAGTAATCGGGGCAACTCGTTCCCGGAACCGCGAGGTCCCCGAAAGCCCCGCAGTAGCATTTGATCCGATCGGGTCGCGCCGCCTGCGGGATCGGTGTAAGCTCGAACCCCACCCGGCGCGTTATTGCCGGCGGCGAGGGGTTGTCCTCAGCGGGCCACAGCGTGACCCGGGTACGACACGGCCGACGGCTTCCGCTTCGAAGCTTGAAGGGTTTGGCGAGCCGTCTCCTCCCATGGTGACAGAAGCTGCGCGAGGGGGAGCCACTTTGACCCCCCGCGCAGATCCCAGGGTGATACAGGGCCGCGTGGCACTCGGACGCGACCTCCGCTCGCCGATGTGACCAGGGGCTGTTCAACGCCTTTGGCCCCGCAGCGCTGGTTTGATCGTCCAGGCCTGGAGCTTTGCGAGGTCCATCATTTTCGCGGCGCGGAACTTTTCGGGGAATATGACCCAGCCCCACAGACCCGGATTGTCCTCGGCGACGTATTTGCCCACGGAATTCGACTAATGCCTTCTACTTCCTCGCGGAGGCTGCGGCATGCGGCGCTTATTCAAAGAACTCGTCGCGCGGGTCGAAGGGGGGGATGACGACGACGATGACTTTGAGTTTTCCTTTTGCCTTGTGTCGCGTTCCGGGGCCGATGAGGATGGTTGAGCCGGGTTTGATCGGATAGCTCTTGCCATCAAGCAAAATCTCTCCTGTGCCGTCCAGGACGAAATAGATTTCGCTCATGCTTTTGTGGTAGTGCTCGCGGGCATCCTCCGAAATCTCAACGACGTGTAAAGTAGCGACATCATTTTCCGGCCGCTGAAGTCCACGGCGGGAGAAGCCGCACGGGCATTTGATTGCTCGGAGGTCATAAATGTTGTCCATGATGAATGGTAGGTTCATCGCATGTCTCCCAGATTTTAATCAGGTTGATGAATCTCGTCAGCCCGGCGCCTTGCTTCCTGTCCTCTTGCTCAATCAACTCAGGTTCAAGACGAGGAGCTTCATCTCGGTCATTTCCTCTATAGCATACTTGACGCCTTCACGACCCAGGCCGGAGTTTTTGACACCTCCGTAGGGCATGTTATCCACGCGGAAAGTCGGGTAGTCGTTGATGATGACGCCGCCCACGTCAAGGGTGCAAAAGGCGGAGTTGATTCGGCGTATATCGCGCGTGAAAACGCCTGCCTGTAGCCCATAGACTGAGTTGTTGACTTGCCGGAGAGCGTCCTCGAAATCGGTGTACGGGTCAAGTGTTACGACCGGGCCGAAAGCTTCGCGGCAACTTATCTTCATCCGAGGGTCAACGTTGGTGAGGACTGTCGGCTCGATGATGTTTCCTTTTCGCTTTCCGCCGCAGACGACATTTGCCCCGCCTCGCTTCGCCTCCTCAATCCATTCCATAATTCGGTCGGCAGAACCGGAATCAATGATGGGTCCGACGACGGTGGTTCGTTTGCGTGGGTCGCCGACGCCGACAGTCTTCCGGATTGCATTGAGAAACTTCCTCTTGAAGGAGGAGAAGACGGGTTTCTCGACGTAGATTCTCTGGATGGAAATGCATATCTGACCGGCGTAGGCAAAACCTCCAATGGCGATTCTCCGGGCGGCGAAGTCGAGATCACAGTCGCTATGGACAATGACGGCTGCATTCCCGCCGAGCTCGAGCGCGATTTTCTTCTTGCCGCATTTGCTCTTCACTCCCCAGCCGACGTCGTCGCTCCCCGTGAAGCTAATCATTTTTATACGGTCGTCGGTCATAAGTCTCTGGGCGACCTCGACGGAAGATGGGACGACGTTCATGGCGCCCTTAGGCACGCCCGCCTCCATGCAAATTCGGCCGAGGATGAGAGAGGAGATGGGTGTTTGAGAAGCGGGGCGGACGATGATTGTGTTTCCGGCGGCGAGGGCCGGGGCGACCTTATGGGCGACGAGGTTGAGAGGGAAGTTGAAGGGGGTGATTGCCGCGATGGGGCCGAGGGGAAATCTTCGGGTTATTCCGGTTCTTCCCGCGGCGGCAGGCGCAACGTCGAGCGGAATAACCTCGCCGCCGATTCGCTTGGCTTCCTCCGCAGCGATTGTGAAAGTCAGAATGGAGCGGTCCACCTCAATTTCGGCGTAGGTAATGGGCTTCCCGGCTTCGCCAACGATGGTACGGACAAGTTCTCCTCGAGCTTTCTTCAAACCCTCGACGATTTTGAGGAGGATGCCAGACCTCTCGTACGCGGGCAGGATTTTGGTGGTTTCGAAGGCGGCACTCGCCACGGCGATGGCCGCTTCCATTTCCTTCTCAGCGGCCCGGCTGACAGTGCCGACAACGCGGCCATCGTAGGGGCTGCGGATCGCGACTTTCTCGCGGGACTCAATCCATTTTCCGTCAATGAGAAGTCCGAAAGATTCCGGCATTTTTTCCTCTCGGAAGCTCCTGCGCTTTAAGTCCGGCGCCGATTGAGAAGCGAGAGAACGGCTCCTTTCGTCGCCGAGGACGGCGAAGGCAGATCCTACTCCAGGTTCGTCGAGTCTCCTTCCGCACCGGCATCGCGTTCCTCCGTGGGGGAGGGCATCGGATTTTTAATATATCTCTGCTGGCAGGAAGGGCAAAGATGAAAGTTGAACGTCTTGTATATCTGGTCCTGGAGTTCCTGCGGGTCTTTGTCTTTCAACTCCTCGATGAGGCGGCGGATTTCGTCCGTGTGGTCTCTCAAGAGGTCAACCAGGTCCACCTGGAGGGGCTGATAGATGGCGTGGACTTCAATGTTCAGCTCGTAGATGACTTCCTTTCCTTTCAGGGACTTTCCGCAGAGGTCGCATATATACTTAATCACCTGTCTTCTCCGTCCGGTTGGCGAAAGAATTCCGGGTGAAGGTATTGAGCCAGCATTTTCAGGCCCTCGATGAAAGCGGGCGATGGCTGGCCCAGTATATCAGTTGGGATGTAATGCACTCGACCATTCTTGACCGCTGAGACATTCTTCCAAACGCTGTCTTTCCGGAACCGGTCGAGCGTCCGAGCGACGGCGTCGGGCGAATTCTTGTATTTGTCCTCGGCGAGGATTATAACCTGCGGGTCGTCGAGGACAAGCTTTTCGGTGCTGTAAGCGGGCCAGGGACTTCTCTCGTCGGCAGCGACGTTTTTTCCACCGGCGAGGCGGATAAGCTCATCAACGAGGCTTCCGGGGCCTGCGGTGCGAAGAGGTTCTTCCTGGCCAATCCAGAGGATTGGCGGTTTCTGCTCCTTTGACAGGGTGTCGAGTCTTTGGCGGATAATGCCCATTTGTTTTTCAGTCTCGGCGGTCAGGCGCTGCGCCTGGTCGGTCGCCCCGGTCAGGACGGCAACCCTCCGTACGTCCTCCAAAAGCCCCGGGACGGTTTTCGTGTCAAGGGTGAAGACGACAATTCCGTGACGGCGGAGCTGCTCGATGATATCTATAGGATTTCCCCTCGCAGCGAAGACGATGTCGGGTTTGAGAGAGACGATTTTCTCGACGCTGGGATTGGTGTATCCGCCGACTCTCTGGATGCCCTGAGCCTTTTCGGGTGAACCATAGAAGTCTGTGATGCCGACGAGCCTGTCCCGCAGACCGAGCGCGAGAAGAATCTCGGTGTTGCTCGGGGCGGCGGAGACAATCCGGCGGGGGTACTGGCGAAGGGAGATTGTTCTGCCGAGGGCGTCGGTCGCCGCAATGAGGCGGGGATGGTCTTGGTCGTCCGTGCACCTGACCCGACAGCCCTCTTGCAAGAGAACGGAGCAGAAGAGAAAAAGGGCAAGAGGGCAGCCCAAGGACATCCCCCTGAATCCAGACCAGAACGGAGGGGCTTTGGGCAGAATTGTAGGCGTGAAGCCTGCGCTCGAGCTGTGGAGCAATCGTGTCTTCGCGCCCACATCGCGCACGTGCGAGCACCCCTTTGAAGTCGAACGTGGTCAGAGTTTTAAGCCTGCTGCACCGGTTGCTTGATGACTTTTCGACGTACGAGAGCAATCCCCTGGACAATCACTCCGACGGCAACAAGTGCAAGAAAGGCGACGGAAAACTTGTAGAGGTCGAGGTTCAGGTCTCCGATCGTGACGTACTGGGTCATATCGGGTCGCTGGGCTTCGTCGAGCAAAATCAGGCCGGTTGGGGCGATGAAGGCTGCGCCGAGTGCGGCAGTGGCGAAAATCAGGAGGATCTTGTAGAGCCTCACTGCGAGAAGCGCCCCCACCAGAAATCCGCCAGCGGCGAAGAAGACCCAGAGATGTTGTTGCTCCGTGAGGAACGCTGCGAGAACTGCCACGGAGCCGGCGGCCACTCCAGCGAGGACGACGCCGACGATGTACTGTACGATGAAGCCGATGACTCCTGCGCCTACGCCCGAAGCGATGGCTATGAGTATGTTTTCATTCGAGAAATAGTAGCCAGCGGCCCCTCCTGCCAGGAAGCAGATGCCAGCAATCAACCCCTTGCAAATCCTCGCTCCTAAGAAAAGAAAAAGAAGTCCGATGACAATCACGACCGGGAAAGAGAAGCCCGGAACCTGGTACCCTGAGAGTTCTTCCAGGACGTTCTGAACGTACTGCTCGATTTCGTTTATCATTTTCTCCAGTTCTCCTTCTGTTTGCGGGGCGCGGCAGCCGCGAGAGTCCCAGGGCGGGCCTGATGGCGGCCCTCGCGCGATGGATCTCAAAGCAGGAAGCCTTGTGCAGGACCTCTGTTGTGACCTGTGCCCTGGAGGTGCCGGGCCCAAACCTTTCCGTTTGAGGGGATTGTTTTCTTGCGTTTATAACTCAGGGCGGCGGCAAAAGCAACAGCTATCTTGCTGGAGTTTCGCCAGAATTTGGGCTATATGGGGAGCATGATTTGAGGGTCGGCCAGGGGTCATTGCGGATGCCACCAGAAACGGGTCTGGCAGCCTTCAAAGGTCCATTTGATGCCATCCGCGAGGGCGTAATATCGGAAGTCGGGGACGGAAAACAGACACTTGCTGGCGGCCAGAGCATGGTGAGTCAGGATGGGAAGTGTCAGTCCCTGTCCCAGCCACACCGCCACGAAGTAAGCCACAGCCAAAGTCACAGCGATCATGTTCTGTCCCGCCGAGGCGGGACTCAGCCGAATGTCCCCTATTCCGTAAGTCTGCTTTCCGAACCACGCTCAAGGCGTGGTCTCCTCAATCTGCTTCTCGCACCCTACTAATAAGTTACATCACTACGCCGGCGGATTTTGGTAAAAGTCCTGATTGTTGACGTTGACCCGCCTCTGTCGTATTGTGGAGTCGAGCCGCCGGGGTGCGTCCGAGCGCTTGCAGTGGTGACTCCCAAAAATAGAAGCGAAGGATAGTCCTATGGAAGAACGTGCATTGCGATTTGCGAGACGCTTGGGTCTTCTGGTTTGCTTTCTGGTCGCTGCCGGGCCTGAAAGCTCCGCGACTGAATCCCTGTCCGGCCAGCGCGAGATGAGGTTTGCCGCGAAGATGCTGGACGAAGCCCTTGCGTGGCAGAAGGCGGCGAGAGGGAAGCTTGCTCAACTACTGAAGTTGGAAGAGCTTCTGCGAGGATCCGAGGCCGGCCTCGCCGGGCGGAGCATTCCGTCTCTGAACGAGAAGGTCCTGGCGACGAGGGAGGAGGAAAAGTATTTCCGCTACGACATCGAGGTCAACTCGACGAAGACTCGCCGGATTAGAGCAGTCCTGACCGTGCCTCGTCCCCTTGATGCGAAAGCGCCTGCGGTTGTGTGCATTCACGGGCACGGCGGCGAGCGGAATATCGTCTATGAGGAGAAAAGCCCGTACCGCGGTTTCGCCCGTGTGCTCGCGGAGAATGGCTTTGTCACCATCTCCACCGACGTCGGGCAGCACGAAGTCTTCGAGGAGGGGCGAACGCTGATGGGGGAAAGGTTATGGGACGTGATGAGGTGCGTTGATTACCTCCTGACCCGGAAAGAAGTGGACCGGGAACGAATCGGCTGCGCGGGGCTTTCCCTTGGAGGGGAGATGGCGATGTGGTTAGGCGCCATGGACACCCGCATCGAAGTCACCGTGAGTTCGGGCTTTTTGACGACGGTCGAGAACTTGCAGCAGGGTCACTGCCCATGCTGGGACTTCCCGGGCTTAACCGAGAACTTCGACTTTGCGGACATCTACTCCCTGGTCGCCCCGCGATACCTCCAGTGCCAGAATGGCAGACTCGAGCAGGCGCCGGGCGGCTTTCCCGTTTCCATCGCCGAGAAAGCCATGGCGGAGATAAAGCAGACCTACGAGGTCTTCGGGAAGACGGACCGCGCCGAGCTTGTCATTCACCCCGGCGGGCACGTCTTCGATGTTCCTTCAGGGACAGGGCTGTTCGACAAGGTCTTCAGGGGTGGAAAACGCTCGAAGGCACCGTAGCCGCGCCGCGACCCACAACTGACGCAAGTGCCCGCTGTCGCCTTGGCCGCCTATCGGTTCTGGCGACGCGATTCTACGTTCTTGTCCTGATCTCCGACAGGATTTGCTCGATTTCCTTTCTCTTGGCCTCGTCCTCCATTTTCGGGAGAACCTTTTCCAGTTCCACCCGCGCTTCCGAATCCCTTTTGTTCCTGTGGAGGGCGAGACCGTAGTGGTAGGCGACAAGGGGCCGCTCGTCTCTTTTTTCCCGGGGGATACCCTCAAGAATTCTGAGCGATTCCGAATACATGTTCTTCTTGAGCAAAACCCAGGCAAACGTGTCCTGAATCGAAGCCTGTTTGGGGAATCTCGCCGCAACTGGCTCGATCAACCTCTGCGCCTCGTCGAGGTCGCCTCCATGCTCGGCGTACGTATAAGCGAGGTTGTTAATCGCCGGGGGATAACCGGGTTCTTTCTCGAGCGCCTTGCGATAGTTCTCGATGGCTTTCTCATAGTCCTGCGTGCCGTAGTAAAGCGTGCCGAGAAGATAGAAGGGACTGGCGAGGTTCGGGTTAATGGCGATGATTTCCTCGTAGGCCCTTAGCGCCTGCACTTCCCTGCCCGTCTCCCGGTAAACCGCCGCCAGAACCATTCGTGCGTCCACGGACTCCTTGTCTATCTCAGCCCATTTCTCGAAGTAGGGCTGGGCTTTTTCCGGCGATCTCTGAAGGAGATAGCCACGCCCGGCAATCACCAGGGCGTGAACGTTGTTTGCTTGCCTTTTCAGGATGTCCTCAGCCTCGGCGATTCCTTCCGCGGGGCTGCCCGCGGCCATGACAATTTCAGCGAGGACGAGCTGTGCGGCCGTGAACGTCGGGTCTATCTGACGTGCTCGGACGAGGCGAGCTTTGGCCTCCTTGAGGTCGTTCTTCGTGGCGTACGCTAAGCCGAGCAGATATTGTGCGCGGGCGTGGTTCGGGTCCTCGGACGCCACGCGGAGAAGGTCCTTGATTGCCTCGTCGGCTTTTCCCTCGAGAAGCTTCACCAGACCGCGGCAATAGAGGCCCGGCAAGCGCGCCGCTTCAATCTTCAAGAGCCTCCTCGTAAACTCCATTGCGGAGGAAAAGTCATTCTTGGAGAGAGCCGCGACGACCGATCCCACTAATGCCGGGACGTTCTTCGGGTCCTCGTCGAGTGCCCGTTGGTATTGCACCAGCCCCTCGTCGTACCTCCCCATTCTTTCCGCAAGAAATGCCGCGTATGCGACGCGAGCCGTCGCGTTCTTCGGGTCACGCTCCACTGCCCCGCGAAAAACCGCCTCGGCTTCCGCCAGCCGGTTGTAGGCGGCATAGAATTGACCGAGGGCAATGACCGCCCGGGCGTCCCTCGGGTTTGCCTCGAGGCCTCGCTTGAGGTATTCCTCGGCGCCCTTCACATCGCGGTCCTTCAGTTCGATAACCCGTGCGAGTTGTATGTACGGGTCGGCGAACCCCGGAGCCAGCCGGACGATGGATTGGAGGGTCTCGGCGGCGAGGTCGAGCCGTTTGTCGAGAACGTTGCACCGGGCGCGCAAGGAGAGTGCGTTGATGTCATTAGGGTTTAGTCGCAGAATGGACTCCGCTATTCGCTCTGCCTCGTAAACGTTTCTCGACGATAGATACAGTTGCCCCAGACCGAGTTGAGCGGCTGTGTCGTCGGGCTTTCTCTGCAAGTATTCCCTGTATTCGCTTATTGCTTTCGGGATGTCGTTGAGCAAGACATAAGCGCGGGCAATCGCCATCCGGATTCGCCCGTCGTCGGGCGACAGAACAAGGGCCTTTCTGAAGAAAAAGATTGCCTCGGCGTGCTTGTTTTCCCTGGCGAATGCGCTGGCTTTTTTCAGGTAGCTCTCGAGCGCCTTCTGCGGGTCTCGGAGGACGAACAGGTAAAGGGCAGACGCAATGGCGACCAGCAGAACCAGCCCACCTACGCCGAGGAGCAAAATCAGCCCCCAGCGCCTTGGTGGCGACTCATCTGTAGTTGCTTCGTGTTCCTCGGACATTCTCGAACCCTCGCAAAATCGAAACAATCTCACTTTCCCGGATCGAGGCCCGCAGAATCTTTTATCCGACGATAGCGAAAGCGTCAACTACAAATGCTCGCGGCACGTATGGCCTCAGTCTCAGGTGGGAGACGAGATTTTTGCGATTCGTGTAAGCTCTCACTTTCGGGCGGGGTGTTGGCTCCAAAAGGGCGGATGCTTGGGGTGGACCCCGGCCCCTATCCCCTCTCCACCTGTGGAGAGGGGCGGGGGAGAGGGCCGCGAGGGGAGGCGCTCGGCCAATTTCCCCCGGGTCGCCATTCCGGTTGGGGCTTTCGCGGTTGGGCCGTTGTGGGGGGCTCCTGCCGCCCGTAACTGAGGCCATACAAAAAAACGCAAAAATCTTTCGCCCCGCCCGAGACTGAGGGGTTACTTGTGTTGATGATTTCTTGTTGACAGGTTAGCGGAGCTGTCTTACATTGTATGACATGAAAACAAGCACCCTCACAGTTCGGCTTGACAGGGAGCTGGATGAGCTGTTGACCAGGGCGAGTCGTCAGTCAGGAAGAAGCCGAAGCGAGGTCGCGCGAGAGGCCCTGCGCCGCCAGCTTCGTATCAGCCAGTTTGAAGCGCTGCGGCAGGCGATGATGCCTTTTGCAGAGGCTCGGGGTTATCTGACAGACGAAGACGTATTCGCCGAGGTATCATGAAGGTCTTCCTGGATACCAACGTCTTAGCCAGCGGGGTGGCGACTCGCGGGCTCTGCGCGGATGTTTTGCGTGCGATCTTTGCTTCCCACGAACTCCTCATATCAGAGGATGTGCTGAACGAACTCAAAAGTGTTCTGAAGTCTAAGTTCGGCGTGGAGCAACGTTTCATTGATGACTTCGTTGGACTTCTTCAGCAGGATGCTGTCCCGTGCCGACGCGTCCGGCTTGAGAGAGTCCAAGTGCAAGACGAAGACGATCTACCGATCCTGGGAGCAGCGATTGCCGCCAGGGCGGAGGTTCTCGTAACGGGCGACAAAGAGCTCCTGGATTTGGGCCATATTGAGGACCTGGTGATTGTCTCCCCCCGGCAGTTCTGGGAAAAACTGAAGGCCCAACAACAGAGTCGAACCGGACGCGGGAAGCCGCGCCGCTCGCGCTGAACGTTAGGCCCCAGAGAGCGGTTTGTGAAATGTCCCTAAAGGAGACGTTCTGAAAGGAGGTTCGTTCATGGCTCAGCAGAGGGTTTTGGTGTTGGGAATTGTCATCGGCCTGCTTTTCCTGGTAGCAGTATCTCCCCGGGCGCCTGGCCAGTTGCCGCGCCGGGAGCCCACCCCGAACGACACACTGGTTTCCCCGGAGGTCCTGTCCGACCGCCGCGTGACGTTCCGCATCTACGCCCCGAAAGCGTCCGAGGTGACCCTGCGCGCGGACTGGATGGAAGGGTTTTCAAGCGAGAAGCTGACTAAGGACGGCCAGGGCGTTTGGTCGGCCACCGTCGGCCCCCTCGTGCCCGAGTTCTACAGCTACTCGTTCACCGTTGACGGGGTAAAGACCCTGGACCCGAAGAACCCCGGGATCAAACAGGGCGTCGGCAGCGTGGACAACATGTTCTTCCTCCCGGGGCCGGAAGCCGCGTTCCAGGACATCAAGAACGTTCCGCACGGCGAGATCCGGGAGGTCTGGTATCAATCCTCCACGCTCGGTATGCAGCGGCGCATGCACATCTACACGCCGCCCGGCTACGACAGTAACCAGGACCGTTACCGCGTGCTTTGCCTGCTCCACGGCGGGGGCGATGAGGACTCGGGCTGGAGCACCATCGGCCGCGCCGGCTTTATCCTCGACAACCTGTTTGCGGAAAAGAAGGCCAACCCGATGATCGTGGTGATGCCCAACGGCAGCCTCCCGCACCCGACGAACTTGCCCCGGTTCACGCCGGGTACTCCGCCGCCCCCTGAATTCGCTGCCGCGATGGCCGCCGCCCAGGAGCGGTTCGCGGATGAGCTGTTGAAGGACGTCATTCCCTACGTGGAGAGAAACTACCGCGTGCTGGCCGACAGGGAACACCGGGCCATCGCGGGGCTGTCCATGGGGGGAGGCCAGACGCTCCTGGTCGTCACCAGCAACCCGGATCAGTTCGCATACGTGGGCGTCTGGAGTGCCGGCGTCTGGCAGAACGCCGCGGATTTCGAGAAGCAGCATGCGGCGTTCCTGGACAATCCCGACAAGGTCAACCAGCTATTGAAGTTGTTCTCGATCAGCGTTGGGGAGAAAGACTTCGCCCTCGCCGGCTCCAAAAACTTGTCGGAATTGCTGAACAAGCGTGGGATCAAGCATGAACTCCATGTCAGTGCCGGCGGCCACACGTGGATCAACTGGCGCCACTATCTTCATGAGTTCGTGCCGCGGCTGTTCCGCTGAGCGGCGTCCCGGTGGCGGGCACGGCTCATCGGGCCGAGCTGCCGTGCAGCCCTTTTCGATTCACGCGGTCACTGCGATTGGGCGGCCCTGCCTAACCCAGCGCTTCAGCAGACGCCGGCTACCTGGCCCGGTTCCTGGCGCTCCAATGTCTCCGCAGTCGGCCGCCGCGGCTGAGCTTTGTCGTTAGTGACAGACAAGGGATTAGACGCCTCCGGACCTGCGGTACTCGGCGAGAGAGATAGAGTGACGCTCCCTCCGGACCTTGTCGAGCATCTTACGGAAGCGGGGGCTCCTTTCGAGGGGGTAGTCCTCGATGCCGCGATCCTCAATGTGCTCGATGACGGCGGTTATCTTCCCGTTCTTCGTCACGAACACAGGCTCCTCCTCGGCGGCCTCCAGATATTTCGCGAAGTTGTTCCACACTTCTCCCATAGACGCAATTCTCATCGCTTCAACTCCTTGTAGTAGCGTAGTGCCTTGTCCTTATGGGTAACCCTCAGCACGTCAGCCCGGCACGCACCCTCAGTGACCGCGTAGAAGACGCGGTAGTCACCAACTCGCAGCCGGTAATCCGGGTTGCTGATGCCACACAGCCGTTTGATGCGGCTTTTGCCCTCTTTCGTGGGATGGTACTGCAGGTGTTTCTCCATTGCGTCGGCAATTTGCGTCGCATCGTATTTCCGCAATGCATTCAGGTCTGCAATGGCGCTTCGTTTCAGGACAATCTTGTAGGCAGCGATTCCGCATCTTGTTTTTTGGGGTGGCGGGGACCGAGGCGGTTTTTGGGATATTGGGGGGTGATGGGGGTGTGGGAGCAAATTCGCATTGGCAAAAAATTCTTGACCGTGGTGTGGTTATGATATAATAGGGAAGTATCAGGACAGAGTGGAGGGCTGCGCGGATGAACAGGAGTCGGATGCCTGCGGCGGAGCGGAGGGCACGGTCTCGGTTAGCTCAGATGTTGCACGACAGGCAGTTGCTGCATGGCAGCACTGTGAGGATGGCTCGTGTATGCGGCAGCCCGAACTGTAAGTGCACCAGGGGGGAAAAGCACGTTTCTTTGTATCTTTCGGGTCGGAAAGGTGGGAAGCAGCGGATGCTTTTCGTTCCGAGGGACTGGGAAGAGAAGGTGAAAGCATGGGTAGGCAACTACCGTGAAGTGAAGAAACTGTTAGAGGAGGTCTGCGAAGAGGGGTGGAATCGCGTGGTGAAAAGAAAGGAGTAAGCCATTCTTCGCAGAATCGTCGCTTACGGGCGAAGGCAGTTTGGTCTTAACAGCCTGCTGGGAGGGATCGGGGACAGTCGGGAAAAGCCGCAGTTTCCGACCAAGGGGGTGGTATGGCCCGCTTTTCTGATGGAGCTATGCGGGTTGGGGAGCTTAAACGCTGTGGAGCAGAGCAGGGCATCGGCGTTGTGGCGCAGGCTGAGCGGTTGTAGTTTACCCAGCGCCGATACCATGGGAT
>CAYZXL010000026.1:0-57013 GCA_964482435.1 uncultured Verrucomicrobiota bacterium
CAGCGACAACCGCTTCACCAAAACAAGGGCTTTTCGGCTGTGTCTCTAGGGCGACTCCCGAGCCGAAGCACGTATCTTTCAGGAAGGACCCGTCGTACGTACTCCGGCTGCTGTTGGTGCTGATCACGACCTTCCCTCTGACGCCGTAAAGCCACCAGGGGCTGCTGATCTGCATTGAGACCCCTCTATCCGAGGTGAAGCGGCAAACGGCGCCGCAAACGCGCACCCCGTTGGACTGGATGTAGCCCAACAGGCCGGCTGTCAGGTTCACGGGCATCGTGTCGCTGCTCGGCCGGAACGCGACCACCACGGCGGGGTTAAGCTCGATACCCCATGCGTTAGGCGGCGGCTCGGTGAAATTGCCCACGGTTACATCGTGGGTGAGCACGTAGTCCACGCGGCAGTGGTGGTACCCGATGTCCACCTGGCCGGTATCTGGGAACCCCCTCTCCCAGTACCTCCACACGCCCCACCCGATGACCTCTGGAACGTCCTCGCGCGGTGCGTTGACGGTTTTCCAGAGGTCGAAGAGGCCCGCGGCGGTTGCGCTGCGGCTTCCGGCGTTCCTCAACTGGCCGCCGCCGGGGTTGTTCGTGTTAAGGAAGTAGTTTCCTATGGTTGTCGGTTGGTAGGGGTTTGCCGTAACCATGATGGGGGAGGACCCGAACCGGCCACCGGAGACCTGATAGAAGCCGTTGTTCGTGATTGTGGCATGATACTCGTTGTTGCTCGTTATGCCTGTCGTGCAGTTTGAGAAAAGGTTGTCTTTGATTGTCACAGAGGAGGAGGAGAGGTCCGCAATCCCGCAGGCCGCGCTGTCGATGGTATTATTCGTATAAACCGCGCTGGAGACGCTGGACTCGTAGATGGTATACACCGGGCCACAGGACACCATCAGGTTGTTGTGGATGGTGGCCGAGCACGACTGGATATACATCGCGAGGTCCATGTCGTTGAAGATGTTGTGCGCGACCGCCTGGTTGAGAGTCTTGCGAAGGCCGATGCCGGTATAACCGTGGCCGAACTTGCAGTACTGGATAACCGAGTCCGCTGAGGAGCCACTGGAAATATCGAGGACGCGGTCCCAGCGACCCGTCGGTGCGCCGGGGATTGTCTCACCGCAGTTGGTGTCGCTTGCATTCGTAAATGCGATGTAGCTGTAAGGCTCGCCCTTGGCGATGACCTTTCCACTCGTGACTGCTATCTTGGTGAAAGGATTGAGCTTGACCGTCGTGCCCGGCAGGATGGTAAGGGTGGTGCCCCTCACGGTGAGGGTGGCAGTTATCCAGTAGGTGAACCTCGGCTCCCAGGTCTCGGGTCCGGTTATGGTGCCGCTTCTCTGGACGTAGTCCCAGAGGACCGGGTACGATAAGCCGTCCTTGAAGAAGTACGACCCCGGCAAGGATTCCACGAGGTAGGCAGAGCCGGTTCGAGGGTCTTTCAGGAGGCGCTTTTCAGCCAGTGTTTGGTTCGCGGGGTTCCTGGATGGCGACGAGTCCGTGACTGCCGACTCACAGAACGCATGAATAAGGTCGCTGCTTTCGAGCCCGCTCCCGTCCGTCCGGCAGAATGAGATGCAGCCTCCACTGGAAGGAGGGCTGAGGAGGCCTGCGGGAGCCGCATCAATCGGTTCCCCTTCAACGAACACCTTAAGCCCCGAGTTCGTGAGGTACTCGTCGAGGTTTATTTGCGTGTAGAGATAAACGCCGGTTCTGGCGGGATCGAAACCCGGAGGAAGCACGGGCCGTTGGGCCATGACGAGGTTCTGGTGAAAGCCGCCGGTCTCGACGACATATTCGAGGCCGTAGCCGGCGCCGAAGGCGGAGGGAAAACGAATGACTGAAGCCGAGCCTGGCACGATGAATCCCGTTGCGCTCGGATTGAGGACGGCAAGGTGAGCTTCGTTCGCGCCGTCGGAGATCATCAGATAAGCGGGGCGTAGGAGAAGCTCCTTCCCATCCACTATGTATCCAAGCCCGGCCCCGATGGTCTTTCCGATAGAGAGACCGTACGCGCACCGGTCAATGACGAAACCGTCCGATGTTTCGCGCCATTCCGCGATGGAAGGGATGAACTTCCCGGCCGTGTCTCGATAGCAGAGCCCAGAACCTTTCTCGTGAATGCAGGACTTGATCGTCTCCACCGTCGTTCTGCCATCCGGATGCATCGTCTCAACCTCTTTCGCGATCTCCCACACGCGAGTATGCTCATCCCTCTGCTCGATAAGCTCAACGAGAGGACCCTCGGTTATGGCCCTCACGCCGGTGGTCCCATCGGCTGCCATCTCGCCGCTCGTCGCGGCTCTAAGTTGCCCCCCCCTCAAGGACTTCCAGAACAAAAAAGACGGCTCCGGCAAGAATGATCGCGGTGAGAATAGCCCCTTTGGTCAAGTTTGCCCCTTTCATGGGTTGCCCCTCCTCCGTTTCGCCGTCAATTCGATACACTTCCGAACAATCCACTACTCTTTCTATAATGCGCGCGCCCCCGCCCGAAGTCAAGCGATTTCCTTCCGCCATGTGGGGGAACCGTGGACCTTCTACATGCCATACAAGCGTGCCCCCGCGCGATTCCATTCCCGATTTTGTTAAGGCGATACAGGAGAACTCAGACCTTGTATAATCTCCAAGGCAGGTTTCCCATGGCGGACCCTGAGAATCGGAGACTGTCCGGTGCGCTTCATTTGCCAGGAGGGGAAGAGGTGAAGGTCATTTCTGCTTCCAGAAGGGTTGATTTAGTCGGCGGGTATCCCGATTTATTTGCCGAGCTGCTCGACAAAAAGGCGCCGCCGGAATCCGTCCACACGCTGGTCATCTGGACGAAGTCGCCGCGGAACTTGCTTTTCCATCCGGTCCTCTCCGGGAAAATCGGGAATTACGAGAACCTATTTTTGCATCTGGCGGTCACCGGAATGGGCGGCTCTCTCCTTGAGCCGAACATTCCTCCTCCGGGCGAGGTCGTGGAGCTTCTTCCCTCTCTCATTCGGCTGGTTGGCGGCCCCGAGCACATTTGTCTGCGCTTTGACCCGATTGTGCATCTGCGGATGTCCGACGGGTCGGCTTATTCGAACATCGGCATGTTTGAGGAAATTATCAGGCCCGCGGCAAGACTCGCCGTACGGGATGTAACGATAAGCTGGATGAGCGAATACAGAAAGGTCATCTCGCACCTGAAAAAAAAGGGAATCGCTCCGCTGACGCCCTCCGACGAGGAGAAGAGGAAGGAACTCGGTTTTCTTCTCGACACGATAACGAAGTATGGGGGAAGGCTGCACGGGTGCTGCGAGCCGATTATGGAGCGGTCTCAGTGCATTGACGGTTCGCTTCTAAGCGCGCTGCATCCCCGCGGGATTGCATGCTCGACGAAAAGAGCTTGCGGCCAGAGGGAGCTTTGCGGCTGCACGGAGAGTTACGACATCGGTGCTTACAGGCTATGCCCGCATGGCTGTCTCTACTGCTATGCGAACCCGAAAGTGGAGTAGGGGGGCTTGGGGAAAATCCCACCCGGGAGGGACGGGCTGTTCTGAGGACGACTAATCCGTCGAATAAGCGACAACTCGATTCCGACCGATGGATTTCGCCTTGTAGAGGGCCTTGTCCGCCGCGGATAGGAACTCCTCAAGGTTGCTGCAATCTGCGCGGAGCATCGAGACGCCGATGCTTATCGTCAGGGCGCCGTTGGGCTGGGCTGATTCGCCCGGAAACTCTTGCTTTTCCACTGCGCTTCGGATTCGCTCGGCTACGTAGGTGGCGCTTTCGGCGGTCGTCTCAGGAAGGATTATGACAAACTCCTCCCCCCCGTAGCGGAACGGAAGGTCCGTTTCGCGGACGGAGTTGCGGATTATCGCTCCTATCGTAGCGAGGGCTCTATCGCCCGCGGGGTGACCCGCGGTGTCGTTGAAGTGCTTGAAGAAATCAATATCAATCATCGCCAAAGCGAGGTCTCGTCCAAACCTCTTGGTGCGGGCAATCTCGTGCCCCACGCGGTCGTCAAAATACCTGCGGTTGTAGAGGCCGGTGAGGGCGTCTTCGATGGAAATCTGATGGAGCTTCTGGTTGGCCTCTCTCAGCTTGCTGTTGAGGAGCTGTATTTGCTCGTTATAGGCTTTCAGCTCGCTCATCTGCTGCTTCGTGATTTCCACAAGTCGCGTTACCACACTGGGGATTCGGTCAATCTCATCGGTGGACTTGAGCTGGAAAGATGCCCCGACGGGGTCATTTTCCCTGTGGAGACGGTCAATTATCTCGACAGCCTTGCCCACTTTTGCCCAGACCTCTTTCATTACCATCCAGCCGAGAAGGGCGATTCCGAGAGCCATAACCCCAAGCGACGCCGTCCACACCGCGTCCATTTTGTCGTGCAGGACCACGGTAGCGTATATGATGTAAACCATCACCAGAAGCGGTATGACAGTCGTCAGGCCGTAGATGACGGCGATCCTGACTCGGGACCTCTTAGCGAAGTCCGGTGACCCACCGGGTCTTGGCTCGGCTGCGGTGTCATGCGGCGGAGCCTTGGAAGGAAAGGCGCTAAGCGCCTTGTCCGGTGAGATTCCGAGATATGTTTCCGTTCCCTGCATGGCAGTTACCCTCGTTCCTATCGGGCATCTTCACATCGTAAACTGTTCCCCGAGATATATCTTCCTCGCTGTCGCATCGTTGATGAGGAATTCCGAGGTCCCGGAGCATTGGACCTGTCCCTCGTTGATTATGTAAGCTCTGTCCACGACGCTCAGTGTCTCCCGCACGCTGTGGTCAGTGAACAGAATCCCGATCCCTTTGTTTCGGAGGCTGCGGATGATTTGCTGCACGTCGAACACGGCAATCGGGTCAACCCCGGAAAACGGCTCGTCAAGCATGATGAATGACGGCGAAGTAACAAGCGCCCGGGTAATCTCCAACCTTCGCCGCTCGCCTCCGGAAAGCGTATATGCTTTTTGCTTGGCGAGGTGCGAGATGCCGAGTTCATCAAGGAAACCCGCAAGTTTCCTTTTCCGCTCCGCTCGGTCCGGCTCGATTGTCTCTAAGATGGCAAGCAAGTTCTCTTTGACTGTGAGGTTCTGAAACACCGACGGCTCCTGGGACAGAAAGCCCATCCCCAGCCTCGCCCGTTTGTGCATCGGAAACCCCGTAATGTCACATCCTCCGAAAAATACGCTGCCCTCGTCGGGGCGGATAAGGCCGATCACCATGTAGAAGGTCGTCGTCTTTCCGGCTCCGTTCTTCCCGAGCAGCCCGACAATCTCGCCCCGATTCACTACGATGTCAACCCGGTCCACGACCCTCCTCTTCCGAAAAGACTTGACCAGAGTATCAGTTCTGAGAAGTTCGTTTTCGGGCGGACGGATTTCCGCGGAGGCATGCGCGGCATTGGTTGCTGCGGGATTTTTGCTCAATTCCCTTTTGGGCATCTTAGGCAACCGCTCCTCGTTTCGTTTTTTCCCGCACCTTCTGGTTCGCTGCGAAGAATTCCCCAGAAATGCAACCGGCTCTCTGTCATTCCTGCGTCATTTTCCTGAACCGGATTCGGGCTTTGGCTTGTCCGGTTTGGTCGCGGGAGGCTCCATGAAGCCAAGAAAACTCTTCCTATCAGGGTTGAAGTCAATGACTTTGACCTGGCTGAGATCGCCTTTGAACTCGATGTCGTTCGTAGTTCGGTCAATAATCATTTGCTCGGCTTCTGCCTGAAATTTCTGCTCTTCGTCCCTGTACACAACTTTCTTGCCAGTTTTGGGGTCGTAGTAAAGGTGGATGGTGTTGGTCGCGGCGTCGTACTCGGCTTTCGCGCAGCGAGCTTGCTTTTTCCCCTCGACCTGGTCAATCTTGACGTCGCCGGTGCAAATGACCCTCTTCACTCCCTTCAACTTCGGGTCCTTCTTTG
Source organism: uncultured Verrucomicrobiota bacterium (assembly GCA_964482435.1). Taxonomy (GTDB): domain Bacteria; phylum Auribacterota; class JABMQX01; order JABMQX01; family JABMQX01; genus CAYZXL01. The sequence continues at coordinate 5,878 of CAYZXL010000026.1, forward strand.
TCTCCTCCTGGCTATAGTTGAGAGCTTCCATTCTCTCGGCGGAGATTGTTCCACTGTCGTCTTTTGCAAGGACTTCTCCGGTGAAGATTGCGAGGTTTTGTTTCGACAGTAGTCGCAGTTCGCGGGAAGTGATAACAAGGGGAGACTTCTTTTTCTTTTTCGCCTTTCCCTCGTCCTTTTTTGTCGCCCTTGGGGGACCGCTCGTCCGGTCTGGGGCGGACGGAGCAATTTGCCTTTTCTCAGCCTCTTCCCGGTCAATCTGCGTCGTCACTCCGCCGGAGAACTGTGCGTCATTCGTTGCCATTTCCATCAGCATTCCATGGGACTCGATTCTGGCCCAGGGCGCTTTCAGAACCACGTCGTCATTCGTGGAGAGAACGCGTTTTTCCTTATTGAACAGGACGGTCTCAGACGAAAGCTCCATCGGCTCGCCGCGGTCAACCATCTCGCCCCGAAAACCGAAAATCTTATCGGTGTTGGCATCCACGGAAACCGCCTTGTCCCCCTTCACTTTCCACTGGTACTTCCCCTTCTCGCCGGGGATTGGCAGCCGGAATTCAAAGTCCTCCCGGGAGATTCTCGGCACCATAGTAGATGCGTCGTCTGACGGAGCAGCTTTTTCGCGGCGGACTTCTCGTCGGGCAGCGGTTATGTCAGTTTTCTTGACCCACAATAGAGCCATGAGCATCGCCGCAGCCCCCCATACCGCGAGCAGCAACATAGCCTTACCCGCAAGTCCCAGCGGCCTTTGCCGCACGGCTTCGTTCATCTTTCGCTCCTTTCAGAAGAGACCCTTGCAGCCGCCTGCTCCCAGAGTCCAGCGGATTTCAGAATGAAGTCAATGACTTCGCGTACGGCCCCTTTTCCACCCGGGTTTTCTGTAACGCGCTTGGCAGCCTTCTTCACTTCCTCTGCGGCATCGGCGACGGCGCAAGACAGCCCCGCTCTCTGAAGCGGCGGGATGTCCGAAAGGTCGTCTCCGACGTAGCATACTTCATCATCCTTAAGGGAGAACCTTTTCAATAACGACTCATAGACCGCCAGCTTGTTGGCAACTCCCTGGTGAACCTCCTCCACGCGGAGGTCCTTTGCACGGTTGGCAACCGCCTGGGAATACCGGCCGGACAGAAAAGCGACTTTTAGGCCCGCCGAAAGCGCGAGGGTGACGCCGAGTCCGTCGCGGACGTTGAAAATCTTGAGTTCTTCCCCGGAGTCGCCGACGATGAGGCTTCCATCGGTCAAAACGCCGTCCACGTCGAGGATAACCAGTTTAATCATCTTTGCCTTTTCGACCATGGTGTTCTCCCAGGGCGCCGGGCCAGCCCTCACGCCAGACCGAGCAAATCCCTTTCGTCAACCATTCCGACGGGTCTGCAATTGTTGTCGGTTACAACCAATGCCCCGACATCCTTTTCCTTGACCACCCGGAGGGCTTCCGCAACGAGCGTTTCCGGGCTGACGGTGACCGGATTCCTGGTCATAAACACGTCAATCTCTTTGTGCGCAGCTTCCTGGTCTTTGACGACTGCTCGCCTCAAATCCCCGTCTGTAAAGACGCCGATCAGCACCCCGTCGGCATTGACCACAGAGACAATGCCCGCATGCGCTTTGGTGATTTCGTGAAGAGCGTCAATGACCTTCGTGCCGCTGCGAACGATCGGACAGGCCTTTTTGTGCCTCATGACGTGTTTTATTTTCAATATTCTCCGGCCGATTGAGCCGCCAGGATGGTAGTAGGCGTAATCCTCGAGGCTCAGCCCCTTTGTATCCAGCAAGGCCATAGCTAAAGCGTCCCCCATCGCCAGAGCTGCCGCCGAGCTGGCTGTCGGGACGAGATTCATGGGGCAGGCTTCCCGCTTGACGGAGATGTCGAGGGTCAGGTCGCTGCTCCGGGCAAGCGTTGATTCGGGGTCGCCTGTCAGAGAGACGATTTTTGCCCCGATTTTCTTTACGGTGTTGAGGAGGGTGACGACTTTCATCACTTCGTCGGTCTCTCCGCTGTTGGAGATGGCGATAACTATGTCGTCTCTGGCAATCATTCCGAGGTCGCCGTGGAGCGCTTCTTCCGGGTGGACGAAATAGGCTGGGGTGCCGGTGCTTGACAGAGTCGTAGCGAGCTTCCGCCCCATGATGCCAGCCTTGCCCATGCCGGTAACGATGATTCGCCCATGACATTCAGACATCATCGCGATGACTGTTTCGAAATTCTGTCCCAGCTTCTTTCCAAGCGAGAGGACCGCCTCTGCCTCGATGGCGAAGACGTTTCTGGCAATCTTCGTTGCCCGGGGTTCGGCCCGTCTTTTGGCCGGGTTGGTGTTATTTTGTCGGCTCTTTCTTGGAGGCATTTGTCCTTCGCCTATCGGTCTTCGTTGGGTTTACTCTGCGCCCGACGGGAGAATACTAACACTGACCTCCCGCCCGGTCAACGCCTATCGCCGTGAACCTCGACGGGCCTTTTGTAAGGGCTGTTGGGCTTGGTTGCTTGCGAATGGGCATCGTTTGGCTTTTACCCAATCCCGTGGGAAGTGTTTGGTCTTCTGGCGACTGTTTCGCACGGCTCTGGCCAGGAGATTTGCGGCTCTGAAAACTCGGCTCAGGCAGATTGTTCTCCAGTCGCCGCCTGGCCGCAAGACGAAGCGAGCAAAGGACGGAACCGGACGTTCGGAAGACCTTCTGTCCTGGAATAGGCCATCACGGCTATATGGACCTGACTCTATAAAACCGGCTTTTTGTGCCGGAGGCGTTGTCCCCCTGCCACGTGGTCTCAATGATGGGCCATTGTGTTCCGGGGACGGGCTGCCAGGAGCCGCTCAGAAGGTCGTCGGTGTATTCGACCGTGTACGCGCCGGTTCCGAAAGCCTCCCAGGAGAGCAGGATAAAGCCACCTGGTCCCGCCAACGCGGCAGAGGCGATCCGTGGAACTCGTTTTTCCCCGGTTACCTTTACATTGTCCACAGCCCACCAGTAGTCATTGTTGGTGTTGTGGAAGCGCCACCTCAGCTTGATTTTCCTTCTGTCGGCGAAGGGCGAGACGTCGAAGGATTTTGGGATGGCCGTGAAGTCGTCGCCGCCGCTGCGGTTGTGAGTGAACACGGTCACCCAGTCCGACCAGGATTGGGTCTCCCCGTCGAAGAACGCAATGTCAAAGTCAGTTGTCTGGAGGTCTCCATCGGTGTCTTTGTCGTAGATATTGATGGCGCTGTGGAAGTGCACGGATACGCAAATGTGGCCTGTGCAATCAATCACCGGCGAAACGAGCTGTTCGTCGAGCTGAACGCCGCCCGCGAAGTCGCCATTGGAAACCATGTAACCCGAAGAGAAGCCAGGGAAGGCGGGCCCCGGCTGGCCCTGCGCGAGAGGCTCTCCGGCAGTGTTCCACAGGCGCCATGCCCCTTCGGGGTGTGGGCTTTCGTGGATGCCACTCCAGCCACCGAGCAAGACCACTTCGTCCGTCGTGGCGTACCGGTTGAAATCGTCGGCGAGGATGGTTTCCCTTGTCGGAGCGGTCCAGCCCAGACCAATTCCGAAATAGTCGGCGTGGCTGGTTCCGGAGGCAACGCGGATTCTCAGCGTATGGGTGCCCGCGGGCGAAGTGACTACCGGAATGTCCATCTGGTAGGTCTGCCAGTTGTTTTCGCCGCCCGTGTTGAATGAGAACTTCCCGACGCGCCCATCGTCCCAGAAGAATTCGTAGGTCGTTTCTTGAGAGCTTGCGGCGCGAAGGTCGGCTATTTTGACGAAGCCTTGCTCTGGCAGGTCAAAGGTAAATCGCCACCAATCTCCCTCCATAGCGTCGCCGATGAAGTGACCGCTGTCGGGAAAATCCCTTATGTCAATGGCATCGCCGGGGCGGTAGGAATTGCTGTCGCTGCTGTCGTGATAGAAGTAATCTTTGTCGTGGGAAAGATCGCTGCTGGTGGATGCCTCAAAGCCATTGCGGCCTTCGCCGCCAGGAAAGCGACCGCCCTCGTAGTTGTAATCCTCAACCTCCCTTCGCAGCATGGTGACCGAAGCGGGCCCTACGGGCTGCGACTCGTCGAGGAGACTCTGCACGCCGCCCTCATTTTCAACAGTAACCTTGTAGCGGTAACTTGCCCCTTTTTCGACGCTCAGGTCATCGAAGAAAGCCTGGGTAATCAAGCCAGATATGTCCTGATAGTCTTGCCCGTTGACGCTGCGATAGACGTGATAACCGACGATTCCCTCGTCAAGGACCGGAGACCAGCGGAGGTGTCCCGCAAGAGCCATCTCAAGCCGGAGGTTCTCCGGGGGAACGGGCTTCGCGTAGAGAAAGTCCTCTCCTCGAATCCTCTGATTGCCGACGGCGGCGTAGGAAAGCTGACCCTGAAAAGAGAGCCTTCCGGAAAAGTCTGCGGGAATGCCAATCGTGTAAGACAAGTCTTTGTCGGCGACCTGCCCCGAAGCAAAATCCCATCGGATTTCGCCGGGGACCGAAGTGCTTCCTCCCCCGGCATCCACGACGACGGCTTCCGGCGGAATCACCTCAGTGACGCTCAACCACTCGGGCGGTGGCGGCTCGTGAATCTCGACCGACAGATTGACTTTCACCGGCTCGCCCGGAAGGTAGAAAAGTGGGACTATCTCCCGCTTGCACGCAACGGGCGCATCGAGGCCGTACACTTCCAGTTCCACAATGGAGGTGAAGTCGTAAGAGCCGCCTGGGGTTCCGGCGATCCGCAGGCCAACCGCGCGCACCCGACTGAAGGTGAGGGTGTATTGTGAGTAATCGGGGCGACCAGCCGGGGTGTTCTCAAAATTATATGGTGGAGTGATTGTAACGTTCGGAGCCTCGAGCCACGCGGTGCCATCAATGGTGTATTCCACGGTGAGGAACGTCCACCACCCACCGTCGAGATAGTTGTGTCCCATGGTGTAAACCACCTTGTCCGGATAGAGGGCGTCCGTCCAGAGATAGCCGTACCAGTCCTCCTCAGCGGGATTCGGTCCGTCGTAGCTGTCGTATCCTTTCTCGTTGTAGATACCGTTTCGGATGATGTCGAGGTCCTTCTGTCCGGTGCCTGTTGGATGGGTGACTTTTGCGATGGAGATGGTATCGCGATACAATGCAAAATTCTCGATTGGAGCGGCTGCCGCCACGTTCGACCCCGGACCGTCTCCGTGCTCGTTCACTCCCACCACCTGATAGTAGTAGGTCCGATACGGTTTTAGGGCGGGGTCGCTGTCAATCCAGGACGTGGAGGTGATGTCAGTTGCGATGATGTCGCCGCCGCCCTGGGGAACGGTGTTTCGGAGAACCTTGTAGCTTGAAGCATCGTTGTTTGGCTGCCAGGACAGCTCAACTTTTCGGTCACCTCCGACGGCGGTGAGGCCGGTCGTCGGCCCCGGGACTTGCCTGTTCAGGATGGTAACCTTGACGATGTCCGACTTTGGCCCGTGAATGCCAGTTACCGTCAAGCGGAAGGTGAAGACCGTGGTTTTCTCGACGTTTTCGACGAGGAACGTCGGGTTAGGGGTATTTGCTCCAATGACTGCAACTTGGGGTTCGTCGCCCAGCCTGACCTGTTCCCAGAGAAATTGCACCGCGTTAAGAGAGCTCTCGCCGTGAAGGGTGACACGCGTCCCTTCCTCCTCCTGGAGGTCCGGGCCGGCATTCGCCACGACGATGTCAGGCACCTGGTCGCCGTACGCTTCCAGTTCCGCGACGGAGGTGAAGTGGGCTATCCCGCCCGGCTTGCCGTAGATGCGGATGCCTCTCCCCTGGCATCGGTCGAACCTCAGGAGAAATCTTGTGCAGTTGACGCGACCCGCTCGTTCATCATCGAAATCGTAAAGCGGCGAGATACTCAAGCCACCGACATCAGTCCAGTTGCTCCCGTCGGTGGTGAATTGTACGGTGAGGCTAACCCACCAGCCGCCGTCGTAGAAGTTCTGTCCTTCGTAGTAGATGACGGTGTCGAAATAGCGTGGGCTCGTCCATAGATAGCCGTACCAGTCCTCGCTTTCCATGATTCCCCCGTGATAACTATCGTAGCTCTGATTCGTGACGCCGTCTCGCAGAGCTTCGATGTTCTTCACTCCTGTGCCTGTCGGGTTCAAAATCCGGGCTATCGGGACTGCCTCGGAATCAAATGCCAGATTCCGACTGGCAACAAAGCCAACCGCTTCGGAAGGTGGGCCAACCCCGAACTGGTTCGCCGCGGCAACCCTGTAGAAGTAGATTGCCCCTTCGTCAAGCCACTTGTCCTCGTAGGAGGTCGAGTAGATGCTCGGTGCGACTTTCACGTACTCGTTCTTCGGGTCTCCTTCCGCGCGGTAAACCACGTACCGCGTTGCGTCCGGGTGGCGAGACCATTCCACGCTTCCACCCAGGTATCCGCCCCGTTCTTCTGGCAACACGGTTAGCTCGCCGGGCGGTTTCGTCGGTGCCGTTGAGATATTGACCGTGACCTCAAGCCGGTCGGTGTCGGACCCGAACGAACCGGTCGCGGTTAGTTCAAAGGTAAGGGTCGTTGCGGTCTCGACACTCGGCGCGACGAATGTTGTCACCGCTTTCTTCGGAGATGCAAGCGCGACTTCCGGCTCATCGCCCATTCGGATTTGAGTCCAGGAAAATGAGTATGCGTTCAAGGAGCTGCTCCCGTCGAGGGTGACGGTGCTTCCCTCTGGAACTGACTGGTTTGGCCCGGCAAGGGCGATGACTTCGCTCTCGGAGTAAACCTCGAACTCGAGGTCATCAATGAGATAGCTCTTTGTCAGGTCATCTGGCGAAATGAAATAGAGAGTATCTGTGGCGCCTTCGCCGTTCACCTCGATCCAGACGCCGCTGTGGTTTGACGGAACGAAATCCACGACCACCGAGAAAACCGCGACATTTTTCAGTTCTCCCCTTACGGTCACTCCCGACGCGGAGTTCTGGATGAAGTCAGGCTCGTTGTCTCTGAGGAAGACTCTTACCAGGCGCACAGTTGGGCTGAACTCAATCACCGTCGTCCCTCGAGCGAATATGAATCGGTTTGTGCCGTCGGGCGAATGGTCAGAGAATGGGGACTCCCCCGTCGAGGTTATCAGGGGCGATGATTGTTCGTTCGTGCTCCAGCGAAGTGAAATCTCGTCATCGCTGCCGTAGTCTTGTGGCAAAGTGGTTTGCGAGTAAGGGCAGTCGCTGAAAGTCAATGTCCTGGAAAGGGCAAAAAGGTCTTGCGAGAACGCGATGGCTCCAAAAAGGCCCAGCGCGGCCGCGATGAGCGTTCTCCCAGGGCGGGGCAGCCAGCATTCTCGCCTGAAAACGGGTTTCTCCCGGAACTTCATGTAGCAGAAGGCCCTCGTTTTTGCTGTTGCAGTTTGATGCAAACGCTGAAAACCTGTCCAGCAGCGCCGAACAATTCTATTCGTTGGAACGGCCGCCGGATTTTCGCTGTGTAACCTCTTTTCTCGTCAATATAATTATACATCATTTTTCTCAACCTGTCCAGATTCCAGCGAGGCCGGCGTTTGGCTGAGCTTTAGCGGCGGCCACTGATATTTCGCCCCTTCGGGGCTTCAGGCCTTTTTTGCGATCACCGCGCCAGGGCTCCGCCCTGGGTATCCCGCGCCCAACAATAACCTAAGCCCTGAAGGGGCGGCATAATCCGCTCCCTGCGTCGTGAGGGTCGCGGACAACGCCCATCGCCACGGAGATACAGCCGCACCCAATTCGAGCGGATGAGCGGATTGCTCTCTGAAGAAGCACGAACCAAGAATCCCCGAAACGTGATAATATTAACTCATGAAAAACAGCATTCCTCCTTTCTTCAGAGGCATCATGGTCCCGATGCTGACCCCCTCTCTGGAGGACGGCTCGTTGCACGAAGAGGGAATTCGCGCTCTCGTCCGCCATTTCAGGTCGCTCGGCTTCATCAGCGCCATCTTCGTCCGGTCAGGGGTCGGACAGATGTACACATTCTCCGTTGCTGAGGTGAAGCATATTATTGACGTCGCGGCTGAGGAGGCGAGTGGCGAGATTCCCATCCTGGCAGGAGCGGCCGGCAAGTACGATAACAACCCTGCTCATCGCCCCGGCCGCGAGAAATATACCGAGCAGACGGCGGAGCTTGTCTCTTATGCTTCCGAGAAAGGATGTGCCGCGGCCGTCCTTGCCCTTCCGGTCGCTCTTGCGAAAGAAGAAGGCGAACCGCTTTCCGAGACCATCTACGAGTACATCGCTCGAGTCAGCGAGACCGCGAACATCCCGCTTGTCATTTATCAGCCTCCCGGTCTCGAGAAAGCCTACGGCATGACTCCCCAATTGCTTCGGCGCATCGCGGGCCTGGAGATGGTCAGGGGAATGAAATACTCGGTCGGGGAGCGCGGACCTTTCGCGGCTATCAGCGAGGTCGTTCGGGGAACCGATTTTGCCCTCATCTGCGGAATTGAGGAGTTCTATCTGGAGGCGATGCCGCTTGGGGCGGTCGGGCTAATCGCCGGCGGCTGTAACACTCATCCCGAAATCCTTTATGCAATCCAATGCGCTCACCACGACGGGAAAGACGAGGAAGCGGCAAAGGCGCACGAGGACTTACTCAAAGCAATGCACGTTTTCGATGGGCTTGATTGGCCAACCGCCGCCATCGGGTACATGTCCCGAATAGTCCCGGGCGTGAAGCCCTTCACGCGAACGCAAATCAGGTCCTATGATCCCCACACTATTGATCGAGTGGCGCGAGACATGAATCGTATTCTCGAGCCGTACCGGAGAGGGGGCTGACTGGTACCGGACACAGCGCCATCGAGGTAACAGGTCGAGTGATTACGCCGGCGGTGGGGCGAGGCGCAAGACGCCCCCGGCACTGCCGCCCATGGGCGCGCAGGCGAGAAGAGAGCCTTCCACGCCGCGGTGCGTCGCGTTACAGCTACAGCACTCTGGTCAGCTCGTCGGAATCGTATCGGGAAAGGCGTCTGCGTTTTCCCCCTTCCTCGATTTTGACACCGTCCTGTTTTGGGACTGCTTTGCCGATAATGGAACACGGGATGCGAGCGCGTTTCATCGCCGAAAGAAGCTTCGGCGTCTCCTCGGGATGTGCTGCGGCGATGAGGGCGCCCGACGCCAGAACACCAAGCGGATCGAGTCCGTAGTGCGCGCAAATCGCTTCCGTCTCGCGATAGACGAGGATTCTCTCACGTGAAACCAGAACCCCAATGTCAGCAACTCGCGCAAGCTCGTGCAGCCCGGTGGCAACACCGCCCTCCGTCGGGTCGTGGAGGGCGGTAAGGCGAGCACTTCTCGCTGCTATGGCGGCGGCTCGTAGAACGCTTATCCCTGGGTCGGTCAAAAATCCTTTCGCGCGGGTGGCAAACCGCTCACCAAAGACGTTTTTCAGCTCTTCCTCTTTCTCTCGCGCGATGACAGACGTTCCTTCCACAGCAACCCCGCCGATGAGCACTACGTCGTCGCCGATGCTCATGCGGTCGTTTCTGATAAGCTTATCCTTTTGAACTTCTCCGAGCATTTGTCCGACGACGATTGGCCTCGGCAGCCCGAAGGTTACTTCAATGTGCCCGCCGCAGAGAGAAACCCCCAATTCCTCGCACGCCACCCTGATGTCCCGGAATATCTCGTCGGCGAGGCGGCGAGTGGCTTTTCCTTCTGGCAAAAGAACCGTGGCGAGAAACCACTTTGGGGTCGCTCCCATGACTGCCACGTCGTTCGCATTGATGTTGACGGCATACCAACCGATTCGCTCCGCCGTGAAAGTGATTGGGTCGGTTTTTGCGACGAGGAACTTGCTCCCGAAATCGAGAACCGCGGCGTCTTCCCCGACTCTCGGTCCTACAATCACTCTTGGGTCGCTTATTTTCACGGACGCCAGCAGCGACTCAAGGTGCGCCATGCTCAGTTTGCCAACAGGCAGATGTTTCATTTCTTAAACCTGATTGTTCTCCTCACGCCCGCGATTTGCTTGCCCTGTCAGAATCCTTTCTATATACTACCGCAAGATTTTTTCCCTGTCAGGATGAGAAAATGGCGACGAGAAACTTCCTCGAAAGAGTCCGTGACAAAGTTCTGGTTTGCGACGGGGCGATGGGAACGCTCTTGTTCGACAGGGGTGTCCCCTTGACCGCCTGTTGCGAGAGGATGAACGTGGACAATCCCGACCTCGTGAAGTCCATTCATGCAGAATACGTCGCAGCGGGCGCTGAGCTCATAGAAACCAACACTTTCGCGGCGAACGAGATTGAGCTTGCCCGGTACGGCGCAGAGGAATCTGTTGGGGAAATCAATCGCGCGGGGGCGAGGCTCGCCAGGCAAGCGGCCGAAGGTAAGGCCTTCGTGGCCGGGGCCGTCGGGCCACTCGGCCCGGGTGTGACTCCGGCGCACTTTCTCTCCCTCGACGACAGAATCTCCGTTTACAGAAGTCAAATATCGGCCCTCCTGGAAGGCGGCGTTGACGTTATTATTCTGGAGACCATCTCCAGTTTCCAGGACCTTTCGGCGGCCTTGAAGGCAGCGAGGTCTTTGACGGACCTGCCGATGATTTGCCAGATGGCTTATTTGAAGGACGGCCGCACACGCATGGGGATTTCGCCCGGGCAGTGCGTCGCGGTGTGCCGGGAGCATTCGGTCAGCGTTGTCGGACACAACTGCGGCTGCGGGCCCTACGACAGCCTCGGCATTCTCGACGAGCTTCTGGCATTGACGGACCTGCCGGTTTCGGTTCAGCCGAACGCCGGGCTTCCGCGTTTCTTCGGAGGAAGGACAGTACATCTCTCCGACTCCCGGTATTTTGCTGAAGTGTGCGAGGAATTCGTCAGCAGAGGTGCGAGCATCGTCGGGGGATGCTGCGGGACGACTCCCGAGTACATCAGGGCCACTGCGGAGAAAGTGGCTGGGCTCCATCCCAGGAAGACACGGGTTTCCGTCGCGCCGAAGGTCTCGCAGAAAACCGAGCCTCAGCCGGTCCGCCTGCGAACGAACCCGATTGCCCAGAAGATTGGGAAGAAATTCTTCGTGTCGGTGGAAGTCTCGCCTCCGACGGGGATTGATTATGCGTCGCTTATGGCGGGCATCGAATCCCTCAAGAGGAGCGGCGCAGACGCCGTGAACGTGCCGGACAATCCGATGGCGACTCCGCGGATGAATCCGGTCTCGTTCGCCCATCTGATCAAGGAGCGGGTTGGTCTGAGCGTTATTCTTCACCTGACCTGTCGCGATCGAAACATCCTCGCGTTGCAGTCGGAACTGCTCGGTGCAGCGGCGCTGGACGTTGACGCAATCCTTGCCCTGACGGGAGACCCATCACCCGCGGGACCCTTCCCGCGAGCAACGTCGGTCTTCGACGTTGATTCGGAGGGATTGATAAAAATCATCGCGAGCATGAATCGCGGAGAGGACATCGCCGAAAAGCAGATGGGTTATCCGACGGGGTTTTTCATTGGGGCCGCCTCCAACCCGATGGCCGCGGACCTCCCGAAGGAGATCGAGAAGCTGAAAAGAAAAGCTGCCGCCGGGGCGAATTTTGTCCAGACCCAGCCGGTTTACGACACGGCGGTGCTGGAGTCGTTCCTTGAGAGCGTAAAAGGAATCGGTCTGCCCGTGATTGTAGGATTGCTCCCCGTGCAGAGCAAGAAGATGGCGCACTATCTCCATTACGAGGTCCCCGGTATTTCTCTTCCGGACTCGGTTTTCCGGAGACTGGAGAAGGCGTCGGGCCGCGACGAGGAAAGAGAAATCGGCGTGGAACTTGCTGCACAAGTCCTCGAGAAGATGCGCACTATGGTTGACGGCGTGTGCATCATGCCAATGCAGAACTTCCAGACGGCGCTCAGATTGCTGTCGCTTCACAGCAGCACGCGGGCTAACGCATGAGGGCGTTTCCAAAGACAAACCAGACGACCGCAAGGCTTTTCCGAACCGCTGCCGTTTTTGCGATTCTCGTCGTATGGTCGTGCTTTCCCGTCTCGCAGCGGAGTGGGGCAGAGGAGACTTCCGACGCGGGTCAGAAGCACAGGGTTCAGAAAGGCGATACGGTTTGGGAAATCGCCCGGAAGTACGGCGTCAAGCCGGACGAAATCATCGAGCTTAACGACCTGAAGAAGCCTTACGTGATTTTTCCGGGTCAGGTGTTGCGGATTCGGGGCGTTGCGGTGACCCTGCCAACCGTGGAGGAACCTTCCCCTCCCGCGAAGGAAGCGGATAGCTCGCCCAGCGATGACAACAGGCTGAAACACGTGGTCAACATGGGTGAGTCGGTCTCGGAGATAGCCAGAAAGTACAACGTCAACCCCGACGAGGTCATCGCACTCAATGGGCTTAAAGACCCATACCTGATTTTTCCGGGGCAGGTGCTTGTAATTCCGGGCTTCGTTTTGCCTCCGAGCCGGGCGCAGGATATTGCATCAGTTTGCACTCTGCGCAGGGGCATCAGCTCCCGCGACTGGCGGTATATCGTCATCCATCATAGCGACACGACGACCGGAAACGCCGCCATTTTTGACCGAAACCACAGAAGGCGCGGCATGCAAAACGGGCTGGCATATCACTTCGTCATCGGCAATGGCAAAGGCTCCACCGACGGCGAGATTGAGGTGGGTGGAAGATGGCCCAACCAGTTAGCTGGCGGCTATTGTCGCAACCAGGGGATGAATGAAATCGGCATCGGCATTTGCCTCGTCGGCAACTTCGACCGATACCGCCCGACGAGGAAGCAAACCGAGAGTCTTGTTCGCCTCGTGAAGTATTTGATGGCGGAGTACGGAATACCGAAAAGGAGGATAATCGGACACCGGGATGTGCGCGGCAGCCCCACCGATTGCCCGGGAAGATATTTGTCCCTCGTCGAGCTGAGAAACAGACTTTAGCTCCGTCGGCCACAAAACGGCCCCGTAAGCCAGGGGTCCAATTTCCCGATGAGCGAAAGCACGCCCAATAACTCTCAACCGGAGGAAACGAATGGCAAAGAGGGCAGTGAAAGTCGGAATAGCAGGACTCGGAATAGGAAGGTATCACCTGGATTGTTTCAGCAAGACCGACAAGGCGGATGTGGTCGCGGTGGCTGACCTCGACCAGGTTCTCGCCAAGAGCCTGGCACAGAAGTATGACGTCCCGAAGGTTTACAAGGACCATTCAGAGCTGGTCGCAGACCCGGACATTGAGGCAGTCGTCGTCGCTCTCCCGAATTTCCTGCATCATAAAATGAGCATCGAGGCAATGGAAGCCGGCAAGCACGTCCTGTGCGAAAAACCTATGGCCATGTCTTCTTCCCAGGCGAGGGAGATGGTCGAGACAGCGCGCAGGACCGGCCGCAAACTGATGATTGGTTTCAATGGCCGCTTCAAGGAAGAAACACGGTTCCTGAAGAAAGTAGTGGATGATGGGCAAATCGGAGACGTTTACTACGCCAAGGCGGTCGCTTTCCGGCGCAGAGGCACGCCGCAGATAGACTTTGCGCCGACGGGCGACATGGGAAGGGGCCACTGGTTTGTTGAGAAGGAAAAGGCGGGCTCTGGAGCCCTTTTCGACATCGGCGTGCACGTCTTAGATTCGGTGTTGTGGATGCTTGGATACCCGAAGGCTGTGACCGTTTCGGGAGCCGTTTACGACCTCCTCAGCCAGCAGCGTTTCCCGAAAGGTGAGTTCTCCGTCGAGGACCTCGGAGTCGGATTCGTCCGCCTGGAGAACGGCGCCAGCGTGATGGTCGAGGCAAGCTGGGCAGCCAACAACGAGGACCAGTGGCACATAAAACTGTTTGGCACGAAGGGAGGAGTCAAAACCAATCCTCTCATCATCTATACGGAAAGCCAAGGCAAGGTACTTGACATTGTCCCGCCGCCCGGCTCCCTCAGCACAAAAGGCGGTTACCAGGAGCAGGACAATTACTTCGTGGAGTGCATCGTAGAAGACCGCCCCATTGAGATTTGCACGCCAGAGGAGGGGCTGGAAGTGACGAGCATTCTGACGGGCATTCTCCGGTCCGCCGCCGAAGCAAGAGAGCTGAAAAGAGACGAGTGGGCAAGCGCCTGAATCATCGTGAGCGGCGCTGCTTGCCGCGTCCGGTTCTAAGATGCCGTTGGGCCTTGAGTTTTTCCCAGAACTGCCGGGGGGAGACAATCTCCAGCTCCTGAACACGGCCCAAATTTAGGAGCTCTCTGTCGCCCGTTACCAGAACTTCCGCCTTGCCGGCAATCGCTGCTCCCAAGATGGGTAGGTCGTTCTTGTCTTGCAGTTCGAGTCTTGGGAGCTGGACGCCTCGGCACAGGACAGCATCCTGCTTTAGAAGTCCAATGAAGTCATCAATCAAACGGTGCCCCACGCCGAACTTAGACTTCAGAACTCTTCCGAGTTCGTTCAGCACATCCTCCGATGCGAGGAGCTCGTGGGAAGCAAAGACTGCTCGCAAGACATCCGAGCAGAGCCCGCGAGTCGCCGCCGCGCTGGCCAAGACATTGGTGTCCAGGAAGACCTTCATGAGACCTCGGCGAATACATCCTCGTCTGTCAGATAACCCCGAGCTTCTGCAAATGGCACCATTGCCCGCCGCAGCGCTTCAAACTGGCTGATGCGAAGCTGGCGGCGCAGGGCCTCTCGCGCGATCTCGCTTCGGCTTCTTCCTGACCGACGACTTGCCCTGCTCAGCAGGTCATCGAGACCTTTGTCAAGTCGAATTGTAAGAGTGCTTGTTTTCATGTCATACAATGTAAGACAGCTCCGCTAACTTGTCAACAAAAAATCATCAACCCAGTGAGGGGCATCACCCGCCGGCCGGTTGTTGGGCGGACGGGTGCGTCCTCTGGTTAGGCGCATCCCTCTCGCGGTTAAGTTGCCTCCACATGAGATCGTCGTATTGCACCGGGTGCATTTTGCGAGCACAGCTTTCCGCGAGTACAAGTGCCTGAAGGGCCTGGTACTCGGTTTCATCGACCCCCTTGATTGTTGTCGCTCGAATCGTGGCGGTAGCGCATTTCGACTTCCTAAGGTACTTCATGATCGGTGTGTCTACCGCCCCGTTCAGGAAAGGCAGTATTCGTTGAGCAGTCTGCACAGTCGGCTGACCACAGTAGTAAACGTAGACCTTGATAGCGATGTCCAGCACCTTGGCCGCCTGGCCATACGACGATGGTTGGCTCCGCTGAACCTTGCCATTTTTCAGCCTCTTCTCGGCGGTCCTGATTTCGCAAGTGAACCACTCGCAGAATGACCGATGACGCGCTTGGTAGTCGTCGCGGGTGCGGATCTCGGCCAGCCGCGCGAAAAACTCTTCGAGCTTCGTCTCGATTCTGGGCTTCGACCCTTTGGAGAAGATTCTCATCATCGCGGTGAAGCCCAGCGCCATCTCGATGATGTTCTTCCTCTTCGTCCCTTCGATGTCCGCTTGGTCCGGCAGCCTCATAATTCCTTCCTCCGCTCTTGCGGCCTAACACCAAGCTCAGAGGCCCGCTTTAGCGGGTCCCCTGGAGCGACATGTTATGCAAGATGACGCTATATCACCGATGACGATAATACCAGCACTAATCATATTCTCATCGTGCTCGTCTCCGGTTCGGCGCGGAGCCTTTCCTGGGAACACAGACGCAAATATGGCTGGAGATAATTTCATGCAATGACCCATTAAATCTAACGCAGCGTCTTGGAATAGCTTCAAATCATAATGCTCGACGCGTGGAACAATGAAAGTTAACGCCAAATTCCTTGAATTCGGGGACCTGCCCAGCCTGGCCGCCTCATCCTTTGCGGAGTCATGGCGCGTTTTGATTTTGCGTTTAAGTTCGAGGAATCCATCGCAGGTAAATTTCGCTTCAATTCTCTCGTGACGACTTTCACGCCAGAGCATGAGGTCAACTCTGCCGTGATAGGTTTCCTTTGCATTTGGCTTTGCGTTCTTCTCCGACCAACACTCTTCAAGGGCGGCCCAACCTGCCTTAACAGCTGCACAAGCCATTACGCCAATATTTGGACGCTCCCGACATGAATAAGGAGCGAACTCGCCTTTGGTTGCGTGATATATTTCCTTATTTAGACATATCCATCGCTGAAGAATACCTTCCCAGTGCAACAACGGGGCACTCACTTCAATTCGATCAAGCTTCATGTGGAATCACGAGCTCCATTCAAATGCATAACGTCGTGGCGATGAGCCGCGCCGTCTTTCGGTGTCGGTCTCCATCGCCTGGTTCGGCGGCGTTCACTGCTTTCGACGACGTTTGAGCTCATTCACGATTTCGCTCAAACCCCTATCCGCAAATAGGGCTTCACGTTCTTCAACGTAGTTGCCGAAGCCAACCGTGAACTGCCTGAGAAAGCGTACTGTGTTCACCACTCCCAATTCGCGATATAGCACTCGAATTGCTTCCTGTGTCAGTTCTGCCAGTGGTCTCGCCTTTGTAATCATGTTTCCAGTTCCCGTATCAGCTCAATCTGAGCCAAACACAGGTCCCGGTTTATACAAACCGTATGAACCGGCCTACAACCCATCCCCGGCTTCGGACGCCACGAGCTCCTTTGTTCAGCACACGGGTGTAGATTATCGTCGTTCCGAGGTCTTTGGGGCCACGAAGTCTTGGAGAGCGCCGCGTGCCTTCGTCCAGCGTCCATTATGCCGGACGCGGGAGCGATGTCAAGCCCAATTTCGCTCAAATGGTAACGGCTCAGTTACGGCCGCACAGACCTTGCGGAGGTGCGAAGTTGTCGGTGGCACGCGAGAGCGACACCTTTGGAGTGCGGGAGCTTGCTCCCGCCTTGTTTCGTGTCGCCGTGGCGACACCTCGGTGCCCTCGGGGATTGCCCTGGCGCAGCACACACGACACAGACGCGGCAACGCCGCAGGAAAACCGCAACTCACCGGGCTTTCTCTGTGCCCTGTGGTTGCCAAAGAACCGGGAGCTCCGCTCCCTGGGATGAAAGCTGAAGCTGCGCTTCAGCACTCCACAGACGCCGCGCCCCTCCTTCCCCCCCGTAACTGACGGAATACAGCGTGCTCGTTTTCATGTCATTCAGCGCGGACAAAAGTTTGGATTTGCGCGGTCCTGCTCAAGGAGTTCCTCGTCCGGCACTGCACAACTTCCGGCATTGTGCGGCCTCTGTATTGCGAATCGCCCCGCCGGGAACCGTGGACAACAGGGTACGCCATCACGCTTCCCGGGCCGATCCGGTTGAATACCTTGTTCTGCCAATAACTAAAGTCGCTCTTTCCAGTACTCAGGGTCTCGATGTAAATGCATAACGGCAAGAATGAAGATGACATCTCCTTCCTGGCAATAGACAATGCCATAGGGGAAACGCCGAGTGAGGCACCGGCGTATGTCATCTTCAAGAATAGGCCAGGCTTTTGGGAAACTGAGAATATTGCCAATGGTCGAGCGAACTTCGATGGAGAAATCGTAACCGAGACCCGGCTCGGAACCTTCATAGTACTCTATGGCAGCAAGAAATTCCGCCTGAGCTTCAGGATGAAAGACGTACTTCATTTGGCAAACCGTTTAAGAACTTTGCCAAAAACCTCATCGCCAGGAATCGGCTTGACCTTTCCAGAACGGATCTCATGGAGCCGTCTCTTTGCCACTTCCGTCCACTTGGCATCTATGGCACTGTCCGGCTTATTGAGGCTGTGCAAAAGCGAATCCGCTATCAGCGCCCTCTCCTCAGTAGGAAGGGAGAGGGCCTCTTGTATGAGCTTTTTGGTCGTCATCATGATCGAACTCCCATGTGGATGAACCGGTTTTCAATCCCATAAAACCATAGTAGGGATCTGCCAACTCTCTGCCAATGAGCTTCGGCAGAACGCCCCGTGTCAGGCGCGCGTCCATCGCGTCGCGAGCGCAGTTGTCGGGCACAACTTCCTTACAGGTCTCTTTCGAAGCTCGTCCGGCTACGGCACCCAACAGGCCGACGCCGAATCTTATTTGACAACCTTCAGATGAAGCTCCCTCAACTGGCGCTCGTTGACTGGCGAAGGTGAGCCGCTCATGATGTCGCTCGCCTTCTGGGTCTTAGGAAAGGCGATGACGTCGCGGATGCTATCCGCACCCACCATGATTCTGATAATTCTGTCAAGCCCCGGGGCGATTCCGGCGTGGGGCGGTGTGCCGTACTGAAGAGCCTCCGTGAAGAAACCGAACCTCTCGTTAATCTCGTCCTCGGTGAGCTTGAGAAGTCGGAATATCTTTCTCTGAACCTCTGCGTTGTGGATTCGGACGCTTCCGCTGCCAACCTCCACTCCGTTCAGGACGAGGTCGTAAGAGCCTGAGCGGACTTTGAGGGGCTCCGTGTCGAGGAGGGCGACGTCCTCCTCGGCGGGTGAGGTGAACGGATGGTGCTCGCTATCCAGGCGCTGCTCTTCCTCATTCCAACTGAACAGCGGGAAGTCAACAACCCAAAGGAACGAGAATTGCCCCTCGGGAATGAGCTTCTCCTGCGTGGCCACCTTGATGCGAATGGCGCCGAGCCCCTCGTTCACCTTTTTCCTTTCGCCTGCCCCTAAGAGCACGAGGTCGGCGTTCCCCGCTGCAACGTCGCGGACAAGCTTCTCGAGGACCGGCCGGTCGAAGAACTTCGCAACCGGGGACGAGAGTCCCTCCTCCCCGACTTTGATGTATGAGAATCCGGTCACACCCAGTGCTGTGCCCGAAGCGCCGAGGTCATCTATGTCTTTCCGGGAATACCGCGCGCAGCCGGGTAGGACGATTGCTTTCACAACACCCCCTTTCTCAATAGCCGAGCGGAAGATTTGATAACTTGACTGTCCGGCGATGGCGGTCACATCCTGGAGGAGGAGACCGTAGCGGGTGTCCGGTTTGTCGGTGCCATACCCATTCACGGCATCGGCATACGTCATCCTCGGAAAAGGCGTCGGAATCTCCATCTCCAGCCCTGCCTTGAAGCAGGTGTGCATGAGACCCTCGACGACACGGAAGATGTCTTCCTTATCCACGTAACTCATTTCCATGTCAATTTGCGTGAACTCGGGCTGCCGGTCAGCCCTCAGGTCCTCGTCCCGGAAGCAACGCGAAATCTGGAAGTACTTGTCCATCCCGGCAATCATGAGAAGCTGCTTGAGGAGCTGAGGCGACTGAGGCAGAGCGTAGAAATTCCCCGGCTCAATTCTGCTGGGGACGAGGTAATCCCTGGCCCCTTCCGGCGTGCTCTTGGTCAGAATTGGCGTCTCGACTTCGATGAACCCTTCCTCTGAAAGGTAGTTTCTTGCCGCCAGAACTACCTTATGCCGGAGGATGAGGTTTTGCTGCATGTACGGCCTGCGGAGGTCAAGATAGCGATATTTCAGTCGCACCTCCTCGTTCAGCTCTGCGTCGTCGGCAATAGTAAAGGGAGGGGTTTTAGCTTCGCTGAGAACTTCCAGTCTGGTCACCTTCACCTCGATTTCCCCCGTAGCGAGCTTCGGATTGACCGTCCCTTCAGGCCGCTCGACGACGGTGCCCCACGCCGAGACGACATATTCCGGTCGCAGGCGAGATGCCAGAGCGTGTGCCTCCGGGCTGACTTCCGGATTCAGGACAAGCTGCGTGACACCATACCTGTCTCTCAGGTCAATGAAGAAGACCCCACCATGGTCTCTTATTCTGTGAACCCAGCCGGACAGCCGAACATCCTGGCCAAGGTTAGTTCGATTCAACTCTCCGCATGTGTGCGTTCTCTTCATAAGAAAACATCTCCAAAGAAGGTTCGAGGCAGAAGTTCCTCCCGACGAATTGCAGTTTATGGCCGCCAGCGACCCTTTTTGCCGACACACAAAAGCCTCAAAAACGGCAAACCTGCCCGACCGGCCGCGACATACTCATTAGCCGGCCAGACAGGGGCCGGAGTCGAGGCTATTCTCGCCGCCAATTAACCGGCGACCAAACTCACAGTCTCCTCGCCCTGCGCGCTTTCAACCTCCTGACTGCTGCACGATTGAAAAAACCGCTACGACTACCGGGTCGCTCGAAGCCCCGCGCGCTCGTCGGCCCCATGGACACCTCCAGGATCGCCAAGCACAAAGGAAAACCGGCTCAACTCTTCGCAAAGGTGGTCACGGGCGCGGGAGCGTCGCTCATCAGACGATTCTTGACACCCTATCCTTCATGATTTTGCCAGGCTTGAAGTCAGCGATCCACTTGGCCGGGATTTGAACCTCGACGGTGGGGTTATTGGGGTTTCTGCCGACCCTCGCTTTTCTTTTCACCGCCTTGAAGATGCCGAAATTCCGAAGCTCAATTGTATGTCCAGCGGCGAGGTTATCTACGATTGAGTCGAGGAGTCTCTGAACGACCTCCTTTACCTCGAGCTGGGTCAGCCCCGTCTCTTTGGCAATCTTAACTACTAATTCCCGCTTCGTGGTGGACCTGGACATCTTCTTCCTCCTTTAGCTTTGAACACCGGAAAAAGTAGTCGCAAAGGACTCGCCGTTAGAACCATTTTGCTCAATACAGGCGAACAATCGAACAACCCGCTTTTTGCCAGCCGTGGATTACTGGAGAAGAGAATAGATGAGCAAAGCTATTCCCGCAAGCACAATTACAATAATCGCACCCGTCAGGAACTTCCGGGCTTTTGCCGCCGCGGGGTGAAAGGACGCAAGGCTCTCCTTTCTGTACTGAAGTCTCCCCAGGAAAAAATGAAGTTTCATGTACGCCTTATGCGACAGGTCGTACAGCTTTCGCGTCTGGAATTCCGTCAGAAGGACCACCGCCGAGAGAGAACTGGCGATCTCCACCAGCGCCGCAACCGAGTCATCCCGACGCAGTCCAAGCTCGTCAAAAACAGATTCCCACTGCTGCGGCACACTTGCACGAAGATCCTGAAGCTTCCCCTCATCTTCCGGCACTACGGTTTCGGTCAGGATGGCGTTCTCAAAGATTTCATGGAAGCGCCGCAACGACTCCATGCACACCTTGACAAGCTCAATCTGCTCCTCAAGCTTTGGATCGGTCATAGACGTAAGTTCCCATTTGACAACAAAATCCATGCTAACAACCGCCCCACCGCCGGTCAAGCAAAATCTCCATAAAATCCTTATGAGGAAGATCCTGAGACCTGTGCAAGGCCCTTCACGCCAGGGAAAGACCGGAGTTTTGCCAGCAACTCTTCCTCAATGGAGACCTCGAAGTCGCACCGGAGCTCAGCCAGGACTTCCCGCCCGTCGTCGCGGCAGAAGAGCAGCCTGACGGGAGTTGCACCTGGGAAGCCCACAAGCAGCTCTCTCAGATTCACGAGGGTCTCCTCATTCGCATCGGCATCAAGCCGAATGGCGATTCCGTCGGGGGCTGACCCGGAAGGCTTCTCGACTGAGAAATCGAAGTCAAGGTCCGGCGCGCGGGTGGTCGGCGGTTCGGCGGGCCCACCGGCGCGAGCCGGCAGCTTTTCCAGCGTTTCGGCATCTGCTTGTTCAATGGGAACGATATTGTCGGCTACGATTTTGGAATTGGCCTCCCTCTTGTCGAGCCTGCCGACGATGACCACCGAGTCTTCCTTGACAAGAAACGCCGAGCATCTCTTGAACGCCTCCGGAAAGACAAGCACTTCGATGGTTCCACCCACGTCCTCAACGGTCAGAACCGCCATTCTCTCCTGGGTGCTTTTCTTGACTGTGTAGCGAATGGCTGAGATGATTGCCGCCAGTCGCGGCCGGGTGTTTGCGGCCATTCCGTTCAGTTGCTCGATGCTCGAGCATTTCAGCTCGTTAATTCTCTCCCTGTACTTGTCGAGTGGGTGTCCCGTCAGGTAAAAACCGAGCAGTTCCTTCTCGAAAGCCAGAAGCTGTGTCAGCGGATATTCTTCGATGTTTGGCGGCTCGTAGTACTGGAGTGGAGAACTTTGTTCTTCGGCAAGCATGTCGAAGAGTGACGTCTGTCCTTTCTGTCGGTCGAGCTGCGTCCTGCTCGCGAGCTCAATTGCCCGGTCAAGAGATTGGTAAAGCTGAGACCTCTTCCAACCGGTGCTGCCGAATGCGCCGCATCTAATCAGACTCTCCAGCACTTTGCGATTGACGACCCGCCCGTCCACATCGCGCGTGAAATCGTAGATCGATTTGTAAGGGCCGTGGGCCGCCCGTCGCTCGGTGACGTGTTCGATGGCCGCCTTTCCGACGTTCTTGACTGCTAACAATCCAAAACGTATTCCCTCCTCGACCACGGTGAACCTTCCCTCTGATTCGTTGATGTCGGGAGGAAGAATCTTGATTCCGAGGGACTCGCATTCGCGGACGTATCGGCTGATGCGGTCGGTATTGCCGATTTCGTTCGATAGAAGAGCTGCCATGTACTCGTTTGGATAGTTGGCTTTCAGGTAGGCCGTCTGATAGACGATGAAAGCGTAGGCGGCGCTGTGGCACTTGTTGAAGCCGTAGAGCGAGAACTTCTGCATGGCATCGAAGATTTTTCCGGCGACCTCCCGGCTGATATTATTCTTCCGGGCTCCTTCGATGAAGACCTCTCTCTGGGTGGCCATCTCCTGGGGGTTCTTCTTGCCCATGCTCCGTCGGAGAATGTCGCTCTGAGCAAGGGAAAAGCCGGCCAGGACGTTGGCGCACCTCATAACCTGCTCCTGATATACGAAAACCCCGTAGGTCTCCTTGAGAATAGGCTCTAACAGCGGGTGGTCGTACTCGATTCGCTGCCTTTTCCGCTTGCGTGAAATGAATTCGGGAATCATCTCCATCGGACCCGGCCGGAAAAGCGCAATCATCGCAACAATGTCCTCAAACCGGTCTATCTTTATCTTCCTCGCCAGGTCCGTCATCCCCGGGCTTTCCAACTGAAACACCCCGGCGGTCTCGCCGCGGTTGAGCAACCGGAAAGTCCTCTTATCGTCGAGGGGCATTTTGTTCATATCGAGGGCGATTCCGCGGCGCTCGGAGACCATCTTTGCGGCTTCGTCAATGACTGTCAGCGTCTTCAGCCCCAAGAAGTCCATTTTCAAAAGGCCGATGTCGGTGATGGGCTTCATGGAGTACTGGGTTATGACTTCATTGTTGCTGCCGCGACAAAGAGGGACGAAGTTTGTCAGTTCCTCGCTCGATATCACAACTCCAGCCGCGTGAGTCGAAGCGTTTCTCGCCAGGCCTTCTAACTGAAACGCTATCCGGAAAATCTTCTTCACCATCTCGTCGCGGTCGTGGAGCTTTTTCAGCTCCGGCTGCGTGCGGAGAGAATCCTCGAGGGTAACGTTCGGTCCGAAGGGGATGAGCCTCGCCACTCTGTCCACTTGTCCGTATGGGTAGCCAAGCGCTCGCCCGACGTCGCGAACAGCCATTTTGGCACCGAGCGTGCCGAAGGTGATTATCTGAGCGACGTTCGACTTGCCGTATTTCCGAACGACGTAATCAATGACCTCGTTTCTGCGGTTGTAGCACAGGTCAATGTCTATGTCGGGGAAACTCGGCCGCTCCGGATTGATGAATCGCTCGAAGGGAAGACCGTATTTCAGGGGGTCAATGTCGGAGATCCCGAGGACGTAGCAGACGAGGCTTCCGACGGCTGACCCTCGACCCGGCCCGACGGGAATTCCCCTCTCGCGAGCATAATGAACGAAGTCCCACACGATCAGGATATAGCTCGTCAGCCCCTTTGCGTCTATCACCTCAATTTCGTAGTCAAGCCTTTGACGGATGGCTTGCGAGACCTCGCCGTACCGCCGAGGAAGCCCCTCCTCGCAGAGGCGAGCAAGGTAATCCCGGAGGCTTCCCTGAAAGTCGGCGTGGAACGTCGGATAATGCAATTGGTCAAAGTCGAGGTGCAGGTTGCACTTTTCCGCTATTTCGACTGTCTTAGAGAGCGCCTCGGGCGTCTCGGCAAAGAGTCTGGCCATTTCCTGGGGGCTTTTGAAATAGAATTGGTCGGTGGCGAACTTCAATCGTTTTGAGTCGGAAATCGTGTTGCCGGTCTGAATGCAGAGCAAAACGTCGTGAGCTTCGGCATCCTCCCGGGCGATGTAGTGGCAGTCGTTCGTCGCCACCAACGGGATTGACATCTGCTTCGACATTTTCACCAGAGCCGCGTTGACTGGTTGCTGCTCCGCTATGCCGTGGTTGTGAAGTTCCAGATAGAAATCGTCTCCGAATAGCTCCCGATAGAACCCCGCGACGTTCTTAGCTTGCTCAAACTCGTTCTTCAGGATGAGGTATGGAATTTCGCCTTTGAGACAGCTCGACAGGGCGATGAGTCCCCGCCTGTGCTGCTGGAGAACTTCCCTGTCAATCCGGGGCTTGTAGTAGAACCCATCGAGGTGGGCTGTCGTGGCCAGTTTGATCAAGTTGCGGTAACCTTCCTCATCCTTTACGAGCAACACGAGGTGGAAGGACGCATCTTTGACTCCGTAGGTTCTTTTATCCATCCTGCTGCCGGGGGCGATGTAGGCTTCCATGCCGATGATGGGCTTAACGCCAGCCGAGCGCGCAGCCTTGTAGAACTCGATGACACCGTACATGTTGCCGTGGTCGGTGATCGCGAGGGCGGGCATCCCCATTTTCTCGGCCGCGTGGACGAGGTCAGGGATGCAGCACCCTCCGTCGAGGAGGCTGTACTCGGTGTGGTTGTGAAGATGAACGAATTCTGATTGGTTCACTGTCTCCCCATGGCGTTTTGTCTGCTTTTTGCGGCTGCCCACGCGTGTGGATCAGCTACGGCGAAACCCGGCGGACGCAGCGGAGAAGGTCTATCACTCCCACTCGATTGTGCTGGGAGGCTTGGAGCTGATATCGTAAACGACTCTATTTATTCCACGCACTTCGTTGATGATGCGGTTCGAAATTCGGCCTAAAAGCTCGTATGGAAGCTTCACCCAATCCGCCGTCATGAAATCCTCGGTCGTGACCGCCCGGATGGCGACAACGTGTTCGTAGGTTCGCTCGTCGCCCATCACTCCAACGGTCTTGACCGGGAGCAAGACCACGAACGCTTGGGCTATCTTACCATAATATCCGGCGGCCCTGATTTCCTCGACGAAACGTGCGTCGGCTTCTCGGAGGAGGGCAAGCCGCTCTTTGGTAACTTCTCCAATAATCCTCACGGCGAGACCAGGACCGGGGAAAGGATGTCGCCAGACCACTTCGTCCGGCATTCCCAGTTCCTTTCCTAAAAGCCTCACTTCGTCCTTAAAAAGGTATCTCAAAGGCTCTATCAGCTCGAAATTGAGTTGCTCGGGAAGCCCTCCGACGTTGTGGTGCGTCTTGATCGTGGCGGACGGGCCGCCTCTCGGCGAGCGGCTTTCAATGACGTCCGGATAGAGCGTCCCCTGTGCGAGAAACCGCACGTTCTCCAGTTTTTCCGCAGCTTTTTCGAAGGATTTGATGAACTCAGCGCCGATGATTTTCCTCTTTTCCTCGGGGTCCTCCACCCCTTCCAGCGCCGACAGGAATTGCTCCTCCGCGTCGAGATAGATTAACTTGATCTCTTCTTGCTTCTCAAACCGCTGGCAAACCTCCTCGGCTTCCCCCTTTCTCAGCAAGCCATTGTTGACGAATACGCATGTCAGTTGGTCGCCTATTGCCTCGTGCAGAACCCGAGCCACCACCGACGAATCCACCCCGCCGCTTACTCCGAGGGCGACTTTCTCGCGGCCAACTCTTTGCCGAATTTCTTCGACAGCCAGCCTGCGGAATGAACCCATGTTCCAGTCTCCACGGCAGCCGCAAACCCGACGGAGGAAGTTGCTGAGAATCTCCTTTCCGTGGACGGTGTGAACGACTTCCGGATGGAACTGGAGGCCGAAATGCGTGGCTTGCTTATCGCTCATCACGGCGATTTCGCAGTTATCCGTCCGGCCAATCGCGCGGTAGCCAGCGGGAAGCGAGCTGACCTTGTCGCCGTGGCTCATCCAGACGATTTGGCGCCTGTCAAGCCCTGTGAAAAGGGGGCTTTCGTCTTGGAGAAGGAGTTCCGCTCGCCCGAATTCCCGCTTGGCTCCTCGCTCGACTTTTCCGCCGAGGAGGAAACCCATCAACTGCATCCCGTAGCATATCCCCAGCACAGGGATGTCGCCCGTAAGTATCGCCGCGTCGCACCTCGGAGAACCCGAATCATAG
Organism: uncultured Verrucomicrobiota bacterium; assembly: GCA_964482435.1. Classification (GTDB taxonomy): domain Bacteria; phylum Auribacterota; class JABMQX01; order JABMQX01; family JABMQX01; genus CAYZXL01. The sequence goes on from CAYZXL010000026.1 coordinate 31,845, forward strand.
ACGCTCGCCGGGCCGCCGGAGAGAACGATTCCTTTCGGAGAGAGTCTCTCAAGTTCCTCCCGCTTGACGTCGTGGTCAACGATGACCGAATAGACGCCGTTCTCCCTGATTCGACGGGCTATCAACTGGCTGTATTGCGAGCCAAAATCCAGTATGGCAATTTTCTCGAGAGGTTCCATCGTCACATTCCAGAGAGACCAACTTCCATCCGGCGGACAATCCCTTGCGAATACTAACAACGGCTACTCGCCGTGTAAACGGCTTTTTCGGCGTCCGGCCACGGAATCGTGGCATCTCGCCTCTGGCGGGACCCGTGGAAGATCATGGGCAAGATGCCCATGCCACCACGGAACTCGCGAGAGCGTCCTGTGCGGACGACACCCCCTGTCCCCCCGACAGCGGGGGCTGCGGTCGCCAAAGTTTTTGGGCTTGACCGCGTCAGGGGGAGAGACGTAGTATGATTTCCGCGGTTATTGACAACGGCTCGGAGGTAATCACCATGTGGAAATGCGAATGCGGTGAGTTCAATAACGACGAACTGGAGTTCTGCGTGCGTTGCGACAGGGTTCGCCTCAGCGCACCCTCCGCGGAGCCGAACCAGCGAAAGCAGCTCACCGCCAAGGACATGTTTCGCAGAATCCAGGACTTCATTTTGTTCGACGTAGCATTCTGCGCGATGGTGGCGCTTTATTGCCTTTTCGTGGAGGATATCTGGAAGCTTTTGCCCGGACAGCAATTCGTGGAAGTCCCCGTCCCGGAGGCCCTCAAAACCACGCTCCCCATTATTGCCATCGTCCTTTTTCAGGTTCTTCTCGTCATCAACATCTTGCGAATGCTCTACAGCTCGGCCCTCAATTCGGAGAGAAACACCCTTTTCCTTCAGAAAATCTACCAGATGCTGAAGGAAAAGGAGCAGGATAAGAAGAAGCCGAAAGGCGAGTGAACGAGCGATTTGGTGGCAGCTTAGCATCGCAAGCGGCAACGCACCAGGCAGGAGCCGTTCGGTTCATCCTTCATCGGGCAGGATCAGGACGCGTCTCTCTGTTCCCCCATGCCTCCCACCCGCTTTTACTATTCCCTCGGGCCGGACGAGAACATGATTGAGATATACCCCATTGCCAATCGTTGCGTTTCGGCAGACAACGGCGTGGCTGACCTCCGCTCCATCCATGACCCTGGCGCCCTCGGCGACGACCGTATAATCCCCTATGGTGCATTTGCCTAACACAGCCAGCGGATAAATCACGGCCAGCGGCGAGACCCTTGCGCCGGAGACAGGCTTCCAGGCGTCTGTCCGGCCGGTCCTGGTCATCCTGTCTATGACAAGCTTGTTGATCCGGAGAAGGTCTTCCGGCGAGCTCACGTTTGACCAGAATCCCTCCAGTTCGTGCGACCTGATTCTGTAACCGTTCTGGATAAGGAGCGTCAGGGCGTCGGTCAGTTCGTACTCATTTCTCGGCGAGAGCCCGACGCGGTCGAGCATGTTGAACACTGTCGGAGTGAAAACGTATATCCCGGCGTTGTCGAAGTGCGTCTTTGAGGTTCCCTTCGGGGGCTTCTCGACGAGGCTCTTCATGTATCCCTTCTCGACATAGACTGCGGCGCCCTTGGAGGGGTCCTTGACGCGGTAAATGGACACGCTCGCTTCCGGCGAATGTTCGTGGAAGTCCCTGACGAGTGCCGGAAGGTTTTCTGCGGGAGTTGCTATATCCCCGTACGCCAGCACGAAAAAGGGTTCCTGTCGCACGAAATCTCGCGCGAGGGATGCCGCATGACCGGTGCCGAGAGGGGCTTCCTGCCCCAGGTACTCAATCGCAACACCCGCGGACGACCCATCCCCGAAGTGGTCCCTTACCTGCTCCTCCATGTGCCCGACGATGAAGAGGATCTCCGAGACTCCGGAATCTTTCAGGCCGAGGATGAGGTTATCGCCGATTGTCCTGTCGCCCAGGGGCAGAAGGATTTTCGGGAGGCCGAGGCTGACGGCCCTCATTCGCGTCCCTTTACCGGCTGCGAGGATGACAGCTTTCATACTTGTCGCGCTGAGGCGAAGATATAGCTTGATTTTCGATTGCCTTCTGTTATTCTATGAAAAATCTTGTGGGTCTGCATTTCCTTTCCTTCTCAAGAGTTTCCCTTCGGAGAGGCGGTTGATGTATTTGTACGAGCTGCTCGACAAAGATTCCATTGTCGTGTCCCTGAAGTCGAAGACCAAGGATGATGTCCTCGACGAGATGGTTGACCTTCTCGACAAGGCCGGGAAAATAAAAGAGAGGGCCGCGGTTCTCAAAGCCATCGTTGACAGGGAAAGAATTATGACCACCGGCATTGGCAACGGTGTGGCAGTTCCCCACTGCAAAACCTCTGCTGTGGACCGTCTCGTCGCCGGACTGGGAATCTCTCGAGAGGGGATTGATTTCCAGGCTCCCGATAATGAACCCGCCCGACTCATTTTCATCCTCGTCGCGGAGGAGAACAATCCCGGACCGCATGTCCGCGCCCTGGCGAGACTCGCGAAACTTCTCAGCAGCAAAAATGTCAGAGAATCCCTTCTTTCCGCTCGGTCTCCCGAGTCCATCCTTGAGGTCATAAGAAAGAAAGAAGAGGAATTTTGATCCTCGGGTTGACCCCGCATCCTCGGAAAAACATCTCCCACATTTCAGGTCGTTCGGATGGTGCTGCCACGTGGGCGATTGCCGGGAAACCCGGCCTTCGTCTGACCTTCCGCGCGAAGGCCTGGTTGTCCAACTTCGCGGCGAAGGCTCCTGCGGGCGCTGCTGCGCGCTGAGCGGCTCGCGCGACCGTACGAGACCATTTCGCCGGGGCCGGGATTCGCTCGGACCATTGACCAGACGCCGATTGATGCCAGGTGCGCCGTTCCCAGGCACTGGTCGGCCGGGCGAATGGGAAGGTTGCTTGCGTGTGAATGGGGCGCTCAGCGTCTCAGGCATCGTGTCGCGTTCAGGGGCGAGAGGATGGAACGTTCAGCCCGACCTGCCGCACAATTCGGGAAGGGACTCCCGCGGCAAGACGCCGAGCGAATGAACCGGAAGCACTGTCCGCGTAGTCTTCGGCTTCGGCGCTTGGCGCGCCTGCGGTCTCCATTGAATGTTCCTGCCGATAATGCGCGAGAACTTCCGACACGGGGCCGAATTTGTGTCTCGGCAGGAGGTACTGGAGCTTGCGGGCCATCCGGGAGATGTTGTGGTAGTGCCGCACTTCTGTCAGGGGGGAAGCGTTGATCCGGGGCTGTCCGGGATCAATCTCCCACGGGTGCATATATATGATTGCAGGGTGGCCCTTTCGGTTTATGCTGTCGATGGCCTTCGACACGAGCCTCGGGGGCAACAGGCGCATGTAACCTCCCCCCGAAAACGGCAGGTTGACACCCATCACCCTGATCGTGGAAATCGGGAACTCCCAGATGGAGTGTCCGTTCCGACGGTGGATGACGTTCGGAAATCTTTCGGCATCAGGAATCCCATATCGGTCATGGATGATGGGGAAGATGCTCGAATCATACTGGAACTCGTTTTCGACGAGGGCATCCAGAGCCCAGAGCGTCTTCTTCGTGATGGAAAAAGTCGGAGCTCGATAGCCCCTTACCGGCTCGCCCGTGATATCCTCTATGATTCTTTTTGCTAATTCGACATCTGCCCGGAAGCTCTCTGGCGCTTGCTCCGAAATCACGCGGTGGGCATATCCGTGGCAGGCTATCTCGTGCCCTTCCCTCTGGATGGCTTTCACGACACACGGATGCCTCTTAGCGACCCACCCCACAACGAAGAACGTGCCCCGAACGTCGTGCTTCGCCAGCATGGAAAGAAGTTCGTACGTGGCAGGCTCTACACGGCTTTCGAAGCTCTCCCAGGCATCGTACGGAGCGCTTCCATCGAATGCCGTGACCTGAAAGTATTCTTCTACGTCAACCGTCAGGGCGTTTATCACCTTCATCAACACATGGCCTTCACTCAAATCGAACACACAACGATGACCCTTCTTATTGAATCGTCTGATGTTCAACTACCATGCCAGGAGAGGTCATGTTCGCGCAACCAATTGGTAGTACGCCCGTTAGAGACCGAACTTTCAGATGTGTCCTCAGCCTTCCATGTTGCCCGAACGGAACATTCGCAGCCACTGCACTCGCATCACGAAGACGTAACACCTGGAATTGCAGAGGGTTGGCGATACAGGCACTCCCGTGAAACCAACGTTGCCGGAGGTCAACATCCGGCGACCGGTTCTCCGCATGGATAGGATCGCGTAACGACGCCCCTTCCGGGGAAATCATGGCTCGCACTGGGCGACGGCGGGATTCCGCCACAGAAGCGGGCGGATGAAGACCGGGACTGTGCTCAGGCGTGTTTTTTGCTTGTACGAAGCGGGTTTCTGAAGAGTGAAGGCCGTCTTCTCACCGGTCTATTGGAGGAATGGACTGCCAGAGGCATGAGAGATTGAGCCCTCCGAAAGCATGGACGCCCGGGCGGTGCCGAAAACAGGGTGAGACTACAGGCCGAAACAGCAAAACAACCAAAAGGGGGGAGGCCACATGAAAAGCAACATCATCTTGCACCTCTTTGTTTGCCTCGGATTGGCGCTTGCCCTGCCAGTTCTTTCACACGCACAGGATTTCCAGCGCATCTCCATCGGTGGTCATGCCGCGGTTTGGTCGGTCCCGCAGATGGATGGCTTTTCCGTCGCTGTTATCGGGCCGGAGGGAACGGAAATCCGTGACGTTGACGATACCGTCCTTTTTGGCTTCCGGCCGTTCGTGCGGCTCGGGTTGATCAGGGAGTTCGACATAGAGCTTTCGCACGAATTCGCCTTCGGCAGCGATGTTGACGTCATGGTTTCGTCGGCGTCGGGAATAGTCAGGCCCTTCGCCGGGTCAGGGCTCGAGTTTCACGCAAGCATATGCTATGGGCAACTGGATTGGGACGACATCACCGACTTTGACAGCCCCTGGGGTTGGGAGGTTGGCGTGGGATACAACCTCAAGCTTTCACCCTCCGCTGCCCTGGTCATTGGCCTGGCCTACCGTGACTTGAGCTTCGAGGTGGACGTTGACAGGACACAGGCAAGAGTCAAGGAAACGCGGCCCGAGGTCACGGATGTGGCGTTGTCCGAAGATTCCCTTGACGCGGCTGGAATTGTAGCCAACGCGGGTATCTACATTACCTTCTGACGTGCAGCGAGTGGCCTGGCTGCCTTCGCCGCTCGCGCAGGAGCTTCACCCTCAGGACCGGCGCGCACGGGTTTGGCGCAAGAATAATTGGGCGCTCCCGCAACTCAGGCGAATCCTCAGATAGAGTCGGGAGCGCCCAAGGAGTCAGCACTTCCCCTTTCATGTCCAGTCGTTGCCTCTGTTTCCAATTGTCTTCACTAAGGGGCGGCTTCGGCCTACTTGCGAGTTGATCGAGGGTAACGCACCGGGGTCGAAAAGAATAAACGCCACCGCGCTGGTTTCACTCACGCAACACCATGTTGCCGATTCGCTTCACGTACCTAATCCTCGATGTGTCAAGGTGTTCCAGCGGCCCGCTTAAGCAGGGGAGCGGCTCATGTTGACCAAAAGCAACAATCAGCACATCCTCGTCGCATCATGCGCACCCCCCGGCCAAGGGGGTCCGGGTGTTTCCTTTTTTCGCCTCTGCTTTCGGTCCGCGGCCACTGATCACATCAGGGTACGCGCGAAAGCCCTCCTTTCTGGCGAAAAGCCGCTGCTTCGTTCTTCTCCCTTCGCTGTATCCTCCGGAGCCTGCCCGGAAAAGTCCGATGCTTCAGCCAAGTCGTGACTTGGGGGGTAGGCACGCTCTTCCCCCTCCTGGCCCGGACCCGGAAGGTTGCGGATGGCGGGCGGAGTGGTCAGGCCGATAGTTTGAGCGAAGCCATGCACCTCGGTTTCAGAGAAACAAGGAGTTGTGAGGCGTGGCTCTGTTCGTGATGAAAAAAAACGACGCGCCGGCGCCAATGGTATGAGAGTTGCTCCCGATACTCGCCGCTCTGCTCTGGAGAGACGACAGAGTACCAACGGTGAAGCAGATTTGATCAATGCGGGGGGCACCAGGGGTCAAGTGTCTCCGAAGCGGAACCGTGGCTTGTTCGTTTTCCATTGTCTCTTTGCGTCAACGCGATTCGCGAGCCGCTGCCGCACTCGCGGGGGACGCTCTTGGGGGCTTCGGCAATCGGGACTTGTGCCTGACGAGGAACGGCCCGCAAGACAAAGGGCTCTTCGGCAGGTACTCAAGGCCACTGATACGAAGCCTCCGAATTCGCTTGACAAGTGTAAGGGAATGTTGATATATTTCATCCGTTTTATGATTTATGGGGGGTTTGCGTTTATTCCCATCAACAGTCCACACGGAGTAAGGGAGGCCGAAAGAGTTATGTAACAGGCGAGCCTGTCTTGTCTTACGAGAAGAGCAGAGACTCAAGGCTCGCCCGTCGTTCGGCAAAAATGAGAAAGCGGGATCCTTCCGAAAGGAAGGATCGGGGGGTAATGAGGCGTTTCTGGCAAATTCTGCCTGCGAGCGGCTCTGGCGCATCTGTTTCTTCAGATGTGACCGGAAAAGCTTTGTCTCGACTCTTTCCACGTCCCCGGCCGTTGTCCCCGCGACTTAATGGCTCCTCCGCAAGGCCCGTGGGCCCATGCGCCCATGCTGTGCCGTCTTCGGGCCACCCCGAAGATGGCAAGAAGGGCCTTACTGCACAACGAGCCGGGATGGCCACGCCATTGCAGGTTGTCGCCGACGAACGCCCGCATACCCCGGGCAAGCTCAGTTGCGCCGGGCCCTACGTAATCGGGCCCAAAAAGGGCAGGAAAGCTCGGTCCTTGACTTAGACAGAGCTTTATTGAGGCGCACGCTGGGCGGTAATGTAGTCCACAAAAGGGAATGATCGCGGCGCCGGGTCCCCCGGCCTGCGGTCAACGGGGTGTGAGGAGCCAGAATCATGCGCAACCTGGTCATTGTCGGCAGCAGCCCCGACTTTCTGGACAAAGTGTCTCGTGCGCTTGTGAGCACGGGCCACCGTTTTCTTGCGCGATGCAAGGACCCAGATAGGGCGATGGGGCTTATCGAGTCTCGTAGAAACTCCGATGAACCTGTCAAGGTTCTCCTGGCTGACGTTCCGATGAACAGCCCGGAGATCACGGAGTTTCTCCGCAGGTTAAAAGAGAACTTCCCCGAGGTCGCAGCAATTGTCGTGGAACGGGATGACGTGTGGCGCATTGCGATAGATGTGTTCTCAGCTCGGGGCAACGGCGCGACTGAGAACCCCATGGCACCCCTCGACGCCGATGGCCTCGCGCAGATGGTTGACGAAGCTGTCGCACGGTTCGCTGACACGAAGCTTCGGTGCGCAGCCGTTGACCAGCTCTGGAAAAAGCTCCACGCCTACGCTAATTCTCCCGTTGTTATTGAGAGGTTCCTTGACGAACTCCTGGCATTTCTGGAGGTCGAGAGCGGCTCCATTTTCTTCTTCGACGAAAAGCGTAAGCGAATGGTGCTGGTAGCGGCGAGGACGAGCAATGGCGTTGACCTGGTCGGCTTGACAAAGAACGTGGGGGAAGGAGTAGCCGGGTATGTCGCCTTGCACAGGAAGCCCTTGTTAGTCGTCTCGCGGGAGGCGGCTCCGATTCCGGTATCCTCCCCCCACCAGAAAAGATACGAGACAGAGTCCTTCATCTGCGCCCCTGTCGTCAATCACGACCGATTGATTGGCGTCCTGAACCTCACCGAGAAGAAGTCCAGGGAGCCGTTCAATGAGGGAGACCTTGACCTCGTCACGGCAATCGTTGACCAGTTCTCAGGAAGCATCGAGCAGGCATTTAACCAGAGAAACCTTCATGACAGGAACAAAAGGCTTTCTGCCGCGATAAAAAAAGCGGGCGCCAAGTTGCGTGACAGCAAAGCGCTCCTGTCGTTTGCCGAAGCTTTCAATACGACCATCGTGAACAATATTCCCCTGGGCGTGGCCGTTCTGGACGACAAGCTGACAATTCGCTGGGTCAACTCGAGCTTCCGGGACCTCTTTGCCGAGCGAGGAAAAGAAGTTCTTGGGCGCCCCTTCGTGGAGTCTCTTGGGTCAGTTTCGGACGAAGGCCGAACGCTCTGGGAGGAAAAGGTTCGTGCCGCATTCGGGGAGGAACAGGCTTGTTTCAGCCACTTCATTTGCCCGATGGCCGAAGGGTCTCGCGCGATCTTCAACATCAACACGCGCCGGTTCTCCCCGCCGGGAAACTCCCAGAAAGACCTTCTCCTGATGATTGTCGAGGACGTGACAACTGATGTCATGTTGAAAAGGAAGGTGGAGAAGTCACAGAGGCTGGCAGAGATGGGGGAATTAGTGGCGGGCGTCGCCCACGAGATCAACAACCCCCTGGACGGCATAATGCGGTTCACCAACATCGCTCTTAGAAAAGCGGATGGCGACGCTCTTCTACAGGAGTGCTTCGGCGAAACCAAGAAGGGCCTGGAAAGAATCTCCCGAATTGTGAAATCGCTGATGCAATACGTTCGCAACTGCACAAAGACCCTCGTGGAGACCAACGTCAACGAGACGCTGGATAACATCCTGGTCCTGATGTCGTACATGCAAACGAAACGTAATGTCCGCATCGTAAAGGAGTTTGATCCTCGGCTCCCAGCAATAACCGCCCGCAGCAACCTCGACCAGGTCTTTATCAACCTTGTCAAGAACAGCTTCGAGGCAATGGAACCGGGCGGCACGCTGGAGATTTCGACGTTTTCCGACAAGGACAACGTGTTCGTTAGATTCAAGGACACCGGTTGCGGTATCCCCCGGGACGTCCTGTCGAAACTCGGAGAAACGTTTGTCACGACCAAAGAGAACGGCACGGGGCTCGGCTTGAGCATCTGCCAGGAAATCATCAAGCAGCACCAGGGAGAGTTGATGGTCGAAAGCGAGGTAGGCGTGGGCTCCACATTCACGGTTCGATTGCCGTTGCAACAACAGGAATAACAGGAGAGGGTTGCGCGAAATGGATGAGCAGAGAATTCTAATTGTGGACGATGACCCGATTGTCTTGAAGTCCCTCGGCAAAATGCTGGAGATGAACGGATATGCCGTTGACTGTGCGGGGGACGGTCGGACGGCTCTTGAAATGATCGAGCGAAACGGGCACGACGTTATCCTTAGCGACATCAACATGCCCGGGATGGACGGCTTCGAGCTTCTGGAATACGTCAAGGAGAAATCACCTCTGTCTGCCTTCGTTATTATCACCGGCTACGGCACAATCGAGGATGCCGTCAAGGCAATGAAAGAAGGCGCGTACGACTTCGTCACCAAGCCCATCAACGACGAGGAAATCCTGACCCAGATCAAGCGGTTCTTCCAGCAGAGGGAACTCCAGGAGGAAAACGCAACACTTCGCAAGGAGCTGAAGTCGCGGTATCGCCTGGGGAACATCATCGGTCAGGACTACAAGATGACGAAGATATATGACCTCGTGGAGTTGATCGCTGACACCCAGGCGACGGTTAACATTCAGGGAGAGAACGGAACCGGCAAAAGCCTCCTCGCAAGAGCAATTCATTACAACTCCTGCCGAAGAGACAAGCCTTTCGTGGAGGTTAGCTGCGGGGCACTCCCGGAGACCCTCCTGGAAAGCGAGCTTTTCGGCCATGCCAAGGGAGCTTTCACGGGCGCGGTCAGAGACCGCATCGGCAAATTCGGCCAGGCGTCGGGAGGGACAATCTTTCTTGACGAGATAGGAGCGGCATCTCCGGCGTTGCAGCTAAAGCTCCTGCGAGTGCTTCAGGAGCGGCAGTTTGAAAGAGTGGGAAGCAACGAGACTGTCACCGTTGACGTTCGAGTGATCACGGCAACCAATACGGACCTCCTGGAACTTGTCAGGCAGAATAAGTTCAGGGAAGACCTCTACTACCGGCTTAATATCCTCCAGATATACCTGCCGCCTTTGCGGGAGAGGGTCGGAGACGTTCGCCTGCTCGGCCAGCATTTCTTCGAAGTATATACGCGGAAATATTCCAAGAACCTGAAAGGCATTGCTGCCCCTGCCCTGAAACTCCTGGAGCGGTACCCCTGGCAGGGAAACGTCAGGGAATTGGAGAACGTCATCGAGAGGGCAGTCATTCTCGCCAGAGGCCCTTACGTCACCGGCGAGCATTTCCCGCCGAGTGTTGTGGAGGCCAAGCCTCTGAGCCATCCCGTCAAGGGCATCCTGCCGCTGGATAGGGCACTTGAGGACCCGGAGAAGCAAATCATTCAGAATGCCCTGGAATACTGCGGATGGAGCAGAAAGAAGGCGGCAGAGATGCTTCAGATAAACCGGACAACGCTCTTCAAGAAGATGAGGAAATACAACCTCTTCGGGCATTGAGCGAGTGCCGGGTTCGGGTTCGCCCTTCAGGAGCGGGAGTCTCGCAAAGTCGCCAAGAGGCAAAGAAGGACGCAAAGCAGGACCACCCGGGGATTCTTCGCGCCTTGGCTCCTTAGCGTCTTGGCGAGACAAAGGATCCTTGGGTGCGACGGCAACGGCGGGTTCGGCTGTGGCATGAGCATCTTGCCGATGACCTTACTGCCGTACCTTCTGCAAGGCTTTCCGGAGCAACTCCTTCTCGCTCGCTCCGTCTTTGGGATAACTCGCCAGGCCTTGCACGAGGGGTGGCAGCTCAACCGCTTCCCCCTTATCGTCCGAAAGCGACAGGCTCCCGATTTCCCGCTGGAGGCGTTCGAGGGCGGTGGTAGCCCCCTGTTCCGCCGTGAAAGGAAGGACAAGCAGGAATTCTTCTTCCCTCAGCCGGATGGAAAGGTCGGTGCGGCGAGACCTTGTTCGCAGAACCTGGCCAATTGACTCCAGGAGGGTGTTGGCTAAGGCCGGCCCGTAACGATCCACGTAGGAGCGGAAGCGCCCAACGCCAATGACCACAATGGAAAGCGATTGCCCGTACCTTTCCGCCCGGGCGACTTCGTCTTTCAGGCGGGCAAGACCGTAGTTGTACCGGAGAGCGCCGGTTTGCCCGTCCCTGACCAATTGCTGCCAGGTTCTCTTCTTCTCTCTCAAGAGCGATTCCTTGACTTCGGTGAGTTGTTCGCCGAGGGTGAGGTTCACGCTGAGGGTGTCCGTGATAACCTGCATTGCTAAGCGAACCATGTCGCCCGCCCTGCGAAGCTCATCGAGGGAATAGGCCCGCAGTTTGCTTGATAGCTGGGCGAACTTTGACTCGCCTATGCCGAACTTCCTTGCGAGGCGGGCAACGGTCGCGCGGCTGCCCTTCTCAGCAAGCCAGACCGGGCCAATAATCACGTGTCCCCAGATTCCGTTTACGCGGAAGCCGAAAACATAGTTGATTGAACGGTCGCAGTAAGGGCAGATTGCGAATCCCCCTTCCTCGTAACTCGGAAAGTCCTCTAAGTCGCAGCACCTCAAACAGGCCGGGTGTTTCGCACCGCGTCGAATTGCCTCCTGACACATGACGGACAGATTCGACTGAAGGACGATCTCGTTCTTATCGTTCGTGAGGCGAATACCGGCTTGAAGCTCGGCTGAAACGGAATCGAGCATGGATTGCCATAGCCCGATGTCAATTAGGTCGGTCAGTTCGATCTTTCCGCCCTTTGGACCACCAACAGGTGACACGGCGTGCCTTCCCAAGATACGGCGGGCTTGAATAGTTTAGGCCAGCGTTCAGGCAGACGGTATGGGCGACTGCCTTTTCGCGATTGTGGGTTCGCGGCGGTCGAGACCGGAGATTTCAATCTCGGTTTTACATCAAACCCCATCTCTCCTTTCGGGACCCCAGCCACATTTGTCAGCGAATACAAGCAAATTGCCCGTCGCTAAAAGAATGAGCGCACAGAACGCTACTCCTTCTCCGCGGCCCGCACTACACTGTGACGCTTCACCCCCGCCAGCAAGGCCGCGAACAGGGGGTCAAGAATGACAACGGTACACTGGCACCAACGAACCGTTGGTCGTTCTATGGGTCATTTGCAATAACTGTGCCTACATTCCTCCAGTCGAACGACCGGGGTGGTGTATCCCACCACCTTCGTCGAGAATTTGACCTGAAATCCACCTGAGTTTTCAAGCTGAAGGCGTCCTCAGGGCTGTTTCAAACCTCGTGTCTCAACGCCCTCATTGCCAATTAGATATGACATGGCCCCGGCATTTTGACGCACCCTAATCTGTTGCACAGACAATCCACAGAGTCTTGAACCGGGTTCCGCGGTAGCCTCGCTTTTGGGACTGTTTTTCATCGCCTAACGAGCGGAACAGAGGGCGGGCAAACGAGTCCCTGCGAGCGGCGATTTCTTCAGACACGAGCGACCACGTTAAGTAGTAACTGGGGTAATCCCAGGTAGTTACGGTGCAGTGGCGCTTTGTGCGAGGGAGAAGGCCCTTGTTTCTTGTTCACAACGTTCGCTGTTGTTTTTCAGCAACTCCGTAAGTGACGGAACGAGAATGGGCTATGACGCGAATTCCGTGTCTGCGCTCAATTTGGGAAACACACAGCCTGCGGCTCGCTTGCCGGGGAGGCAGAATGAAGGGGGTTCTACGTTCCATCACTGAGGCATCGGCCCTGGGCCGGCTTGACAGGAGGACAAGGCCCGGACGGCACCAGGGCAACGACTATCCCGGCGGGGATTTTGATTCCTTCCACCTTAAGCGGAATGAGGCATCTTTGGCCTGGCGCCGCTCGTGCTTGAGAAGACGCCGGAGATGGAACTCCAGGCCCGTCTCAGGGAAAGGCCATGGCTGCGCGAAAGGGGCCAGAAGGGTAGGAGTGTCATAGTGGGAAGAGGAAGAGGTTAACATTTGCAGCGCCTGAGTTGGCTGGTCACGCCCGAAGAACAATTCGTTGAGGTGGGAGGAGCTATCGCCGAATAGTCTGAAGGAAAGGCTTCTGTGTTTACAGAAAGCAACATTTTCACCATACCGGGCGTTGCGGGGCACCTCAAAAAGCAACGGCACACAAACACGATAGCTTTTGGTGCGCTCCGACTAACTCCACGGGCGCCGGGTTTGACACGCTTGTTTCCAGCTTCAGGAGTGGTCGCGAAAGACAAATCACGGGCAAGATCAGGAATTCTTCGGGCGGCAAATCGGGAAGAAGCTCAAACTGAGCTGCCGTCCGAACAATTTAGAATAACGTAGGTTACGGCTATGGCTCAGCCTCCAAAGACTCGCCCCAGAACCCCAGGTGAGCTCCCGGGAACGAAAAGCGCGGTAGGGCATTTTGGTGCGTAACACAAGCAGACCGGGCCGGCCGCCGGGGCAGCCAATTTCGTGCATTTGGCGGAAGGCTCAAAGAGTCTATCATGAGCCGGATCGGGGGCGGTCGCTGGTATGATACTTGCTCCCTCTCTCCAAAAAAGGCGCCCTAACATATGTCACCCAAGCAGAAGGGGATTTGAGTATGGCCCGAAATCATTTCTACAGTCTTTTGATTGTCCTCTGTTTGGCGATTAGTCTGGGTCTATCCGGGTGCAGGACGAGCATTCCCCCGGGAGGTGCGACCGTCTCTCCCGCGGAAGCCCGGCAAGCGATTGAGAAGGAGCTTACGGAGAAGCCCTTCGTCATCGGTGCGGAGGACACCGTAGCGGTTTATGTTCGTGACAACCCGGAGCTCAGCCGTGAATACGTGGTGGGTGCGGAGGGGATGATGTTCATGCCCCTGATCGGAGATGTCCAGGCTGGCGGATTGACCAAGGCGGAGCTCCAGAAAGGCCTCACGGAAAAGCTTTCCAAGTTCATTATCAATCCTGAGGTATCCGTCGGTGTTTCGCAGTACAGAAGCAAGAAGGTGTATGTCATCGGTGAGGTTACGACTCCGGGTCCGGTAATGATGAAGGGGAACATCCTGACGGTCTGGGATGCCATTGTGGCAGCGGGTTTTCCCCTCAAGACGGCTGCTCTCTGGCGAGTCCACGTAATCACTCCGGCCGCTGAAGACCCCGTCGCCAAAAGGATCAACCTTCGGAGCATTATGTACCGTGGGAGATTCGCCAACAACGACTTCCTCAAACCGGGAGATATCGTGGTTGTGCCGTCCTCTACCGCAGCTTCCCTGGGCACTTACCTGGGGCAAATTGTATCACCGGCTTATAGCGCCAGGGGGCTGATGGAGGTTTACGAGTTCTTCAAGAACAAGCAATACTTCCTCAACCCACTTTACGGGCGATACGGAACAACTGCACCTTCGCCTTGAGGTTGGAGTGCATTTCGCTTAATGAAAACGTCTGAATCGCCCGAGCGGCCTCGTCTGCACAGAAGTCGCTGGCCGGGGCTCCCACGCGCAGCGGGCCCTCGCCGCGTCCGCCGGGGTTGGTGGGCCGGCGGGTCGGCACTGAGCGGATTGTTTTGCCCACAGCGGAGATAATTTTTCATGTACCTTGAGTTCTACGGACTTAAGAAGCGACCGTTTGATATGACGCCCGACCCGGCGTTTTTCTTTCCGAGCCAGAGGCACACTGAAGCTCTCTCAAGCCTGATCTACGCCGTCAAGGAGAAAAGGGGATTTGTTGTGGTAACGGGAGAGATCGGCAGCGGCAAGACGACTGTTTGCCGGACGCTGCTGCAAAAGCTTGACCCGGCCGCGAAGGTGGCAGTAATCACCAACACAACCCTCACGGCCAAGCAACTCCTGGAAGCCGTTTGCGTACAGTTTGGACTGCCCACCGAAAAGCACAACAAGGTGTCGCTATTGAGTAAACTCAATCGGTTCTTCCTGGAGCAGAACGATGCCGGCAGCACGGTTGTCCTGATAGTGGACGAAGCACAAAACCTCAGCGTCAAGGCACTGGAAGAGATCCGGCTGATCTCCAACATGGAAACCGACACGCAGAAGCTGGTCCAAATCATGCTCCTCGGTCAGCCAGAGTTGCGTGACAAGCTGGCCAGGGCGGACCTGGAGCAGTTGAGGCAGAGGGTAAGCCTGCGTTACCACCTCAGCAGCCTTGACAGGGACGAAACCCGGTGCTACGTCGAACATCGCTTGACGATAGCCGGAGACGAGGGGAAGATTAAGTTTACGAAGGGAGCGTCGGAGTCTCTATACGAATTCTCTGGCGGCGTGCCGCGTCTCATCAACGTCGTATGCGACCAGGCTCTTCTGATGGGCTACCTGCGGGAAACCCGGAAAATTGATGAGTCCATCGTGCGGGAAATAGCAGCGGAGTTCAGCTTTTCTCCGCCAGGCAAAGATGGCGACCGGGCGGGCAGTCCCGCCACTGAGAGACCGCGGAGGTTCTGGAGATTTCTCGGGCGGAAGAGAGCTTCCGCGGACCGGCATCGGGAAAAATCCCTCACGGTGTTA
Source organism: uncultured Verrucomicrobiota bacterium (assembly GCA_964482435.1). Taxonomy (GTDB): domain Bacteria; phylum Auribacterota; class JABMQX01; order JABMQX01; family JABMQX01; genus CAYZXL01. The sequence goes on from CAYZXL010000026.1 coordinate 47,153, forward strand.
CCGCCCCAGGCCCTGGAAGCGACTGACGGCGAACCGGAAGAGTCGTCCGGGTTGACGGGGGATGACGTCCTCTCGAGGCTGGCGGAACTGCGGCTCGCACGAGTCTGGGCCGAGAACGGGTATTTTGTTGCGACCCTTGATGGCGTTCAATTGAAGGCGGGAGATCGCCTTTTTGGAATGAAGGTTGCTGAGGTTGGCAATGGTAAGATTGCCTTCCAATTCGGCGAGAAGCGGTACGAAATGACTATCGAGAACTGCCAAGAGAGTGGGGGTCCTGGCGCCGCCTCGTCAGAGGAGTCCGAGGCAGTAAGCGTTGAAAAAGACGCGATGGAAGGTTGACGCGGCGACTACGAACGAAAGGTAAACGAAAGAAAGGTCTTCGGTCATGGGAAGAATTGCCGATGCACTGGCAAAATCAGAGAAAGAGCTTAAAAGGGCTGGCCGGGCTGCACAGCATGGCGTGCACATTGTGGTATCGAAAGACGTCTCCGGGGTGGACCCGCACATTGTCTCCTACATAGACCCCCAGTCCACGATCGCCGAGCAATACCGAATGCTTCGGACGAGTATTCACGCTCTGAATTCCGGGCCGCCGATCCGGACGCTCTTGATAACAAGCGCAATCAAAGGGGAGGGCAAAACCGTCACAACCCTCAACCTGGCCACGGTCATGGCTACTGACCCGGAGAAGAAGATTGCAGCGGTTGACTGTGACCTCCGCCGGCCCGGCATCCACAGCCTTTTGGGACTGGAGCTTCAGCCGGGCCTTTCAGAACTTCTTCGGGGGGATGTCGAGCTTGACGGTGTCCTTCGCAAGACCAATGTGCCCAACCTTCTTGTCGTTACGGCAGGTAAACCTCCGGTCAACCCTTCCGAACTGGTCGGCTCAAGAAAGATGGCGGATACCATCCGGGAGTTGAAAAAGAGGTTTGATTATTTGATCTTCGATACGCCGCCAGTGATGGCGGTGACGGACGCCGGAGTGCTTGGCGCAATGGTTGATGCCGTCGTCCTCGTCGTGAAAGCCGAGTCCACAAAGCGGGCTGTCGTCCGAAGGGCCGAGACGCTTTTGAAAGGCGCTAAGGCGCGGTTGGTCGGCGCTGTCCTGACGAACATTAGAGAGTACACCCCCTACTACATCTATCGCTACCACGGGAAGTGACTCCTGTCCCCGCCCTCTCCGCGCGCCAGACGGACATTTGACGTACGCGATTTCTTCCTCGCTTGGTGTTTTCTCCCTGCGGTCTCTCTCATTTGAGCACCTCAGTCGTTTGATTCACGAGTTCGATGGCGTGTTTCTCGTCTGCTCGTTGGAGTGGATGGAATCATGGGTTGGGCTCGCAAGGGAGGCTCGGGTGGACGAGACTGAAAGGACTATCTTGCCCCGGCGCCGAACATGATCGTTTTGACGGTGTCGAGGAGAATCATGAAATCCAGAAGCGGGGACATGTGCTTGATGTAATAGAGGTCGTACTGGAGCTTTCCCACGGTTTCCTCGGTGGAGGAAGTGTAGTACTGCCGGACCTGTGCGAGCCCCGTTAACCCCGGCTTAACGCAGTGGCGCTGGCCGTAGAAAGGGATTTCGTTCTCGAGAATTGCGACGAAATGGGGCCTCTCCGGCCTCGGGCCAATAAAGCTCATCTTTCCTCGCAGGACGTTCAACATCTGGGGAAACTCGTCCACGCGGAACTTCCGGATGACCCGCCCGACAGGAGTTATCCTGTCATCTCGGACGCCGGCCCAAACGGGGCCCGAATTCGCCTCGGCGTTGTGCCACATCGAACGGAACTTCAGAAGCCTGAAAGTCTTTCCGTTTTGCCCGACTCGGTTCTGGGCGAACAGAATCGGCCCCCTGGAGGTGATTTTTATCGCAATTGCCGTGATGATTGAGATGGGGAGGCTTACAATAAGACCCACCAGTGAAATCACAATGTCAATCAGGCGCTTGAAATGCCAGGCGAGCTTTCGCCTCGCCGAATTGCGAAACTGCTGCACGTCTGCGACAGTCAAAGCCGGAAGGAGGACTTTGCCGGTGACCTCTTCGTAGAAGTCACTCGCCCTCCTGACTTCCACCTCCGGAACCCGCTGTTGAATCTGGCTCAAGAAGATTCTCGATGTCGGCTCCTCGCCCTCCTTGGCGGCAGCGACCGCCGTGTTAACACCGTTATCCTTCAACCAGTCGAACAACTTTGCGTCCATCCCGGAGACTACGGGCACTGCCTCCGAAACATCTGGCACTTTCCCATTTGTCGCCCAGAGGCCCACCAGGTGGTATCCCGGAGGAGCTTTCTGGAGAAGTTCACGCGCTATTTCGCCCGCCACACCATTCGCGCCCACTATGAGGATGTTGTCGCCGATCCCTCTGCGCCGCAGAATCGCCACGTAGAAGAACCTCCAGGGGAATACGAGGAGCATGACGAAGATGATGCTCACAAAGAAAACCCCCCTTGCAATCATTAGCGTCGGGAACAGCAGATATGCAACTCCGAGGATTACCGCGGCAACGGCGAAGGAGTGAACCAGGTTGAACGTGAGCCATGCTGACTTGTGCGTCCCCCGAAGGTTATAAAGATTGTTGTAGTAGAAGCTCAGTTGAAGAACGACTGAAGTCAGGAGGATCCGTGGCAGAACCAACCAGTATGGGGGACTCTCTGGCCCGGCTTTGATTAGCGACGCAACCAGGACTGACGCGAGAGTCAGCCCAAAGTCAACCATGACCAGGATTCGTTTGCGCGCTCTGCTCGGTAGTGGCTTCTTCATATTGTCGTTGCGGTGTTGGGCCCTGTTGATGAGGGCCGTTTTTGGACTGGGTGTTTAGTAGCTCCGGTCTGGCCTTTCGGTTGTTAGCTATTGGCGACCCCGGCGTGGGAAAATGCAATATCTGTGCCAGTAGACGCCCACTTGGCCCTTGTCTTAATGCCTTGTCTCCGAGACAGATATGACTCGATGCTGGCGCTAAACACCGAGCATTTCCCTTCTGGGAGGCGGCGCATGTTTACTGGAATCAACGCCTGTTGCCGCTGCGCGCCAGTGGGAGTCGCCCGGTGAGCGCATCCGGAGGCTGGCGCACATCTGAGGATTTGAGGCGCTTTGCAGAAGTGTGGAGCAGGCGATCTTGTGTATCTCATCGGTGCGCCAGGATAATTCGTTGATGACCATTAGTCACGTCGGGCTTGACATTGCCGGAGGGCTCGGCACAATAGCAGGCAGATGAAGGCATGTGGCGATTTGCGAAGGGACCGTGAGGGTTTTGGCGGCTCAGCAAGGCTATCGTCATGGGAAAAAAGACTCGGGCCGCAATTCGCCGGAGGCGCCTTATGCAGCAGTTAGGCGGCTTGCCTGCGGAGGCGGCGCGCCAACCGGCGCTTCCGCGATGGCCGCGCTCGCGCGTGAGGCGTGCGCAGGTCAAGGGGATGTCCGCATACACAGCGTTTCTTTCTTGAGCGAAAAAACAAAACCAATGACACAACAGGAGGAAAGGAATGACGGGACGGTTGACGAAACCAGCACGAATAGCAGTCATGATTGTGATTGGCGCTCTCAGTTCCGCGTTTCTCATGGCACAAGATCGGAGTCTGTCTCGATTTGAGCATCTGAAAGACCCCAAAATATCAAAGAAAAAGAACGAGAGGATGCTTGTTGTTGAAGCAAAAGGTGACCCGAATGTCATCGGCACAAAGGCATTTGGTCTTTTGTTTCAACTCTACTACACCATGAAAGAAACACCGAAAGGCCCAATGCAGGCTATACCGCGTGCACGTTGGCCTGTGGCGCTCGATGCTCCGAAGTCGGAATGGATAGGCTTGTACGGCCTCCCCGTGCCTGAAACCGCTGCCCAGCTCCCACAATTTGAAGCGCAGAAAGACCTGAAGGTGTCGTTGACGACATGGGAATATGGTGAAGTAGCCGAGATTCTGCACGTCGGGCCGTACACCAAAGAGGAGCCCACTATTCAGCGCTTGCGTGACTTCGTGAAGCAGCAAGGATATTCGATCGTCGGTGGCCACGAAGAGGAGTATATAAGTGGCCCAACGATGGGCGGTAAGGGAGACCCGGAGAAGTATCTCACGATTATTCGGTATCGGGTGCGAAAACCTGACAAAACTCAGTAGAAATGGGCGGCTCTCAGTCTGATTTTGCGATACTCCTTGGGTCCAGGAGTCCCGTGAGGCCCGAGGACTCGGCAGCCACGGCCCGCGACAGCCAGAGGAAAGCCTGCCGGCACCGTTCTTCCTGGCCGCCAGGCGACGCTCCGCAGGGGGTACTCCAGCGACCCCCAGGGCCAGCTCAGGGGCAAGTGCCCCGCGCCCGCCTGGGAACCGCAGACCAAAGGAGCATCCTTTTCCTACCCGCGGTCAGTTCAGTGACTGGGCCCTTCGCTCTGCTCCGGCTGGCCTTCGCTTGGATGGGGGACTACTGAGAAGCCAACCGTATTGCTTCTGGTTCCGGTGTCTTTTGCCAGGGCCGGGTCACGGTACAACAGCCATGCCTCGTACTCACCCGCCGGCAGAGCCTTCCTGAATACGATAAACCAGTCGAACGGATGCTCCGATGTCACGCTCATCCCGCCCACGGTCAGTTTGAGGGGGTCCGTCGCCTCGCGCAGCGCCTCATAGACCAGATTCACGGTCAAGAACACGTAGGAGGGGCCATCCGCAATCTGATAATTCACCATGCGGGTCGCCGCGGGCGCATCGCTCGTGTCTTTTTTTCTGACGAGAACCAGTGTCACGTGGCTCAACTGTACTCTCTTCTTGCCGGTGCCGTCATACCCAATAATGAGTTGGAAGATAACCTCGCCCGTATTAATTCTCTGGGAGACATTGGCCTCGAGCTTCACGGGGTGAGCACCATCGTGCAAGCTCCCGTGCTCATCCAGCTGTCCCACTGCATCAATTCGCCATGGCCCGGGCGAATAGAGTGAGTGCTGAAGCTTCTCAACAACACACTGAACGAATTTGTCGCGATGGGGAAGGAATCGTGGGGACAACTCCTTGCTGACGGGAATGACGTGCTCACGATAGCAGAGATAGGTTCCACCCCAGCGATCCACGGTAACCCAGCCGCGTTGCGAATACGGTGCCGCCGGCTCATATCCCCCAGCGACCGGAACAAACATACAGATAGTCATTACGACGACGCTCAGCTTTCTCATTGCTGTCCCCTCCTTTCTGAGGCTCAGTAAGCATCATACAGTTTACCCGCGCCGAAAGCGATGCACCTTTTGGTTCCGCGGGAACCTTCCAAGTGCCTCGCGGTTGCCGGGCGTGACCCCCTGAGCATCCTTGTCGTGGCACCCCTTTGCGGAACCATCCCGTGAAAGATGCCGGGCGGTAAGAAAAAAGCGGCCTCCCGCGTGGGACGCCGCTGAGACCGTTATGCCGGAGCCTTCTCAAAATAGGGCCATGAAGCCGAGGTACGGCGCCGCATCGTAAGTGTAGCCGCCCTTGGCGTCCACGGGTATTCGGACCGCTCCCTCCAGAAGGAGCTTTCTCGACGGCCAGTACTGCAAGCCGAGGATGAGATCAAGACTTCTTTCGTATCCTCCTTCGAGGTATTTGCCATAGACTTCCACGTTAGGTATAACGCTTCTGGACAGGAGAATCTGAGCGCTGGCGCTGTATTCCAGCTCATCCTCTCCTCGGCCGAGGTCGTTCTTCTCATTGAACCACCAGGCGGCAAAGCCGTTGAGCTGGACGGGACCGAACCGCTTCGAGCCGGTCAATCCTGCCCCTGCGTCTATCGAGCCATCGCCGAGAGGAGGCAATTCGTCGCTATCGCCCGTCGGAAGCCTCACCCCCGTCAGGAGAACAAGCCCCTGCTGCAAATTCTCGCCCTTTATCAGTTTTGACTTGAGGTCGAAAACGATGTCTCCGAGGCCGTTAGATGTCCCGTGCACTGGCCCCATCGTCATCTCTCTCCACCAGTAAGGGATGTTGGCTCGCGGCCAGAATCGCTCGCTTATCCCGTAGGTCACCTGAAGCAGAAGCATCTCGAACTCGAGCTGTTGCCCGGGCACCAGGTCAACCCAATCGCCCTTCAACTGGTCGTACCTCTCGGTGAAGTTAAGATAGCTGAAATGCGGCTCGACGATGAGCATTCCCTTCGGTCCTGTGCTCGCCCCAGCCCCCACGATTGGGTCCGCACTGATAATCGAGGGGCACGCGAGGACCGCAACCACGAATGACAGCCATACAAATTTCTTCACTTGAGACCTCCCTCCTTTCCACACAACCTTGACGATCATATTCCACTTTCTACGATTTCCCGCCCACCGCACTCGTATAGCGTACGTAAGACCTTCCTTTCTGACAACTAAAATCGCGCGACGCCATCTCCGGTTGGTCTCTCCGCGGAGGCAACCTCGCCGCGGGTCGAGGTTGAGGAGATGCCGCCTATCTCAGGGTCACAGCCGCCCGCAGGACCATTTCCATTGCAGGCAGCCCGTGCGGGCATTTCTTTGTGCATTCGCCGCACCTGGTGCAGGCGTCTGCCTTCACTTTTTGCCTGGCATACTGCTGCTTCGCCCAGGCCACAAGGCCATAATGCCGCGCATTCAGTTCCAGCCTGAGAATATCCGAGATTGCAATCTTCGCAGGGCAGGGCAGACAATGCCCGCAGATACGGCAGAAGTCCACGGCGCGCTTTTCCTTCCCGATTCCCATGGCAACCGATTCGGAAGAGCTAAATCCCTTGAAGCCCTTGGCGATGGCGATGGCGCTCTTGACTTCGTCCAGCGTCGTGAAGCCCGGTATGACGCTGGCGACGTCCTGCCCGAGGCTGAAGGAGAGCGTTCTTCGGATGAACTGCTCCTTGTCCTTGCCAAGCATCTCCGCCAGCTCCGGGACGGGCCGACTGAGTTTCCCGAACTGAAACACTTTCATCCCGATGACGCCGATGTTCATCTTGTTCGCTGCCGGGACGACCTCCTCGAGGAATTCTCTTCGTACAGGATTCATAGGCACAGCAATGACGTCAATGGCGCCCGTTTGAACGAACTTCATCATCGCTGTTGTAGCCAGGTGCCCAGTCCCCGCAATGTGTGAGATTTTTCCTGCTTCTTTCGCTTTCACCAGGTCAGGAAGGTGTTTAACAATGAATTTCTCCGCCAGGTCCTCCGTAAGCTCCAGTCCATGCAGCCCATAGATTTCGATGTGGTCTGTCTGAAGGCGGCGCAGACTTGTCTCCAGCATCTCTTTCATCGGCTTCATCGGTCCCCAGGGACCCTTGGAAAAGATTATCGCCTTACCGCGCCTCCCCTTCAGCGCTTTTCCGATTGATATTTCGTTCACTCCGTCCCCGTATCCGTACGAGGTATCTATCAGGGCGACGCCATTATCGAGGGCATAGCCCATCATGGCGTCTATTTCCGTTTGAGGCACGGGTCCCCTCGGACCGTAATACAACGCGGCTCCCCCGAACCCTATGATCGGGACTTCGATGTTGGTTCGGCCAAGTTTTCTTTTCGGGAGGCCGTCGTCCTCTGGAAGATTGACCGTCGCCTCGGACGACGCCGCGGCCTTCGAAACGCGGGCGATTTGTCCTGCGGCGAGAGAAGCGACTCCCACCTTTACGAACGTCCGTCGTGAAACCCTCCCGCCTTTCCCCCGGTCAGCGTTCCTTCTGGGTGCCATGGGCTTTTTCTCCAAGAGCCGTCGTTTCAAATCCTTATCCTCCTGAATCTCCTTAGGTATGAAAGCGGTTGCCTTATATCCGAAGCCGTCTCACTTGTCAACACCGAAACTTTGACGCCAGCCACCTTTTGGGTTTCGGCGGCCTTTGACGGCGGGTTGTATTTCTCGCTGACCGCCCATATCTGGCCTCATCGGATTCAAAAAAAACTTTTATTTCTTCCGAGAAGCGACTATACTTCGCCCGGCGGGACCAAAAGCGAGTCACACCGACGCGGGAAAGGATGATGCGAGGGTGACTGGCGCGATGTTTGAAGGACTGTCGCCGTGGGGAAAGAGCTATGCGCTCGCCACGAGGGGTCAGGCAGCCGCGCGGCGGACGCGAGGTCGTGTCCGGGAATTCCCCTTTCGAGAGAAATGAAAGCAGTCCTTCGCACCGTCAACAAGATTCGCGAAAAACGTCGCAGGCCTGTCTGAGGGGTGCTCCATCGTGAAGGTGGTAATTCTGCATGGGGAGGTTCTGGAAGGGCCAACTCCCGACGAGGAGGACGTGTTGGTTCAGAAAGCGGCTGTGTCAAGGGCGCTATGCGAGCTTGGCGATGAGCCTCTTTCGCTCCATTTCTCATTCGACCTCCGGGCGGTTACGGACTCCTTGCGCGCAATTGGACCTGATTTCGTCTTCAACCTCGTGGAATCCATTGGGGGACGTGGGCAGTTCATCCACCTGGCCCCGGCCCTTCTCGATTTTCTCAGGTTACCCTACAGCGGCTCACCGACCGAGGCAATGTTCCTGAGCTCCAACAAACTCGTCTCGAAAAAGATTCTCACGGCATCCGGCATTGCGACCCCACCGTGGCTTGTCCACGATAACATGACGGACGAACTCAGTAAGATTGACGGCCCCCTCATAATCAAATCTGTTTGGGAGCATGCTTCCATAGGGCTAGGTGAAGATTCTGTGCTCTACGTGCAGAATCCCGACCAGCTCCGTTGCGAGATGGACCGCCGCCGCGAACGACTCGGTGGCGACTGCTTCGTGGAGCTTTATGTTGATGGCAGGGAATTCAACATTTCCCTTTTGGCAGGCGAGCTCGGCCCAGAGGTTCTTCCCCCTGGTGAAATCCGGTTTGAGGATTACGGACCAGATAAGCTGAAATTGGTGGGTTACGACGCAAAGTGGCTGGTGGGATCCTTCGAGTACGACCACACTCCACGTCGCTTCGACTTTCCCCGGGAGGACAAGCCCCTTTTGCGGAAGCTCTGTGCCATAGCCAAAAAGTGCTGGCATGTATTCGGTCTGCGAGGCTACGCCAGGGTTGACTTCAGGGTTGACCGCGAGGGAAAGCCCTGGGTCCTGGAGGTCAACGCCAACCCATGCCTCTCCCCTGATTCGGGATTTGTTGATGCCGCAGAGCGCATCGGCCTGAGTCACAGCCAGGTCGTGCAACGGATCATCGCCGACTCTCTGCGTCCCTCCTTGACCTCCTGAGCACCCGGCCCTCCAACCCGCTGCGGATTTCGGCTCTTCCCTCCGAGACCATCTCCTCAATGCGGCCCCCTTGCGGCATCCCTCATGGGAGAACTTTTTCGCTTCCCCGTCAGCCGGCCAGGAAGTCCATCGGAACCAAGTCACCTCGCCGTGCTGATGCCCTTTTCGCGGGAACTTTTTGCGGGGCCAGGAGTCAAATAAAAAAGGAGGAGTGTCGTTACAATAAGGTTACGAACGTTGGCACGAAGGGCCACGTATAATTAAATGTGAGGTTCGCCGGGCGTTTCCGAAGAGAGACGAGGCCTTCGGCCTCTCGCGAAGTTGAAAGGCGGTTGCGAAGTTTGGCGTCGAATGTGAAGGTGCCTGAGGGCCGAGAAGAGGCGATGGAAAGACCATGTCGCTTTGGGAGCGCCTTGCCGCGAACAGGAGTGGAGGAAACGGAAGTCGCGGACGCGCCGCAAAGAAGGAGCAAGGATGGAGTGGATGTTCATCATAGAAGGAGGAGGGAGATGAGGGTTTCAGGGATAGTGATGGTGGTGTTGGTGGTGTTGGTGGGGAGTGTTTTTGGGGAGGAGGGGAAGGTTGTTTCGGAGGCAGCGGTTTCTGGGGCGATTCAGGATGGGCGGTATGACGAGGCGCTGTCTCTTTTAGACAGGAGAATTTCGGCGGGCGAGGAGAAGGAGTATTCGCTTTATTTGAAGGGGGTGGTTCTTTATCAGAAGAAGGATTACGAGGGGTGCG
>CAYZXL010000027.1:0-56830 GCA_964482435.1 uncultured Verrucomicrobiota bacterium
CCGGTGACTGCATTCCTGCCGCGGAGACAGTGCTCGAGGAACTTCCGCAGGAATGCGTCTCGTGTGCCCGCGGTATGCGGTCCGCCGAGCACCGCGCCCCGAATCACCTTGTGCAGGGCGTGCTCGGTGTAATCGAATAGCTTACAGTACTCCTCGAAGGACCCCTGCCAGTAGCTGATATTGGGTTCATTCCACAATTCCCACACCCACAGTTTCTCGACTTCAGGGTACTTATTCTTGCTGTGGCGTGCCCATTCCTCAATCAGCTCTGCCCACCTGTCATAGTCCTTGGGGGGATAGTAAGGGCCAAACCCTCTCATCTTGAACGGGTCATCGCTCTTGTACGGCTCCGGTTTGACTGAAAGCGCCTGTGGCATGAACCCAATTTCGACGAGCGGGCGGCAGCCGGAACCGACCACAGCATCCATGATCTCGTCCATTATCCGCCAATCATACAATGGCTTACCGGTGGGGTCCTCGGTGCAGGCATTAGTTGATCCCCATTTCAGCGAGGGTTTACCGTCGCCGCTTGCCAGCAGAAAGTGCTGGCGGAGATAAACCGGCTCGGGGTTGATGCTCGCCAGAGTTTTCATCAGCTCCCGCGCGCGGCGGGTCGTCGTATAGTTGCACTCATCGTACCCGTAGTACTGCCAGACGTGCCGCAGTGGCCCACAAGGTGTGGTTGTATCAACGGTCATCACAACAGGATCACACGTCCGCTGAACGACTCTGCCTCCCTGCTCCGCCCTTGTCCCATTCGGGCATTCCGCGGTCCATGTCCCGACCGCGGGGACCGCCAACACGCCAAACAGAGTGAGGATAACCGTCAGGCTTTTGCTTCTCATTGCTATGATCCTTGCACTCTTTCTTGCCTAAGCCCGTAACAATCTAACGGGCATCGTTCGATGCCATTGCCTCAAAGTCGGAACCCCACTTCCTCCGAAAAACCCCATCAATGAGAAAAGAGAGAGTAAGCACTGGACAGCTCTTGGCCACGCGAGGACATCTCTTGGCACACTCCAAAACCCCGAAAAGGCCAAGAACCCTTCTCCAACGTGCGACACCTACAAAATACGCGATGGCTGCCCTGCTGGATTCAACGCTCGCTGCGCACGAGATACCATACTCCCTCCGCTTCCGAAATATTCACCCACTTGATTCCGAGTTTTCGAGACGCGTATCCCAGCTCCTTGAGCCAGTCTCCATAAGCCATCATCCAATGGGAATCCCGCGCTTCTTTGATGAGCTTCTTCCAATCTCCCTGTATCTCGACATCTTGTTGAGTTCGGCATATGTCATAAGATGGGTTGGTTTTGATAATTCCCTTGAATCCCACCCACCGGCCCGTGCTGTATTCGGGGTCAATGAATGTCACTTCCTGCCCTACCGCCATCTTCACTTTTGGCGCCGCGCCGAAGTCGGACTCATAATGTGTCATGACGTCGGTTGCCTCGTAGTTCCGTCCATCCATCCGACGGGGGGCGCTACAGTGAGCACAGGTGACGACCCCTTTGTGTGGAAATGTGGAATTATGCAGGAACACCGGCTTGCCCGACACGTAGTGCAGCAAAATCCCCGAGGGTATCACCACAAAATCTGATTCGCAGAAAGCAAGCAATCCCTCGTCGTTGAGCCAACTGAGAATGAGGCACGGTGTGGTTTCTGCTATCGGCAAGACCTTGGTCATGCAATCCTTGATTGTGAATGCCAATGCATCATGTTCATGCATCCATTCTTTCACGACAGCGTACAGCAAGAAGGCATTCACAACGTACTTGTTTTGGGTTGCGAGAGTCACGCCGGGCTGCGAAAGGTATTCATCGGTCCATTTCTCCGCCCCTGCCAAAAGACTTTTGTCTGCTCTGGCATCTTCCACGCGCCGTTTCAGGTCATCATAACTGGCCTCCACAATTTTGATTCCGTACTTCTCCCAGGCGACTGCGGGCGCTCGCTCGTCATACTTGCCCCAGACGCCGCCAAGAGCAAGTATGCGCTTCCCTGCGAAGTTCTTGATTCCGTAAAGCGCCCGAAGCCTCCACAAGACTTCCTCATAATCGTCAACCACCACGTCACCAACGAATGCACCCCCATGATTCTGGAGACCATTCTGTTCCAGTTCCTCATCGGTTCCCTTTTTGAGATACCGCGTGCTGAGAGCCTCGTACCAATAGTATATTGGGCCGGAACGATGCCTGACGAATATCACAATATCTTTGTCCGGTTTTACGGGGAAGCAGGCTTTGAGCATGTTTCCCGAACCTGTGGCGGGATACAGGATTACCACATCGTAGTCGTTGGCATGTACTCGTAGCGCTTCTTCAACATTCGACACCTTGACGAGAGGCAATATCTGTAGTGGATACTCAGCCTTGGCAGACAATGCGTTGAGCTCTTCTGTTATTGTCTTTGCCTCCTCTGCGGCAGCCTCGTGGGAGCTGATCCTTCCCCACGATCTCCACGAGGTTGACTCCCTTCTCTCTCGAATTGCATACATAAGAACCGGTTGGACCCTCAGGTGTTCCCCCGTGACAAGATAGGGCTTATCCGGATTCCATTCCACCGCTTTCCCGCCGGCACGCACCGATGTAGCAGAGCCTAAAAGTGCCCCGGCAATACCTGACGTTGTTAGACCCACAAACTGCCTTCTACTCATGCGATTATGATACATGACGCCCTCCCTATTATGACGAGGCCTGCGCACGTCCTAACCTTGGACAGACAATATTGGCCTGGCGACTACGGACGGTCAGGTGTTGGAATGCAATGACGTCATGCTTCAACTGACTGGCTACTCCAGAGAGGAAATGCACCGAGTGAACCTGCGAGACATTTATAAAAACCCGGAGCAGCGGGCGCGATTGCTCGAGGGGCTCCAGGCAAACGGTTTTGTGCGCGACTTTGAGGTGGCACTAAAGCGAAAGAGCAGCCCGCCCTACTATGCGAGTCTTTCCGTCCAAATGTAGCCACACCCTTTCGACAGCCGGTTGCGCGGTTGGTCATCACAGTGAGGCGCGGGCGACAGCGGACATAAGGGCTACGACTTGGGCCCTTTTTCGCTCCCGCCAGATGACCCGGTAATGCCGGTGAGATGGCTGCGAATGACCGCGTGGATTTCCCGGTTGAATCTCCAGTCTATTACGATGAGGCTTCGCGTGCGAATTATCAGCTCCTCCAAGTCGGCGATAGCGCGGTCCAAGACCTTGTGGATGCCGCCCGGTTGGGCATCGCCGAAGTCCTGGCACGTGCTATCGGGCCCCGCACCAGGGAACATTCGCAAAACCATCGCCAGGGTTGACCACCAGACCTCCGACGGTATGAGGTCGAAGGCGTCCCCCGGCGACACCTCCTCATAGGTCAGCCGCTGCGGGCCGAGGGATTCCACCCACCGCGGGTCTCGATTGAAAATTGTTTTGACGCGGGAGCTCAAGTCAACCCCAGCGTCGTACTCGGTGGCTGCTTCTTTGGCGAGACTCAGCACCTCGTCCAGCGCTACGGGGAGAGTGGTTTTGTTGTTTACAAGGAGTGCTCTGACGGCAAGAACGCCCAGGGCATACAGGTCGCATGGTGAGCTGAGCAGAGGGATAACCTCAAAGGTAGCCTCGGGAATCGGCACGCCTTCTGCCGCGCGCAACGCCGCTGAGGCTTCCTCGCTCAGTCTCTGGCCCAGGGTGCGAAACCTCCATTCCCCCGAGGCCAACGCGGCCTTGACGTCGAGGCGTGCGTAGAGGTCGAGGCGTCCACAACTGACGTTGAGCCGCAGCCAGACAAGGTCGTTGCGTGCCGTCTTGACTCGCTCCTGAGTTTGAAAAGTTCCTTCGACGATGGTTGGGCCGCGTTCCTCCTGAAGCACCTTTCTAATCCGGACCGACCCTCGCCCGTGAACCGATTCGCCTGCCAGCTGCGGTTGGTAGATCGAAGCGCCTGCCTCCCTTGCCCGCAAATAGTACACAGCGTCGCTCCCCTCGATTGGCAGAGCAATCGCGTCTCCGGGGTCAACGAGGACCGCTCTTGCCGTCCACAGGAATGGCAGGCCCTGCCCGGGCTCCCCCAGCCTGACCTGAAAGCTGTCCGCGGTCATATTGAGAATGGGTTGCTGACGATGACGGACCGTTGACCCGACGGATGCAACGGCATCCGCGAGGAGCCGAAGCTTCAGATGGAACGTTTCTAAAAGGCGCCCCCACTTTCCGTGCGCGCCAAGGAAAAGTCGTCCGTCCATGGCCCGCATGGAATCGTCTCCCTTTAGCGCCCCGGTTACGCTCCCAAGGTCAAGCACCGACCGACCATGGGCCACTCCCTGCCACGTACCACCACTCAACACAGCGATGAAATCATCGAGCTTTATCGGGCTGTGCCGCCGCACTAACATCAACCCAGCCCCCGGATTGAGGGGAATCAGATTCTTATTGCCACCGGTGAGTTCTTCAAGCGGCTTGGTGCTTGCGTTGGTTGGTGCGTTGCGCGTCACGGGGGCGAATGGGGATTTCTTTCCCAGGGCGGGCAAATACAGGTAGCGGTGAAGCGACGTGCTGTACTTCGGAAGCTCCTTCTTCGCAAGGAGCTCGTCGTCCTGACACAGTTGCCATGGCGACCCCGATTCCGCATCCGTCGGATGGACCGGTTCAAGCTTCGAGAGGTCGAGGTACGTGGGAGGCGGATGCGCAGTCTCCCAACCTGTCTGGACGAGTTCCGGCGGGACGAGAGATTCCAGCGCCCGAAAGTGCCGTTCCCATCGGTCGTCGAGGACTGCGTTGGTCAACGCCTCTCGACAAGCCGGCAGGGCATTAGCCAGGCCGTCAAGGTTCTGAATCCAAACCTCCACCCACTCATGAACCCGCCCCCCGGCGTCCACAATACAGCCCAGAAGAACGTGCGCATCAATGGCGTCGCGAAGCACGACGAGGTGCCCGGCGGCAGGGTCCGGCTCCTGCCTTACCGGAAGGCAAATCCTCAGCGCCGCCGATTTCTGGTCCTCACTCACGGGAATTGCCGTGTACCCATCGGGAAGCTCTGAGATGGCATTCTTGCTTCTGGCTGAAGGCATAAGCGGCCTGACCTCTCCACAATGTCGAGAGCGTTCAAAGCGTGCTCGTTCGAGCGTCCCACTGTCCAACGAAAACTCAGACGCCCTGCAGGTGATCGCCTGGGCTCGCGCCTACTGCCGATGCGCTGCGCGCTTCGTTGGTGCTGCGACACCGCAGACCGCGAAGCCCTGCGAACGACCGCCAAATTGCAATAAGTGTAATCTCCGGGATTCTTCTGTCAAGCCGTCTCAGGCTTGACCCAAGCCGGGCCCAAAGCCCCTCCCTGCGCTATCGGGTTCCTCATGGCCGCTTACCCGATCATCACGGTGGGATAACCCATGGCTATGGTGCCTCCGTGAACGGTCAGGTCCCCCAAGCGTGCCGCGGGCATGCCGCCGATCATAACCGTGAACGAGCCCATGGCAATCGCATCCGGTGGGCCAACGCAGACGGCCATATCGCCGACACGCGCGGCGGGCATGAAGCCGATAAGCACCGTTGGGCAACCCATGGAAATCGGGCCGCCCACATGCGGAACCGGCGGCGTGCCAGGCGTGACCATAGGGCACACGTGCATATCACCTATTCTTGCTGCTGGTGGCATCTACGTCTCCTCCAAGCCTTTAATTTGTAATAAGCTTGCGACCTTCGCCCCGACCGACGCAGTCTGCCCCGTCTTGCATAACGCCATTGAACCTGGCAGGCCCTTGTCTCCCCGCCGATGTCCTCTTTGAAAATGCTCCTCCACTCCACTATTTGTTCGCTGATAGCTTGCGGCAGAGTCTTTTGAGAAGTAACAGTGGGCCTTTCGGAACTCCACCGCTTTGAAATCAAAACACCTCGGCAGTTTTTCAATATGTCGTTTCTCAGTAGGGATTATAATCCGGCTCCACCTGGTCTTCTCCCGGAAGCTTGGCTGGCTCGGCGTCGGTCGGCTCCTGGGGGTAAGGCGGTGTCCCAGACCCAGGTGCACCACCGGAGTTGATCATGACCAACGTGCCCTGGATGGCAACGCCCGACGCGTCTATCGTGATGAAATTCCCGCCAACCTTGAGCGTCAGTTTCAGGCCTGATTCGATGACGACATTCAGGCCAGCCTTGAGGTAAATGTCCACGCCCGCCTCAACGGCCAGGCTGTTTTCCACCTTCTGCTCGTTGTTCCCTCCTACTATGAGAGACGCCATCCCATCCACTGCCTCGAAACGACCGCCCTCGATGTGGGTGTGCCTGCTGCCTTTGACGGTCTCAAAATGGTCGGTCTCAACCAGTAAATGCCGATTGCCGAGGACTCTCTCTTTCCAGTCGCCACCGACGGTACAGTGCTCGTCCCCTTTGACCGCCTCGACGCGCTCGCCTCGGACTGCGACGGTCTCGTCCCCCCCGACCGTCTTCAATCGGCTGCCTCCGACGGCGAGGGTTTCGTTGGCCTCGACGACGGTATTCATGTCCTTTTCAGCGTGGATATAGACCTCTTCGCTCCCTTTCTTATCTTCCAGGCGGATTTCATTGAAATTCTCGCCGGAGCCGCCTTTGGAGCTGCGAGATTTGATGCCGGTTTGCGTCTTATTATCGGGGAGGCTGTATGGCGGCATGGACTGGGCGTTATACACTCTGCCTGTAATGATCGGGTGGTCCGGGTCGCCCTCGAGGAACTCGACTATAACCTCCTGGCCGATGCGAGGAATGCACATTGCTCCCCAATCCTTTCCCGCCCACGCCTGAGAGACTCTGATCCAGCAAGAGCTGTTCTCGTCCGACTTGCCGTACCGGTCCCAATGGAACTGGACTTTGACCTGGCCGTACTTGTCGGTATATATTTCCTGGTCACTGCGCCCGACGACGAATGCGGTTTGAGGCCCTTGAACCACCGGCTTGGGAGTTATCCGGGCTGACCGGAACGGCTGTTTCGCATCAATCGCTGTGAAGGCGCAAGAGTAAACGGGACCCCTGCCTAAGGGTTGACCGGAGGAGTCGAACTCGTCTGATTCGAGTTGATAGCTCACGGAGGTGATCAGGTATTCGCGGCACTGGTCCTGGCGGGGATGGTCGGTGAGCTGAAACGTGCAGCCCGTGAAGATGCCTCGCGCGTCGGACTGTGCCCGAACAACTTCGTGCTGAGCTTGAAGCTCCTCGATACGGGTATTCGCGTAGTTCTCGCCGTCGCTGTACTCAGTGTATTCGCCGGGATAGTCATAAACCTTGTAGTCGGATGCGGCGTGTTGGCGAGTTATAGGCTTGGTTGCCCGCAGATCCTTCTTGGGGGCTGTGAAGTCATAGTCGTTGAGTGCATAAGCTCCCGGCTGAACGGTGTACTCCATCGTCCAGTCCCATATATATTCGCGCTCCGTAAAGGCCTGGTCAAAAGGCCTGAAGGGAATCTCTTCGTATCCCGGGAAGGCGTCGTGGGAACTCCTCGCGTCGGCGAGGACCAGCGTGTGCTTTTCGTTCTCGTGCGTGAAATAATAGTAGATTCCTTCCTGTTCCATTAAACGGCTGAGGAAATTGAAATCCGTCTCCCGATACTGGACGCAATACTCCCACTGACGGTAGGTTCCGCTGAGACGGTCATCGAAGTCGGCGAAACCCCGGTCGCGGAATATTTTCTTTATTATGTCGGGGACTTTCATTTCCTGGAAAATGCGGCAGTCGCTCGTGCGAGTGAGAAACCACAACCAGGGCACAATAGTGGCGTGGTACTGCGTGACGCGCCCCAGCCGGCCCGTCTGCATGAATCGGCTGATGTACCCGTTCAAGTAACGCGTACGGTCGCCGGACATAGTCAGCTCGATGGTGACATTCTGCCCGAGCATGTCCTCATATTTGACCGCAGGGTTCTCGCTCAAAAGCTCAAGCTCATAGTGAAACAGTCGCCCGAGTTGCTCCGTCCCTGAAAGGCTCCTCAGCAAAAGGATCTCCCACTCCTCACCAGGAGGCGCGGACAGAGCAACTTCCCGGAATTTTTGGGTCCTGGGTTTTTGAATCTCTGGCATTTGTCATCACTCCTGCTCGTTGGTTTCGCAAGTGCCAAAAGTGTTATCGGAACTGCGTCTCTTAGGAACTCATCTCACGCATCTGTAACTCAAACAGAATTCGCCCCCGGCGGTGCCGGCCTTTCCGAACGCGCGTCCCTGGGGGTTGATGCGCTGTGGCGCGTACCTTCGCCCCGATTCTCTGTAAGCCGGCGCCAGCCGCGAGGCTCATTCAAACTTATACTCGAACTCGCCGTTCCTCACCGCAACGTGCACTTTCTCGACGGCTTTCCCCTCCATCATCTGGGTGAGCATGACCCTGCTTATCTCTGGAAGCAGCGTATGCGTCAGAATAGCGTCAACCATCCGCGCGCCGGTTTCGGACGCCGTGCAGCGGCTCGCAACCAGGTCGAAAACCGACTCATCACAACTAAACCGGACGCCGTGCGTTTCGGCCATTCGCTTTTCAATCCTGCTTAACTGCAAGCGGATGATTTTCTGGAGGACATCGTCGCCGATGGGATAGAAGGGCACGACCACGAGCCGCCCGATAAGCGCCGCCGGAAAAACCTTCAGAAGCGTTTCACGCAGCGCCTGAGTAATGCCTTCCGGAGTCGGGAGCAATTGCGGGTCTCTGCACATATTCGTAACCAGGTCGCCGCCAACGTTGCTTGTGAGAAGGATAATGGTGTTCTTGAAATCAATGACCCGGCCTTCACCGTCTTCCATCCAGCCCTTGTCGAAAACCTGAAGGAATATCTCATGGACGTCGGGGTGGGCCTTCTCGACTTCGTCGAGGAGAATGATGCTGTATGGGCGACGCCGGACCGCCTCTGTGAGGACTCCTCCCTCCCCATACCCGACGTATCCGGGAGGGGCGCCTTTCAGGGTTGAGACAGTGTGAGCTTCCTGGAACTCGCTCATATTGATGGTGATGACGTTGTCCTCGCCGCCGTAGAGCGCCTCGGCCAGGGCAAGAGCGCTTTCCGTCTTGCCGACGCCACTTGGGCCGACGAGCAAGAATACTCCTATCGGCCGGTTCGGGTTCTCGAGTCCCGCCCGGGAGGTCTGAATCCGCTTTGCGATAGCCTCCAGGGCGTATCGCTGGCCGATGACTCGCCTCTCCAGCGTGCCGGCGAGGTTTAACACCGCCTCGATCTCATTCTTCACCATCCGGCCAAGGGGGACACCCGTCCAGCCAGCGACCACCGACGCAACAGCCTGCTCGTCCACACTGGGAAGGATGAGGGGATTGTCGCCCTGGAGTCCTCGGAGTTCTCCCTGGAGCTTCTTTAACTGCTCCAGCAGGGCAGCCTTCTCCTCCTGCAACTGCGGCGCTGGCTCCTCCGTCACGCGCTCGGCCACGGCGCCCTTTTGTTGGGTCGCAACCTCCGGAGCGCCTGGGGCGCTTTGAGGTGCCTCTTGAGGGCCGCTCTCGGCGCTCTCGATGGGCGCGCCCAATTCCCGACGCAGCTTGCCGCGGATGTCCAGGATTTTGTTGACCAACTCCTGTTCCTGCGACCAGCGGCTTTGCAGTTGAGCCAGACGTTCTCGCTCTGCGTTGATTTTCCCGGTGACCTCCGTCCTGCGGTCTTTGTGCTCCACACCCACGGCCGCCTCGCGGTCGAGTATTCCCAGTTCCGTCTCCAGACCCTCAAGCCGACGACGTGAATCCTCCACTTCGGGGGGGACCGCGTGCTGGCTGATGGCGACCCTCGCACAGGTAGTATCAAGCAGGCTTATTGCCTTGTCGGGCAACTGCCGGGCGGGGATGTAACGGTGGGATAACCGAACCGCGCCCTCCAGAGCCTCGTCCAGAATCTGCACGCGATGGTGCTTCTCTAACGTCGAGGCTAAACCGCGAACCATGAGAAGCGCCTTATCTTCCGTCGGCTCCTCCACCTTGACGACTTGGAAACGCCGGCTCAGCGCTGCGTCTTTCTCGAAGTACTTCTTGTACTCCGCCCAGGTCGTAGCCGCGATAGTTCGTAACGTGCCCCGGGCCAACGCCGGCTTGAGGAGGTTGGCTGCATCGCCCTGGCCGGCGGCCCCGCCCGCACCGATCAAGGTGTGAGCTTCGTCTATGAAAAGAATAATTGGCTTGCGAGAAGTCTGAACCTCCTCGATGACCTGGCGAAGCCGGTCCTCAAATTCGCCCTTCATGCTTGCCCCCGCCTGGAGGAGGCCAAGGTCGAGCGTTCGCAACGTCACCTCCCTCAAGGGCGGTGGCACGTCTCCGGCAGCAATCCGCTGGGCGAACCCTTCGACGACAGCAGTCTTTCCCACCCCCGCCTCGCCAGTGAGGATGGGGTTGTTCTGTCGGCGTCGCATGAGGATGTCAACGATTTGCCGAATCTCTTCTTCCCGGCCGACGACGGGGTCAATTTCGCCCTTGCGTGCTCTTTCTGTCAGGTCTATCGAGAACCTCGCTAAGGCTTCCTGCTTGCCCATGGCCGCCGGGGCCATCGCACCCCCTGCTCCGGTCCCGCCCTGGCGGGATGGCTGACCACCAAAGGCAGAGCCGTCCGTGGCCGCGAGGGCTTCTTCCGGGGAGCCGCCCACGACCCTCGGGAACTCGTCGGTGAGTTGCTCTAATTTGAGCTTGGCGAATTCCCGCGAGATGCCCAGAAGAACGTTTCTAAGCTCGCTGGTCTTCAGGATACCGACGAGGAGGTGGCCGGAACGGATTTGTGTTTCCCCGAATAACAGCGTGCCGTACACCCAGGCCCGTTCGACGGACTCTTCTAAGTGAGACGACAGGTCTGAGATTGACGTCGAGCCGCGCGGAAGCCGGTCCAGCGCAGCCATCATGTCAGCGGCGAGCCTCGACGGCTCGAGTCCGAAATGTCGGACGATGCGGTGCAGGTCGGAATCCTGCAACTGGAGAATCTGGTGCAGCAGATGGACAAGCTCCACGTACGGGTTGCCTCGCATCTTGCAGAAAAGAGTGGCGCTTTCTAAGGACTTATAAGCCAGACTGTTGAGCTTTCCGAATAAGGATGCACGACTGATCTCAGCCATCTTAAAACTCCCGCCTTTTTCGGCGTGTGTTAAACAGCGGACGGCCTCAAGACGAGGTCATCCGCGTCTTCTTCCAGGGGCTTGCTCGTCAGCCACGTGGTCCACCCGAGCTTCCCGGTCTGGCCGAGGCGAAGCGGAGGGACTTCCTCTTTGATCAAGATAAGCTGGACGTCCCAGGACAACTCGTCTCCGATATAGTTTCGTACCCAGGCAATCAGCCGACCAAGACTGTCGCCGCCGGGGAGCATGCGCTGATAGTCGGACAGCCGCATCGGGCCGAGCTTGACTCTGAACTTATGCTGGCACTGATAGATTCGCGATCCGACGATCACCGTGGACCCGACAAGTCCCGTCTCGGGCGACTCACCTAAGCGGCAGCGCGAAGCTCGAGGCAAGTCTATCCATTCGCCGACGAACTCCTTTAGCTCAGCCCTAATGCGGAAGTAGTCGCTCAAGATGGAGCGAAGGCCCTCAGCATGATGAGTCGCGCAGGACAACCGGCCGGAGTAATGCAGCTTGGCGACGTCCGGCGCCGCGTCCCGCCCCCAGAATGAGCTCATCCCGATCCCGAAGAGACTGCCGATATAAACGAAGAAGCGGTCGTCTCCTCTTCGGTCGTGGCTGACGACCTGCTGGTTGCATGCCCAGGCGCGGTAGAAAAGCGAGACCATCCGGTGGTGGAAAACATCGAGAAACCGTGCGAAGGTTTGGTCTCCGTGATGGCGAATGCGCTCGCGCGCCCACTCCGTTATGTGCAAGGGCAAAGGTCCGTTCGGCCCGAGCAAGCCAAAGAAGTTGACGAAAAACCGAGGAGGTCTTACGCCGGAAGCAGGAGCATACGCGGCGATGGTCGAGGGAGCGAACGCAAGGGAGACCTCCTGACAGAAACGCACCGCTTCCTCCCGGGGACGTTGTGAATGCCCAACCCGTGGAAGGTCCGGATTCTCGCATTCAATCCGCCTCACAGCCTGAAAGAAGTCGAAGCTGTACGGGGCATCCTGCAAAGAGAGGAGAAAGGAGAGAGGAGAGAGGGGACCTCCACTCTTTAGTTTCCTTCGGGTCAAAGAGTCTGCCTCTGACCAATTCTCGCTGGCCATCGCATCACCTCTCCCCGCTGCACAGTTTTAATGACCGTTTCCGTGAACGAGTTGATGGAGACGTATTTCGCAAAGAACCGCTCTAACACAGCTCCAATCGTGAATACTCCTGTTCCTTCAAACGCCGCCTCGTCAAGAGTCAACGTCGCCTCCAGGCCGCGAGCAAACGCTAAAGGCCCCGGCCTTAAAAGTCGCCGAATGACCGGCTTACTGCTTATCGTCTTGATGCCGTCAATCTGCTTGCGGATTTGCTCTTCGCTCTCGTCGCCGTATAACTTCAGGAGGTCTCGAAGGGCCGCCGCACCCTCCTGCTGATTCGTATCCGCAAGGGAGAGATAGTTCAGCGAAATATGGCTGATCGCCCGCCAGGCAATCTCGCCCTCCGCAGGCGATGCCTTCGGCGGCGTCGGGCCCGCCACGCACCGAACAGCCTGGACCGGCGCATCAATACCCATTGTGAAGTCAGTGGGGCCGACGCCCACCGGCATTTGAAGTGGCAGGTCACGGTTCGTGCATCGGGTAACTACCTCGAGCTGGCGAAGGTCGGAGCGGTAAGGCGCTTCTCTCGCGTCAACGAGTGAGACGTACACCTCGCTGCCGGCATAGTTTGATCGCCGACCGAATTGCTTTTCCCGCGCAGAAGCGGTTCTCGGCGCCCTGTTGACGACATAGTACGCCCTGCTGCCGCTGACATCCGCGTCAAAATCAGTTTCAGAAAAGAAAGGCAGAAAATCCTGTTCTTCGCCCGACCGGGTACCGTGGCCGACCACCCGCGACACCTGATAGACTTCGAAGTCCAGTGGACGTGTCCGGTCGGGAACCACGTGAAACTCGCTGAAGCGGTCCGAAAGATGAATGCGGTCAGCCCGCCTGGGAAACAAGTTGATCGCCGGAGAGCAGAACAACGCGAAGGTGTCCGCGTCAACCCTGCCTTCCAGGTCGAGATTGGCCTCTCGCGTCAGGATGATAATGTCCAGCTCGGCGCCCTCGCATCGCTGGACTGCGCCGCCAAGCCCCGCCAACTCCACGAACATATACCTTTGCGGGAAGGCAAAGTACTCCTTCAAAAGACGGTAGCCCTGGAACGACCTCGGCCCGTAAGGGAGCAGCGCTTCTTCATCGGCAAACCCGACTTGCCGGACAGCCGAAGGGCCAAGGACCTCCGACCACTTGACGGGCTTGCTTGTCGGCCGCACTACGACCCCTGCCGTGCCGGAGAACAGTTGCTCATAGACGCGCGCTGCCGTCTCCCCGGTCCCCCGGAGATGAAAAGTCAGGCTGTCGAGCTGGAGACCGCTGAACTTAACTCCGGGGGCGCATTGAAGCCTGATTCGGATTGCCGCCTTCGCCCCGAACTGCTGCGGAACCTCCAGAGCACCCAGGTCGCGAGTGTGGTACTGGGCCCCAGTCACCTGAACGGGATACAACCTGACGTCATGCGCTGTTCGGTACTCGCACGCGGTTTGGTCGCCTTTTCCCATGATACTCCGAAGCACCGTGTCGCGGGGGATAGGGAAACCTTCGGGTGGCAAACCGCTGCCAGGGTCAGAATCGAATCGGACTACGACCATCGAGGGCGTCGGGGCTAAGTAGTGCGGGTAAACGGTCTCAAGAACAGCCTGAGTGAATCGAGGAAATTCGGCGTCTAACTTCAGGTGCACGCGCGCCGCAAGAAAGGCAAACCCTTCCAGAAGGCGTTCCACGTAAGGGTCGGCGCATGCAAGCTCCTCCAGACCAAGTCGGCCGGCGATCTTCGGGAACTCCTTTGCGAATTCGCCTCCCATCTCCCGAAGATGCTGAAGCTCGCGGTTGTAGTAATGCAGGAGCCGCCTATCCATGAGGTTGGTCCTCTACCTGGCATTGGCCTGTCTCCAAGTCAAACTTGGTCTTTATGTAGAGGCGGTCGGGCATGGGCTGTGCCCAGAGCTCCCCTTCAATCTCAAACGATACTGCATTCTCGTCCACGGGGTCCGCTTCTTTAACGGCCCTGACAGAGAGGCTCTCCCGCAAAATGCGAGGTTCGTAAGACCTAACCGCACGCAATAGATGCTCCTCTATCTCGGCCGGGCTTATGTGCGAAACAGTGAAGCCGCATAAATCGGGGATGCCGTAGTTCAGCACCGAGCGCGAGACCTCGGGAAAGTCGGAAATCGGGTCGGCGGCGGAAGGGCAACTGCTGTTGAGGAGCCAGGAAAGGTCCCGGAGAACGCCTTCGCGGTATCGCCGAAGAGAAACAACCCGTTGGTCCCTGCTTTCTTCCTTTGACTCAGGGTGTTCGTCCGTCAGGCGGTCCAGCAAGCAGGGTTGCAGACGGTCCGCTGGAGTGAGTTCAGCCATCCTTCTCCTCCCGGGCCGGTCCTTCTGCTTCGGGATGGGTCAGCTTGATCTGGCGGAGTTCGAGCAAGGCGTACTCGGCTTCGTTGGTCACGAAAAGCCTTTGACCCAGCCCCTCGCATAGGCCGCCTTCTCGCTCGGTCCACTCCGTCCTGCGGGCCATCAGTATGGCACCATCATTACTTTGCTCCGACCCCGGATACCTTGTCGGGATGAACCCGGGCGATGTGCCACCGTTGGCCCAGGTGAACTGGGCGGGCATCCAGATGATATCCCGGAGGTCAGTGGGCGGCTCGACCTGAACCTGACGGACGTTGGCAAAGGGCGCCCAGTAGTAGGCCCCATTGACGATGGTCTCGAGAATGGGGCCCAAACGCGGGTCAGCGTCGGCAATCCACTCAAAGGGCTGGTCGTTGATTGTCCCCGGAATGGCGGGAGCGCGCTCAAAGGCGCGCTCCCGAAGCTCCTGGGATTCCTTGTAGTGGCCTTCGACAGCCATCTGGTTGGCCTGAAGAATCCATCCGACCCAATCTTTAGGCTCTCCAAGAATGAGCGGAGAACGCCTCCCAGCCCAGACCTCAGCCCGAAGGGCCTCGCAGTTGAGGAGCGGACGGCATACGTGCGCCATGAGGAGGTTTCCGGCGTCGAGGTCGGCGGCGAGGTTAAGCTGCGTCATCGCCCTGTCCCAATCGCCTACGACGCACAGCAACTGGAACAGAAAAACCCTTAGTTTGGCGTTTTTGGGGTCGTTGCGGACATCATTCTGCAACTTCTCCAGCGCTTGGGCCGGCCGTCCCTGACTGAGCAGTTCTTCGGCTCGCATGGCGAGATTCACCTCCCGGTTAGGGGCTTCCCTGCGGTTGTGTTTGTAGAGAATGCTCCGTGCAAAACGAGTGCCTCACTGTAGAGGCCATTTTCAGTTTTGTCTCGCGAAGACGCTAAGGACGCGAAGAATTCACAGCGGGTGGGTTCTTTGCGCCTTTGCACCTTTGCGGCTTTGCGAGAGGCTTCCCAGCTCCCCAGGACCTCTCCGTTAGAGGGCCTTGTTCTCCATGGTGCTCCAGGCCGCCTTGACGGCCGCACCTTTCTGGCCAGCTGTGGTCGTGGGGGTGTACTCTAAGTGAATCTCGCTGTACCGGAAGCTCACCTCTTCCATCGGAAGGGGGTCTTCACTGCTTCCCGATCCGCCCGGACGGAGTCCCGAAACGATGCAGTTCTTAAACGTGTACTTCATGAACGTTGTCTTGTCGCCTGTTGCCCGGCAGAGCTCGAGAATGACTTCCTTGATTCCTTTGCCGCTGCAGAGCAGGAGAAAAAGGGTGGGCGACGCGCTGTCCAACCTCTTGACAATCGAGAAGTCCTGATGGTCAGCGCGTGCGCCCGTCAGGGCGCCCTGGGCGCTCAGCGTCCCGCCAGGCGCCTGCGAGACCCCGTGACTGTAAGACATCACCTCCATCCATTCCTTGTGAACAGCATCCGTACTATCTCCTTTGACGCCCTCTACCTTCAGAAAACAGTCATAAGCCATCTTCGGTCCTCCCGTTGTTGTGGCCCGGAGTTAGAGAGGGGACAGGGGTAAGTGGACAGTAGACCCGCCGTTTGGCTTCTACTGTCTCCTCTCTCCTGTCTCCTTTCATCCCAACCCGCGGGCCGGTTGATATGCCTGCTGCGAAACCCTTCAGGAGAGAGGAGACAGGACACAGAAGACAGGAGACACAGGTCAACTCTCCACTCTCTCGCTTCTACTCTCTCCTCTCTCCTCTCTCCTCTCTCCTCTCTAGTCTCTCCGACTCTCTCCCTTCCACTCTCTACTGTCTCCTTTCTACCCTTTAGAACTAAGCCTTCTTGGCCGACGGCAGCTTGGTAACCAATCGCAGGGAAACAGTCAGTCCCTCGAGTTGATAATGCGGCCGCAGATAGAACTTCGCGGAGTAGTAGCCGGGGTCTCCCTCGACGTCTTCGACTACTACGTGTGCCTCCGCGAGGGGTCTCCTGGCTTTTGCCTCCTCTGTCGCGTTGGTTGGGTCCGGTTCAACGTACTTTATAATCCAGTTGTTGAGCCAGCGCTCCATGTCCACCCGCTCCTTGAACGAGCCAATTTTGTCCCGAACGATAGACTTCAGGAAATGGGCGAACCGGCACAGCGCAAACATGTACGGCAACCGAGCATTCAGCCTCGCGTTGGCTGTAGCATCGGGGTCGTCGTATTCCTGCGGCTTATTCAGCGATTGAGCACCGACGAAAACCGCATAGTCAGTGTTCTTCCAGTGAGACAGAGGAATCAGGCCGTTCTTGGCTAACTCCTGCTCCCGCCGGTCGGTGATGGCGATTTCAGTCGGACACTTCATGTCCACGCCGCCATCGTCCGTCGGGAAGGTGTGGCATGGGAGCCCTTCCACCATGCCGCCGCTTTCCACGCCCCGGATGCGCGCACACCAGCCAAACAGTTTGAACGCCCGGCCAATGTTGACGCCCATCGCATAGGCTGCGTTCGACCACACGTATTTGGAATGGTCTCCTCCCTCGGCGTCCTCCTCAAAGTCGAACTCCTCCACGGGATTTGTCCTTGCTCCGTAGGGCAATCGTGCAAGGAACCGGGGCAGAGTCAGGCCAATGCACTTGGAGTCTTCGGAGTCTCGCAAGGACCTCCAGGGCGCGTATTCTTGAGTCTGGAAAATCTTTGTCAGGTCTCGCGGGTCAGCAAGCTCCTGCCAGCTCCCCATGTTCATCATACTCGGCGCCGCCGCAGCAAAGAACGGCGCAAAGCTCGCGGCTGAGACCTGTGCCATCCCGTTGAGAATCTCCACGTCCGGGGGGCTGTGGTCGAAATAGTAATCACCGATGAGGCAGCCGTAGGGCTCGCCGCCCGGCATCCCGTATTCCTGTTCGTAGAGCTTTTTGAACAGGGGGCTTTGGTCCCAGGCGGTGCCCTTGTACTTCTTGAGAGTCTTCGCGAGGTCGTTCTTGTTGATGTTCATGACACGGATCTTGAGCGTCTCGTCCGTTTCCGTGTTGGTCACCAGGTGGTGGAGACCTCGCCACGTCCCCTCAAGGGCCTTAAAGTCCTCGTTGTGAATGATGACATTGAGCTGCTCCGATAGCTTTCTATCGAGTTCGGCGATGATTGCTTCGATGGTTCTTACCGCGTCTTCCGAGATCAAAGCTGTCTCGGTAAGAGCCTGCTCCGCAAGGGTCCGCACCGCTACTGTAACTGCCTCGCGGGCCCGGTCAGTCTTGGGCTTGAACTGTTTCTTGAGAAGAGTCTCGAACTCATTGAGTTCAACGGCTGCTGGAGCCGCTTGTGGTGCCTGCTTCTGTTTCTGGTCTGGCTCAGCCATTGGACTATCCCTCCACCTTAGTCGTTTCACCTTCTGCTTTCGGCGCCTCAGTCCCGCCGGAAGGCGGGATTGCCTCCGGCTTCGGCGCCGAGCTCAATGCCTGAAGCAGTGCCGGATCGTTCAACAGCTTCGCAATCAGGTCCTCCGCGCCGCTCTTTCCGTCCATGTAGGTGAGGAGATTCGACAACTGCGTTCGGGCGGTTAAAAGCTTGTTCAAAGCGTCAACTTTCTGAGCAACGGCCGCTGGCGAAAAATCGTCCATGCTTTCAAAGGTGATGTCCACACTCAGCTCTCCCTCTCCGGTGAGCGTGTTGGGGACTCTGAGAGCAACACGCGGCTTCATGGATTTAAGGCGGTCGTCGAAATTGTCCACGTCAATCTCGAGGAACTTGCGATCGGCAACCGGAGGCAAAGCTTCCGCGGGCTTGCCGGACAAGTCACCCATAACGCCCATCACGAAAGGGAGGTTGATCTTCTTCTCCGCACCATACACCTCCAAGTCGTACTCGATCTGGACTCGGGGTGCTCGGTTACGAGCAATGAATTTCTGGCTGCTTGGTTTTGCTCTTCCCATTGCTGCTCCTTTCTCCCCACTTTTCTGAGATATGTGAGTTGAGACCTGTTCGTGACACGACCTTTCTTCGGTAGTCAGAATTTGTCAGGATTTACCCTGACAGACTACTTACCGCTAATCCCGCCGATGCTCTCGATTTGCCGGGTCGCTTCCGGAGACAGGTCACGGATGATCTCCATAAAGTTCTTGGAGACCAACCGCTGCGCCCGCCTCAGCAAAAGCGGAACAGGGCTTGAAGGCTCGTGTCGTTCGTAATATTGACAGATTTTCTCGAGAGCTGAAAGCACATCCTTAGGCGACATAATCTCACCCGACATGGCCTTTTCAGCGCCCTTCTCGGCCCCAAGGGCTCCCGCCTCTCCTTCCGCGACAGGTGCGGCGGCGCCCCGTTTGGCTAAGTGGTTCTGCACACGTTTTTCGATATCACCTAAGAGTTTCAGAAAGCCGCGCAAATCCGGAACTCTGCTGGAGTCCACATGAGCTTTCAACGCGGCTTCGATCCCTTCGACCTGTTCAGCGGCGTTCTGTACAGACCGGACGACCTCGCTCAGGTCCTCCGTGCTTGTATCATCGAACGCAGCCTCGATCAGAGAGATTTCCGGTTTCGGAGCGTCGGAAGTCGCGGACGGAGTCAGCTCTCCCTCTGCTATGAGAATGTCCCGAAGGCTGAACCGTCCAAGCCGCTGAGAGTTGGATAAAGGGACCTCTCGCAGCCGTTGCCTGAACATCATGGGGTCCTGAAAGCTCTCCTGGGGCGGAGATAACGAGGCGATGATATTGAGCCGTTCAAGTGGGTCGTTATTGTCGGCCGGATCGAGTCGCGGATGTAGATGTTCCCAGAAGCGCTCTAACAGCCCGCGAACCAGCGACAAACCCTCTCCTATCCCCTTTATGCCTTCAGTCTTGAGAAGAGTAAGCGCGAGATACAGTACGAGCCGCAGGTCTTTTGTGCGCCCCAATAGCTCTATACAGCGGTCACGGACCTCCCCCCAGTTCGGCTCGCCTTCCTCCGGCCTTACCTGGAACTGTCCTTCCACCTCGAGATACGCGGAGTCATACTTAAGGTCCGGGCCGCACGGGGGCTCGGTGCCAACCTCGACAAGGAGAGCCTCCACATCAATCGTCTTCATGAGCTAAGAAGCCAACCCTCTTGGTTCTTATCCATCTGCCGCTGCCGGGTCTTTTCGACCGGCCTTCCTCGTGACCTCGGTCTTGGTGGCAGCGATTCGCTGGCAGCACACCTCAAAAATCCAACCCGGCGTTCGCGAGAGAAAAGAATCCACGCATTGCCGTGCTGAAGATGCGCTCGGAGCCGGCCACGGGAGACTTTCTTCTCTATTAACCGGTTCAGGATAGGCTGCAAACCGCCTTCACCGCCCGTTAGACGGGGTTGTGGCTCCGGTTTCGGTGCCTGCGTCTGAAATTCTGTCTAAGAAGTGCGTGCCGCGCCGATGCGTCGTCGAAATTCCTCGACGTTATAATAACGCGCCTTACCTCAACTCTGTCAAGGAATTTTTGCCGGCCTCAGCGATTTCGGAGGTTGCTTTTTGGCTGGGGGCACAAGGCGGCGATGTGTGGGGGTTCGCGAGGGACGCGGGTCGTGGGGGAGATTCGTATTGCGAAAAAACTTCTTGACTTTGGGCTGAGGCGAGCGCATTAATACCAACGTTGACCTGTGCTGAAATGGTCTTGTAGCAACCTGTGAAGTAAAGGGGGTGCAAAAATGAAAAGGGGAAAAGTCAGGAAGGCGGCAATCTGTGTCTCCATGCTTCTCACCGCGACCGCACTTCTCTTTCTGCAACTGAGGGCGGGGGAGACTTACGGCGAGCGATTCTAATCAAGAGGTGAGCGAAGCGATGGTCTCCTCTCGCGTCATTGCACAACGCGACCCCGGCGAGCTTATCGAGCACAGGGATGACCATACTCGCGTGTGGGAGATCGAGAAAGAGGTTGAGACGACGCACCCCGACGGCAGCAAGACGATCGAAACCCTCAAGTCCCATATCCACGAAAAAGGCTCCGGGCTTTGCTATCGGGACGCGAGCGGCAAGTTCGTCCCTTCCGTCGCAGAGTGGCGAGAGACGCCGGACGGTTTCGTTGTAGACCGGTGCGGATACTGGCTGTCGGTGAGCAAGACCATCGGGTCCGGGCTTCGATATATCGTTGAGGGTCATGAACTTCTCCTCCGTGCAGCCTATCTGATGATTTCGGACGGTCCGAAGGAGGCTCATCTCGCCGTCTTGAATCCAAACGCGACTGGTTTCATTGTCCCCGGCTCGCCTTCGGTCGTCCGATTTCCCCAAGCCTTCGGCCCCGGCTACGACCTCGAATACGTCGCCGAGAAAGGCGGTTTCCACCAGAACCTGGTCATCGCCGCGCCTCCCAAACTTCCCGATGGGTTCGACCCAGACAAAACAGCGGTGTACCTCTATACAGAGATGAACCTGGACCAGTACCTTGCCGCCTCGGGACTCAAAGTTCTTGTCGAAGGGGAAGAGATCGCCGCGGCGGCTGCGGACCTTCTCTCTCCTGTCTCTCGCGGTGGGTGCATTTCGTCTTGCCGGCCCCCGGAGGTGCCTGGAGAACCCGAGCGCACGGTCCATGCCTTCTCCATCTCCAGCGTGGCAGGCTCTCCTGGCGGAGGGACCCTTCCGAAGGAAACACTCGCAGAAAAGCGAATTCTTAAGGAGGGCTCGACGCACGCCGCGTATCTTGTAGAGTCCTTGCCTTTTTCTTACTTCGTCGAGGACACGGCCCCCGCCTATCCCGTCGTTTGGGACTACCAGAATATCTATGAGCCTATATCGGGAGGAACATGGGAGCCGAGGTACACCTACCGCGTGAGCGGGAACATTTACATAGAGGGAACCCTCACCATCCTGCCGGGCACGACGGTTAAGCTTGACCCCTCAAAGAAGATTAGCATAGTCAGCGGGGGAAAGGTTGTAGCCAAAGGGGAACCCTACAATTATGTGACATTCACGAATTCAAGCGACAGCAACTGCGGTGAGACTATTCCAGGAGCGCCGGCCGGCCGCTGGGACCGTGTCTTTGACATTCAGAATGCCTCTTCGCCGGACTCGGCTATCCGTTACTGCAAGTTCGGACATGGGTACACCGGAATTGACCTTCGGCAGACTCTTAACCAATCTATCGCTCACAATATTTTCTACGACATGTTGTACTATGGCATGCACATACAGTACTGCTCAGCCACGGTGCATAACAACCTCATGGTGTCGTGTAGCGGTAACAACATGTACGCCCACGGAACCGGCGGGAGGAGCTTCACAAACAATACCGTCGAGGACACGTACTGCGGGATTTGCGATCAGGGCTCCTACTCCTTCAAGGCGACGGATAATCTTGTGTCGAATACCCGCTACCAGTCTGGGTACGGCACCGGCATATCCACTGATAACCCCTCGGGCCAGATTCACCACAACAGATTCTACAGAGTGCAGACGCCCGTTTCGGGAGGGAATGGGTACAACAACGTGGTGCTTGGCACCAGCCCCTACAAGTATTGCGGCGTGGGAGCCTTTTTCCTTGACCCAGAGAATGTTGATGTTCAGGACTGGTTGATAGACAACGGGTCCGACACCGCGTCCGCCATCGGTTTGGCGGACGAGGTATTCACTGTATTCGCTCCGGAGGTATCAGGCGCGAGCCACGAGCCCCAGGAGACTTGGGCGAGAGTCGGGACCGATGCTCCTGATAGCCCGGTGGACATCGGGTATCACCATAACAGGATCGACCGCTACGTCTCCGACATCTGCACCTTCTCAGGATCTGGAAGTTATGTGGTGGTAGAACCGGGTGTTGCTGTGGGCATACGTGCGGACAAGTATCTCTTAATCACGAATGAGGCGAGATTGGTGTCCGTAGGTGATCCCGGCCTTGTGTCCTCTGGTGCCCCCAGCCGTTGGAGATATAATCTGTTCACAAACAGCAAGTCGCTCTCCATGAACATCGAATCGTCGAAGTTTGGAGATTATGGTGCTAACCCCTTCGTGTACCTCGCGGACGCCAGCCCGGAGAGCCGGATAGTATTTACAAGGACTATGTGGCTTGGCTTCGGAGTGATGGTAGTCCCAAGACTGGACGAACCGATCCGAGACAGCGTCTTCTCCTTGAGCTGGCAGGGTCTCCACGTGGGCACCGTCGGGAATGTCCTGATAAACAATCTGGCTCATGAGAACGTCTTCGGTGCTTACGCCGGGGGGAATGCCCAAGTTGCCAACTGTACGTTCGACAGGAACACCACTGGTCTCAAGGTGTATGCCTTCGCCGGGGAGACCCTCCATATAAGGGACTCCCTATTCACCAAGAACAGCGGTCAGGGCATTCAAATAGACGCCGGCACCGGTAAGGTCCTGAACTATTACAACGGGTTCTGGGACAACGGAACACCTATCACGGGTGGATCGCCGGGTAACGGCTGTGTGTTTTTGTACGCGCCTTACTGGTCTGGGATCGAGGACCCATGGCACGTTCGCTATAGGCTCAAGCAGTACTCGGCTGCCGTCAACGGCGGCTGCGCGAGGGCAGCTGACGCCGGGCTTGCGGCCTACACGACCGCGAGCGATGCCAGGTACGACGTGCAAGAGGTTGATATGGGTTTTCATTTCCTCGCTCGGCCCACGGTCTGGGCAGATGTTCACTACACGGGTGCCGACTCTGACGGGTCGCGCCTTAGACCCTACGGGGTGGGGCCGTCCGGGTTCGATTGGCCCATTAGCGGCGCGCTGTCGTCGAGTCGGGCCGTCGAGGGAACCACTGTGCTCGTCCTGCCCGGCCGATACCTCTATAATCTTGGGGGAGGGGTCGGCCTGGCGATGGACGGGGTGCACCTCATCGGCAGCGGAAGGGATGTTACGATTCTCGACGCGCAGGCGTCGAAGGGGGGATCGCTCGTGTACATCGAGGGGACTGAGAGTACAACTCTTGCGGACATAACGCTCGCGGCCGTCGCCATCATGGGCAGGAATAACGAGTGGGATGACAACAAGGGCTATGGCGGCGGCATAAAATGCTATAAGGCAACGGGGGTTCAGATCCGCGACTGTCTCATCGACGATAACGATGCCGATTACGGAGGCGGGCTTTACATTGAGAATGCGCAGGTTACGGTTGAGGACTGTATCATCCATCAGAACACCGCGAACTCGGGTCTGGCCGGGGGCGGCGTTTACATAAAGTGGTGCGGCAGCTCCAACGGCAGGAAGGTCACGATCAGGCGGTCCACGGTCTCAAATAACACGGCTGGGGACCCAGACCAACTTCTTGACGCGAGGGGAGGGGCCGGTGTTTACTGCTGCAATCCGCCAGGTGGACCAAGCACGGCGACCGATCCCTTGATAGAGGATTGCGTCATCTCGCACAACCGGGCGACTGTCTATCACGGCGGCGGGCTTTCCCTGGATGAGAACTGCCCCGCAACCATCCGCAATTGCATCATAGAGTACAACATGGCCACACACCTGGACGGCCTCTACTCTGGTCGGGGAGGAGGAATCTATCTCTACAACAGTTCCCCGACGATATCGGGGTGCACCATTTCAAACAACACCTCGGTGACGGGGGGATCGGGCATAAACTGTGCAGGTGACCCATCCTATCCGGCGATTGTGAACTGCACAGTGGTGTACAACGGGCCGGCCGGGGGTACGGCTGGTATCTTCAACGACTTCGCTCATCTCACAGTCGTTAACTGCATCATCTGGGGAAACGGCGATGACCTCCATTGCTGCGGCGCCACCTACTCCTGCATCGAGGACGGGGATTCGGGGGAGGGGAACACTGATGACAATCCCTTCCTCGTTGGCTCGGTCTACGGCCCTTATCACCTGGGGTATCCGACCCTACCTGGCGAGTTCAATCCTTGTATTGATACCGGCACTACAGACCCCGCCAAGCTTCCGCCCGGCTACGTTATCCCGGGCTACGACATAGACGGCGACACGAGGGTGATGGGGGCGAACATAGACATGGGCTCAGACGAAAGACACCCCTTCCGGGAGGTCATTAGCATTAGGAAGGACTATGCTTTGGACAAGGTGATTATCAAGTGGGCGAGCGAGAGCGGAAGGACCTACAAGGTCTACAGTGGCCCCGGCCTCCTCCCCGGCCTTTCCACCGATGCTTTCAGCAATTACATGGTTTGGACTCATCGAGCCGACGTGCAGGCCACCGGAGCCACCACGTCCTGGGAGGACACTGGCATCAATTTCCAAAGTCCCGGTCAGCGGTACTATAAGGTCAAGGATAACAATGGCACGTATTCCGGCCTCTTTACCCGTCCGGTCGGCTTCGTCACGGCAAAGGTGGATGACATTGACCCCAGCAACAATTACCAAAGCACTTTCTTCGCGGTCCCGCTCGAACTGAAGTACGAGGCGATTAACGCCGTCCAAGGAGCAGAGAATGAGAGCCTCGGCAGCATGATATCGGAGGAGCTCAACCAGGAGGGGGATACCATTGAATTCTTGAAGCTGGGATGTCCGGACGAAACTCAGCAGTGGACATACCTGCAGCTGAGGTGGGTGTCCGGCATCAAGAAGTGGTTCACAACAGACACTACTCCGGTGGAGTCCAAAGAGCGCTTCGGTCTCGGGGAGGTCTTCCGCATAGCGCAGACCACCGCTTCGCCGGCCACAATAACCCTTCTGGGGTCCGTCCCATCCAGGCCTTTCCGTCCGATGGTCTTCCTGTCCTCGCGATCCGAGAAGCACGTCGAGTTCGGATACCCATACCCCGTCTCTACAACCCTGAACGCGATTCCTTTCGCGCAGTACGGGGCCATTCCCGATGGAGGCGACGAGGTCTGGATCCCGACCGGGCCCGCAGAGGAGAATTGGAAGAAGCT
The DNA here is from genome assembly GCA_964482435.1 of uncultured Verrucomicrobiota bacterium. Lineage (GTDB taxonomy): Bacteria > Auribacterota > JABMQX01 > JABMQX01 > JABMQX01 > CAYZXL01. Next base: position 25,226 of record CAYZXL010000027.1, read on the forward strand.
GCACCTCGGCACGAACCCTGATGGGACACCAGAGTGGAAGGACGGCGAGGACCCGGCCACCTCCCCCGACATTGATGTCGTTCCGGGAAAAGGGTTCCGGTATTATGGGTGGCAGAAATCTGGACCAGGCTACAACCCAGAGTGGAGGGTGTATTACATGCGGGTCCCCGTATCCCGTCCGTACCGGACAGAGTGAGCGACGCCCCGCAAGCCGTCGCGAGCGGTGCGAGACAGCACAGACCCCCCGCGGAGCGGCCGCGCGGACGTGGACCTGCTTCGGGTCTGTGCCCCAGAGGAGGTGAGAGGGCCGGAACCACGACCACCGGAAACTGGCACATAGGAGTGACTACCATGTCCATGACAAAACTTCTCGCGCTCGTATCTGTTTTATTCTTTGCTGCCAACACACCGCCCTCCCCTTCGGCCGAGTGGTATGTTGATGGCTCGGTCCCCGAATCCGGCGACGGAAGCACGTGGGCCACCGCGTTCAAGAAGATACAAGAGGGGATAGACGCAGCCTCGGATGGGGACACGGTTGTCGCGGCGCGGGAAACGTACCTGGAGAACATCGAGTTCAACGGGGACAACATCGCTGTCAGAAGCGTTGACCCCCTCGACCCGCAGGTTGTCGGGGGTACGGTCATCGACGGCAACAGAGCCGGTGCCGCGGTGACCTTTTACGGCACTGAGGGGGAAACGTGTGTCCTCTCGGGGTTCACCATTCGGAACGGCTCCGGCGAGGAGGCCGCCGGGATTTTGGGCGGACGCTATGACAGACCCACCCGCGCCGAGATCGAAAACAACGTCATCAAAGATAACACCGGGACGGGGCTTGCTTTTTGCGATGGGACCATCCGGGACAATGCGGTATGCGGCAACTCCGGGGGAGGGCTGTATAGGTGCAATGGCGTGATCCGCGGTAATATAATCAGCGGCAACCAGCACGGAGGGGGGCTGGTCCGCTGCTATGCCGTTATCGAGGGGAACACAATTTGCGATAACCGGAATGACGGGTCTGGAGGCGGCTTGCACGCATGCATTGGGACTTTCGAGAGAAACGTTATCTGTCGCAATGAGTCCGGCGGGAAGTTTAGTGGCGGGGGTGGACTGGCCGACTGCGACGGCGTTCTCCGAAGCAACATAATTGACGAGAATGTCGCAACGAACGGGGGCGGGCTATGGGAGTGCGGCGGCGTAATCGAGAATAACCTCATACGCGCCAACTCCGCCCAGCGCGGTAGCGGCGGTGGCCTGGCTTATTGCGCTGGCCGGATCCGGAACAACATTATCTCTACCAACGAATCAACCTTCGGGGGTGGGCTGTACGATTGCGACGCAATCCTTGAGAACAACACCATTTGCCATAACCAAGCCCAAGAAGGGGGCGGCCTTCATGGGTGCCAGGCTGAGATTCGCAACTGCATAATTTGGGGTAACAAGGCCTTCTCCGCGCTCTACGGGCACCAGCTTTACCTCTCCGACCAACCGACCTATTCGTGCATCCAGGACTGGACGGGGGGCGGGGAGGGGAACATCGCGGAAGACCCGCAGTTCGTTGACCCCGACGGTCCGGACAACGACGTCTCCACGTACGAAGACAACGATTTCCGCCTCCGGCCAGCGTCGCCGTGCATAGACGCGGGGTTTAACGCTCCAGAGCTCCCTCAAACGGACATCGCTGGGAATCCAAGAATAATGTTTGGAGGCAAAAGTCTCACCGTAGACATAGGGGCGTATGAGTACTATATTATCCGCTTGAACATTGGCCCGGGCGGCAATGAAACCATTTTGACCTGGAGTTCGCTTGCAAGCAAATCTTACTCTGTCTTCTACTCCGAGGACCTTCTCACCTGGCACCTCGCCGACGGTAACGTCCCTTCCAGTGGTGACGAAACAACATCCTGGGTTGACGACGGATCAAAGACAACTTTGCCCCTATCCCTCGTCTCCCGCCGCTTCTACCGCGTTCTTGAAAACCCGTGAGCGAGCCGCCTCGACTGGGAGGGGTTTGCCGGGGCTGGGTCCCTCATCCTCGCACGGGACGGCGGCCCTCAACAACGTCTCGCTGCCTTTCGAGGACAATTTCATCAGGTGCCTCATAGATAAGTCTCTGGTGCAGGCGCAGAACAATATTCTTGCTGTGGAGGTTGACAGGGTCGGCCTCACAGACGACGATATGGCCTTCGACCTTGAGCTGAAGTACTTCGCAGAAGCCTGGTGGTGATTCGGTTTGAGCCTGCCAAAAAGAGGAGTAAGGAAGATGCTTGGGAAGAAGATGTACAAGACCGTAGCCGGCGTGGTGGCCGCAGCCTGGGTGGTGTTTCTGAGTGTTGAGGCTCGTGCGGACACGCATTTCGCGTCCCTCGACGGTTCCGACCAGTATCCTTACCTGACGCCGGAGACGGCCGCGAGGAGCATCCAGGCCGCCGTTGATGCCGCGGAGCCCGGGGATACCGTTGAGGTTTTGGCGGGCGAGTACGTGGAGCAGGTCCAACTGAAGGAGCGCCTCTGCCTGCGTGGCGCTGGCCCCGGACTCACAACGATACAGAGTCCTTTTCCGCCGGCCGGGTATGCGATACAGGGCGCACAGGACGCACGGATCCAAGGCCCGTCCGTGACACGAAATGAGTTTCAGCGTAACTGCGGCGCGATATTCCTTCCCAGCGCGCCAAACCAGGTCGTTGATAACTGCGCGGTGTCCGGGCCGTTCGGTTCCGGGATATCCTGCGAGGGCCCCGTGGTCGGCGCGCCTTCCGTCATCGTGCACTCCTCGGTCTGCGGGGCCAGCGTCGGTGTGTTCTGCGGCGGCTTTGCTGTCCTCGACCGGTGCACCCTGGAGGGGAACGAGTGGGGCGCATGGACCGGCTACGCCGACGTGCTGATCTCCGGATGCAACTTTGTCGGAAACACGATCGGAATCCGTGCCTCGTATACGGACCTTACAGTCGAATACACACGTTTCATCGGGGGTGAAGCCGCGATCGGGCAGGATGAGGATTATTTTGTTCATCTAACCATGGTCACATCCCTCATCTCCGGGGCCGAGAGCGCGTTCCGTTTGTACGACTCCGGCGAGCTCACCCTGCTCAACTGCACGCTCTCCGACAATGACGTTGCCTTTGACACCTCGATGGAGACCGTGGAGCTTGTCAACTGCATAGTCTGGGGCAACAAGACGCTCCTGGACACCGGGTTCTAGGGCGACCTGACGGCGCGCCATTCAGACATTCAGGGTGGATGGGAGGGAGAGGGCAACATAGACGCAGACCCGCGCTTCCTCAACCCGGAGGCGGGCGACTTCCGGCTTCGCCCGGACTCCCCCTGCATAGACGCGGGCACGACCAGCCGGCCGGGCCTACCGCCTCTCCAGGGCCCCTCTCGAGACCTCGAGGGGAAGCGCATGCCCGCGTACGGGGGGCGTACTGAGGACCTTTACGCCCATCCCGACATGGGAGCCTACGAGTACTACCTCTTCACAATCCGCCCCGACGAGGAAACAGGCAACCCGGCCCTTACCTGGGCAAGTTTCTTCTACAAGGGAAGCACCTACGAAACACCCAGCTACGCGGTCTGGTGGTCCGAGGACCTCAGCACGTGGCAGCTTGCTGACCCCAGGGTCATTGCTCACAACGATCCATTCACATGGTGGATTGACGACGGCTCCAAAACCGGCGTTCCGCCTTCCCTCGTCCCCCGCCGCTTCTACCGCGTTCTCGAAAACCCGTGAGCACCGCCTCGACTGGCAGGGGTTTGCCGGGGCTGGGTGCCTGGCCGGAGTGCTGAGAAGCGGCGCCTTTGTGTCCCGCGCATTGCGTCCGGGCATGGGACAAACCTTGTGGCCTCCGCCCCCTGGCGAGGCCGCCGTAATGCCAAAACGCCCCGGAGCCGGCGCCTCCCTGAGCGCCCCTGCCAGCAATCGGCTCCACCCGCCTGCGTTTCTTTACCCCGGCGCCTCTCTCGGGAGTTCCACCGTCAGACAAGATTCTTCTTCGTCCCCCTGTGTAATGTCTGAACAAGCCCCACTCTCAAGCGCGTCATCTTGCGGAATCTCTGCGCCCGCCCGTGGCTGCTTCGCGCCGCGGCGTCAACGGCAAGAGGGGTTACATAGAAGCTCGGAACAAACTTTGGGTCATGGACTCTTGGCGACGGGGCTTTGGAGCGCCCCGACACGGAAGCCTCGAAAGAACAGTTGGGTTTCAGGACAATATATGAGACAATAAACGTGTTCAGCGTTCGGTTTTGAACGAGGAGTCAAGCTCTCTCACGGTGTCAACGAGGAGGAATCGCGCTATGAGTCGCTGCAACCAGGGGCCATTGTGCGGACAGACCAATCCAGCGTGGAAGCCTACTCCCGGTTGTCTCGGGCACAATGACGGGGCAGACCTCGATAACCCGGTCGTGGTGCCCGTGACCGGGAACCCCGGGGGCATGGACTCGCCCGACACGGGGATTCTTCTCGCCCGGTGGGGCGGCGCTGTCGTGCCGTCCAAGCGGGCAGCCACGGCCCTCTACTTGTATGACTCCGATCTGGATGTCGAAGTCGAAAAAAAGGTTTGCATTTACCTGTTCAAAATCGCCGACATCAAGACAATGAAGGCGATTAAAAGCTGGGAGGACCTCGCTAAAACGATCCTCAGCTACTGGGAGATCGGGCAGTTGGTGCTATCGTTTCACTCCTACGATGGAGGAATAATCGTGGGTGTGAAGGGAAAGAATCTCGACGAGGTAGGGTCTCTGTTCGCAAAGAAGCGGGGCGAACCTGCACCGACAAAGGTCCGTGAGATCAACTTTTTTGGCTGCAATGTCGCCTCCGAGCCGACCAGGCTGGCGGCGTTTGCGAAGCTTTTCAGAGCGAAGAGGGTCTCCGGGTACACCTGGTCTGTTGGAACACAAGCTCTGTCGGTCAACTTCGACAAAGGGACCGACGAGGAGACGGTGCGCAAAACACTGGCGGGCTATCTCAAATTCATAATCGGCACCCTTCCCGACGCGAAATCCGTTGCGGCATCGTGCCGCTCGCGTAAGGTCAAGCTCCAATTTGTTGTGGCGTACGGCTCGCAAGACGGCAGTGCGGCGGGTGATATCCGCCCGAACGGTTGACGCTCTGGAGCAGGAATACATAGACAGCCCTTTACCCTCGTTTGAGCACGTGACCGTCACGTTTCCCTGAGGGGCAACCCTGGGATCGGGTTGACCACCTTCTGTAGGCTCGCCGACGCCGCCAAAGGCGGAATGCCTTCCCTTTCACATCCCGGTCATCCTGTGAATCTTGTCGGAAATATCCCGGCCTTCGGGCACGCCTTCCGCAGAGGGGCTGTCTCCAAACGACACTGGGCCCCCTTGGAGTGCACAAAGTGCCTTGCTTCTGCCCTGGACCGGTGGTAAGTAATTGTTTAGCTTTTCGACGCCGTGGGCCCGACGATGGGCTAAAGCCACAAATGAGAGGTGCAACGATGAGAGTGTTGCGGTTTCTTTCTATCGCTCTGGGGGGCTTGCTTAGCTGTCTGTATCCCCATTCGGCGGTACCAATCACCTGGTACGTGGACGGCGGCGTGTCAGAATCCGGCGGCGGGCAATCGCGGGAAGGTGCATTCCGGAAGATTCAGGAGGGGATAGATGCGGCATCCGACGGGGATACGGTCATCGTCGCCGAGGGGATATACGTCGAGAGCATCCATTTCGGCGGCAAGAACATAGTCCTGCGCAGCACAGACCCCTTTGACCGCGCCATCATGGCCAACACGGTCATTGACGGCAACCATTCCTATCGCGTCGTCAACCTCTCTGGCACGGAGGACGAGACTTGCGTCGTTTCCGGCTTCACCATCCGCAACGGTGGCGGAGTCTGTGGCGGCGATTCGGAAAACCATAGCCGCGCGACGATCCAGAGTAACGCCATCACTGACAATAATGCCGCGCAGGGCGCGGGGATTGCGTATTGCGACGGAGTGATTCAGAACAATCTCATCAGGAACAATGAATCCTGGAGCGGCGCCGGCGGGCTGCACGATTGTGACGGCGTCATCCAGAACAATGTGATTATCGGAAACGGGAGCTTCGCCGATGATGCTGCCGGTGGGCTGACTCATTGCAGCGGCTTGATCCAGAACAACGTCATCGTGGGAAACTCGAGTTCCAGCATGAACTCCTCTGGTGGGGGACTGGCCTACTGCCACGGCACGATTCAGAACAACACGATCAGCGGAAACTCCAGCAACGCGGAGGGAGGCGGCGGACTGGATCACTGCAACGGAACCATCCAGAACAATGCGGTCACCGCCAACCACGCCATGCACGGCGGCGGGATAGCCCGTTGCCACGGCACGATTCAGGGCAACACGGTCAGCGAAAACGAATTCGGTGGGCTCTACGAATGTCAGGGCGTGATCCAGAACAACACGGTCGCTGGGAACTCCGGCGATGGCGTGTTCAATTGTGGCGGCATCATCCAGAACAATACGATCGCCGAGAACTCTGGCTGGGGGCTGCGTGGGTGCGAGGGAACCATAGTGAACTGTATCGTCTGGGGGAACACGCAGGGCAGGGTTGATCAAGTTTTCGAGACGAGCGATCCCGTCTATTCCTGCATAGAGCACTGGGCAGGGGGAGGAGAGGGAAACATCTCTTTCTATCCGCACTTCGTTGATCCGGATGCCAGAGATTATCACTTGCAGACTTGGTCGCCCTGTATTGATGCGGGTTATCCTGGTTCGAGTTTCTCCAGGGAGCCTCAGCCCAATGGGGGAAGAATCAACATGGGCTCTTACGGAAATACGCCGGAGGCGGCCTCGAAATCCCCGGACGCCGACGCCGATGGCTTGCCAGACGACTGGGAGCTGCATGCGTTCGGGAACCTTGACGCAGATGCTTTCGACGACCCCGATGGAGATCACGTTCCCAATATCACGGAGTACCGGTACGGATGGAATCCTACGGCGGCGCCGGAAAACCTCGTCGAGAACCTCACAAAAGGGAAATGGTACCCGGTCATTCAAGTGGCGCTCGACGAAGCCGAGGACGGAGATGAGATTGTCGTCTATCCGGGGACTTACCGGGAAAACATCAACTTTTTTGGCAAAAACGTGCTTCTGAGAAGTACCGACCCATGGGACGTTGGAGTCGTCGCCAGCACGATTATTGACGGAAACGAAGCGGGTTCCGTGGTCACGTTCTCCGGCACGGAAACCGGCGACTGTTTCCTCTCGGGCTTCACCATCCGCAAAGGCTATGGCGGGAGTTGGCCGGCGGCGGGCGGCGGAATCTGCGGCGGCACAAGGACGAACCATTCGCGGGCAACGATTGAGAACAACGTCCTCGCCGATAACAACGCCAGCGAAGGCGGAGGGATTGCTTTCTGCGACGGTGTCATCCTGAACAACGCCATTACTGGCAATCAGGCCGGGGGTGGAGGCGGCATTGCATATTGCGATGGGGCAATTGTGAACAACACAATTTCCGAAAACTCCGCGACCATAGGTGGCGGGCTGTCGGGTTGCGGCGGCCTGATTGGAGACAACGTTATTTCAGGGAACTTCGGTCACGGTGGGGGCGGCGGCTTATCTGGCTGCGGCGGCATCATCCAGAACAACTTGATTACCAAGAATTGGACCGAACAGGACGAGTCGCGGGGCGGAGGACTTTGGGGCTGCAACGGGACCATCCGCCACAATGTTATCTCGAATAACAGGTCCCGGTGCCACGGCGCTGGCGGGCTGAGTGGGTGCAACGGGGTCATCGAAAACAACCTCATTATCGGCAACTCGAGCACCGGCGGAGGGGGTGGGCTTTCGGACTGTAACGGAACGATTGTCAATAACACCATCGCCGAAAACGAAGGGTCCGGTCTATGGAGTTGCACCGGCACAATCCGCAACTGCATCATCTGGGGAAACGCTCCCACGAACCAGCCGCAGCTATCCCAATCGAGCCAGCCGACCTATTGCTGTGTTCAGAACTGGGTCGGGGGCGGCGAGGGAAATATCGGTCTGAACCCCCATTTTGTTGACCCTGAGAACGGAGATTTCCAGCTGCAATCGTGGTCGCCATGCATTGATTCAGGCGACCCTTCTTCCAACTACTTCGACGAGCCTCAGCCTACCGGCCTCAGGATTGACATGGGAGCCTATGGAAACACCCCGGAAGCGACTTCCAAGTCGCCAGACACCGACTCCGACGGCTTGCCCGACGATTGGGAGCTGCGTTGGTTCGGGAATCTTGGACTTGACGCGGCATCCGACCCCGATGGAGATCACATTGACAATCTCACGGAGTACCATCACGGGTGGAGTCCGAATATGCCTTCGGTGACCCTCGCCGAGAATATGACAAAGAACCTACGTTACGAGACCATTCAGGCTGCCATTTGTGAATCCACGGACGGAGACGAGATTATCGTCCATACTGGAGTCTATAAGGAGAACATCAACTTCTTTGGGAAGAACGTCATGCTCAGGAGCATCGAGCCTTCGGATCCGGGCGCTGTCGCCAACACGATTCTTGACGGAAGCAAGTCCGGTTCGGCGGTTACGTTCTCCGGCACCGAAAACGAAACGTGCGTCCTCTCCGGCTTCACAATCCGCAATGGGAATGCGTTTTATGGCGGCGGAATCTGTGGTGGGTCGTTTGACAGCGCTACCCACGCGGCCATCCAGAATTGCGTCATCGTGGGCAACTCGGCGGACCAGGGCGGCGGGATCGCGTGCTGCGACGGGATAATCGAGAATAACCTCATATATGGAAACTCGGCTGGCTACGGGGGTGGGGTTCGCTATTGCCACGGCATCATCCGGAACTGCACCATCTCCAACAACTCTTCCTCCTGGGGCGGCGGGCTCCATGATTGCGAAGGAACCATACTCAACTGCATCATCTGGGGCAACATCGCCGACCAGGACCCTCAGATTTACCACTCGAGCGAGCCGACCTATTCCTGCATCCAGGACTGGACAGGAACCGGCGAGGGGAACATCACGACTTGCCCGTACTTTGTCAGCCCCGAGGAGGGAGATTATCACCTTGAGAGCTGGTCGCCGTGCATTGATTCGGGCGACCCGTCTTCCGATTTCTCAAACGAGCCGGAGCCGAATGGCGGAAGGGTGGACATGGGGGCGTACGGAAACACGTCGCAGGCCGTGCCGAGATCCGCCGACACCGATTCCGATGGCTTGCCCGACGATTGGGAGCTCCGTTGGTTCGCGACCCTCGATCTGGGAGCCGACTCCGACCCCGATGGCGACCAGATTCCCAACAGTGAAGAATATCGCCATGGATGGTCCCCCACTTCTAAGGCCGGATCACTCGTCGAGAACCTGACCAGCGGAGCCTTCTACCAAACGATTCAGGATGCCCTCGACGAGTCCGCCGACAGAGATGAGATTGTTGTCTATCCGGGTCTCTACGAGGAGAACATCTTCTTCGGCGACAAAAATGTGGTGCTGAGGAGCATCATGCCGTTGAATGCCGACATTGTCGCGAACACAATCATAGATGGCAGGGGCATCGCTCCCGTCGTCGTCTTCGGCGGCACCGGAGGCTGGACCTGCGTCCTTTCGGGATTCACTATCAGGAACGGTAAGGCTTCCTACGGGGGAGGCGGGATTTCAGGCTGGGGCACCCACGCGACGGTCCAGAACTGCGTCATCACCGGCAACTCGGCCGGTTGGGAGGGCGGTGGCCTTTTTAGATTCCACGGCACGATCGAAAACAACCTGATTATCGGCAATTCCGCTCCAGACGGCGGCGGGTTGCGTAATTGCGAGGGCACAATCCGGAACAACACGATCGTCAACAACTCGGCTGACTGGGGTTCGGGCCTCTCCGGGTGCTACGCTGCGATCCGCAACTGCATTGTCTGGGGAAACGTCGGCACGCAGAGCGGCCAAATTGCGTTCTCGCGCGAGCCGTTCTATTCCTGCGTCGAGGGCTGGACTGGAGGCGGTGAGGGAAACATCGCCGAAGCCCCGTTGTTTGTTGATCCCGCTAACGGCAATTTCCGTCTTTTGCCTTCCTCGCCGTGCATTGATGCTGGAGACAACGCCGCCGCCAATCCGGGTGATAGCGACCTCGCTGGCATGCACAGAGTCATGTACGGCGGAAAGAGCCTCACCGTTGACATGGGCGCTTGTGAATACTACGTCAACCAGTTGCAGACCGACGACGTTGCGGGGACAGTAACCCTGACCTGGAGCTCCCTCGGCAACAAGTCATACTCGATCTTCTACTCCGATGACCTCGTCGCATGGCGCCTCGCCGACGAGAATGTCCTATCTGACGGCTACGCGACAACCTCCTGGATTGACGACGGCTCGAAGACCGGCACGCCGCTCTCTGCGGCTGTACGTAGATTCTTCCGCGTCGTCGAAAATCCGTAAGGTAATTGTCGGTCTCCCCGTGGAGCACCCAGGGAGCGATTGACCGGTTTGGGAGGGAGCAGAGACTGCTCCGCTGCAACGGACGCGACCCCGGGCGGTTTCACTGCCCTGCTTCGATTGCCCTCCCTGGACTCCGCTGCCATCACTTTCCTGTTATGACGACTACGACCCGTGCGAAGAGTCCACCGGCTCGCGCCCGGGAGCTGAAATGCCACGCCTCTCAAGCAACGATCCCTCCAGCCGGTACAGGTCAACGAGGGCTTTAAGGTGATTCACGAGTGCTTCAACCTCAGAAATCTGGCTGGCGACGAGGTCACGCTGAGCCTGTGCGATAAGGAGGCTGGTTGATTTGCCGACCCGAAATTTCTCGGTTTCAGCGCGCAGCTTTTCTTCCTGGAGTTTGCGGGTGGCAGAAGTGGCGGCGACTTGCTCTCTGGCTCGGTTGACCTCGATGCAGGCAGAACGTACGTCCACCTCGACAAGCTGCGCGAGGTTTCCGACGGCTTCCTCGCTTTCCCGGCGACTGAGGATTGCCCGGCGGTGACGTGCCTCGGCATCCCGATTGCCGAAGGGGTATTCGAAGGTCAGACCCACCTGAACATCATAGTTGTCTTCGTCGAGGTTTCCCAGGGAGCGTCCAAACGAGTTCGCGTAACCGCTCTTCCCAAGAGTTACGAAAAAATCCATTTTGGGTAGAAGTCCGTTCTTTGTTTTGACAATTTCAAGGTCGCCCCGTTTGATTCCCAGCCGTGCCTGATTCAAGTCGGGCCGCATCTGGAGAGCGACCTGAACGTGCGATTCGACATCATCCAGCGGGGCGCTGGGCGCGACGGGCTGGTCCTGAAGGACGACCTCTCTCTCCCAGGCCTTCGCCCCCCGAGGACTGGTCAGCCGCAGCAAGCGTAAGCGGGTTGTAGCCAGACTGCTGTTAGCATTAATCAAGTCCTCCTTGCGGAGGGCCTCTTCTGCTTGAGCTGCCGCAAGCTCAGTTTCGGGCAACGTTCCAATCTGGATTCTTTCGACAGTTTCATTGAGCTGGTCCTGAGCCAGCTTGAGGGATTGAGCGTAGATTTCGATTCGCCGCTCCGCGAGAGCGTAGTCCCAGTAGGTTGCTTCAACTTCCGCGATGAGGGATTCAGCAAAGCCACGCAACTCGTACTGCGAGGTGAGCGTATCAATTCGGGCCTGGCGAAGGCTTGCCAGGTTTACCCCTGTTCCAAAGCCCCGGAGGATAGCCTGGGTCAGAGTTAGCCCGACGCGTGTCGTAGCAAAAGAATCGGCGTAGAGCGTCGAGTCGGTGAGATCGGCCGTGCTCTCGAGGGCAACCGTCGTGCCGGTGGGAAGGAATGTATCGAGCGATAGCTTTCCGGAGGTGTTCTGTGAGGAGAGGCTTTCCGTACCTGTTCCGGCCCGGGCGAGGCGTTCAGCATCCGCTCGCCGGTTCGATGCTGTCGCCCCCACGGTCGGGTCAAACACAGCGCGTTCCTGCTCTTCGAACGTACGGCGAATGGCAGGTTTTAGCCGCTGGACGCGAAACGCCTTATTGTTTTCCACTGCGAGGAGGATTGTGTTCTCGACCGTCAGCTTCAACGGCCCTTCGGGGGGCACAAGAGGCGGCGTAGCCGAAGGCTCGCCCCCTGGAGGAGGCGTTTCGGGGGAGGTTGCTTCCGCAGCTTCAGCAACGCCCTTTTGAGAAACGGGGCCGACGTTGTCCTCGTACTCGCCAGTACGGAGCGACGCGCAAGATGTCAACCACAGGCAAGCCGCGGTGAGGAGGAGAAGGCGAGAAAGGTTTGCAGAGCGTTTCTGTGGGAACATGTGGGATTTTCCTCCTTCATTGGGAACCCAGGGCTTCATTGAACAAGACGCAGCCCTGTGCCGTTTGGGTTTACCCGCCCCGGGTCGAGTCGAGAATTTCGTTTTCCATCCGGGCTACGAGACCGGAGGACTCGCTACGGCAATCCCGTTGTCGGCCGGGGCTGTCAAAGGGACATCGCCTGCTTGTTGGTCCGTTTTTGTGGGGCGACGCTCGAAGATGGAGTACACAACCGGGACGAACACAAGCGTAATGAACGTCGCGCTCGTCAGTCCTCCGATGACCGTTCTGGCTAAGGGAGCCTGCGCCTCACCGCCTTCGCCGAGCCCCAGAGCGAGAGGCACCAGGCCCAGAACAGTCGTCAATGAAGTCATAAGAATAGGCCGCAGCCGCCTTCGGCCAGCCTCTTCAATGGCATCCCGGAGAGGCATCCTGTCGCGGCGGCGAAGGAGATTCGTATGGTCCACGAGCAAGATGGCATTATTGACGACAATTCCGCCGAGCATTATGCAGCCGATGAACGACTGGATATTGAAGGTTGTGTTGGTGAGGAAAAGAGTCAGAATGACGCCGATGGCCGCCAGGGGCACGGAGAACATGACCACGAATGGGTCGCGGAGCGACTCGTACTGGCATGCCATTACCATATAGACCAGGACCAGCGACAGGATAAGGCTCAGAAGCAGCTCGCCGAAGGCCTTCTGCTGCTCTTCATAATCCCCAGCAAAACTGATAGCGAAATCTCGCGGCAAGGGGATCGAGCGAAGCTTTTCCCTGATGTCGGAAATAATGGAACCCATAGCCCGCCCGGTGATATTTGCGGATACCATTATGACTCGCTCCTGGTCAACCCTTTCGACCCGGACGGGACCGCTTCGCGGCCGGGCCTCGACAACGTTTCGCAGGACGACGGGCTGCCCGTCCGCATTTGTCAACGTCAGGTCAAGGATTTCGCGCAGGTCCATGCGCTCGGAGTCCTTGACTGTTACGAGAATTGTATACTCATCCCCTGCCTCGCGGTAGTAGCCAGCCTGCGTCCCCGACAATACGGTTTGAAGCATGTTCGCAATCTGGGAGACGGTTAGTTTCATGTCCGCCACTTTTTGCCGGTCAACGATGATTATTTCCTCCGGGCTGCCCGACTCGCGGCTCACCAGAGCATCCGTAACGCCATCCACCTCCTCCACCAGTTCCTTGACGCGCTTGGCCAAGTCATCAGCGGTCGCAAGGTCGTAACCGCGGATTCGCACTTCGACCCTTTCGCCTCCTCGGGTGGCCATGCGCAGCAGGAACAATCCTTGTCCGGCGCGAGTTCGAATCGTGACCCCGGGGAGATTCATAAGCTTCTGTCGGAGAAGCGCCGCGATTTCCTCGCTTGACCGCGACCGCTCAGCCTGCGGCTTGAGGGCAATCCTCATCTCTCCCGTATGGGAGCCCGTAGCCATCCAGCCTGCACCTCCTACGGAGGTGACCGTATTCATAGTTTCAGGAACGGCGGCTGCGACGACGCCTTCGATGGTTTTAAACTTCTCATCGAGAATCTCCAGCCTCGTGCCGACTTCCATCTCTGCGCTGACCCGGACTTCGCCCTCGTCAGAGCTCGGCATCATTTCAACTCCGATCATGCGGATCAATGCTAAGCTTCCCACGAGAAGAGCGACCGTTCCTACCACAACCACCGTGCGATGGTCGAGGGCGCTGTGAAGAAGACGCCTGTAGCCCTCTTCCAGGCGCGCGAACCAGCGGCCGCTGATACGAAATATCTTGCTGGCCAGGGTCTCCTTGCCTGTGAGGCCAACTGAGGTCGGCGGCAGTATCTTCGCAGCGAGCATTGGCACCAGGGTAACGGCCATGGCAAGGGAGCACATCAGAGAGAAACTAATTACTACCGAGAGTTGTTTGAACATCACTCCGGCCATTCCGCGGACGAAGATCAACGGGAGAAAAACCACCACGGTTGTCAAGGTGCTCGCCATTATGGCAGCGGTGACTTCCTCGCTGCCCATGATCGCTACTCGGTCTGGCGCCCCCCCCGACTGCCGCAGGCGAAAAATGTTCTCCAGGACCACGATGGCGTTATCCACAAGCATCCCGACACCCAATGCCAGGCCCCCAAGCGTCATGATGTTCAAGGTGAACCCGCTGAAATACATCAGGACGAAGGTTGCCACTATGGAAATAGGTATAGCGGTGGCAATAATGACGGTGCTGCGAACGTTGCGGAGAAAGAAGAGCAGGACAAGAATTGCCAGGAGTCCGCCATAGACCGCCGCTGAGCCGACATTCCTGATAGAGCGCTGGATGTAATCGGAGGTATCAATAATCGTAACCAGACTGATCTGAGGTATGTCCCGGTTGATTCGATCAATCTCCTTCAGGACTCGGCGAGCAACTTCGACGGTGTTTGTCCCGGACTGCTTGTTGACCGCGAGTCGAACGCCCGGACGGCCATTCACCCTCACAATCCGGGTCACCTTTTGCCATGAATCCTCGATGCTGGCTATCTGCCTGAGTTGAATCGGTGCACCCTCGCGAATGGCGACTACCGTATCTTGTAACTGGTCCAGGCTGGTGTATTCACCGGCAGTGCGGACTGTCACCTCGAAGTTTCCTCGGTCTATTGTTCCCCCAGGCAGGTTGACGTTCTCTGCGAGGATGCGGCTCAGGATCTGATCGAGCGGCAGGCCCAGAGCTTTGATTTTGTCAGGGTAGAGATTAACGTGGATCTCTCGGTCGAGGCCGCCATGGACATCGAGCGCTGCCACACCCGGCACCCGCTCGATGCGGTATTTGATCTGGTCGTCAATGACATGCCGGAGCTGCACCGGGTCGAGATTGCTTGCCACGCCGAGAATCAGAATCGGGAAGCTCGCCAGGTCGAATTTCCGTAATACGGGTCGCTCCACTTCTTCGGGAAGGCGTGGCATGACGCGGTCGAGGCGGTCGCGGACGTCGTTTGCCGCGGCATCGAGGTCTGTGCCCCAGGAGAATCTCGGGCGCACGTTGCTGACGCCCTCCGTTGATATGGAGAAGACCTCCTCCACGCCGGGGACCGCGCTTATCGCCTCTTCGATCGGGCGTGTGATCAGTTCTTCCATCTCTTCCGGGCTGGCGTTCTCATACTCGGTGGTGACACTCAGAGTTGGAAACGTGATATCGGGCATCAGGTCAATGGGAAGTCGCATCAAGGAGATTGCGCCCAGAATTATCACGATGAGTGTTACCATGACGGTGAAAATGGGCCGATGTATGGCAAGCTGAGTCAGCTTCATCGGTTTCCTCCGGTCTGCGTCTGTTTCCGTTCGCTCGATATATCAGGAGAGGCCGGGGAACCCACAGGCCGCGAAGCGGGCAATATAATGGAAGAGCGGTCTTCAAGAAGGTGCTGCCCCATGGTCACGACCGCGCCAGTAAGAAGAGGTTCCACGACTTCCGCCTGGGCAATATTGATTATGCCGAGTCTCACCGGGACGAAGTGAGCTTTCATTTTCTCTCTATCCGCCAGAAAAACTCCCTGGAGGCCACCTCGCTTGACAAGGGCAGCCACAGGAACGACAGTTG
The DNA here is from genome assembly GCA_964482435.1 of uncultured Verrucomicrobiota bacterium. Lineage (GTDB taxonomy): Bacteria > Auribacterota > JABMQX01 > JABMQX01 > JABMQX01 > CAYZXL01. The sequence goes on from CAYZXL010000027.1 coordinate 40,973, forward strand.
CGTTTTCGTGCCGAGCAAACTCGATCTCCGCGCGGATAAACATACCGGGTTTGAGGAGACCTTCCGGGTTGGGGACCTCGATTTCTACCCTTGCCTGGCGAGAAGTCTCCCTCAGCAGAGGTGCTACGCGAACAATCTTGCCCTTGAAAGTAGTGTCAGGGACCGCGTCGGTGGTCATGACCGCTTCCTGTCCAACCTGCACCTGAGAATAGTCGCGTTCGATGACGTGGATGACCGCTGTCAGGGGATTTATCTCAAGGATCGAAACGATGGGAGCATTGGGCTTCAACATCTCCCCCTCGTCCACAAACCGCTCACCAACGACTCTGAGTTCGTCTCCGTCCTCCCACAATGCCTGGATTTGCGTATAGGAGAATCGTACCTGGGCTGCGTTCAGGGCAGCCTCCTTTTCGGCGACCTGCGCCAGGGCGACTCTGTACTTGGCTTCCTGGGCATTGTACCGGGCCTGGGCGATGTCGAGTTCCGATTCGGATGCTATTTTTTTCTCACGAAGCGTCCGCACCCTGTCGAACTCGCGCTCGGCAACGTTCAAAGCGCTCAAGCAGTCTTCCACGTTGGCGGAGGCCACCTCCAACTCCGCCCGGGCCTGTTCCACCTGCTGGAAGTACTCGTCGTCATCGAGAAGAGCAATTGGGTCGCCGCGTTTGACCCGGTCTCCGATATGGACCAAGAGTCTCTCCAATCGTCCGGTAATCTTCGGTGCAACTATGAACTGCGATTTCGGCAACAACGTGCCGGTGAAAACTCCGACATCCCGGATGGTACTCTTCTGAACAGGCGTTACCTCCACAGCCACAGCGGCGCTCCCTCGCCGGCGGTCAAAGCCCTTTGCCGACGCAGATAGCTTTTTGTGGACTCGCCAACCGATAAGCCCTGCAACTGCCAGAATAAGCACGAGCGCAATTACCTTTTTCATCAAGTTACCTTTCGGCTGTCACCGCACCAGCCCCACCCCGGCACTGGGTGCCGTTGCAGCGAGGCGCAATGGCAGTGCGGAACAAATCTAAGCTTGAGGCACAGCCCATGAGCTAAGTTCGCTCATCGGGCTTTGCGCCCTCCTCCGGTGTTCGGTGCCACACCCATCCTTGCCTGGCCAGCGCTGCGTCCGGGATGCAACTCAACAAGCACACACTGGAGAGACAGGGCAATTATACTCAGAAAATGAAATTTCGCCACGTTTGCTGTTGGCGAAGGAAAGTTTAGCATCCCACCCCGGGACGGAACTCAGCATGCGGGGCCAACGCCAAGCCTCACGGGCTTTTGAGGAGGAGGCGGATTTTTTGCTCGAGGTTTGGGGGGAGGGGCTTCACATCGAGTTTGCGCGCGGGCTGCTCTGGCGGGGGAGCTTGGGAGGCAGCGCACAGAGCCACGCCACGGGAGGCGGCACGGCGGCGCCGCCGCCTTGCTTCACTTCGCCCGTGGAGCATGGTCTCGCCATCGCCAGTACTGGCCCAAGTTTCGGTAAGGCACTTCCGAGTCAATCGCCCTTGCCATGTCCGCTGTGAGGTAGTTCATCCGGTAGTCGTCAAAAACCTCCGGTCCGTGAGGCACGAAGGGCCCTGAGCCTTCGAGGAGTAACTTGATATTCCTCACCGAACCGATGTTCTTGGTGTTGCCGCTACCAGGGCGCTCGCCTGCGATCCTCCATTTTTCTTGAATGAGCAAGCTGAAATCCTTGACGACCGAGACAATCTCCTGGAGCTCTTCCAGTTTACGAACGCGCTGCTCGTCGGAGGCGCCCTCGCGGCGGGTATAGATTACCCCGAGAACGAGGTGTGCGGAGTATTGCTCGTACGGGAAAGTGGCATTCTTGGCCGACTTGCGCTGTCGAAAATACCTGGTGAAGGCCCCGAGCGTGAACCCGTTGACGGTTTCCTCGCCTGTCCGGTACGTGCTTTTTAGATCAAGGGCGACTTTTTCACCGTCGGGCAGAATGAACGTAACGTCAGGGTAGTGGTTCTGGTACTCGCTGAGCACCATCTTGTAGTGGCGTTCCGACGCGAATCGGGAAATAATCGGGAACAAGATCAATTCGATTATTTTCGAGACAACCTTGGTGTCCACCGATTATCGTGTAGATATTCTTGTACACATCAATGAACCCCTTTACAACCCAGTCACCGTTGTCTGTGGCAAGCGATCGCCTGAAATCTCCAAACTGCCGGATTAGATTCTCCCTGAACTCTTCCGGGTCCATTGCGTGGTTCCCTAAGCTGATTTATGTCCCGACCAGCAGGATCTCGTTAGAACCCGAATTGGTTGATAGGACGTACTTGTATGGACCGAAGTGCTCGACCCGCACATGCGTTTTGTACCTACCCAGAACGGACGCGAGCTCGTCCTCCGACGGGATGCCGTCACTCCGGTACAAGACGACGATGATGCTGTCCCGGAAGCGATGGAACAGACGATCAAAGGCTCCCCGAATGCGCGGCGCATCGGTCCACTCGCTGTGTCTCCTTCTGAAGGCGCGGTGCTTTGACCGCGTGTCCATGTGCTTGGCCCATTCATCATACTCTGCCAACCCCTGCAGAAAGTGGTAGAAGCTCAGGTAGTCAACGGCGAGCCCCCGGCTGGAGATGTAGGGTGTATCCACGTAGACCAACTCGTACTCTCCGGGCACTTCCAGCGCGTCATGGTTTACCGCACGGTTGCCTTGACCGTTGGCAAAGACCGCCCCATTTGCTTCTGCGACGAAGTCGCGAAACCAGTCCTCGAAGGGCCTGTCCCACGTTGCCTTGTTCCCGAAGGACCGTGGAACCTCCGCGAGACGTATGTACAGGTTCTTCCGGTGAAACAGGTTGTACGGTCGTTTGACAATGCACGCCTGGCACAAAGCGAAAAAACCGATCGCGAATTTGTAGTCGTCGTGCAGTTGGCGAATGTTCGTGACGGTTTGGTCAATCCAAGCGTTCTCTTCGTGGGTGAAGTATATGTCACCAAAAGTCTCCTGAACGAACCGGGGGTAGGAAATGCCGGGGTGCCTTTGAAGGACCCAGTCCAGCTCCTCCGGACTCAGGCTAATGGCCTCGTTCTCAATCAATGCACGCCCGATGTGGTAGTTGAACCGGAGGAGATCATTATAAGTGACTTGTTTGCCTTCCTGCTTCAGTCGAAATGCGACAGCTCCTGTTCCGCCAAAAGCATCCAGACAGGTGACGAAATCGAGGTCAGCGATCTGTTCCCAAATCCAGTCAACAAGCTTCGCCTTGCTCCCTTGGTATCGGGTCGAAGGGAACCGGGCTGTCAGCGTGGGGAAAAGGTTAAGCTGCTCGGTCGCACTTCTGCGTATCGCCATCGGCGCCCTCGTCTAATTTTCACTTCCACGAACCGTGGTTCCTCAAAGCAATGGGAGAGAACTCGCGGTCAATCTACTACACCACTTATCGCCCGTCAAGACCTGGGCCTCCCGAGTTTTTTTCCTCTCGTGGCGCGTCAGTCCAGACTTGCAGGCCCAAGCGCGCTTCCGGGACGTCATTCGCCCGGCCTTTTCAGGCGGCGGCGGATTTTTTGTTCGAGGTTGGGGGGGAGGGGTTTCACCTCGAGTTTGCGAGCGGGCTGCTCTGGCGAAAGAACTCTCAGCGGCGGAGCGTGGCGGGGGACGTACGGCGGTTTTCCGAGAAGGGCGTGGAGAAGGATGAGGGCGGCTTCTTTGTCGGGGATGGTTCCCCGCGTGTCGGCATCTATCGCGGCGAATGCGAACGGCGCAACAGGAGCGCCGACGCACGACGGGCAGCCGGTCAAGCAGTCGCATTGCTCGATGAGTTTCAGCGTGTCTTCCACGATTCTGTCAATGAGGTTGAATCCTCTCTCGGCGAATCCCATCCCGCCGGGATATCGGTCATAAACGAAGAGCGTCGGCAAACCGACGTTGGAGGACTCGACGACAGTCCCGATGTCCATGGAATCGCACATGATGTGGAACGACATCACGTCGGACACGACGTTGGCGATGCCGATGAGACCTTCCTTCGGTATGCGACCATGCTGTCTCACTGTGGCGAGAGCTCGCCCGTCGGGAATAAGCCAGAAAGCGGTCGTCTCAAGCGCCGGGGGATGAAGGTCGAGGCCCTCGAAGCCGAGGGTCTCCCTTGTGTGGAATTTTATTTTTCGGAACATCGTCACGACGGAAGTGACTGTCGTGTCGCCGAAGCAGACTTTGCTCTTGTGCCAGGGCTTTTCCTGTTCGGTCGTCTCAATCTTTATGTTGGATTCGGAGACCGCCATGGTGTAGTAATCAACCGCCTTCTTCTCGATGAAAGCTATCTTCTTCTGAATGTCGAGTTCGTTCACGAAATAGGTCTCGGCGTCGTGCAAATAGATAGCGTGCGGATGGACCTGCAAAAAGGCCGTCGCTTCGTCAATGGTCCCGATGGCCTGGTCTCCCGCAGAGGTGTCCTGGATCGTGTAAACGACGTTGTTCATGCTGCGAAGATTGATTTCCGCCGCGGGGAAGTTCTTGCTCGCCCAGTAGGATTGGCCGCCGATGTCCTTGACGAGATTCTCGCTGACGAGCAGGTTCACCATGGCCCCGGTGTATTCGCCGAACAAGCTTTCCTCCTCCGATCGCAGGGGAAGTTCATACAACGCGGACTTCAGATGGGCGATGGCGAGCATCGGATTATCCGGATTGACCACCGCGTTTTCGGGAGATTTCCCAAACAGGTATTCGGGATTCTTCATCAAGAACTGGTCTATCGGCGAGTTCTGGGCGATTAGCACGACGAGCGATTGCTGGTCGCCCCTGCCCGCACGGCCTGCTTGCTGCCAGAGGCTGGCAATCGTCCCGGGGTAGCCGACGATGAGGCAGGCATCGAGTCCGCCGATGTCTATGCCGAGCTCCAGGGCGGTTGTGCTGGCGACGCCGAGCAAGTCGCCGGTCGCAAGACCCTTTTCGATTTCTCTTCGGTCCAGCGGAAGGTATCCCGCCCGGTAAGCCTTTATGGAGTTCGCCAGAGAAGAATCGGTCTTTCCCAGTTCCTCCCGGCAGTATCTGTAAATGATTTCCGCGCTGAGGCGAGTTCGTGCAAAGGCGATGGTCTGAATCCGATTCCTGATGAGTTCCGTCATAAGGCGCTTTGCTTCGCTAATCGGCCCAAGCCTTTCCCCTGTCTCCGGGCTTATCAGCCGTGGGTTGAGAAGAGCGAACTCTTTCGGGCCGCGGGGAGAGCCATCCTTGTCTATCGTAACCACCGGCTCGCCGACGATTTTCTCTGAAAGCTCTTCGGGGTTCTTGATGGTCGCACTGCTACAGATAAAAACGGGCTTCGAGCCGTAGTACCTGGCAATCCTTTTCAGGCGGCGAATGACGTTAGCGACGTTTGACCCGAATATCCCGCGATAGATGTGAATCTCGTCTATGACGACGTATTTGAGGTTGGAGAAAAATCGGCTCCATCGGGAATGGTTGGGGAGAATTCCTTGATGAAGCATGTCGGGATTGGTGAAGATGAGATTTCCTTCGTCGCGGAGCTTTCGCCTCAAGTCCTCCGCTGTGTCTCCGTCGTAGGCGCCCGCATTGAAATTTATGGACGGGTCAAGCTCGCGGAATCTGTGGAGAATCCGAAGCTGGTCTCTGCTGAGCGCCTTCGTCGGGTGGAGAAGAAGGCCCGTCGAGGAAGGGTCGCGAAGACGCTCGTTCAATAGCGGAATGAGGTAGCAGAGGGTCTTCCCGCTCGCGGTGCCAGTGGAGATGGCGACGTTCTTTCCGGCGAGCGAGTTACTTATCGCCTCTACCTGATGGGAATACAGCTTCCAGATTCCCATCCTGTTCAGGGCGGCAGTGATTCTGGGATCAACGGTGACGGACAGCTCCGCATGGCGGGCCAGGCGCGATGAAATCGGCTTGACTCCGACGACTTGCTTATCAGTCCTGATTTCCTTCTGAATAAACTCCAGTAATTTCACTTCTGTTCGGTCTCCCGGGTGCGCTGGAGGAAGGACAATTCCGTCAAGCGAGCCCGAAGTTCGCCAATGCCCCTTCGAATCGCCTCATCACAACGTCCCAATTGTACTCCTTTCGGACGTACTCGGCTCCGTTTTTGCCGAGGGTCGCGGCCAGCCGGCCGTTCGTCAGGAGCAAACTCAACGTTTCCTCAAACTCGCAGTAATCGTCGAAGAACAGACCGCCGTTGCTCTTGATACAGTGCTCGACGGTTACGGGGCACTTCGCATTGACGAGAGCAGGCGTTTCAGCGAGCCACGCTTCCATCAGGACAATCGAAAGGCTCTCGTTCAAGGACGGCTGGCAGAAGACCCTCGCGGCAGCGAACGCGTCTCTCTTGTCGTCTTCGGGGAGATAACCGAGGTCAACGACATATTTGGTGTCAACCGGCTGAAGAGAAAGCGAGCCGGTCCCCATCATTGCCAGCTTCACGTCGAGCCGGTTGTGCCGTTTGAAGACGCGGAAATACTCAATCAACAGGTCGCTGTTCTTCCCACCCTCTCTTCGCCCGGCATAAAGCACGAACGGCTCCGGCAGCCGGAACTTCTTCCGAAAGCGCTCTGCATCGTGCGGCCCGGAACCCTCCATCCCCATCCCGACGACAGAGGTCTTCCAGTCGGGGAGGTCGTAGAGCCTCTTCCCCAGCAGTCTCTCCGATTCAGTATTGAACATCACTGCCTTTACGTTGTCGAAGAGTTCTTTGAAGATTTTCAGGTGGGCGTACGGCTCGTCGTGGAGGCACGGGATGAGAATGGCCTTCTCGTCAACGATTTGTGCCCCCCAGTACGTCGTCCCGAAGAGGTACGGCACGAAAATAAAGACATCGAATTCGCTGCGACTCTCCTCGATGTGCTTGAAGAGCGGCTCGCTCACCACGCTCTGGCTGATCCACTCCTTTTCTTCCTCAAAGGAGAGGTCCTGGTATTTGACGATTTTCTCCTGGATTTCGAGGAAGCGAGCAAAATCGCGAGTCTCGTTGACAGGGAACCGAGTGACAGGAATCCCGCCGGTCTCGAATTTCCCCGGCGGATAGTAATTCTCCCACGTGAAGTGATCGCGAGCACACGTCGTGAAGACTGCCACCGGGTAGCCGCGCTGGAAAAGCCTCGTCGCCAGGCCCTTCGCCAGAACCTCAGCACCACCGGCGAGGTCCGGGTCGAACCTCGGCACAACGAAAGCGATTTTTGGTTTTGTTTCTCCTGCCATAAAGCCAGCTCATTGAGTCGAGCATTGCGCCGGAAGAGCAGCTATTCTCCTCGCTCTGTTCCATGCGCATCGCTCTGTAGTTTTCCGTTTCCGGATGCCCTCAAGGCAGCAACGTACGATCTCGATGGACCTCACCGCGCCAACCGAGGAGGCGTTATCACACCCGGCCGCAGGTAAATTGGCTCGACCATCTTCTGCGGGTCGAACAATCCGGAGCTTACCTTCCGCATTGCTTGCCGAGCGGCGTGTTCCGCGCTCGGAAAGACCGCCTCTCTCTCAACCCTGCAACTGGGCGGAAGGTGCGCCAGAAGCTCGGGGCCAAGTCTTTCCGTGTCGGGGCTGAGAATGAGGGCGCCCGACGACAGGTTCCGAGGAAGCTCCTCCTGGCCGAAAACGGATAGGGAAGAGACTTCTTTCACCTCCGCGCCACTCCACCTGTACGCTGCGTGGTAGAACCCGCGCATTTTAGCATCAACGACGATTGATAGGACGCCCGTGTAGTCTTTGCGGCGGTAAGCGATTGACTCAAGCGAGCAAACCCCGACGAGAGGCTTTCCAGTCGCAAACACCAGCCCTTTCGCAAAGGCTATCCCGACGCGGACGCCCGTCAGAGACCCCGGCCCGGTGCCCACCCCGATGCAATCCAGATCATCGCGCGAAAGCCCTGCCTTGCTGAGGGCCGACCGAACGGCTGTGAGGAGCTTGCCCGAATGATCCAGCTCCGCGTCAATCACGTCCTCGACCAGCAACCGGTCATCCTTGACGAGAGCAAGCTGTCCCACCCTTGTCGAAGTCTCGATACCAAGCGCAAGCATTTTCGCTGATTTCCCGAACGAGGATATTGAGGCGGCAACCGACGAGGCGCCCGCCGCACACGGGAATGGATTCTGCATGGCAAAACTCCGCCGGCGGCAGACAGCCATCCATTGTCCGACTGATAATAAAAGGGGTGCGAGCTAAAAGGCAAACACGAATTCTCATTCCACTGCAGCCGAAGGGCGACGCTCGGAGCGCCCGTGCGAACCACACGGCCTCTTTCGGTCTATTGGAGCGGACGGTGGTCACCCCCTGCTGAAGCCGAACGAGCCCGGCAGCGGGGCCGAGTCCTTATGATGTGAATCGTTCGCAACAGGCCGCGCAAATCTGGCGCAAATTGTGCTATCCTCAATAAGTCCACACAATTTTGTCCTCAACGAACATTATCTGAAGGAGCAGCGAGATGCCCGAATCGTTAAAACACGCCCAAAAAGCGTACACAAATCTCGACTTTCTCACCAGCCTTGATGCTCGGCCAATCCGAATTCTCACGGAGTTTTTCGAGCCTCTTAAACGCTTCAGGGAAAACAACATCAGGGGAACAATCGTCTTTTTCGGCTCATCGCGCATCATGCCGGAAGACAAAACCCTCGCGAAGCTCGACCAACTGAAGAAGAAGGTTGCTCGCTCCAGGACTCCAACTGCCTCTCTCCTGTCAGAATTGCGGGACGCCGAGAGGCTGGTTGAGATGTCAAAATATTATTCCGAGGCGCTGAAACTCGCCAGGGAAATAACCCTCTGGTCAAAGAGCCTGACCGACGGGAAGCGCTTTGTGGTCTGTTCCGGCGGCGGACCGGGGATTATGGAAGCTGCCAATCGCGGGGCACATGAGGCGGGCGGGAAATCACTCGGCCTCAACATCAGCCTCCCGGGCGGCGCGCAGCCTACCAACCGATATGTTACCCCCGGGTACGACTTCGAGTTTCACTACTTCTTCATGAGGAAGTGGTGGTTCTTCTACCTGGCGCGAGCGCTCGTCATTTTCCCCGGCGGGTTCGGGACGATGGACGAGCTGATGGAAGTCCTTACCCTTCGCCAGACGCGAAAAATACCGCACCAATTCCCCGTTCTTCTGTTCGGGCGCGATTACTGGAAAAAGGCGGTTGGGTTCGATTTCCTCGTCGAGGCGGGCACAATCAGCAAGTCGGATTTGAGGCTGTTCCGCTTCGTTGACAGCGTTGAGGAAGCCCTGGACTACTTGAACAAAACTCTCCACAGGACAAAAGAGGCGATGAGGTGAGGAGCCCCAGGGCGCCCCTATGGAGCGGGAGGCTTGCCTACTAAGTCAAACACCTTGCGCGTCACGAAGATCGGGCTTTTCTTCATCTTCGCTATCGCGAGCGAATCGCTCGGCCGGCTGTCAATCTCCACAATCTTCTTGCCGAGCTCATTCTCTTCTTTCAGAAAAAGCCGCGCGAAATAGGTGTTGTCCTGGATGTCGTTGATTACCACTCGCATCACGGTAACGCCCAGCCCCGTCAGGATGCTTCCAATGAGGTCGTGGGTCAGAGGCCGCGGCTTCTCAACCTCCTCCATGAACATTTTAATCACTATCCCAATCGTGGGGTCTATGTAAACGGTGAACTCCTTCTCATCGTTTCCGAGAACCACCGCACAAACCTGAGCGCTCAACGCGATTTTCTTAATCTCGATCGAAATCAAATCGTTCTCTGCCATGGTCCCATCCGATAAGAGCTGTTATCCCGAACCAAGCAACGCCCTCGCTGCCTCGCCTTTCGCCGCGAGTGACAAACCATCCCCTCTTAGCCTTCGTGATTACACTGGTTGATCCCCGTGGGCACGCGATGATTTACTGTTTCCCTATGGAATTCCTCGTTACATAATTTACGCCATGGGCTAAGTCTGTCAAGGGAAATGTCGCCGACGGCGTAATAACCCAATTAGGGCGGGGCCTCTCTCTGCGTAACCGCCGCATTCACACTGTCCCGGCGGAAATAGGGAACCGCAGTCGCTCATGAGCTTCGCACACCCGGAGACCATGAAAATGCCCCTATGGGGCCCGTTTTTTCTCGCCAAGACGCTAAGACGCCAGGAGTTCACGGGGCTTGCTCCTTCGCGTCCTTGGCGGCTTTGCGAGAGAGTGCCCGCTCGCCGCGTAGCGGCTATTTTCAGGGCAGAGATCGCAGAGTCGCCGTCCGGCCGCCCTGTTCATTCTCTGCGTCCTCCGCGCTCTCTTCGGTGAGCTCGACCCGTGACTGAGGTCTCACCCGACCTCGTCACTGCGTTTCAAAGTCTATCACGAAGACGTCCGCGATAACTTCCCCAAGCCCCTTCGCGAACTCCTTGTGCGCGGGATGGGGCAGGTATTCATCCCTCGCCTTGGCGTTTTTGAAAGTCACGATAAAGCAGTGGGTAAAGCCCTTATCGAGTTTCTCGGGGCTGTTGTTTACTCCGGCCTGATACCTGACAATTCCCGGTATCTTGTCCTTCAGCTCCGCGAACCCCTTGCAGACCTTCTCAATCTGCTCCTGAGTCACCCCCTCCTTGAACTTCAACGCTACAACGTGAACCACTCGTTTGCCTTTCGCTGTCTCCTTTACCTTCTTCCGCGCCGCCTTTTCAGCGGCCACTTCAGCGACGCCCAGAGCGGAGACCGCGAATGCGACCAGCACCAGTATCTTCCATCCTTTCATGATTCCTTCTCCTTTCCTCTTATCTGCGCAGGATACCAATCTCACACTTTCTCCGGCACGACGTAAGGGTGCCGATATTCCCTTTTCAAAAGCCGATTCGCCTCCTCATCGCCGACGAACGATTCCGCCTTCCCGTCGAATATGAGCTTCCGATTCCCGACACGGTAGGAGATGTTGCCCAGATGGCACAGCAGCGTCGAGAGATGCCCGATTTCGATGTCGGCATTCGGCTTCTCGCGCGTCCGAACGCAGCTCAGGAAGTTCTCCAAATGAGGCGGAAATGGGTCCCGTCCATATTCGTACGGCCCGTCCTCGCCGTCCACCCCGAACGACTGCCATCCGTCCCCGTGCCGACCGAGGTACATGAACCCATTCGTCCCGAAGACCTCCACCTTCGTCGCATTGAACGGCCAGTTGTGCCACTCGTCGAGGCTCCTTCTCTCCGTCGGTGTCTTCTTCATGTACGGCGTCCAGAGCGTCAGCTCAAAAACCATCGTCACGTTATCGAACTCATAAGTGACAATCTGCGTGTCGGGCGTCTCGGCACCGTCTTTCAAATGAAAAATCCCGCCCGTCGCGTGCACCGACCTTGGATAATCTTGCCCGACGACCCAGCGTGCGAGGTCTATCTGATGAACGCCGTCGTTGATGATGTCCCCGCCCGAAAAATCCCACCACCAGTTCCAGCAGCCGCCATAGTACCTATTAAAGTTGTACGGCTGCTTCGACGCTGGCCCGAGCCACATGTCGTAGTCGAGTTCCTTCGGCGGCGCCTCGTCGGGTTTTGTGTCGAGCACCCCGCGCGTCTTCATGTTCAGAACGCGCACGAGATGAACGTTGCCCAGCTTGCCCGAGCGAATGAACTCGATTGCATTCTTGATATAGGGCCCGCTTCTGCTCTGTGTCCCGAGCTGAACAACCCGCTTGTACTTGCGGGCTGCTTCGACCATCTTCCGCCCCTCCCAGATGTTGTGAGAAGCCGGTTTCTCGACATAAACGTCTTTTCTTGCTTGACAAGCCCAGATGGTCGCGAGAGAGTGCCAGTGGTCCGGCGTCGCAATCACCAGGGCGTTGACATCTTGGTCCTCAAGAATCCGCCGAAAGTCCTGAACTGTCTTCGGCCGCTTCCCCTGCGCCGCCTCCACCGCCTTCGCCCTCGACTCAAAAAGTCTGCTGTCCACGTCCGAAAGATACGCCACCTCCACATCGGGTCTCGCCGCAAACGCCCTCGCTAAGAAATCCCCCCGTCCCCGAATCCCCACCACTCCGACGATAACCTTGTCGCTCGCCGCCACGCTGTTGCGCTTCGGGGCAATGGCCATCGCCGCCACCGCCCCCACCGACTCCCTCAAGAACCTTCTGCGACTCATCGCCCTCATCGCTATTGCCTCCCTTGGAACCATGAAATCGCTCAAATGGAACTGAGCATCTTCGTTAAGAGACCCGGACCACCGTCGCTCTCTGCGCTGATACTATTCATTCTGCGATGAGTCCGCAAGCCCGATGTCCGTGTCGCGGCCCCCCGGACGAATCCTGGGGGTATGCTCTTGATCGCCGTCGGGGCCCAAAAAACCGGCACATCGTTCGGAAAGAATTTGCTATTATCCAAGTGACCGAACACGAGTTCGCAGCTGAGGGAGGACCACACGATGAGAGCACGTACATGCATCGCTTTTGCCGTCTCACTGATCTTTGGAACATTATCGGTGAACCTGAGCGAGGGAGCTGAAATGGAGACGAGGCTGTCCACCGCAGAAATACCGGCGACGACGGGGGGGAATGAGTTTTATGTGGGGAATCGGGAGCCGTTGACGGCGAGTCCGTTGATGAAGTTGCCCATAGGGAGCATTACGCCGAAGGGATGGTTGAGGCATCAATTGGAGCTGATGGCGGAGGGAATGACGGGCCATCTCACGGAACTGAGCAGGTTCTGCCGGGAGGACAGCGGGTGGTGGAATTTCAAGTCTCGCGGATGGGAGGAACTTCCCTACTGGCTCAAGGGTTTCGGCGACCTCGGCTATGTCCTGAAAGACGAGAGAATCATCGCCGAAGCTAAGAAATGGCTCGACAAGGCCCTTGCCAGCCAGCAGCCTGACGGCTATTTCGGTCCGCCGGAGAACAAAGCGAATCACGACCTCTGGCCGAACATGGTGATGCTCTTCGCATTTCAGTCTCTTTACGAGGCGACGGGCGACGAGCGGGTCATCCCGCTCATGACGAAGTATTTTCGTTATGAGCTTGAGATGCCAATTGAGCAGCTTCTTCCTGAAAGCTGGCAGTGGATTCGCGGCGGAGACAACTTAGAGAGCATCTACTGGCTTTACAGCCGAACGGGTGAGAAGTGGCTCCTCGACGTGGCGAAGCGGGTTTTCGAGAGAACGGCGCCCTGGACGGAAGGTCTGCCAACGCAGCACGGCGTGAACATCACCATGGGCATTCGCCAGCCCGGCGTGTACTGGCAGCAGTCAAAGGACAAGAAGCACCTCGATGCCGTCGAGAGGAATTACCGGACTGTGATGGACGAGTATGGGCAGGTGCCTGGAGGGATGTTTGCTGCTGACGAGAATTTCCGACCGGGGAAAATCGGCGCAGAGCAAGCGGCCGAGACTTGTTCCATCGTCGAGCTCATGTACAGCAGCGAATCTCTTTTGAAAATCACTGGCGACCCGAAATTCGCCGACCGCTGCGAGAACATCGCGTTCAACTCGTTCCCGGCGGCGGTGATGCCGGATTGGAAGGGGATTCATTACCTGACAGCTCCGAACCTCGTGCAGTGCGACAAAGGGGGCGCACACGTTTTTCAGAACGACGGCACGCTCGTCTCGTACAGCCCGTGGGACTACCGTTGCTGCCAGCACAACGTCGCGCAGGGCTGGCCTTATTTCGCGCAGCATCTCTGGCTGGCGACGCAGGGGAACGGTCTCGCGGTGGTGCTCTACGCACCGTGCGAGGTCTCTGCGAAAGTCGGCGACGGCGTCGAAGTCAAGATTGTCGAGGAGACGGATTATCCCTTTGACGAAAGCATTCTGTTTGTTCTGTCGTCTCCAAAGCCTGTGAAGTTTCCTCTTTCCCTGAGAGTTCCGCACTGGTGCGAGGGTGCCAGGCTGAGCATCAACGGGCAGGCTCAGAAAGTCGAAGCCCCGGGCGGACGATACCTCGTTGTCGAGCGCCTCTGGAAGGACGGCGACCGGGTTGACCTTGAGCTGCCAATGAGAATCACGCTTTCCGTGTGGAAAAAAATCGCCAATTCCGTTTCCGTCAACAGAGGGCCGCTGACCTACTCGCTGAAAATTGGTCAGGAGTGGAAACGGTACGGCGGCACCGACAAATGGCCGGAATATGAGGCCTTTCCGACGACGCCGTGGAACTATGGGCTTGTCGTTGACAGGGACAATCCTCAGAGGTCATTCGCTGTACGCAAGAAAGAGGTCCCGTTCGAGCTGTTGGCCGAGCCGAGCCTGGCGCTCCGGGCGATGCAGATAAGAATATGGGAGGAAATGCTAAAGCTGGACCCGTTCTCCCCTGAGAACGCGCCGACTCGACTGACGGCTAAAGCGAGGAGAATTCCAAACTGGACGCTCGTTCTCAACTGCGCGGGGCCGCTCCCAGAGAGTCCGGTCAAATCCGACCAGCCCGTCGAGGAAATAACTCTGATCCCGATGGGCTGCGCGCATCTGCGCATCTCTTCTTTGCCGACAATTGGTGAGTGACCGGTTGCTCGCGAGCGCAGAAGCGTTGTTCGGCCTGAGAAGCTGAAAACTTGCGACCAATCGAAAGCGTGAAAATGAATTGCATCGCGGAGGAATGAAGAATGAATTCTGAGAAGAAAATGACGAGACGGATTTTCCTGAGAACTTCTGCCGCTGGCGCCGCAGCTCTGTCGCTCGGGCTTCGGTCGCCCGGGAGCGCACTTGGCGCCAACGACAGGATTCGGCTCGGGTTCATTGGCGTCAACAATCGCGGCGGACAGCTTCTGCGGTCAACGCTACGGCTGAAGGACGCCAATGCTGAAGTGGTGGCATTGTGCGACGTGGACGAGCCGATGATGCTCAGGCAGGAAAAGGCGACGCGGCTCAAGACCGAGAAGTTCACGGACTTCCGCCGGCTGCTTGAGAAAAAGGACATAGACGCTGTGTTCATCGCAACGCCCGACCACTGGCACGCCATTCAAACAATCATGGCTTGCGACGCTGGCAAAGATGTCTATGTCGAGAAGCCGCTTTCCATCACCGTCGTTGAGGGGCGGAAGATGGTCGAGGCTGTCCGAAGAGACAACCGCGTTTGCCAGGTGGGGATGCAGCGGCGCTCTTCGGAAATCTATCAGAAGCTCGTCGAGATGGTGCGCGCACGAAAGATAGGCAAAGTCACCGTCGCAAGAGCTTACCGGCTGAGCAACATGTACCCGACGGGCATCGGCATCGCGCCCGATTCTGACCCGCCCAAAGGTCTGAACTGGGACATGTGGGTCGGACCTCGTCCCGCAAGACCCTTCAACGTGAACATCCATCCGTACAAATTTCGCTGGTGGGGTCTCTATTCGTCGCAGCTCGCCAACTGGGGTGTGCATTACTTCGACGCGATGCGGTGGGTGGTCGGCGAGGTTGCACCCGCTTCGCTTTCCGCGCATGGTGGGAAATTTGCTGTCAAGGACGCCCGAACGGTCCCGGATACGCTTGAGGTGACGCTCGAGTTCGCGTCCGGGATGCTTATGATTTTCGGTCAGTACGAGGCAAGCGGGAACCCCGTTCTTGCGTCAGGCGAGATCGAGCTTCGCGGGACGGACGGCACGCTGTATTGCAGCGAGAACGGCTTCAAGATCATCCCCGAGCGCGGCGGTCAGTTCGTGGAAAGCGGCCCGCGCATGGGGCCGATGGAGGGAAAAGGGCCCGAGGGCGATTCAACCGACGCCCACATCCGGAATTTCCTCGACTGCATGAGAAGCCGCAAACCGTGCAACGCCGACATCGAAGACGGGCATCGCTCGACGACGTTCAGCCTTCTCGGCAACATCGCCCTCGCGACG
This sequence comes from uncultured Verrucomicrobiota bacterium, assembly GCA_964482435.1. GTDB lineage: Bacteria > Auribacterota > JABMQX01 > JABMQX01 > JABMQX01 > CAYZXL01. The sequence continues at coordinate 56,637 of CAYZXL010000027.1, forward strand.
AAATCCCGCATCGAATGGGATTGGCAAGCCGAGCGCATCACGAACAACGACGAAGCCAACAAGCTCCTCCATTACGATTACCGCGCGCCCTGGAGTCTTGGGTAATGGCGGATCACCGATGTCGCGAGCTTTTTAACGGTTCTGAAGTTTTGCCATAAGGGGAGGATGGGGGAGGTTACGAGGGAGGTGGAGCA